>NZ_CAJNBL010000007.1 GCF_905221025.1 Candidatus Nitrotoga fabula
TTTTGTGCAGCCGGATGACTTGCTTTCGCCTCTCGTGCAACTGTTCCAGCGTTTGGTATCGCGCGTCTTCTTTTTCCATGCTCGTTTGGAGACACCGAATACTTAAAAGTTCAATCTTTATAAGGCCGGATCAATATTTTTACGGGCCACCTGATACTAAATACAGAAATTTCTCCCGTTTCGGTATAACTTCGGCATATCAGGTATGCCAGTCATTTTATGAACGCCCATCCGGCAAACTATTTGTACATCATGACAGAAGCTTGACCTAATGAATCCTATGCCCGCCAATATGTACACCATCACGCAGTCAGAACACGCATTCCCGTCAAATGCAAAAGTCATTTCGTACAGTTTTTCTCTAAGGCAGGAAACTAAATTAACTTCAGCCAGATTCTAAAAGGAACGTTTATATTTAAGTTGCAAAAATCATGAACCTGAGTAATCGAATGAATTTTCCCTGTAACAACGGAATGGTCACTACCTGGTATTTTTTATTTGCGCTTCACACGAGCCAGGATACGCAAATCCATGCCGACATTTCGCACATCCTGCCATTCGAGCTCTATGCGTTGATCCAATCTGGTCAATTCACCCAATTCCGCTATGCCACGAGCCATATCCCCCAGCAGCTGAGGTGCCACATAAATCAATAATTCATCCACAAGCCCAGCCTGAAGCAAAGCACCATTCAAAACCGCCCCCGCCTCGACCAGTACTTCGTTACAGCCATTTGCAGCCAGATCACGCAAGGCTGCATTTAAATCCACACGGCCACTGACATCTGGCAACACAACAACTTGCGCCCCCACTTTTTCAAGGGCAGCAATTTTCTGTGAATCATGCGTCACCGTGTAAACCCGCACATTGCCACCGTGCAAAATACGAGCGGTGACCGGCAACTGAAGTCGGCTATCCAGCACTACACGAAGAGAACCCGAAACAGATCGGGTCTTACGGTTACCATTTTCAGATTCCTGCGCGGTCAGCTGTGGTTCGCGCAGAGTAAGGCGGGGATCATCCGCCAGTACCGTTCCAATTCCGGTAAGCACCGCGCAGGAGCGCCCGCGCCAGCGCTGTACATCCTGCCGTGAACCTGTGCAGGATATCCACTGGCTTGCGCCATTCCTCAACGCTGTGCGCCCATCCAGACTCATGGCGATTTTGCTTCGTAACCAGGGTAATCCGCGTGACATACGCGAAAAAAAACCGATATTCAATTCACGGGCTACGTTTTCCATTAACCCGCAATCAATCTCGATACCTGCAGCGCGCAGCTTATTCATACCCTGACCTGCTACCTGCGGATTCGGATCTTTGACTGCGGCCACCACCCGCTTGACTCCCGCACTCACCAGGGCATCGGCGCAGGGAGGAGTACGTCCATGATGGCTACAGGGTTCCAGCGTAACATAGGCAGTTGCCCCACGCGCAGATTGACCGGCGGCATGCAAAGCATGTATCTCGGCATGTGGCTCTCCTGCATACCTATGCCATCCTTCCCCGACAATCTGGCCATCGCGAACCAGCACGCAGCCAACCCTTGGATTCGGACAGGTGGTATACAGGCCGCGCTCAGCCAGTTGCAGAGCAACTGCCATCCACCTGCTATCCTGTTCGGACAACATATATACTTGCTTGCATTATACAACCGACCTATTTTTCCTGAAACAAGCTATCACACGGTCAAACCTGATACCAGCCCGCACAAGAACATTGAAAATGCTCCAGACAAACACAGCATGGATTGAGGTACTCAACATCAGGACGCGGCTCAAACAAAAAAATCGCGAAACCACGGTTCCTTTCTTGCACGCTTTATTTCTGGTACGGTTTATCCATATACCGGAAATTTCACGCATAATTCATTCACCCCTGCTACTGCTCGTACAATCACCACATCATCATTAGGCGCATTCAGAATATCTGCGACCAAATGCGCAAGCTGTTCTGCCTCCAGCTCCTTAAAACCGCGAGTAGTCATAGCCGCACTGCCAATCCGAATTCCACTGGTAACAAAAGGTTTCTGTGGATCATTAGGAATTGCATTCTTATTGACAGTAATATGGGCACGACCCAGCACCGCTTCAGCTTCCTTGCCGGTTATATTCATAGATTGCAGGTCTACCAAAAACATATGACAATCGGTACGACCGGACACGATACGCAAACCGCGTTCCTGCAGCACCTTCGCCATTACCCTGGCATTGTCAATCACCTGTTTCTGGTATTCCCTGAATTCCTTGCTCATTGCTTCCTTAAACGCTACAGCCTTGGCAGCAATCACATGCATCAGAGGTCCTCCCTGAATTCCTGGGAATATCGTGGAATTCAGTGGCTTCTCAAATTCTGCCTTGGCCAGGATAATTCCTCCCCGCGGACCGCGCAAAGTCTTATGCGTAGTACTGGTAACAAAATCGGCTATTCCAACCGGGCTGGGATAACAGCCAGCAGCAATCAAACCTGCGTAATGTGCCATATCCACGAACAAATATGCGCCCACGCTGTCCGCTATGGCGCGAAACCGCTTCCAGTCAATCACCAGTGCGTAAGCAGAAGCACCCGCAACGATCATCTTGGGCTTATGCTCCTGGGCCAGTTTTTCTACTGCATCGTAGTCAATTTCTTCATTTTCATTCAAGCCGTAAGCGATAGCGCGATATAATTTGCCACTCACGTTTACCGATGAGCCATGGGTCAGATGACCGCCATGTGCAAGCGACATCCCAAGGATGGTGTCCCCAGGCTTAAGCACCGACATATAAACCGCCTGATTGGCTTGTGAACCGGAATGGGGTTGCACATTGGCGTATTCTGCACCAAATAAAGCTTTCACACGGTCAATCGCCAGCTGCTCCGCTATATCCACATATTCACATCCGCCGTAATAACGCTTTCCTGGATATCCTTCAGCGTATTTGTTCGTCAGCTTGCTCCCCTGAGCCTCCATCACTGCCGGGCTGGTGTAATTTTCCGATGCAATCAGTTCAATGTGATCTTCCTGACGGCGACTTTCACTCTGGATCGCCACCCATAATTCAGGGTCAGCATGAGCAATGGTATTTTGATTGGAGAACATGCAGAATTCCTTTAAGTTAATGAAGGTATGAAATTGTGGATATTATCACGTTAACTGCAAACAAACTTGTTGCACCCTGCCCATTCCCGTCTGCACCAGGAGATTTTCTGCATTCAAATCAATATGCCGCATCTTTAAAATAGTAGAAACACCCGTACCGAAGGGCATCCTTCAATATGGATTGGCATATTTTAATTTTTCCATCAACTTGCTCTCTAATGCCTCCATCCGTACTGCATCATGTTCACTTTCATGGTCATACCCTTGCAAATGCAGGGTAGCATGAATAACAAGATGAGCATAATGCGCCTGCAAAGCCTTGCCTTGCTCACTGGCTTCACGCTCCACCACCGGCGCGCAGATTACAATATCTCCGTACTGTATATCCATGCCTCCTGGAGAAAATTCATTATCGGAATATGTAAACGTAAGCACGTTCGTTGCATAATTCCTGCCTCGATATTTTGAATTCAGCGCAAGGCCTTCCTGTTCATCTACGATACGCAGGACAATTTGAAGATTGCGCTGCTGCGCTACTTTAACCCAACGACGAAACTGCGGGCGTGTGGGCAGGCTACCCCTATCAGTTGCATACTGCACTGACATGGATAATTTATATATGGCCATGATTTTACATCCAAAAATAAATTGATGAATACTGCGCAGCCTGTACCTGCATCCTGTTAATCAAGCTTTACTTTTAAATCTGCGAATTCTTGACCCGGCTGCAAACGTGCTGATAATATGCTTCGGTTAATCATTAACTAAATTATCGAGGGTATATATGGACGTACAAGAGCTCATCAAGCAACAAGTTACCAGCAACCCTATTGTGCTGTATATGAAAGGCACCCCGGGGGCTCCTCAATGTGGATTTTCCGCCAATGTAGTGCAAATTCTCAAGGCATGTGGCGTAACGGGACTATTTAGCGTGGACGTACTTTCTGACCCAGAAATCCGTCAAGGAATCAAGGAATACTCAGACTGGCCAACGATTCCTCAGCTCTATGTCAATGGCAATTTTATTGGTGGCTCTGACATCATCAGTGAAATGTATAGGAGCGGAGATCTTCAGAAGCTGCTCAATTCATAAATACGTGCGCTTGACGCATATTTTAGGCGACCTTCTGGTCGCCTTTTTTTATTTAATTCATCCTTCCAGATCCTTGCGAGCCTTGGTAATGGCTGCCTCAACCTGCCTGGGTGCTGTGCCACCGATATGATCACGGCTGGCCAGAGAACCTTCCAGTGTAAGCACAGAATAAACATCATCCGCAACAAGGGGGGAAAACTCTTTTAATTTCTCCAGCGTTAATTCACTCAGATCGCAACTATTTTGTTCAGCAAAACGTACTGCCAGCGCAACCGCTTCATGCGCATCGCGAAAAGGCAGACCTTTCTTCACAAGATAGTCCGCCAGATCAGTAGCCGTGGCATAACCCTGCATCGCAGCACTACGCATAGCATCCGGCTTGACCGTAATTCCCCTTACCATGTCAGAAAAGATACGTAAGGTCTGGGTTAGGGTATCAACACTGTCAAATAAGGGCTCTTTGTCTTCCTGGTTGTCCTTATTATAGGCAAGTGGCTGACTTTTCATTAAAGTTAGCAAGCTTACAAGATTGCCGTTCACCCGGCCTGTTTTACCGCGCACTAGCTCAGGCACATCTGGATTTTTTTTCTGGGGCATTATTGAAGAGCCTGTACAGAAACGATCGGCGATATCAATGAAACCCAGCCGGGGATTCATCCAGAGGATCAGTTCTTCGGAAAAGCGAGACAAATGTGTCATGATTAATGCTGCACACGCGGTAAATTCAATAATAAAATCCCGATCGGATACCGCATCCAGCGAGTTTTCACTCACCCCGTCAAAACCGAGAAGCTCGGCAACCATCTCCCGCTTGATCGGATAACTGGTACCTGCAAGTGCAGCTGCACCAAGCGGCAAACGATTCACTCGCTTGCGACAATCAGCAATACGTTCCGCATCACGCTTAAGCATCTCGAAATATGCCATCAGGTGGTGTGCGAAACTCACTGGCTGTGCAACCTGCAAATGGGTATAACCCGGCATTATGGTTCGAATGTGCCGGGCAGCAAGATCCAGTATGGAGTATTGCAGATCGCGGATCCCCTCTTGCAGCTCATCAATAGCATGACGTAAATATAGGCGCACATCTGTTGCCACTTGGTCATTGCGGGAACGTCCTGTATGCAAGCGCTTGCCCGCATCGCCAACTAGCGCGGTTAAGCGATTTTCTATATTAAGATGCACATCCTCAAGATCCAGCAACCAGGAAAATTTCCCTTCAAGAATCTCCTGTTTGATCTGCATCAAGCCTCTGCGAATATCGGTCAAATCCTGCGTCGCAATGATACCGCAAGCCTCAAGCATCGTTGCATGAGCAAGCGAAGCCTGAATATCAAATGGCGCCAGTCGCTTATCAAACTCCACTGAAGCAGTATAACGCTTCACCAATTCGTCAACAGGTTCGGAGAATCGCCCCGACCAGGTTTTATTGTCTTGCGTTGTCATCGTTTCTTATCCTGAGTAGCAACTCATCAAAATAGCTTACAACCGAGATAAATACAAACAGATCCATCCGGATGCCGAAGAAATTGGCATCAAACAATTATATTTAACTCAAAAACACATAAGAACAGGCTCTCGCTCATTCACTTTGTGCAAAAATATGGCTAAACTGTATAATTAAAATATTTACAAACAAACATTGCAAGCATTACCGATTAGCCGCTATTCCTCAATCCTGCTGCAATTCCATTAATCGTCAGATGAATTGCACGCTTCACAAGATTGTTCGTATCACCGGAACGGTGGCGATGCAATAGTCCCACCTGCAGGTGATTAAGCGGGTCTATATATGGAGTCCTTGTAGCCAGGCTGCGCGCAAGGGTTGGGTTACTTTCCAGCAAGGTAGTTGCGCCGGTAATGGCAAACAGCATATCCACAGTACATTGCCATTCCTCTTCAATTCTACTGAAGATGGAGTGACGCAACGTTTCATCCGGCACCAGTTCGGCATAACGTGAGGCAATGCCCATATCCGTCTTGGACAGAACCATGTCCATATTGGAAAGCAGACCACGGAAAAATGCCCAGTTCTTATACATAGCTTGCAACTGCTGTAACCCGGATTCGCCTTCCCTTGCGACAAATTTTTGAACCGCGCTGCCAAACCCATACCAGCCCGGCAATAAAATGCGGTTCAGGCTCCAGCTGAAGACCCATGGTATGGCGCGCAAATCCTCAATGTTGTTGGTAGCCTTGCGCGAAGAGGGTCGGCTACCAATATTAAGTTCCGCAATTTCACGTATAGGCGTAGATGCAAAAAAATAATCATTGAATCCAGGAGTTTCATACACCAATTGGCGATAGGATGCAAAAGCATCCGAACTAAGTTCCTCCCCGATTCGCAGATATTCGGGCATAACGCTGTTGTTTTGGTCGTGCTGAGGGTGCAGAAGTGTTGCTTCCATGGTGGCAGCGATAAGAATTTCCAGATTACGCCTTCCGATCTCATGATCGGAATATTTACTGGCAATTACCTCGCCCTGCTCAGTAATGCGAATCTGAGCATTTACGCTACCTGGTGGCTGCGCAAGAATTGCCTCGTAGCTCGGTCCTCCGCCACGTCCTACTGTGCCGCCCCGCCCGTGGAAAAGTCGCAGCTCAATACCATGTTTTTCAAATACGTTAACCAGCTCCAGTTCCGCTTTATATAGTTCCCAATTGGCAGTGAGGTAGCCGCCATCTTTATTGCTATCTGAATAACCGAGCATGACTTCCTGTGTATTGCCACGGCTTTTTAGCAATTCGCGATAAAACGGGAGAGAAAACAGTTCATGCATAATCTTCCCACAGGAACGCAAATCAGCAATCGTTTCAAATAGCGGAATAATATTTACATGCAGACGATCACGATTTTCCAGCAAACCAACCTGTTGCAGCATTAAAGCCACTTCAAGTAGATCGCTTACTGCATCCGTTTTGGAGATAATATAATTGGGTAGCGCAACATGCCCGAATTGACTGTGAATTTTTGCTGCGACTTGCATCAGTTGCAGTTCACTTTTTACCGTATCTGAATATCCTTCCAGTTCATTGACCAATGTCTTTCCTGCCTGCAATGCAGCAATCAATACACTACAGCGGCCTGCTTCATCCAGATGGGCATAATTGGAATTACCTGCGATAGCAAGAACCTCTCCAATCACTTGCTCATGCACCCCGCTATGCTGACGCATATCGAGTGGAGCAAGATGGAACCCAAACACCTCTACAGCACGGCGAAGACAAGCCACTCGTCCACGTGCCAGATATAACGCGCCGTGCTGCTCAAGCGAATGAATAATAATATCGAGATCAGCTATATACTCTTGCGCATCTGCATATGGCTTGGCATTCTGACCAACCGGCTGCAAATGCTTGACATGATGTCCGAACTGTTTTGATGTTGCGACTAAACGCGAATATACGGAAATCAATGCCCGACGGTATGGCTCATCTTCACGGCTTACCGCTTTATCTGGTGACTGAGCGGCAAATTCCTCCAGTTCCTTGCTAACATTCACCAAATGGGTAGAAAGACTCAGTCTCTTTCCAAGAAGATGGGTTTCCGACAAATAATATTCCAGTGTGGTAGCTGAATGACGCATTACTGTATCCAGCATAACCTGATGGGTAACAAATGGGTTACCATCACGGTCGCCACCAATCCAGCTGCCAACACGCAGAAACGGAGGGATGTGCAACCGTTTACCGAAACGATCTTCTATCTGTTTTTCAAGGCTGGCATAAATCTTGGGTATTTCGCTGAAAAAAGTATAGCGGTAATACGCCAACCCATTCTTTACCTCATCCGGCACGGTTAGCTTCGATGTTCGCAACATACGGGTATGCCACAAGATCAGCACGAACCGGCGCAACGCTTCTTCATTGTCAGCCAGTTCGTCAGGAGTCATATTGATCCGATCCCGATCGGATAGCAGACTGGCAATAATCAGCTGACAATCTCGAATGCTCTTCCGCTGCACCTCGGTTGGATGCGCTGTAAGAACAGGGGAAATTAGTGCCTTATCAAAAAAAGCCTGTATCGTCTCAGCAGAAATATGCTTTTCTTGTATCCGGTCGAGTGCAAGTTGCAGACTTCCTTCCTGTGGGGGAGAACCCGCTGTAAAGTGGGCGCGACGGCGGCGGTTGTGATGCAGATCTTCAGCAATATTGGAAAGTTGTGAAAAATAACTGAAGGCCCTGACCACCGACAACGTATCACGAGGGGACAAGGCATCGAGGATTGATTCCAATTGCTGACCATCGCGATCATCCTGGGTCTTTCTGAACAACACGGCGCAGCGCCGAACGTTTTCGACTATATCAAAGGTTCTCTCCCCTTCCTGCTCGCGCAATGTATCACCAAGGATACGTCCGAGCAGACGAATATCTTCACGTAACGGCATGTCTTTAAAGGAAAGATCGGCAGGAATGGCTGGCAGGTTCATGGTATTCATCTTTAAAACAGGTTTTTCCACATCATACGGTTAAGGCGTACACAGTAGGCTCATGTTAGAATTCGGCACAATCGGATTTTTAACTAAAGATTCAGGAAAACAAATGAATCAGGTATCTCAGGCGCAAACCGCCCCCGCAAAACTTGTGATCGTATCACGTGAAAGCGCGTTGGCAATGTGGCAGGCAGAATTTATCCGTGACCAGCTACGCGCATTATACCAACAAACCGAAATCAGCATATCGGGCATGACGACTCAGGGAGACCAGCTTCTTGATGTAACTCTCTCAAAAATCGGCGGCAAAGGCTTATTCGTAAAAGAGCTTGAAACCGCATTACAGGATGGATGGGCAGATATTGCGGTACATTCGCTAAAGGATGTTCCTATGCATTTACCACCAGGATTTATGATCGCCTGCATTAGTAAGCGGGAAGACGCACGCGATGCTTTCATATCCAACCTGTATGCTAATCTTGAAGAACTGCCTCCTGGAAGCATAGTCGGGACTTCAAGCTTGCGTCGTGAGAGCCAGTTACGCGCATGTTTTCCGCATCTGAAGATTGAATCTTTACGCGGCAATGTGCAGACACGCTTACGCAAACTGGATGAGGGCAGGTACTCTGCCATCATCCTTGCTGCTGCCGGTTTGAAGCGTTTAGGCTTGAACGATCGTATCCGTGCTTTCATTTCCCCTGAAAGCAGTCTACCAGCAGTAGGCCAAGGCGCGCTTGCTATCGAATGCCTCAGTTCACGCCCGGATTTGGAGGTATTGCTCAGACCGCTGCATGATGCCGATACCGCGGCATGTGTCAAAGCGGAGCGAGCCTTAAGCCGTGCGCTTGCAGGCAACTGTCAGGTACCACTAGGCGGTTTTGCCGAAATTATTGACAGTAAACTCCGCTTGCGTGGCTTTGTCGGAAGCCCTGATGGAAAACGTATGGCGCACGCTGAATTATATGGTACGACCGATGATCCAGAAGCATTGGGCAATGCTGTGGCACAAGCTTTGCGCATGCAAGGAGCAGAAGAAATTCTCGCATCTCAGGATTTAAAATAAGCTTTTTTAAAGCAAGTGGCACGGATAGCGAATGGCCATTCATTTTAATCAGATGAAGACTCCTACTCCATGGAAATGTGGGGATCATTTTTGCCTGATCCCCTTTTTCGTCCCCGCTCGGCCTCTGCAAGGCAACCAGAATTGCTGCAGAAAATAATGCAAAAACGACCACTAACCGGCCTGAATATTGTAGTAACCCGCCCGCGCGGGCAGGCAGAAAAATTGGCCCAGTGCATTGAAATGGCAGGGGGCCATGCCACGCTTTTCCCCCTGCTGGAAATCAGCCCGGTGCTTGACTTGGCACCTTTATATTCGCTCGCTAAGCGTCTCCACGAATTTAACTTGGCAATTTTTATCAGCCCCAATGCTGTACTTTATGGCATGCAAGCCATCCTGAATACAGACGAGAAAAAAGAAGAAATCGACATTAGGCGGCAAGTAAAATTTCCAGCCTCATTAAAAATTGCAACTGTAGGACAGGGGAGCGTACGCGCATTACGTGGTTACGGCCTTGAAAACATTCTTGCACCACATGACCGTTTTGATAGTGAAGCTTTGCTTGCATTGCCTGAGTTACAGCACGTTGCCGGCCAAAATGTGGTCATTTTTCGCGGCAATGGCGGGCGCGAGTTACTGGGTGACACCCTGAAATCACGTGGCGCCCGGGTAGAATATGTCACATGCTACCAGCGCAATAAACCAACTCAGGACGCTACCCAATTGATTGCAACCCACCCCGATGCCATTATCATAACCAGTAGCGAAGCAATGGGTTATTTAAATGATATGGTCAATAATATTGAGAAACAAGAACTCACGATGGTTCCCATATTTGTCCCGCACATTCGCATTGCCGAAGTCGCGAACCAGCTGGGCTGGAGCAATGTGATACTGACAAGTGCAGGAGACGACGGCTTGATGTCTGGCTTAATCGCATGGGCACATACGCAAAATAATGCTTCACGCAGACCTGGAAAAAAATCATGACCGGTCAAGCATTTCCACCTAAACCAACCCACCCTGCCACATCGGATCCATTGCAGGAGGGATCCACTGCACCGACAACTCCGGCAGGAAAATTCCTGGCTAGCCTGAGTATTCAGCAGATACTCCTGGCTGTAATACTGGCGGTATTTTTATGGCAGTGGTTTGACGCACATTTGCAGTTAAATGATATGCAAAAGGATTTAGCCCGCCGTTTAGCTGACATGGATGGCAATAATAAGGCCAACCAGGTCCTGACGAAGCAGATACAAGAATCCATGCGGGAACTTTCTGTAAAAGTAAGCGTACTGGAAACCCACTCTGCCGAAGCGCAGAGTCAGCGAGCTGCACTGGAATCCTTCTATCAGGATCTGACTGAAAGTCGCGATGAAACAGTATTGGCGGAAGTAGAACAGATGCTGATGATCGCAGGTCAACAGTTGCAACTTTCTGCGAATGTAAAGGCCGCTCTAATTGCCCTGCAGCAAGCTGATGATCGCCTGAAGCGCATGGATCGTGCTGCTTTTAATGAATTGCGCAGAGCTATAAGTCATGACATCGATAAATTGCGCACACTACCTGATGTAGACGTGCAGGATATAAACTTCCGCCTTGATAACCTGATCGAAAAAATCGACAGTTTGCCTTTAATTCAGGATATCGCCCACGCTTCTCTGGAAAAAGAAATCACGATAGTCCCGCCAGCAGGCGAAGAGAATACATGGAAAAAACTAATTCGCGAAATGTGGGGAGACATAAAGCGCTTTGTGCGTATTGAAAATATGTACAAAAATGAACTTCCGTTGCTACCTCCCGCACAAAGTTTTTTTTTGCGGGAGAATTTGAAATTACGCCTTCTATCTGCACGCCTTGCTTTATTGTCTCACGACGAAGCAATCTATAAGCATGACTTGCAAACAGCAAAAAAGTGGGTTGAACAATATTTTGACATCACAAGCACTGCTGGCAAACTCTTCGTTTTCAACTTGCAAAGTCTGTGGGAGTCCAGCATTGACATCGAATTGCCTGATGTAAGCGCAAGTCTGGAAGCGGTACGGAACTATCGCTCCTCTCTTGGTAAGGTTTCACGATGAAATTCCTAGTATGGCTGCTGGGATTATTCTCGCTAGCAGTGGCATTGAAGTTGGCTGCACAGAATCCCGGGTACTTGCTGCTTTTATATCCACCTTACCGCCTTGAAATATCTCTTATCCTGTTTCTGATATTATTGCTAACCCTGTTCATAATGGGATATTTCACGGTGCGTCTGGTTCTTTCTGCCATCCGTCTCCCCGCCTATATACGTCAATCCCGAATTGAGCGCTCTCACAGCAAAGCACATGCTGCCATGATGGAAGCGCTGAACGCTTTTTTCGAAGGACGTTATGCACTTGCGGAAAAAGCAGCGGTACGGGCAATGAAGCTGGGCGAGAACTCCAGCCTCAACTCTGTCATTGCAGCGCGCTCAGCACATGAACTGCGCGAATTCAGCAGACGTGACACCTACCTCGCAGCATCCGATGGAAAGTCAACAGAAATATCTACCATGCATTTAATGGCCCAGGCAAAATTCAGCCTCGATCAACACCAGCCGCAAGCCGCTCTTCATGCTCTGACGGAATTGCGTAACAGCGGCGTAAAAGGGCATACGGGCGCACTCCTGCTCGAACTTCGCGCGCAGCAACAGGCCGGCAACTGGGATGCGGTACTGGACATGACCAATCAGCTGGAAAAGCAGGACGCCATGGACTCCAGCGCTGCCATGCAGATTCGCCAGCAGGCTTTGCTTGAAAAAATTCGCGCACACACACTGGATGCACCGACACTGTTAGCACTTTGGAAAAATAGCCCTCAAGAATTCAAAAGACTCCCAAAAGTTGTAGCAGCTATAGCACGTGCCCTGATCTATCAGGGAGATTGTCGTAGCGCCAGACAAATTGTAACGGATAAATTGAACCAGGAATGGGACCGGGATTTGGTGTTGCTGTATGGAGACTGCCTGGCAGATGAAACAGTGTGCCAGATTGAACAGGCTGAACGCTGGCTTAAACAACACCCGGATGATGCCGGGTTGCTGTTGGTATTGGGTAAACTATGCCTTCAGCAAAAATTGTGGAGCAAAGCCCAAAATTATCTGGATGCGAGTAATAGCATCACGCCAAGTATCGATGCATATACAACCTTAGGTCATTTGGCAGAAAAACTGCAACAACCAGACGAGGCATTTAAATATTTTCAAAAAGCCATGTCATTAGCGCAAGGAAAATAAAGCGTTTTTCCTTGGGGCTACCCAGACCTTAGGTTTTTGCCATTGTCACCACAGGCATGACTGGGACATATTGTCCGCTGATCCACTATTTCAGTGATAGTCACAAACCTTAAAGTCTGTTCTGATTTACCCCGCTTCTCTTATCTGTATGGTTGTACAACGCCATTCCGTTCTCAACCCTGCCACTGCCGTACTCTACCCACATCCACATGCACGAAGTCAGATTTGGGATAAAAGCCTACCCCGCCACCTTGCAGTCTTAAAGCAGCGCTGCGTACATGCACAAGCTCACGCCCGGGAACACGGATATCAATCGCCTTCCCATCCAGATGCATGCTATGTTTCGCCACCCCATTGCTCAAAGCTGCAAGCTTTTTATTGGTTGTTGGCGAGCGATACCCAGAAATAATCTGGACAGGCTGGTTTCCACCGACCATGCTGTTAATCTCACGCACCAAATCAAGAAGCTCTGGGGATATGCTTTTTATTTCGTTATTTCGATGATCCCGAAGAACGTAGTTGATCTCGGACAGTGCTTGAGGAATATATGCACCCTCTGCCCAGTAGACAGTGTTCAGGCTTTCCCCTGTATGTGTATTATACAAAGCCAGGGAGCGTTCTCTGGCAGCGATTTCACGCATTGCGGCCTGAGCGGGAAACGGCGCCACCAACCCGGCAACAGCCACTAACAACCCAAACCTTAGAAATTCACGGCGGCTTTGGTGTTTTCTCATTTCGTTCATTGCGTTTCTCCTAATGGCACTGGAGTATGCAGCCCCACTTCACGAGCCACCCCATCCTTTAATTGAATAACTTCTCTCACTTTTTCCCAGTCAATCATGGCGGTTAGCCCTTGGGTGCGGGCTAAATGTTCTACAACAGATAGCGGGTCACTATTCTTTCTATAAACATCCCGATTTACTTCCAGGAAAATACGTCCATCACTTATACGAGCCAATAACACCGGTGCATAGATGATCTTGCCCTGCATATTTTTACGTACCCGCTGAACAAGTGCAGCAATATCATCCGGGTGCAGGCGAATACAGCCATGGCTCTGAAAATGGTAGACACTTGCTGGCGCATTAGTTCCGTGAATACCAATTGCAGGCAGACTAAGCCCGATCCAAAACTTGCCCAGCGGGTTTTCTGACCCAGGGGGCACTTGTGCCCGTACAGGCTTCCCTTCTCGCCGCATTTCCTCCTGAATTGATTTAGGTACATACCACACCTTGTTTTCCTGAATATCAAGCACATTGAAGCTGCCCGTTGGAGTTGGCCAGGCCCACGAACCCAGGCCTACTGGGTAATGAGCGATCAGCGTTCCTGACCCAAAATAATACAGAAGCCGCTGTGGCAGGTTAATCAACAGGCCATCTGTCAGTCGTTCCGGCACGATGTGCCGGTTCTCAATCTGCAACCGCTTGCCCGGATACAGCAGGCTGTTTCTCTTAATTTTGTTCATCCGAGCAAGAGTAGATGGCTCCACTCCCAGGCGCGCACCAATACTGGTCAGGGAATCCCCTTTTTGCACCAAGTATTCAAACTCGCCACCTACAAGTTCATATGAGAATATTCCTGCATCTGGCACCCCTGCGATTAAAGTTACATCTTTAGGTTGAGCAACTACTGCTACAGGCCGAACATGCATTCGATTTTCGCCCAACGCCAAGGTCGATAGAACGATTCCCAAAAACGCACAAAAGATCTTCTGATATGCCAAAAATATCCTCATCAGCTGATGCCATTCTGCGGGTACAGTTCAAACAGACTGGACATTTTTTTTACAGCATCCGTAATATCTTCAGTTTGAAATAAAGCTGAAATCATTGCCAGCGCACTTGCCCCGGCGTGCAGCAACATTCCTGCATTATGCAGCGTGATGCCACCTATTGCCACCAGTGGGATATTCAACTCCCTGCGTGCCTGCTGCAGCAGCCCGACTGTTGCTACAGCCGCCCCAGGCTTAACAGCGGAAGGGAAAAATGCTCCAAATGCCACATAATCCGCACCTGCATTCACTGCATCGTGCGCCAAGGTCAAATGGTTATAACAAGAAACACCAATAATCTTCTGCATACCCAAAAGGGTGCGGGCTACTTCAACGCCATCATCCGTTGCTCCTACATGCACCCCATCAGCATCCACATGAGCCGCAAGACGTGCATCATCATTTACAATAAATAGCGCACCGAACTCTCTAGTCAACATACGCAGCGCGTGTGCCTGCTCCACTCTTTGTTCACAATTTGCAGATTTATTACGATATTGCAGAATCTTTGCTCCCCCTGCCAGCGCCATGCGCGCCCGATGGAGTAAATCCGCAGAATCAACACAATCAGGCGTAATCGCATACACGCCTTTAATGGTGGCCGCCAGTGTCATCCTCTTCGTCATCCCGCGCCCAAAATAAACGGTCAGGAATATGCTGTCCCATGCCTGGACGAAAAGCATATTGTAATGCCTGCCAAGTAAACTCTTGGGCCTCCTTAACTGCTTCATTCATTGGTAACCCATTTGCCAAAAGCGAAGCTATAGCCGAAGCCAGTGTACAACCAGAGCCATGGTAAATTCCTGATAATCGCATCCAGCTATCACTTCGCACAACTCCATTCTCGCCATACAAAGTGTTAATCACCTGTGGCGTGTGCTCGTGCGTTCCAGTTACAAGAACATATTCACACCCAAGCTGGAGAATACGCTTGGCACACTCTGCAAGGTCGGGGTTATCCTCGTCATTTTCTTCATCTTGGATAATGCGGCGCGCCTCTATGCTGTTAGGTGTCAGAATGGTAGTCTGCGGCAATAGCAATTCGCGCAACGCATCCAGCATATCATCATTGGTCAGTTCATCACCACGGCCAGACGCAAGAACTGGATCAAACACCAAAGGGATGTCCGGATAATCCGAAATCACCTCTGCGATCGCAGCGATATTCTCCACACTTCCCAGCAAGCCGATCTTAAATGCTGCCACTGGCATATCTTCCAGCACCGCACGTGCCTGGTCGGATACCCACTCAGCATCAATTGGCAGAACATCATCCACGCCACCGGTATCTTGTACCGTGACTGCCGTCACTACCGACAATGGGTGACATCCCATGCTGGCTATAGTCAGAATATCAGCCTGCAAGCCTGCCCCTCCGCAGGGATCGGTAGCACCAAAAGCAAGGACAACAGGCGGAATAACGGACATGGGAGTATTGGTCATTGTAAAATGTCAAAATTGTAATTTTAACTGAAATTGCTCGTCATGATTCCGAACGCTGAATACAAAACCTACATGTGCCTGATTTGTGGCTGGCTGTATGATGAGGCATCCGGCTCTCCGGAAGACGGCATACCGCCTGGTACGCGATGGGAGGATGTCCCTCTGAACTGGACATGCCCGGAATGCGGGGCTCGAAAGGAAGACTTTGAAATGGTTGAATTCTAGCGGGCAATCTAAAAAAACATCCCCTGCATTTGCATCCTTAATAATTACAGAAAACTTCTGCACCAGAATTTCATAGCAGAACCCAATGCACCTGATGATGTACGGCCAGCCCCACGATGACGCTGAGCTTTTAAATTAGAGATACACTGCAAATGATGCAGCTTATACTGCGGGCGTAATTCCAACCGTAAGCACTTGAATTATGTTATTACCCACGTACCGCTTAATTAGATACAAACCATGCCGTTTTGAAGTTTGAATAATACAGTCGGATCACCAGGAATACACCCCACATCATGATAATGTTCTAGCAACACGAATCCCTGTATAAGCATTACGGTTCAACTGGTCACACATGAAACGAACAGCACAACGGGCATCTCTTGGGTCAATCATCCAGGATCCTCCGCGCAGAACCCGCCATTCCTGATTGCCAAGTGTGCTCACTGCGCCATCGGACAACCAAGCGCTTCCATCCGTAGGAGCCCCATTGTAGGTATCATGCCATGCATCTTCAACCCATTCCCACACATTTCCTAGCATGTCATGCAAACCAAACTTGTTTGGTGAAAAACTGCCCACCGGCGAGGCACGCCGACAACTCCATTCGCTCTTGCTATCCTGGCAATTGCAATTGTTTTTTCCAAGCTCATCTCCCCAGTAATACTCCGTCGCCGACCCAGCACGACACGCATATTCCCATTCTGCTTCTGACAATAAGCGGTAGTTTTTGCCCGTCTTCGTCGATAGCCATCGCACATAGGCTTGTGCATGCACAAAATTAACATTGGTTACCGGTAGGTTGTCACCAGGCCATCCATTATCTGCAGGGGAATAAGAACATCCGCCAGATGCAACGAATTGCCTCCATTCGGCTACCGTGACTGGATATCGGCTCACAGCAAAAGAATGGGCAATAGTGACTTTATGCTTATTCGATACTTCGCCCATACGAAAACTTCCCCTGGGTATCACTACCATTTCTGGGGCATCCGGTCCATCGCGAAAAATATGGGTAGTTCCCGCCTCTTTTGCTGCTGCAATTGCGGCTTGTTGTATTTCCGTGATTGTCCAGCACTCTATGCCTATTGGCCCTTTTAATTCATCCCTCTGTTCCAAAAACACGGACTGCGCCTGTCCATGCTCTTCCGCCATCCTAATGAAAAAGGAGATATCCTCATTCTTCAATGCCTGCACCCACTCATCTTCTATTAGGCCATCGCATGTTTGAGCATTAATGAGGTGACTTCCAGCAGGTAAGAAAAACATTCTGGATATGTTTTTATCCAATTGCCCTTGATCTTGACCATTGATCATGAGACGACAATCCATATCGCTCTCTAGCGACAGGCAGATGTTTTGATTTGCTGAACCTTTTCTGCTGGAAGGATTTTCATCAAGGTTGTGAGCATTTTGCTGTTGAAAATACTCTTTATGCAATTCCTTGCTCATTCATAACCATCCTGTGTTAAAAAAGTTGAGATATTGAAAAGTAGAGATTCTGGAACGCAGGCAATATACCCACCGTCATTCATTTCTTGCCACAGGCTCTTTTCTTTAAAAGATTCGGGCACAATCAGCCCGAATATCATCCGTAGCCATCACGGCCATCCTTCGCGCCCAGACACACAACACCGTTACCTACATGAAAAATCAGGGAGACAAGCCAACGATTGACTTGAAGTCAATCTGAACAAAAATCTTCTAGGAAACCCCGTCCATCACTTTAAAACCAGGGCAGTATCTGCTCTGATATTCAGGATCCACCATGCAATTATTTACCGTTTTACGGCAAGGTTCTCGCCAGGCGAAGGCCGAAATTACAATTTCTTACAGAGGGGACACTCCCAAGGCGGTGGGCACAGCGCGCATATTGCGGGAAACTGCTCCAAGAACCTCCCCGCATAACACGCCCAAGCGGATTTCCTCCGACAACCCATGCTCCACCGTCAGTCGGGGATTCTTCGTAATTATCATGCCAGATGTCTTCCAACCACTCCCATACATTTCCTAGCATATCATATATACCAAAAGCATTGGGCTTAAAGCTTCCGACTGGAGAAGCAGACCTCCGGCTCCATTCACTCCCGCTATCCTGGCAATTACAGTTATTATGACCTATTTCATCGCCCCAATAATATTCCGTCACAGTCCCGGCACGACTTGCATATTCCCACTCCGCTTCAGACAACAAACGATAAGTTTTGCAAGTATGGGCTGACAGCCAGCGGACATAGTTTTGAGCATCATACCAATTGACATTGGTGACCGGGAGAGTGTCTCCTTCCCAGCCATTATCCGATGGAACATACGAAACTCCGCTATTCTCGACATAATATTTCCAATCTGCCACCGTCACTGGATATTTGCCTATTGCAAAAGAACAAACAATATTAACCTTAAATTTATTATTTGCATTTCCCCTGCGATAACTACCTGCAGGTATCACTACCATTTCCGGAGTAACCGGAGTATCGCGAAAAACTGGATCGAGCCCTGCTCCCAATGCAGCCAACATTTGTTCTTGCTGAATCCTTCCCTCAGGCCAACATTCAATACCCAATGGCTCACGAACTTCTGCTTCACGTACTGCTCGTAACCGGTCATAATCATCCGCAAGGCAGACCAAATGAACAACCTGTTCTTTCGAGCTAATATTTTGCGTCCACTCTTTTTCCAACAACCCATCCTGAGTAATGACATTGATTACATGTGCACCAAAAGGCAACTCAATAGCAAAAGGAGTATTTTTCTGAAGTGCTCCATAATTATCGTCATTAACCATGAGGCGGCAATCCATATCGGTTTTAAGTAGCAAAACCGCTTTCTGCCAGCATTCGGATTCCTGTACTTTCTGTTTCCCCATGTTAGTCACCCGATTCTCCCCTGTCGCTCTCCATCCATTTTTATTCCGGATGCCATATCGGTTTTTCCTGCCCGACTGGCTTCTGACAACTAAGAACACATAACAGGAACATAACTTGTCGCTTGCGCTTCCTATCAGAACAATCCGCAACCTAATTAAAAGATCAGCACTTATTTATGTAGCCATCACTACCAGGATGTCTTTAAAAACTGGATTCGCTTTCTTTATCGGCATCAACATCCGGCACATCCAGCATGCTGGCTACCCGGAACCCGAAATCATCGTATCGACTGGATGTTACAGCCCTGGCACGGCTTGCAGAACGCGCAAGACGCGGACCGCAATCCCATGATCCTCCCCGGACCACCCGGCTCTGCTGATTACCCCCATAAGTCCATGCGCTTTCATCTGATGGAGCCCCCTCGTAATTATTATGCCAGTGATCTTGTACCCATTCCCAAACATTTCCCAGCATGTCATGCACACCAAACACATTCGGGGCGAAACTACCCACTCCTGAAGCACGCTTGCAGCTCCATTTACTTCCGCTATCCTGGCAATTACAATTATTTGCGCCCAGTTCGTCTCCCCAGTAATATTCCGTCATTGATCCCGCCCGGCAGACATATTCCCATTCCGATTCAGTCAACAGACGATAAGTCTGCCCCGTCTCGGCAGATAACCAGCGCACGTAGTCTTGGGCATCAAACCAACTGACATTGGTTACTGGTAGAGTAGTGCCCACCCACCCATTATCCGATGGGCGATGAGGAGGATATTCTGGCTCAACGTAAGGTTTCACCTCACTGCCATCACCTTCTGCGCCAAACAGGATACTCATTGGCTCTTGTTTGACTATACTTTTGGCATCAGCAAATCGATACCACTCCTCAACGGTAACTGGATATTTCCCGACAGCAAAGGAGCGAGAAATAGTTACTTTATGCTTATCAGATTCCTCGCCCATTCGATAGCTGCCCGCTGGAATTACCACCATTTCCGGAAAACCGGGACCATCGCTGAACTCCGGAGCAACCCCTGCTTTTTTTGCCGCCTCAATTTGCATTTGCTTTATCTGCTCCACCGAAAGACATTCAATACCCAGTGGATGGCGCATTTCCTCCTCCAGCTTTGCTCGTTCGAAAGCATGCTGTTCAGCGAGACGGATGCTATGCTCGATAGTTTCTTCACGATAAAGCGGCTGCACCCATTCTATTCCCACCAAGCCATCTTTCGTAGAAGCATGAATTAGTGGATAACCCAGTGGCAGATCAAAGGTGCGCGGACAATCCCTTTCCAGCAAACCTTGATCCTCGCCATCAATAACAATGTAACAATCAATATCCGCTTCCAGTAGCAAAGTGGCTAACTGGATACGTTCGGTCTCCTGATATTTTTGTCCTTCCTGATCAATCACCCGATCTTCCTCCTTGCATGTTTCTTAAAATTTGGTTGTGTTCACAATGCCCAATTATTTCGACAATAATATGCTGAATAAAAACCCACGCAACCTGATTAGCGCCTAAAATAACTATTTTAAAATAATCTGGATATTCGCTCTATATAGTAACGCAATCCGTAATCACAACTGATTGGAAAATGATATCCCGTTGACCGCATCAAGTTATGTTATGTATCCGCCTGTTACAGCGCTCTTGCAACACGGAAACCGATGCCATAATTTCGAATTGAAGGCTCAATCCACAATCGAAGAGGTGCGCGCGCATCACGCGGGTCACTATCCCAACAACCTCCACGTATCACACGCCACTGGCGATTTCCGCCATATTTCCATGCGGTTCCATCATTCGGAGCACCATCGTAATCATCATGCCATACATCCTCTACCCATTCCCATGCATTGCCCAGCATGTCATACAAACCGAATGCATTGGGCCTAAAGCTATTCACAGGAGAAGCGCTTTTAGCACTCCATTCGCTTCCGCTACCCTCACAATTACAATTGTTTTGACCAATCTCATCGCCCCAAAAATAATCTGTGACTGTCCCTGCACGACAGGCATATTCCCATTCCGCTTCCGATAAAAGTCGATAAGTATGCCCCGTCTGGGTTGATAACCAGCGAACATAATCCTGTGCATCAAACCAGTTAACATTAGTTACCGGTAACTCGCTGTTTGTCTCTTTGATATAACTTAATACCTCATGATGCAAATCTGTTGCCTTCCCTGGAGCCTTAAGCAGAGTTTTGTGGAAACCGCGTACGGTGCCTGTACCAGCGAGGTATCCGGGACCAATGCCAGGTAATTTTTCTGCCTTGGGTCGCAGCCTTTCGGTAAAAAGTTTCCACTCTTCCACCGTAACCGGGTATCTTCCTACCGCAAATGGCCGCGCAAAAACAACCTCATGCTTGTCGAATAACTCACCCATACCGTAGCTACCCGCAGGAAGCACCACCATCTCCGGGGTATTCTCACCATCACGGAACACTGTATCTTCCAGCCCTGCTGCCCTAGCTGCATCTTTTTGTGCTTGTTGTATTTGCTCGACCGACCAGCACTCTATGCCCATCGGCTGGTTCAACTCTTCAATCGTTTTTTGATCATCGCTCATGATATCTCCGTGGCTTAATGAATGCAGTCGCAGGGACTGATATTTCCGCAATCAAAGGGCCATAAAGGCACCGTAGCACGGTCTATCCTTAATTAATCCAATGCAAAACTCCAGCCAGACCTGATTAATATTCCGGGTTATCCATAAAACCCGGGCCATTTTGCAGGATAGCCCAAGACATTCTCTACAGTCAATGATGAATAATGACACGCAGCTAATATTTCCCGTATTTGCCAACACACACCCATCCGGCCAAAGGCCTGCCCTACAGTTACGGCACAAGCATCCGTTCATCTGCTTATAGACAAAAGCCATTTATCATTCCAACCCTGAAAATCCCCTGAAATGGAATCAGGCAACCTCGCCGACACAAATTTTCGCGTGCAAGATGGATGCAAAACGCTGGGAAACGGTAATCATCCTGGTGGGCTGGAACATTTTTTCGTTACCCACCAAAATATGCATTACTCTTGGTAACTCAGCCCCAGGAATAGCATCCGCCCCGGCAATGGGTACGCGTTATATCTTCCTGGAACAAACTGGCTACTTACCGCATAATTATAATAATCTCTGTCAAACAAATTATTCACGGTCGCACTTACCTGCCACGGGCCTTTTGTATGTATCAGCTTGATATCAGCAATCGTATAAGCCGGGATTTTGGTGCCAAAACTATTGGCCTGGTCGTTATCCATAAATTGAGAACCAACATAAACAATGGATGCATTCAAGAAAGTTTTTTCGTGAACAGTCCAAGCCAGGCCCAGATTCAGCTTACTGACAGGCACCAGGGGTACTTTCTTGTCAGCAAGATTTACATTGGTTTGTGTAAATACGCCGCCATCTAAGGTTCCACTTAAAAATTTTGCATTGATATATGTATAAGCAGCATTTACTACCAACCAGGGAGATACCTTCCACTTTCCATCCAGTTCCATCCCCCTGCGCAAGGTCGGTGGCAGATTGGTATTGCCAATACCTGTACTATATGGATCCAGATGGATTTCGTCCCGCACCTTGATATTGAAAATGGACATCCTCCATCTTCCTTTACCCAAGCGATGCTCTGCGCTGATTTCATAGGTGTCTGAGGACTGTGGGCGTAAAAATTGAAACTGATTGGAAAACGATGGTGACGATTCATAAATTTCATCGATATTTGCAAATCGGAAACCCCGCCCAATTTTTCCGTTCAACGAAAAATTATCAGAAAGCTTATGGTGCAAGCCTAGTTCATAAGCATTTCTCGATCTTGCGAAATAACCCGGTGGAGCAGCAGAACCAAAAATTCCACCGGGAGCAGCATCATTGTAAACATCATAAGCATTCATAGAAACCCGTTCATTCCGCATCCCGGCCAACAGGGATGTTGCCTGGGAAATATAAGTCGTATTTTGTAAATACCAGGCACTATTTTTCTGGGTGGAGAATATCTGATTGATTGGCTGTCCGATATTCATGGGAGAGTTAGACGTTTGCAAATCATAATTCCAGCGATACAGATCCATTCCTGCTACTAAAATACTCCCCCCTCCTAATGCATGCGGTAGCTTGATCCGGGGTGTAAACGAAGTCATGTGCATATCTCCGTCCCGGTAATTCGGAAACCCATTAAAATCAAAAAAAGATTTTTGATTCTTGGTGCGCCGTGCCACTCCTATATTGACATCCGCTTCAGAAAAACGCTGCTTCCATTCAACAGCAACCCAATTGCCATCACGACTGGCGTAATCCAGTGGGGTGGCCGTACCGCGGGGATCCGTTTCCACCAGATTGATCCCGGCATCCGGTTGAACCAAACGTGCACCAGGCAGGCGGATTTCCTGCCGGTCAATGCCCAATTTCAATGCCAGCTCACCTGCACTAAATTTCCATCGTGTATTTGCCTGGACATTGGTCTGTTCATTTTGATTATTCGCCCGATATCCATCAGTGTTAAATCGACTGGCTGTGATATCAAAACCTGTTTGCCCTGAAAAATAATTCGCATTCGCCTGGACCTCGGCCATTCCATAGCTACCAGCTTTTACACTGATCTTGCCGGATTTCCCTGCTTGTGCAGGCGACTTTGTGATGATATTAATAACGCCGTTTGTAGCACCGTCACCATACAAAACCGAGCCACTACCACGCATCACCTCAATACGTTCGATGGAGGCGAATGGAATAGCCGACCACTGAACCCCAGAAAGATCAACATCAGTAATACGCCGCCCATCCAGCAGAATTAAGGTATTTTGCCCGGCAGCCGCACCAAATCCACGCATATCAACCGTGGTAGATGAAGCATTGTTTCCAAATAAATCCCGCGCTAAAATACCTGCATGCTGCGTAAGTAACTCTGGAATGGTGCGCGCACTGCTTTCGTTGATCATATCCCGCGTGATAACGGATATGCCTGAAAGCTGGTCTGCGAACGGTTCTTCGAATCGCATCCCCGTGACAACAATTGTTTCAAGGACAGGGTCTTCGGTTATTGCATAAGCAAACGTGGTAGCCCCACCCAAAATGGCGGCAACCAATTTTTGACATTTCATTATGATATCCTGAGCAGATTCCAAGGCTCCCCGTTGGAATGTTCAAACACGGAAAATGCTAATTGATTGAAGCGGCATACCTTCCATCAGCCACTATGACTCTCAGCACTTGCCGACCCAAAGAACCTCTATTGAGATTCCTGTGCTCAAGGCCGGTATCCGGGCTTGCAGGACTAGACGCATCGCCTTCCCATGATTGCTCACAGTGGCTTAACCTGAATGTGGATCCGCATGCGCTTTTACCATTTACCAGAATCTAATTCCTGGCAACGAAATCCTTTGCGCCAGAATAAAATTACCTATCTGATGAACGCAAAGCAATCTTCACGCAAATTTTGATCTACCAGATTATTGACACGCCCGCACCTGCTTACCGTTGCGGGGGCAGCACAGGCTTTAAGAGATCGAACTCCCTCACCTGTTTCCCGTTTAACCAGACGATACTAGCAATCTGGCACCCAAAGCGGCGCGCATTATATCAGACGTGACCACACGGTTTGCTCCATGCCGGAGCCTCCCAAAACGAATCCCCCTTTATAATTCCTCCAGCACAAAGGGGCAAACCTCTACATCCATGAAGATTGCAATTTCCCAGGGCGCTACGTAATATTCAGCATGGACTTGCATTACCTTCCATGGCAAAAGCTGCATGTAATCAATCCTCACTCAGCTTGAATTTTCTCGACATTACTTTGTATCAGACCCTTTCAAAATTAAATGAACCTAATTTTATTGGTGTAATTTCATCTTGCTAAAGTGCATCTCGGCAACATGATAAAATCAACGCTATTATTCATAAATGTTTTTAATGCAACACTGGATTTAGGACCCCGTTCATGGACTCACGCAACGCATATCTGTTTGAACAATCACAACACCTCATCCCCGGCGGAGTCAATTCGCCAGTACGCGCTTTCAAATCAGTTGGCGGCGTCCCTCTGTTTTTCAAGCGCGGACAAGGTGCATATGTTTGGGATGCCGACAACACGCGTTACATCGATTATGTCGGATCATGGGGGCCAATGATTGCTGGACACTGTCATCCCGCAGTTATTGCCGCAGTTCAGGATGCTGCCGCTCATGGTTTAGGTTTTGGGGCGCCCACTGAAGCCGAACTGGAAATGGCCGAATTATTATGCAAGCTTGTTCCATGTATAGATATGGTACGCATGCTCAGTTCTGGCACCGAAGCCACCATGACCGCAATCCGTTTGGCACGAGGATTTACCGGCCGAAGCCGGATTATTAAATTTGAAGGTTGCTACCACGGTCATTCTGATGGCCTTCTGGTGAAGGCAGGCTCCGGCGCACTGACTTTCGGCCAACCAAGTTCATCGGGGGTACCTGCAGAAATCGCGGCGCTGACTACAGTACTTAATTACAACGATGTGGCTGGCCTGGAACAGACTTTTGACGAAATAGGAAAAGAAATTGCTGCAGTAATCGTTGAACCGGTCGCAGGCAACATGAACCTGATTCTTCCCAAACGCGAGTTTCTGGATGCATTACGTACGCTCTGTACAAAACACGGTGCGGTGCTTATTCTCGACGAGGTAATGACTGGATTCCGAGTCAGCCTGCAGGGCGCAGCGGGATATTATGGTATCCGCCCTGATCTGGTCACACTGGGCAAGGTAATGGGTGGGGGTCTGCCTGCCGCTGCACTCGGAGGACGACATGACATAATGCAATATCTGGCGCCCATCGGGCCAGTGTACCAGGCCGGCACTCTTTCCGGGAACCCGGTCGCAATTGCAGCAGGTCTTGCTACCCTTAAACTGGTACAGCAACCTGGATTCTACGAACGCCTAAACACTCTGTCACGCAACCTGGCAGCTGGCCTGCAGCAGGCAGCCCATGAACACAATATCGCTTTTTCTGCGCAGTCGATCGGGGGTATGTTCGGTATATATTTCCTTTCCACCCCACCGACCTCTTATACCGAAGTCATGTCATCCAGCAAGGAGGCTTTCAATCGCTTCTTCCATGCCATGCTGAACAAAGGTATATACATGGCGCCATCAGCATTCGAAGCAGGATTCGTTTCCTATGCCCACACGGACGCAGATATCGAGCAAACCATAACAGCCGCTAAAAATATTTTTTCAACTTGGTAAAATGGGAATTTTTTCAAGCGCAGCATTTTTTACTACCGTTAATCAATTACGCGATTTGCCCATTCACATGGGTAAGGAAGTGGCCTTCGCCGGGCGCTCAAATGCAGGGAAATCCAGTGCCATCAATACGCTAACTAATCAGGTGCGTCTGGCGTATACCAGTAAAACTCCAGGACGTACGCAGCATCTGAACTATTTTGATTTGGGCGAGAATCGATTTCTGGTGGATTTGCCGGGTTATGGTTATGCTAAAGTACCTCCAGGAATAAAATCGCACTGGGAAGCATTGCTGAGCGGATATATCCAGACGCGTAGGTCATTATGCGGGCTGGTTGTCATAATGGATGCACGGCATCCTCTTACCCAGTTGGATGAACAAATGCTGGAGTGGCTTAAACCTACTGGCAAGCCTGTACATGTGCTGCTGTCCAAATCAGACAAACTAAGCCGCCAGCAGGCTTCTCTAACCTTGGACCGGGTTCGACTGCACCTCGCAAAATTTTTTCCATTTTGTTCGGTTCAGCTATTTTCCAGCCTGAAAAAAACAGGCATGGATGAAGCGGAAGAAGTTATTGCCAGTTGGTTTTCTGCTGATTTCCAGACAAAAAAAACCCCTGGTCAATAAAGTAAAGACCAGGGGCGTAAATGCCTTGACTTTTAAGTCAAAACACCCCGCTCAGGGAGGAAAAGCGGGAGACGACATTGCATCATCTGCAACATAAGATGAAACAATAATGAAAGAGTTCCAACGCAAATAAAAAATTTTGGACTTTAATCTATGCATATACTTGGACAATTCCCACACAAACGGATGCGACGCATGCGTCGTGACCCATTTTCCCGCGCCCTGATGCGAGAGCATGAGCTGACTGCTTCAGATCTGATTTACCCAGTATTTGTATTGGACGGTGCGAACCGTGAAGAAGCGGTGGCATCCATGCCAGGGGTTCAGCGCCAAACCCTAGACAGACTACTGGTACAAGCCGAGGAATGCGTCAAGCTGGGCATACCCGTACTCGCGTTATTTCCTGTAATAGACGCGGCTCTAAAAACAGAGGATGCACGCGAAGCGCTGAATCCGGATGGTCTCGTACCACGTGTGGTAGCCACGCTCAAACGGCATTTTCCTGAACTGGGCCTGATGACGGATATTGCCCTTGACCCGTATACCAGTCACGGACAAGACGGTCTGATCGATCATCACGGCTATGTTTTGAACGACGAAACTGTCAGTATGCTGGCTCAGCAGGCACAAATCCACGCGCATGCCGGCGCTGACGTGGTCGCCCCTTCGGATATGATGGACGGACGCATTGCGGCTATACGGGTAGCCCTTGACCGCAAGGGCTGCAATCACACCCGGATCATGGCATACTCAGCCAAATATGCATCCAGCTTCTACGGGCCATTTCGAGATGCAGTAGGCTCCAGCGCAAATCTGGGCACAAGTAACAAATATACTTACCAGATGGATCCTGCAAACTCGGATGAAGCGCTATGGGAGGTGGGCCTGGATTTACAGGAAGGAGCGGACATGGTAATGGTCAAACCAGGCATGCCTTATCTGGACATCGTTCATCGCATCAAGAGCGAATTCAAGACTCCCACATTCGTCTATCAGGTAAGTGGTGAATATGCCATGCTAAAGGCAGCTTCACAAAATGGCTGGCTGAACGAACAGGCTTGCGTACTAGAATCCCTCCTTTCGTTCAAGCGGGCTGGCGCAGATGGTATTCTGACGTATTTTGCACTCGATGCAGCACGATGGTTAAAACAAAGATAACTTGCAGGAAGGGTTTCGTGCCGCTCCGGTGCAAACTCAAAAAACCGCTTTCAGGCGCAAGGATTGTTTGGTTTGAATATATTATGGATTCCTTGCTATCTGGGTACAATCAAACCAAATTTTATTGCTCCCATCATATTTGATACCCACTAATTCATGTCCAGCAATATTCAGGAGAGGCAAATGAATCCAAATAAAAAAATCATCCAAACCCTTGACGCACCAGCCGCAATCGGCATCTACTCCCAAGCTGTTTGCATCGGGGGTATGGTCTATTTATCTGGCCAGATCGGATTGAATCCCGAGTCCATGCAGATGGAAGAAGGCATAGAAGCCCAGATCCATCGGGTATTTCAAAATCTCCGCGCAGTAGCTGATGCTGCCGGTGGCAGCCTGAACGATATGGTAAAACTTAATGTTTACATAACCAGCATGGACAACTTCGTCAAAGTGAATGAAATCATGACAACATATTTTCAGCACCCCTATCCAGCGCGAGCAGTCGTAGGAGTAGCGGCATTACCACGTAACGCATTAGTAGAAATGGATGGCATATTATGTATTCAGGGCTAGGTTACCTGCTTTGTGCTACCAATGAAATGCAGTCTTTCAAACCTGTTTCCCGGCAGCACTCCTTCGATCACGCTGGCCAAGTTTAAAAAACTTGGGATTCACAACCGCTTTGACCTGGTATTGCATTTACCATCACGCTACGAGGATGAAACCCGTATTTCGCAAATCAGCGAACTGAAGCAGGGAACAAGCGCACATGTTGAAGGTACAATCATCTACAGCGAGGTCACGTTCCGGCCGCGCCTCAGCCTAATATGTCAATTGCAGGACCACAGTGGCATAGTGCACCTCCGGTTTCTGAATTTCTATCCAACCCAGCAAAAACAGCTCAAGGTAGGACAAAGAATCCGCGCCCTGGGAGAGGTACGGGCCGGATATTGGGGCATGGAAATGGTACATCCAAAATGCCGCAGCGTGGTCAACAGCACACCCTTAAAACAAACCCTTACACCTGTATATCCCACGACCGCTGGCCTGCAACAAACAACCCTGCACAGGCATATTCAAGCCGCCCTGAACGATATTGAACTATCAGAAACCCTCCCGAAAAATCTGCTCAGCCGCTTGAAACTGTCCGGCTTTGCCGATAGCATACACTTACTGCATAATCCTCCTCCCGATACAGATAAAGATACATTGATTGGACGCATTCATCCCGCCTGGCAACGAATCAAATTTGATGAATTGCTGGCGCAGCAACTTTCCATGCGGGTGCATTACCGCCAGCGGCTCAACCGCAATGCACCACGTTTGAAGGCACTCGGTCACCTTACCCGGCAACTGCTGCGGGCTTTACCCTTTAGCCTGACTACTGCTCAGCAGAATACCTACCTGGAAATCAGCCATGATCTTGAGCAGCCCTACCCAATGCAACGCCTGCTTCAAGGTGACGTAGGGAGCGGGAAGACTATCGTTGCACTACTTGCTGCATTGCAAGCAATAGAAAACGGTTATCAGGTGGCATTGATGGCTCCCACGGAAATCCTTGCCGAACAGCACTATCATAAATTGTGCAATTGGCTGTTTCCCCTTGGCATCAGCCCTGCATGGCTTTCCGGAAGCTTAAGAAAAAAGGAAAAACAGGAAGCCCTGAATAAAATTGCGCAAGGCGGTACACAACTGGCTATCGGTACACATGCACTATTCCAAAATCAAGTCCTGTTCCCCAATTTAGGCTTGATTATCGTGGATGAACAGCATAAATTCGGTGTGCAGCAACGATTATCACTCCGTAACAAGGGAGGAGAACCCCACCAGTTGATGATGAGCGCAACGCCTATTCCCCGAACCTTGGCAATGAGCTACTACACTGATCTCGACATCTCAGTAATAGATGAATTGCCGCCAGGACGCACCCCTGTCATCACCAAGCTTGTGCATGACAACAGGCGCGATGAAGTACTGGAACGCATTCATCAGGCTTGTCTTTCAGGACAGCAAGCCTATTGGATATGCCCGCTGATTGATGGATCAGACACATTGGAACTGCAGACCGTTCTGGAAACACACCAGCACCTGGTTCAAGCGCTTCCTGATCTGCGTGTAGACCTGATTCATGGGAAGCTGGATGCTGCCAATAAAACCCGTTCAATGACTGCATTCAAAATGGGGGAGACCCATCTCCTCATTGCAACCACTGTGATCGAAGTAGGAGTGGATGTACCCAATGCCAGCATCATGGTAATCGAACATGCTGAAAGAATGGGGCTTGCCCAGCTGCACCAGTTGCGTGGACGCATAGGGCGCGGTACTACACAAAGCCTATGCATATTGCTGTTTCAGGAGCCGCTTTCTGAATTAGCACGGGCACGCCTGAAAATCATATACGAAAATACTGATGGTTTCGAAATTGCCCGACAGGATTTAAATTTGCGCGGCCCTGGGGAATTATTGGGTGCACGCCAGCATGGAATTCCCATGCTGCGCTTTGCCGATATCACGCAAGATACTGCCTTACTCCAGTGCGCGCGAACAATTGCTGACGAAATGCTATGCAACTTTCAACAGGAAGCACGTGCCCACTTACAACGCTGGGTGTCAAACAAGCAAGATTATCTGTATGTCTGATATTTATGTAACAAACAGTGAACCTGTACACCACGTTTTCCGCAAGCGTGCAAAAATCAATCGCAAGGAAAAATCCATTTCCCACATCGAAACCTGGCATACCATTCTACCGGTTATTGACAGGCCATATGCACATTGGTTGCGCACACAAGGATCCCTTACTTTACGCATACAGGAACGTTGCGATAAATTTACCGTACATAACGTGCAAAATTGCATGGCATCCGCCACATACGATGAAGCGATACTTCTTGGCTTACCCGCCCGGCAAAAAATATATACCCGTGAGGTTTTCCTGTATGCGGATGATCTCCCTGTCGTATATGCGCATAGCGTAGTTACGGCGCAACATCTACGGGGCCCATGGCATGCGCTGCGGCACTTGGGCAGTCGCCCACTTGGAGAATTACTGTTTGCACACCCATTAGTGCAACGCTCTGCTCTACATTTTCACGCAACCAGACCCAACCATCCGCTATATCAACGAGCCATTAGTGCCCTGAATATTCTGCCCCAAAAACTATGGGCCAGGCGCTCATTATTCATTCTTCACCGCGCCCCATTATTGGTTACTGAAATTTTTTTACCAGACATCCTCAATCTAAAGAAATGACCTTATCCAGGCGAATCAATTTATATATCCAGCTGACAAGGCTCAACCGCCCCATCGGGATTCTGCTGCTGCTATGGCCTACACTATGGGGAATATGGATATCGGGTAATGGTCAACCGGACTGGAATATTGTCGCCATTTTTGTATTCGGAACTATTTTAATGCGATCAGCTGGCTGTGTGATCAATGATTATGCAGACCGGAATTTCGATAAACATGTAGAACGCACAAAAGACCGCCCCCTTACCAATGGGCAGCTTGCACCCAAGGAGGCGCTATGGCTCGCGGCTGGATTATCGTTTCTTGCCTTTCTATTAATTTTACCACTCAATAAACTCACACTACTCTTGTCTATACCGGCCCTGTTTCTTGCTGCCAGTTACCCCTATACCAAACGTTATTTGGCCATTCCCCAAGCATACCTTGGCATAGCTTTCGGATTCGGCATCCCGATGGCTTTTGCAGCGCAACTTGGCAGCATTCCAGATATTGCGTGGTGGTTAATGATCGCCAATATGTTTTGGGCGATCGCTTATGACACCGAATATGCAATGGTAGACCGAGACGACGACATTCTCATCGGCATCCATTCCTCCGCGCTTTTTTTCGGCAAATACGATATTACTGCAATAATGCTCTGTTATAGTTCCACACTAGCTATCCTAACCGTTATAGGCAGCATGCTAAAACTGGGAATGCTCTACTACTGCGGCTTGCTATTCGCTGCAGGCATTGCGATCTATCACTACATCCTGATCCGGCATCGCTACCGCGAAGCTTGCTTCAAAGCGTTCTTGCACAATAACTGGTTTGGGGCTGCAATATTTATCGGTATTGTTCTAGGTTATTTCAAATCATAAACGGGATGAATCCCCTTGAATAACCAAATTTTATAACACCCTATTTCAACCAGTTCTTTTTATAGAAAACCCAGAACGGTACTGCCGAGGACAGCAACATCAATAGTAATGCAAAAGGGTACCCTAGTTCCCAGCTGAACTCGGGGACATGCTTGAAGTTCATGCCATAGATGGATGCAATAAGCACGGGTGGCAACAATGCCACTGATGCCACTGAAAACAGTCGCACCACCTTGTTTTGGTTTACATTGATAAAACTGATAGTTGCATCCATCAAAAAGTTAATCTTATCAAACAGAAAGCTGGTGTGCCCATCCAAAGAATCGATATCCCGAATGATCTGACGCACGTCTTTAAGCTGCGTCAAAGTGAACAATTTACTGCGCATCAAAAAAGAAATTGCCCGGCGAGTATCCATCAAATTACGGCGAATCCGCCCATTGAGATGTTCAGCGTGCGCAATGCTGACTAATACAGAGGCAGCATGTTTATTGCTGAGCCTGGAATTCAGAACCTTGCTGCTCACCTCCCCTAGCTCGCCATACACCTCTTCCAGTGCATCGGCAGAAATCTCGACATCCATGGAATACAGATCAATCAGTACATCCTTGCAGTCTGTTAAATCACTTACCCCATGGTTGACCATACGCATTTGATAAAACACGGGTAAATCTTCCTCATGTACGCTGAACAGAATATTGGCAAACAGCACAAAAGCCACAGTGACACTACGTGAACGGCTTTCTTTACCAAGCAGAAAATCCGAGCGCAAATGCACCTCATCATTCTCCTTGTAAAATCTTGCACTTGCCTCTATATCACGCAGATGCTCAGGTCTAGGCAAAGATAAATTATAGGTCCGTTTTATCCATTCCCGCTCCTCATCATTAGGTGCCACAATATCAATCCATACCGGAAAATCAGGATTGCGACCAATCGTTTCATCCAGATAAATTTTATTCAGGCTACCATTACTGAGTCCATAGGCATGAATCATCATCTTTTCCCTGTATTGACTACATGACAAACTTGGCAGGCCACCGCTCTTCTGGTATTTATCGTGCCCAATATCATTATTATCAATTGTAAATTGACCACATTTTATGACAACTTGGCGCCGAAAAATCCCTATCTGAAAAAATGTCAGATTGCTACAGAACCATGAACCTCACACTTCATGGCTGACCGGCTTCCCAAAGAGAGTGCCGGCAAATCCCAGAACAGCCGCTTCATCCACAATCCTTTCAATGCAACAATCCACTTTCCCGGCTGCGACCCCAAGCAAACTGTACGCACACCAGAACATCTGGAACAATTATCTATTTTTTAATTATGTATCTTTCTCCGGCCAGGGGCATCACCCCCATGAACCTGCTGCCCGATCTACTCAAATCTGGCAACTCCCCATAATTCTTTTCTATCCCCGTCCCAATTCATGACACCATTGAAAAGCTGGCTGCCTCAAATCAGACGATTCAACGATACCGCATAGACATTAAGAAAATAGACTGTAAGACCATCCAATCCACAGGCCAAGTTTGCAAGAAACGGGTAAAATTCAGGGCACATGAAATACACCATTGACTATTCTAAATCGCGTGGGGGATTGCCAATCAATCATGCAGTCCATGAATTTATGCCAACCATATTCAATGGGCCCTTTGCGAAATATGATTTCGAGAATGTTTAAGAGATTCCACCCCAAGTTTCTTTATCCGGTCATTCAGGCTACGTTCCAAATCATCAAAAAGGATACGAAACAAGCACCATAATATGGAGGCAACCTACCCTATGCTTGCCAGGCATGGACCACCTTGAATGCTTTCTCAAAAGCATTCGCATAAACATAATCCAATACAAAAAATCTTTAACACCGAACCATGAACCCTCTTGAGATCATAGAAAACAGAAACAGACTGGCCCTGATACTGACATTATTCCTCTCTGCCTGTTCCACTCCCCCCCCAAAGGTACCCGCACCTCAACCGGCTGAACCACCTCCCAAAGTGACCCAAGTTCCCATCCAGGAACCACCTGCTCCATTATTTCAAGAATCCCCTGCCCCATTATTTACAGTCAGCAAATGGGAAATGTTGCCAGACTGGGGAACGACAGACCTGACCCCGACCAAGCCAGCCTTTATGCAAAGCTGTCGTGTACTGAAAAATAAACCTCACTGGAAAGAAGTGTGCGCTCGAGCCGAAAAGCTGGAAAAAAATGATAATGCTACCCTGCATGCATTTTATGAAGAATGGTTTACTCCTTATCAAGTACGTAATCCTGATGGCAGCGAACTTGGAGTCATCACCGGATATTATGAGCCTTTACTCAAGGGAAGCCGCACCAAAACACCGCAGTTCAAGTTTCCTTTATATGCCGCGCCAATTGACCTGCTTGCGATTGACCTGGCTAATGCATATCCGCAACTCAAAGGTCTGCGATTGCGCGGACGCTTACAGGATAAACGCATCGTACCTTACTACAGCCGTGCAGAAATTAATCATGAAACCAGTCCGCTTACAGGACAGGAATTGTTCTGGGCGGATAATGCAGTTGATCTTTTCTTCCTGCAGATCCAGGGTTCTGGGCGCGTTGAACTACCGGACGGCAGACAAATGAAAGTCGGGTATGCGGATCAGAACGGTCATCCCTATGTATCTATCGGCAAAAAACTGGTTGATTCAGGCGCACTAAAACTAGAAGAAGCTTCCATGCAAGGTATTAAGTCATGGGCTGAAAAACATCCGGATCAAATAGATTCACTGCTTAAACAGAATCCAAGTTACGTCTTTCTGAGGGAATTACCGGACAATACCCCGGCGCCACTGGGTGCACTGGGCGTACCGCTCACCAGTGAATACAGCATTGCCATCGACCCGCGCACCATTCCACTGGGAACGCCTGTCTTCCTCTCTACCACCTATCCGAACGATAGCGCACCGCTGAATCGCCTGGTTTTAGCCCAGGACACTGGAGGCGCCATTAAGGGTGCGGTACGTGCAGATTTTTTCTGGGGTTTCGGAGAATCTGCTGCCATCCAAGCAGGAAAAATGAAACAACAGGGTCGGTTATGGGTTCTGTTCCCCAGAGGAGGGGAGCCGATATTGAATTAAGAATTCATTCTGACTCAAAAATCAAAAGTATTATCCAGCAGGCATCTTTGAGAAAATGCCTGCTGGATAATCATAACCTGCAATTTCAAAATCGATCCGGATCATTAGCGGTCGGCAACTCTGCAAAACAACTACCCGCCTTCCAAATGCGCTTCCAATAACTGCTTCACCGCCCCCATATCAGCATATTTCCCCGTCCTGTAGCTACCACTATGCCTTGCGCTCTCAGGCAGAACCGCAATATGCACCGGCACACCGGTTTCAGTCCTTATCATAAAACTGGGTACATCTTTCTGTTTGCCCGTCAAATGCGCATCCCATACTCCCCCTTCGAAAGACAGATTATGGTTGAGCAAAAACATCATCAAAGCTTTTTCGTCATCGGAAAAAATTAAAAGATTAATATCGGATTGCTCTCCTGCCGTACCATCCAACACGGAACCGGTAAGAAAAGGATGGAACTGCTTCAATAAATGCATCGTGGCAAATGCCTGCTGGCGTAATTGATACAGGACAAGCGGATAGCTTTCACTTTGATACAATGCACGGAAGCTGCGCAAGGCCATTTCGATTTCATTATTGCTAGGCAAATGCTGTGTATCTGCAATTCCTTTCTGTTTGGCAGCCTTACGCTTAGCGAATGCATAATCCGTTATGCCTCCTTCAGCCATTAAACGCGCAGCATCATAAGCAAGCTGCTCTCGCATCAGGTCACGCCGATGTAAATGATCTTTGCTCATGTAAATTTAAAATAAGCGATTCATTATGTTTTCCATAAGCGAATTCAGCGGTGGAAAAGCAGGTTGTTCCTGCGGCAGATTTTCCTGGTAAAAATATTCAACCTTTTCCCCATTCTCGTCCGGGAAACCATCATTATTGATACGTGCAGCGACCATATTTTCCGGCATCGTGTAAGCAATTTCAGGGGAATTTTTAAGAATTTTCCCCATATAATCCATCCACATGGGTAGTGCCGCGCCGCCACCGGTTTCCCGGCCGCCCAGACTGCGCGGATTATCAAAACCCATCCAGGCAATCCCAACTACTGTCGGATGAAAACCACAAAACCAGGCATCCATCGAATCATTTGTCGTTCCGGTCTTACCCGCTAAATCGTTACGTCCCAGTTTCATGGCAGGAAAACCCGTTCCGTGCCGTACCACATCCTGCATCATGGTTACCATGGTAAATGCATTTCGTACATCCAAGACCTGCTGGGCAGTGTCTCCGGCTGGAACTGGTGCAGCCTGATACAGCACATTACCACTGCCATCTTCAATACGCTGAATAAAGTAAGGTGGAATGCGGTATCCTCCGTTGGCAAAAACGGAATACCCCGTCAGCATTTGCATCGGGGTAACCGAACCTGCGCCTAGTGCCATGGTCAGATATGCAGGGTGCCTGGCCGCATCAAACCCAAATTTGGTAATGAACTCCTGTGCATATTGCGGCGTAATCTTTTGCAGAATTCGAATCGAAACCATATTCTTGGATTTGACCAAGGCTTGCCTCATACGCATAGGGCCTTCATACTCTCCATCATAATTCTTTGGCTCCCATATTTCGCTACCAGTTTCTGCTGCATCAATTACCAAAGGAGTATCCTCAATAACCGTAGCAGGAGTCAGCCCCTTTTCCAGCGCAGCGGAATAAATGAAGGGCTTAAAACTTGAACCGGGTTGCCTCCAGGCCTGGGTAACATGATTGAATTGGTTACGACTAAAATCAAAGCCACCTACCAGTGCATATATTGCCCCATCACGCGGGCTCCCGGAAACGAAAGCAGCTTCAACCAGCGGCCTCTGAACAATCTTCCAGATGTTTTTCTCATTCTTCTGTACATAAATAATTGAGCCGGGACGTAAGCGCCGGTTCAGTGCAACCCGTCCGCTCAAGAAGGAGCGGACAAAATTCATTCCTTCACCACTGATATGAACAACCTGCCCCCCTTTGCTATAAGCACGGATATTTTTCGAACTTACCTCGAGCGCAACCGCGGGAATCATATCATCACTATCTGCGACATCCTGCAGAGCTTCTTCCAGCTCTTCTTCCACTTGATCCTTGTTTAAATTGATGTAACCCTCCGGCCCACGATAACCATGCCGCCGGTCATACTCCATCACACCCTTGCGAAGCGCCTCATAGGCTGCTGTTTGGTCTTTCTGTCGAATCGTTGTATAAACCTTAATCCCTTGGGTATAAATGGCATCCTGATAGCGCTTGAATACTTCTTGCCGAACCATTTCTGCCAGATAATCTGCTTTGCCTGAAAACTCCTGATAACTACGCTTAACTGCAACCGGTTGATGCAGTGCTGCTTCATGCTGCTCGGCGGTAATGAAACCCAATTCATTCATTCGACGCAAAACATATGCCTGACGAAGTTTGGCGCGCTTAAAGTTGACCACCGGATTGTAAACGGACGGGGCCTTCGGAAGCCCCGCCAGCATTGCAATCTCCGGCAGATTTAGCTGATCCAGCCTTTTACCGAAATAACCCTGCGCAGCCGCTGCAAAACCGTAGGCACGCTGCCCAAGATAAATATGATTGATATAAAGCTGAAGGATTTCATCCTTGCTTAAATTGTGCTCTATCTTGATGGCAAGCAATACCTCATTAAATTTACGTGATAATTTTTTCTCTCTTGTCAGAAAAAAATTGCGGGCTACCTGCATGGTAATTGTGCTGGCACCCTGCTTGGCGCCCCCGGAAGTAAAATTGTACAAAGTAGCACGCAACACCCCTATGTAATCTACACCTCCATGTTCATAAAATCGGTCATCTTCCGCTGCAAGTACGGCTTTTTTCATCAGATCAGGAACAGCATCAATCTTCACGAGCGCACGACGCTCCTCACCAAACTCCCCAATCAGAACACCCTCCGCACTATAAACACGTAATGGAATTTTAGGCCGGTAATCTGTCAAGGCTTCAAGCGAAGGCAATTTTGGGTACATTACCATTGCCGCAAACACCAGTAGCAGCAATGGCGTAACAATGAGAGCAATGCCAGTTATAGCAGAATAAAACCACCAGCGCGAAGTCATTGGGTATGAGAATCCATTATGGACATAATAATATTGGAGGCTGGCAAGGGACCCTCCCCCCAGCAATATTCATGGAACACGAAAATATCATAAATCTGATAATGACCACTCCCTATCTTTGCAGATGAATCAAGCATCGGCCCAACCCACTTGACAAACAAGCCATCATGATATAGCGATTCAGATTCTTAGCTTCAACGATTTTAGAAGATATAAAAATCTTAGTGCGCAAAAACTGCAAACACAAACCACATAAACTCCCCCGCCTCAATTCATACGATCCGGGCATTACAACCCGAGAGGACAAAGCCACGAAAAACAGCATGCACCATCCAAATCAGTCATCAGTCGTAACAAACTGCAAACAGACAACGATCGATATGAATGCAAAGATTCCACGAGCATGCGTATACGGCGCTACTATTTAGAAGCGCTCAATCGCCTTGACACATTCACTAATCAACCCGGGGCCACGATAAACCAGACCACTATAAATCTGCACCAACCTTGCACCCGCTTGAATTTTTTCCACTGCATCTTCTCCTGTAAGAATCCCCCCCACGCCGATAATGGGCAGCGTTCCTTGCAGCGCAGCAGCAAGTTCACGGATTACTGCGGTAGACCGATCACGAAGCGGTGCTCCACTTAACCCGCCTTGCTCAGTGTGTTGTGAAAATTGCTCAACCCCAGTACGTGCCAGAGTTGTATTGGTAGCTATGACACCATCGATGCGATAACGTTGCAAAAGTAGCGCAATCTGACAAATTTGTTCGCTATTGAGATCAGGGGCAATTTTCAGCACCAGCGGAACATATTTTCCATGTGTGTCAGCCAGTTTTTCTTGCTCTGCCTTCAACTGCCGGAGCAGAACATCCAACTCATTACCTTCCTGCAATTGACGCAGATTTCTGGTATTGGGCGAAGAAATATTTATGGCGACATAACTTGCGTGTTGATAAACGCGGCGTAACCCGATCAGATAATCAGTAACGGCATGTTCAATCGGAGTATCAAAATTTTTACCTATGTTAATTCCGAGTATGCCCCGATATTTCGCATGCTTGACGTTTTCAACCAGAGCATCCACACCGTGATTGTTAAACCCCATACGATTAATAATACCCTCTGCCTCTCGCAATCGGAACAAACGCGGCCTGGGATTACCTTGCTGGGCCCGAGGGGTAATGGTTCCGATTTCAATGAAACCAAAACCCAATGCAGCCAGTGCATCAATATATTCACCGTTCTTGTCCAGTCCGGCAGCCAGTCCAACCTGGTTGGGGAAAGTCAGCCCCATCAATTGATGAGGATTATCCGGGGAATGGGTAGCCAACAATGGCAAAAAACCAAGCCGGTAGGTCAACTGTAGTGTTTGAAGCGTAATATGATGGGCAGTTTCTGGGTCAAGCGAAAAAAGCAGCGGTCTGATCAGGGAATACATATCATCCCCTGTGACCGGGAAGCTCCTGCCACTTTCCCTGTACAAATCCTTGCAGCGGACGAAACCTGGCTTTATATGCCATTTTATCACTCCCTTTTACCCAGTATCCCAGATACAAATAATCCAGCTGCAGTTCAAGGCATTTGGCTATCTGCCACAGGACATTGTAAGTGCCATAGCTGGCTTGTGCCACGTTCGGTTCATAAAATGTATAAACAGAAGAAAGTCCATCATCCAGGATATCAATGATACTCACCATACGTAACACCCCGTTTTCGCGAAACTCTACCAGCGTGGAATCAACGTGGCTTTGGAGCAAAAAATTCCTGTATTGTTCTCGGTTGTCATTTTTCATGCCGCCATCCGGGTGGCGTTCCCTCTGATAACGCTGATACAGACAAAAATGCTCCTCCTTGTCCCGCAATGCATGCATCGATGTCTCAAGACCAATGTGGCGCTGCCTGGTACGGCGCTGCGTACGGTCAGGCATGAACGAGGCAACCTGAACACGGACAGGAATGCAGGTTTGACAAGCATCGCAGCTTGGCCTGTAGGTCCACGTTCCGCTGCGGCGAAACCCCTGTCGGACCAATTCCGAATACACTGTTGGAGTAATCAGCAAACTGGGAATGACGACCTGCGAACGCGCTACCCGATCCACCAGATAACTGCATGGATACGGGACCGTCAGATTCAGCTGCAGTTCCGACAACGAAATATCACGCAACAGGTTCATGTTCGAATTTCCATTTCAGAAGGGTGTCTGAACAGCGTATCAATTCCTGCAAACGGAGCATAAACTCCGACCGCGGAATTTCCCTCGCGCCAAGCGAAGCCAGATGGGGAGTATTCATCTGACAGTCGATCATGCCATAACCCCAGTTATGCAATTGTGCGGTCAGATAGGCAAGAGCAATCTTCGAAGCATCCGTAACGCGACTAAACATCGACTCGCCATAAAACATGCGGCCGATACTGATACCATACAGCCCACCCACCAGATTGCCATTCATCCAGGCCTCCACGGAATGCGCTATGCCTAAGTGATGCAGCCTGATATAGGCAGCAATCATATCTGCATGGATCCATGTCCCCGTCTGATTGCCACGTGGGGCGGCACAAGCAAGCATGACCTCCTCAAAAGCGCTATCTGTGCGAATTTCAAACTTTCTGGTGCGCAAAGTTTTGCGCAGCGAGTGCGAAATCTTAAATTCATCTGGAATCAGCACCATGCGCGGATCAGGACTCCACCAGAGAATGGGCTCCCCTTCATTGAACCAAGGGAAAATGCCCTGCCGGTAAGCATCAAGCAACCGCTCCACCGATAGACAGCCTCCTGCCGCCAGCAAACCATTGGGGCTGCGCAAAGCCTGCTCCACTGGCGGGAAAGGGGTGTCCATATCCAGAAAAACAATCTTATCCTGCATCTAGCCAACTATCTAAAAACCGTCCGAAAAAATTATCTGCAAGGTGAACCCACCCAGTTCTGGTTTTAACAGGCACGGCATTGAACTCCACCTGCCCAGAAGCTATTCCATTCCTGGATAATACGCATTCCATCCATGATCAATGTCACATGTCCGAATTCTCCTGTTCCTGCGATGGCTTCTCCGGAAAAATCTCACGCAACACCTGGAAAATTTCACGATAGCTCTTTGGCGGCTTTGCAAGTTCCTTTTCCCTGAGCGCATTCCGAATCAGCGTCCGCAACCTTTGCGCATCCGCTGCAGGATGATCGGCAAGCAATTCGGTTAAAGCAGAATCGCTTTCCAGCAGGCGATCCCTCCAGCGCTCCAGTTGGTGAAGCCAGGCAATATGCTGAACCGACTTGCCCCGCAAAGCTTCCAGCTGAGCAACAATCGGGCCGGTTTCCACCTCGCGCATCAGCTTCCCGATATATTGCATTTGTCGCCGCCGGGCGCCAAATTTATGAATACGCTTCATTTCCATGATGGCATCCAGCAAGCTATCAGGCAAATTGAACTGCTTTAACTGGTCGACACCGAGTTCTGCCAGTTGCTCACCAATCTCCTGCAAATCATGCATCTGCTTCTTGATCTTGGTTTTACTGAGAGTGATGTCTGTGTCTTCAGATTTGTAGTCGTAGCGATACATAGGTACAAAATAATAAATAGATATTGTTATGATATAACTTTCCAACGAAAGCGTTTACCTTATGAATGTAACCACCCTATCCGAACCACGTTTTTCCCACCCGGAAGATACCCTGCGCCAGATTGCCCAAGAAATGATCGAGTATGCTCGTCAGCAGGGAGCCACTGCCTCTGCGACGGAAGTATCGGACGGATTCGGCCAATCCATCACGGTACGCCAGGGCGAGGTCGAAACTATAGAATATAATCGTGACAAAGGCGTTGGAATTACCGTGTACATCGATCAGCGTCGAGGCAATGCCAGCACTTCTGATTTTGCCCCTCAGGCTATACGCGACACCGTGAATGCTGCCCTATCCATTGCCCGCCATACTGCGAGCGATGACTGTGCAGGACTGCCCGAACCGGAAATGCTGGCAAACGAATTCCCTGATCTCGATCTCTACCATCCCTGGTTGCTGGATCTGGAAAACACCATCGAGATAGCCAGGACCTGCGAACAGGCTGCATTTAGCGCCGACAAGCGTATCGAAAACTCCGAAGGCGCTACGGTAAACATTCATGAATCCCAGTTTATTTATGCCAACAGCCTGGGTTTTATTGGCGGCTACCCCACTTCTCGCCACAGCATCAGCTGTGCGGTCATCGCCGGCAAGGATCACTCCATGCAGCGGGATTACTGGTATAGCGAAGCGCGTGCCGCAAATGACCTGCTGGAAGCAGAAAAAATCGGGCAGATCGCCGCAGAACGTACCGTGCGCAGACTGAATGCGCAGAAACTCGGTACCATGCAAGTTCCCGTGCTGTTCGAAGCCCCTGTGGCCACCAGCCTGCTCGGCCATTTTGTCGGTGCAGTGAGCGGTAGCAGTCTCTATCGAAGATCCTCATTCCTGCTTGACCAACTGGGCAAACCGGTATTCTCATCAAATATCTGCATTGATGACATTCCGGATATTGCCCGCGGTCTGGCGAGCAGCCCCTTCGACAACGAAGGTGTCAAAACGCTGCGCCGCTCCATCGTTCAGGATGGCATCCTGCAGGGCTATTTTCTGGGTACCTATTCCGCGCGGAAACTGGGTATGAAGACAACCGGTAATGCCGGCGGCAATCACAACCTCATCCTTCGCCCGGGCAAGCTGGATTTCAAAGGATTGCTCACACAAATGGGACGCGGACTACTTGTCACGGAACTGCTTGGGCAGGGTGTAAATCATATCACCGGAGATTATTCACGTGGCGCTGCAGGTTTCTGGGTGGAAAACGGGGAAATCCAGTATCCGGTTGAAGAAATCACCATCGCCGGCAACCTGAAAGACATGTATACCCATATTGCTGCTGTAGGCAATGATGTGCTGGTGCAAGGATCCAGGCAGTGCGGTTCCATTTTAATTGAACACATGACGGTAGCGGGGCAATGACCGATGGCTACAGGCAAACACGCATTACACCCGGGGCCAGCAAGTCTTTGGCTCGCCCCGTAACCGGGCGCAAAATACCGATGTCCCGGCACTCTCTTGTTCCAGGCAGACATCCCTTGCCCTTCTGGCCCAGAATACAAACCTGAACAAGCTGGATGAAACCTGTATTCTCGCAGCTGCCAGCGCATTCTGGGTGCGTGATTTCTTCTGCCATACAGGATTGGGGTACAATCTCAAACAATGACTGCTCCCCTGTCCCACACCATTCACACAGAATCTCTCCCGGCGCTGCGCGCAGCACGTATCAAACATCTCACCCCAATCGAATTCCCGCCCGATCTGCCAGTGGTATTGCAACGGGAGAAACTGGAAAAAACCATAGCGGCCAATCAGGTGGTCATCGTCTGCGGAGAAACAGGTTCCGGTAAAACCACACAGCTCCCTAAAATTTGCCTGAACCTGGGGAGAGGTGTGGAGGGCATGATCGCACACACCCAGCCACGCCGCGTCGCGGCCCGGTCAGTGGCTGCCCGGATTGCACAGGAACTGAAAACCGGGTTGGGAGGACTGGTAGGCTACAAGGTACGATTCAACGATAAGGTATCCGCAGAAACCAGCATTAAATTAATGACCGACGGCATTCTTCTGGCTGAAATTCAGAATGACCGACTGCTAAAAAAATACGACACCATCATTATTGATGAAGCGCATGAGCGTAGCCTGAACATCGATTTCCTGTTGGGATACTTCAAACAACTGTTACCCCGCCGTCGCGACCTGAAGCTCATCATCACTTCTGCCACGCTGGATGCGGAACGCTTCTCACGCCATTTTGGCGACGCCCCGAGCATATCGGTCACTGGCCGGAGCTATCCGGTCGAAATACGACACCGCCCATTGCAAGAAAATGCAGAAGGCGAAATGCAGGATATTCCAGAGGCGGTCAGCGCCGCCCTTGATGAACTGGCAGCAGAGGGCTTGCGCGGTGACATTCTGGCATTCCTGCCGGGGGAACGGGAAATCCGCGAAACCGCAGAAACCTTGCGTAAGCATCATCCTGCCGGAGTGGAAATCCTGACACTGTTCTCACGCATGTCGGCTGCAGAACAGGATCGCGTATTCAGGCCGTCCGGCAAACGCCGGATCGTTCTGGCCACCAACGTTGCTGAAACCTCCCTGACGGTACCCAACATAGGCTACGTGATCGACAGCGGGCTGGCCCGCATCAACCGGTACAGCATACGCCAGAAAATCGAGCAGTTGCATATCGAGAAAATTGCGCGTGCCGCAGCCAACCAGCGCGCCGGGCGCTGCGGAAGGGTCATGAACGGGATTTGCATCCGCCTGTATGACGAGGCGGATTTCCTCTCGCGGGCAGAATATACCGATGCCGAAATCTTCCGTGTCTCCTTGGCAACCGTAATTTTACGCATGAGCTCGCTGGGGCTGGGACCGGTCGAGCAGTTTCCCTTCATCGAGCCGCCCGGATCACGATCCATTGCCGACGGCTACCAGTTACTGACGCAATTGAATGCGATCAACGAAAAACGGCAGCTAACCCCCCTGGGACGAGAACTTGCAAAACTGCCGCTCGACCCAAGAATTTCCCGCCTGCTGCTGGCCGGAAAAAAATATCAATGCCTGCAGGAAATCCTCATCATTGCCAGCGCCCTGTCCCTGCAGGACCCACGAGATCGCCCCTCCGAATGGCGCAAAGCCGCAGACGAGGCGCACCTTCGTTTTCATGACGAACGCTCCGATTTTCTGGCCTATGTAAATTTGTGGGCATGGTTCCAGAAAGCGGTAAAACATAAAAAATCCAACCGTATCTGGGCAACTGAGTGCCGCGAAAAATTTTTGTCGCCCATCCGCCTGCGCGAGTGGCACGAACTCTACCATCAGCTGCATGTCCAGGTCGCAGAAATGGGCATGCGGCTGAATGAACTGCCCGCCAGCTATGAGCAAATCCACAAGGCTCTTCTGACAGGCCTTCTGGGCAATATAGGCTGCAAAAACGTAGACCGCGAAGCTTACTACCAGGGAGCCCGCGAAATAAAATTTTTTATCATCCCCAGTTCGGCACTTGCAAAAAAACCTCCGAAATGGATTGTGGCAGCCGAATTGACCGAAACGACCAGACTGTATGCCCGCTGTGTGGCGCGCATCGAACCGGAGTGGCTGGAAGAAGTGGGAGCGCATTTGATCAAGCGCCACTATTTTGATCCACACTGGGAAAAAAAAGCGGCTCAGGTCGTTGCATTCGAACGCAGTACATTGTACGGACTGGTCATCAATCCAAAAAAACGTGTGCATTACGGCCCGATGCATGTTGCAGAATCACGGGAAATCTTTATTCGTCAGGCTTTAGTAGCCGGGGACTTGCATACCCCCGCACCCTTCTTTGCGCACAACCAGCAATTGATCCAAGAAATTGAAGCATTGGAGCACAAGGCGCGTCGGCCTGACGTGCTGGTAGATGAGGAATTGATCTTTGCATTTTACGACAGCCTCATCCCTCAGCATATACACAATGGAATCACATTCGAGGCCTGGCGCAAAGAAGCGGAACGTGGTAGTCCGCGCCTGCTGTATCTCCGGCGTGACGACCTGATGCGCCATGAGGCAGCCGGTATCACCACCGATCAATTCCCGCCGCACCTGATAATGAACAACATCCGTTATTCACTGGCCTATAATTTTTCTCCCGGGAGAAACGAGGACGGGATAAACATCACGGTTCCGCTGGCATTGATCAATCAGGTGTCCGCTCCATACTGCGAATATCTCGTTCCAGGCCTGCTGGCCGAAAAAGTAGTGCAATTGATCAAAACCTTACCACAGAAACTGCGACGCCATCTGGTACCGGTTCCGGAATTCGCCGCAAGGTTCTGTCGTGACGTACCCCCCTCGGAGGTACCGCTGCTTTCATCCTTGACACGCTACATTCGCGAACAGAAACAACTGGAAGTGCCACCCGATGCCTTCAGGCTGGAACAGTTGCCAGAACATCTGTATATGAATTTCCATGTCATCGACGAACATGGCCGCCAGCTTGGCGCATCGCGCAATTTTATCCAGCTGCGCGCCGAGCTTGCCCCCAAAGTCGCGGCAGTCGCCAAGCAGAATTCCGGCACCGGCCAGGAAATGAGGCGATTCACCCGCTGGGACCCGAAAGAAAATGGCCTTGGTGAATTTATAGAAACAACAGAAATACCCCGTGCCGGACAAACAGTTACGCTATTCAATGCGCTGGTGGATGAAGGCGACGCCGTATCCTTGCGGGCATTCGATACACGCGACGAAGCACTGACCGCCCATTGCGCCGGATTGCGGCGCTTGTTCATGCTGGCACTCAAGGAGCAGATTAAATTCCTGGAAAAAAATCTCGGTTTACAGGCCATGGCACTACAGTTTTTGCCCATTGGAAACCTCCAGGAACTCCGGCAGCAGATTTTGACAGCAGCTTTTAATCGCAGCTGTCTGGATACCCCATGGCCAACCAATGAAACCGAATTTTCTTCCCGCTGCAGCGAGGCCAAAAGCCGGTTACCGCTGATCGCACAGGAAATCGCACGGTTAGTCAGGACCATCCTTGAGGAATATCAGCTTGTGCATAAAAAAATGCTGACGACGAAATCACACACGCAAGCCACCCAGGATATCCGCACGCAGTGCGAATGGCTGCTGCACAAGGAGTTTATCGCAAACACTCCTTACGAGCGTTTACAGCACATCCCTCGCTACCTCAAGGCAATCAGCCTGCGGCTGGACAAACTACGGGCCGATGCCGCGCGTGATGCTCGCCTGCTTGCGCAAATACAACCCCTGCAGCAGGCCTGGCAACGCAAATCGGGTTCACGGAAGGACCATCAGAATCCGCGTATGGAAGAGTTTGGCTGGCTGTTACAGGAATTGAGAGTATCGCTGTTTGCCCAGGAATTGAAGACACCCGTGATTGTATCGGTAAAAAGGCTGGAAAAATTCTGGGCCACCCTATCACCCTGAACCATGCCTTCCTTCAGGAAAAGGCTGCCTGTGAAAGAAAACCGGGAAACCGGTAAGGGTCAGGTATAATTTTCACAATTCTGGTAACAGAAAGTTTCCCGTCAGGGAATTTCCGGGCTTTGCATGCTCCGCTGGCAAAAAGGCTGGCACTTACCCTTTAAGGAGGCCACATGTCGGACAGATTAAACACTCAGGAAGCCTCCATGCTTCGTGAAGAACTGGAAATATTGATGAATGAGCGTACCAGCCTGCTGCAGGTGGCAGGGGCGGCCGCTGTTCTGGTAGCCAATACCGATGCCCTCAGTCTGCCTCCGGAAGCAGCTGAAGCGGCCGAAATGCTTTCAAAATATGTGAATGACCTGCCTGAGGAAACCCTGAAAGATGCACTGGATATGGTGCATGCCGAGATTGAATCCGGAGACAGGTAAATCCCGGACGCATTCGGTCAAATGAGCCCCCCTGAAAAACTTGGCCTGATTCTGACCGGAGGAGGTGCGCGAGTCGCCTATCAGGTGGGTGTGCTCAAGGCGATTGCCGAATTTTTGCCGCGCCATGCCCACAATCCCTTTCCCATTATCTGCGGAACTTCATCCGGTTCGCTGAATGCTGCCACGCTGGCAACGAGTGCCCGATCTTTTCGCAAAGGCGTGCAACATCTTCTGGACATCTGGAAACACTCCCACGTCAACTATATTTATCGGAACGATCCGGTTGGAGTTTTCAAAAATAGTGCCCTGTGGTTTGCGGGGCTGATTTCCAGCAGCATGGGCATGGATCGATTAAGCAATGTTTCTCTGCTAAACAATACACCGATGGCGGCCATGCTGGAAACCGTGCTGCCCTATGAAAAAATCCAGGAAAATATCGATGCTGGACACCTGTATGCCCTGAGTGTCACCGCCTCGAGCTATGATTCAGGGTGCTCGGTAACTTTTTACCAGGGGGCTGAGGATATCCGGCCCTGGAAACGCGCACACCGCATGGGCATCCCTGCCACGATCGGACCCAGACATTTATTGGCTTCTTCAGCCATTCCATTTATTTTCCCCGCAGTCCTGCTGAATCATGAATATTTTGGGGATGGCTCAATGCGCCAGACAGCTCCAATCAGTTCCGCTCTGCATCTTGGCGCTACCCGCGTGCTGGTGATCAGCCTGGAGCATAAGGAAAATGAGCAATCCCACTCCGGCGATATCGCTGACTACCCTTCTCTTGCAAAAATTTCCGGTCACGTGATGGATAGCATTTTTCTCGATGGCATGAAAGGAGATCTGGAGCGCATACGCCGCATCAACCACACAATAGGCATATTACCTGAGGATGCCAGGCAGCACACCAGCTTGCGCCATATAGAAGTCCTGGTCATCAAACCCAGCCAGGCGATCGAGAAAATTGCCCAGCTTTACTCCGGGAATTTACCCTGGGCGATCCGGTTTCTGCTACGCGGGATCGGTGCCATGCGCCATAGCGGGGCAAACCTGATGAGCTACCTGTTATTCGAAAAAAATTTTTGTAATGCATTAATCGACTTGGGATATCAGGATGCGCTCCGCCAGAAGCAAGAAATACTGATGTTTTTAAACCAGCAGAAGCAACCTGCGGAAAGCCTGCAACCATGAAAATACCTGGCATGGACACCCGCCCCGAACCGGAATGAAGCCGCTTACATTTGCGCTGTTGCGTCTGCTGACGGATGAACAATATCACTCCGGGGAAATGCTGGCGCAACGCCTGGGTGTATCGCGGGCCAGTGTAAACAATGCCCTCCAGGGGATGGAAAATTATGGCCTGACATTACATAGCGTGCCTGGCCGCGGATACTGCCTGATCCATCCGCCACAATGGCTCGATATTGCATTGATTTCCCTGCATCTTGGCGCACAGTTGGATCCATTTCGAATTGAAATTTTCGACAGCCTTCCGTCCAGCAACACACTGCTGCTGCAACGTGCACAGCTTGGCGCCCCCTGCGGGACGGTGCTGGCGGTGGAATGGCAAAGCAATGGGCGAGGGAGATTTGACCGCGCATGGCATAGTGGCCTCGGCAACGCACTGACCTTCTCGCTCCTGTGGCGTTTCGATCTGGGGGTATCGGCGCTGTCCGGATTGAGCCTGGCGGTTGGAGTGGCGCTGATCCGTGCCCTGCATTCGCTTGGAATGACAGCTGCACGGCTGAAATGGCCGAATGATGTCGTGGGCAGGAACAACGAAAAACTGGCCGGCATCCTGATCGAGGCACAGGGTGACATGCTGGGACCCAGTGCGATTGTCATAGGCATCGGCCTCAACCTGTCCTTGCCAGCGCAGATTCTGCCCAGAATAAATCAGCCGGTATCCAGCCTGGCCGACCTATTTCCATGCCCGCCACCCATCCCTGTGCCGGAACGCAACTGCCTGTTTGCTTGTATTTTACGTGAGTTGCGGAGCATTCTTTCCGGGTTCGGCGAAGGCGGTTTTCCCGTGCTGCGCGAAGAGTGGGAGCATCATCATGCTTTCCATGACCAGAAGGTACGCCTGCTGTTACCGGATGGCAGCACCCGGACCGGTATTACCCGGGGGGTAAACGACGAGGGAGCACTGATTCTGGAAACGTCAGACGGGATACAGACATTGCATTCAGGGGAAATCGGCTTGCGCGCATGATGAGATTATTGCTGATTGATGCCGGAAATAGCCGAATCAAGTGGGCCACGGTAAAAGAAAACCTCTGGTCGCACCACGGCGTGCTGGACAACAGGGAAATATCCGCATTACCTGTTGCATTCGCAGATCTGCCGCCTCCAGACAGGATATTCATATCCAATGTGGCTGGCGAAGATATGGCGCAACGGTTGTGCGCAGCCTGCATTTCCTGGCCTTGCCAGGCCGAGTTCATCACCGCTCAACCCGTGCAATGCGGTGTACGTAACGGCTATGCGCACCCTGACCAGCTGGGCAGCGACCGTTGGGCCGCACTGATCGCGGCCTGGCACCAGGAACGAGCACCCTGTCTGGTGGTGAATTGCGGCACCGCAACGACCGTGGATGCACTGTCTGCCACAGGAGAATTTCTGGGCGGCCTGATCCTTCCCGGGGTAAATTTAATGCAGAACAGCCTGGCCGCAGGTACCTCCCAACTGCCACGGGCAACCGGGATATGGCGCGAATTCCCCCTCAATACGGCCGATGCCATTTTCAGTGGCTCAGTACAGGCAACGATTGGAGCCATCCAGTTGCAGCAACATGCACTGGCTGCAGCTGGAAATGTGCGCTGCCTGCTGAGTGGCGGCGCGGCGGATACCATCCAGCCGCACCTCCGGTTGCCATTCTCACGGGTGGATAATCTGGTATTGCGCGGTTTATACTTGATCAGCCAAGAAAATAATTCCTGAAGAATGAACCTGAACTGTTGGACAAGTGGGATGCCTTTTTGCAAGATGCCTGCACATTGCAACAGTCATTGATAGAAAGCGGTTTGCTCATGAAGTGGCTATTTGGGGTACTTGTTCTGATTAGCCTGGCTTTTGCTGCATTGATTCAATGGGGAGACCCCTGGACAGATCAGCACAAAAACCATGCACGCCCAGCAGGGCTGAACACGGATAAAATCCGCTTGCTGGATGCTCTTCCCCCGCCACCGGCCGACCCCTTGCCTTCCCCGGTTCCGCCTGCGGCACAAACCATGCCGGAAAAAACGGGAGCCTGCCCGGAATGTGGCAAGGCCGCCATTACCCGGCCTGCAGAGCAACCGCCCGCCTTGACTACATTAAAACTGGCAGACCAACTGCTTCAGCAGCCAGCTGAAAATCCGGTTCGATATTGGGTATACATCCCCCCAGCGCCCACCCGGGCAAAACTGGACAAAACCATTGCCGAACTCAAAAAACGCAATATCCGAAACTTTTACACTGTGCAGAAACCCGGTCCGTGGAAAAACGCGATTTCGCTGGGGGTATTCCAGAGCAGCAATTCAGCGCGCAAGGCGTTGAACCGCCTTCATGCACAGGGAATAAAAACGGCCATCATGGGCGATCTGAAACACCAGGAAGCATCTGCAGAATAAGCCGCTGAATGTTTCTCGTAGCAGACCGATTTAGCCAACCTTGCAGGTGGCAGATAAAAACCAGCCCCCTCCGCAGCAAGCCTGTATGAATCCGCGCAAGCAATCACCTATTCCCAGGGAAAACCGCGATCATGGGATGGTATCCAATCTTTCCGGCTCCATCCTCCATTTGACTTCAATCGGTATGAATCCGGCCTGAACCGGCACCTGCACTGATTGCAGCCAGCCGTGCCATTGACAAGCGACGGTAAAATCTGGAAAATATTTGATTATTCTTGGGCGCCCAGGAAATTGGGCGATTTCAGGAAGAAATTTCAGGTGATATAGCTCAGGTGGTTAGAGCGCAGCACTCATAACGCTGAGGTCGGTGGTTCAAATCCACCTATCACCACCAGTAACCGGCGACCCGCATGCATGAACACGCTGCGGGTTTTTTATTTCCCGAGGGAACCAAGTGAATTTCCCTCGACCGTACCGGTATCTTGATCTTATTACAGGGGCAATGGTAAATATCCGCCCCGGAAATTAAGGAGCTGGCATTTTCAAATCTCCCCCCTACATGCCACAGCTGGATGGACTTCGAGCTATCTTAGTACTTGCTGTCATGTACACCCATTACCTTCCCAAACCGTACTGGATTCTCTCAATACACTGGGGTGGATGGGCAGTGCGGGTATTCTTTATTATCAGTGGTTTCCTGATGACGCAAATCCTGCTGCACAAGCGGGAATCCTGTCCAGTATCCGCAAGGGAGCGATGGCGAGTCATAAAAAATTCTATATCAAACGCTTCCTGCGCCTGGCCCCGGTTTTTTATCTGGCGCTATTACTCATGTACGCCTTCAATGTGCCCAACGCAAGGGAAACATTCTGGTGGCACATTCTCTATCTGTCTAACATTCATTTCGCAATCACGAATAGCTGGCAAGAATACGTGGCGCATTTCTGGTCGCTGGCTGTCGAATTCCAGTTCTATCTGGTATGGCCTTTGGTCATGCTTTTCCTGCCGAAAAAAACAATATTCACCTCCATTCTGATGGCCGTGCCGGCTGTTTTGGCCTACCGCTTCCTATGTCCCGTCCTGGGTGTGCCCGAAATTGCCATGTGGGTACTCCCCCCATATTCATTGGATGCACTCATGCTGGGAGCCCTCCTGGCTCTTTTGTCGCATCATGGAAAAATATCCAGCAACGACTGGTGGTTCAAAATTTGCGCATGGTCAGGAGTAACGATTGCGGCATTTGGTGGGCACATTTTCGGATCATCAGAAATCCTGACGCATACAGGGCCAACGTTACTCGCAATTTTCTCTTCCTGGGTTGTCCTCCGTGCAGCTGAAGGAGCAGAGGGTGCCCCCTGGAAAATTCTCCAAAACAAAACTTGGATAAGTATTGGAAAAATCAGCTATGGAATTTATGTCTTCCATTTGGCAGTTCAATATTTACTTGAACCAAGATTGAAGACCTTGTTTTCCATGACCAATGCATGGACGGATATAGGCACTGCAATGACGATGATATTGATATCGACAGCACTTGCAGCAATGTCCTGGCGTTATTTTGAGGAACCGATCAATCGATACCGGCGGCATTTCTAGAATGAAGATCAAGTACTGACGAAAACCATCGATCCGCTGCATCAGGCATTTTCTGTTTTTTCACACCTGTTCTGGCACTCCCGCCATTGCAGATCGCGCCATTCCTGGCATGCGCAACATACCGGGCAAACGCACTCTTATTCAAATGAGACAAATGAATCTCAGTGTTTTTTTAGTTTTTCCAGAATATCGTTCCGGATTTGATTGATCAGGAATTCTGATCCTGCAGCAGTCAGGTGTCCCCAGTCAATCGCTGTTAATTCGCGTGATGTATCGCCCACCCTGGTCAGGCACCCATCCTCTCTACACAGGGCATCATAAGCAGAAACATACTGAATATTCAGCTTGGCCAGCTCATTCTTTAAAAAAGAATCCAATTCTTTTGGCATTTTTCTTAAGCTATAGTTGGTATACGCTGGAGGTGGCCGACCTCTGTGAGATTTTGCATACTCAATAATGGCATCTTTCAGTGAACCTTGCCAATCTCCTTTCCAATGTGGTACAGGGCCAATAAAAATAACGGTGGTATCTGGCGCCACACTTTTAATTCGGTTATGCGTGGAAACCAGTGCAGCAAGTAATTGTGTTTGATTTTTTATACCATTTTTGCCGTTATACATACATGTCAATAGAACTATAGACGGCTGGATTCTGGATAAAATGTGCAATTTTTCACTATTTATATCATATAAAGATTGAGTATCTGGGGATGTGACTTTCTTGTTTTTGTCAAAGAAAGGCGGCGCATCAGTGTTGGTGAATTGAGCAATTCCAAAAGAATTGGCTTGATCTTTCTGTAATTTCAACAGCCCTGGGTAAAGTGCAGCCGCGTAAGAGTCCCCCCATAAAAAAACTAAAGGCCTATGCGAATCTACGCAATCACGAATTTTCTGTTGAATAGCTGTAGTGTTGGGAGGAGAAAGGCATTTACCCCAACGCCAGTTAGAGTCATAATGTTTCCATACGTCTGTAATTTCGGATAACTGGCGGACCAAAGTATTCTGCTGGGATGATATGATTTTTCTGAATAACAGCCCATCTCTTAGATAGGTGATATATCCGGCGCAGGCAATCCCGAACATCAGCACGACCAGTGCAATGGTTTTTGCCTGGGCATGCTTCCCGAAACGCAAGGGTTTCTCAACTGCACGGTATGTGAGCCACGCCAGCGCCACAGCCAGAACAACCGCTGCAATGCGGATATTCCTGTCCGGAGTTTCGCTTTCCAGAATGCGTGCAAACGACAGCAGGGGCCAATGCCATAGATACAGTGGAAAACTGATCAGGCCAAACCATACCAGCATGCGGCTGGACAGGATTGTCCGATTGATCCAGGCCTGTGCGCCCGCGGCAATGATAAACGTCGCGCCCAATGTGGGCAGCAATGCCCACCCGCCCGGGAAGGCAATTTCTTTGGTAATCCGCCAAAACCCAAAGGCCAGCAACAGGGAACCCAGCAGGGACTGCACGTTGTTCAGAGTACTGCCGTTCGCCCCGGATGCATGCCTGGAAAAAACCCTGGTGAATCCGGCATCAAGCCGGCTCTTTGCGTTAGCGTAGGCACTGGGGTTATGGAGCGTCAACCATGCCAGCAGGCTTCCGCACAGCAATTCCCAGAAACGGGTTTGCGGCGAATAGAAGGCCGCAACGGCATCCTTGCCTGCCCCCTGCATATTGAAATAAAGCGATATGCCGCCCAGGAACGCCGCAATATAGAACAGGTTGAATTTTTTCTTCCATGCTGCCCATAACATCAAAGGCCAGACTATGTAAAACTGCTCCTCGATGCCCAAACTCCACAAATGCAGCAAGGGCTTGGTTTCTGCAGCGCTGTCAAAATATCCCGCCTCGTTCCAGTACAGGAAGTTGGATACAAAGCCTGCCCCTCCGGCGATATGCTTGCCTAGCTGTTTGTATTCATCCGCCAGCAACACCAGCCAGCCAAAAACGAAACAGGCCATCAGCACCAGAATCAGCGCTGGAAAAATGCGCCGGATGCGTCGCGCGTAAAATTCCGCAAAGCGAAAAGTCCCGTTCTCCAGGTTCGCGAACAGGATAGTGGAATGAGAAATCCCGAGATGACAAAAAAGATGTCCACACCGATGAATCCACCGTTCACCCATTCAGGAAAAGCGTGGAAACCAACAACGGATAGCACAGCGATGGCACGCAAGCCATCGATATCCGGGCGATATTTGGGGTGCGAGAGGGACGCGGCAGGAGCTTTCATCAAAAATAATTTACCCGGGCATTACCATCCGCTTTGCATCCTGCCTGATGAATTTCATGGCTTACGCGCTTTTGGTTTATCATAATATAACATTGGCACAGCGGGCGTTTTCCTGACCGTATGGACATCCGGATTTATGAACTGGAAACAGCCTCGGCATGAATGAAATTCTTTCTGGCGGGGTTAATTCTTAATTGAACATTGACCGATAAAAACATGTACACCTTGTATGAATAGAGCCGGATCATTGACATTTAAATTTTTAAGTTCCCTGATAATACTGCACCCGGCGGCAAGTATTGCACAGGATTTCGGGAGTTCTACGCATGACTCCATGATTTACACAGGCATCAACCTGGCCAAATATAACAGTGTTTATTATTCAGGATACCTGACTCCATTTGAAGGGAGCAAGCTGGCAAACGGTTACGTTCATCGATTCGCGGCGGATTACATGACCTATCATTACACGGATGGATCAACCAAAGTGACTGCAAGCGCCCCTGCGCTTGGTTATTCTGCCGGCTACAGAAAAACCACAGATCATTACTCATTGGGTGCATATCTGGGCATGCAGAACCGGTATACCCTTCTGTCTCCGGGTGAGGTGCACAACACCGAGAAAGGGAATAAAACATCCGCCGCTGTTACGTTTGAAAGCCGGCTGAATCTCAACAACTCCCAGGCCGCCCTGTGGGCGGGCGGATATGCTTCAGACAGCAACTACTGGACCAGAGCGCGTTACCAGATTGGATCCAGCATCATAACCGGCCCCGAACTTCTCATTCAGGGAAACTCCAATTTCCGGTCCAACCAGTATGGCTGGTTCGTCGGTAATTTCAATGTAGGCCACGACTGGAGAGCCATGTTCAATCTGGGTTATTCAACCAATAACGGCACCGACTCCCCATTCAGCGGCGGCATGAGCCTGTATAAATATTTTGACTGATGGCAGGTGGTCATTTTCTGTAATGGAAATGCGGTTCCTGGAATTTCTCGGTCCGAAATTACTGCAATCCTGTCAACGCCAGCTTGCTGAAGTGCGTTTGTTCAAATATCAGTACACTTTACTGTTTGTATCCTGCCTTGTTGTATCCTGTCTTTCCAGGGACACTTAGCGGCGGATTGATTACTGGAATAGAAATTATTGGAAATTTGTAACTAATTTTTTAGTGGATTATAATTCGCGTTAGCAGTTGAAAAACAAGTATTAAAAAACAACTATATGAAATATCAGTCTTTGCGCATCCTGGTTACTGGGGGCGCTGGTTTTGTTGGATCTCATTTATGCCGACGACTCCTGGCAGAAGGTCACGATGTAATTTGTGTGGACAACCTGTTCACCGGCCGGAAGGAGAATATCCGCGACTTGCTGAATAATCCAAAATTCGAGTTTATTCGCCATGACGTCACTTTCCCGCTGTATCTGGAAGTGGATCGCATCTATAATCTGGCTTGTCCTGCTTCCCCTCCACATTACCAGCATGACCCCATACATACCCTGAAAACCAGCGTCCTCGGGACCATGAATATGCTGGGCCTGGCCAAACGTACCGGGGCGCGCATACTTCAGGCCTCTACCAGCGAAGTATATGGCGATCCGGAACAGCACCCGCAGTCAGAAAGTTACTGGGGCCACGTCAACCCGGTTGGCATCCGTTCCTGCTACGATGAAGGCAAGCGCTGTGCGGAAACCCTGTTTTTCGACTACCAGCGCCAACATGGCATCGAAATTCGCGTAGTCCGGATTTTCAATACCTACGGCCCCAACATGCATCCCAATGATGGCAGGGTTGTCTCAAATTTCATCGTCCAGGCATTGACCAACCAGAACCTCACCGTATATGGCGAGGGTTCCCAGACCCGCAGCTTCCAGTATGTGGATGATCTGGTGGAAGGTATGATTCGTATGATGGATAACACTCAGGGTTTCAGCGGCCCGGTCAATCTGGGGAATCCCGGTGAATTCACGATCCGCGCACTGGCAGAAAAGATCCTTGCAATATTGCCGGAAAGCCGCAGCAGGCTGGTATTCGAGCCGCTTCCCGCTGACGACCCCAGGCAGAGGCGACCGGATATCGCTTTAGCCGGGCGGCATCTTGACTGGGCCCCGGAAATCAGTCTGGATCAAGGGCTAGGGAAAACCATCGATTATTTTCGAAAAATCGTATTACACCAAGATCAACAATAAACCAGAATGAAAATTGCAATCGCAGGGACCGGATACGTCGGTTTATCAAACGGAATATTGCTCGCGCAGCGCCATGAAGTTGTGGCACTGGACATTATCCCGGAAAAAGTGGCAATGCTGAACTGTAAGGAATCGCCTATCGAGGATGCTGAACTGGCAGACTATCTCAGGAACCAGCCGCTGAATTTCCGCGCCACTCTGGATAAGCGCGAAGCGTATGAAGAAGCAGACTATGTCATCATCGCCACCCCCACCGACTACGACCCGGACACCCGTTACTTCAATACCCGATCCATTGAATCCGTCATCCGCGACGTAATGGCGATCAACCCTCAGGCCGTCATGGTCATCAAATCTACAATACCCGTCGGCTACACCCTCAAGACCCGCAAGACCCTCGGTTGCGAAAACCTCATCTTTTCCCCCGAATTCCTGCGTGAAGGACGCGCCCTGCACGACAACCTGCACCCATCTCGCATCGTCGTTGGAGAACGTTCCCAGCGCGCCCGGATTTTTGCGGATCTGCTCAGGGAAGGGGCCGTCAAACCGGATGTGCCCGTTCTGTTTACCGGCGCGACAGAAGCAGAGGCCATCAAACTATTTGCCAATGCCTACCTCGCCATGCGCGTCGCATTCTTCAACGAACTGGATACCTATGCAGCCAGCCACGGCCTGGACAGCAGGCAGATCATCGAGGGGATCAGCCTCGATCCGCGGATTGGCGCACATTACAACAACCCATCCTTTGGATATGGGGGCTACTGCCTGCCCAAGGATACCAGACAATTGCTTGCCAACTATCATGACATCCCGCAAAACCTGATACACGCGATTGTCGAATCTAATGCAACCCGCATGGATTTTATTACTGACGACATTATCAAGCGCAACCCCAAGGTCGTGGGCGTCTTCCGTCTGATCATGAAAAGCGGTTCCGACAATTTCCGCAGCTCCAGCATCCAGGGGATCATTACGCGCCTCAAGTCCAGGGGCATTGAAGTCTTCATCCACGAGCCTGCGCTCGACGAGTCCGAATTTTTCGATTCCCCGGTAGAAAATGATCTTACGCTCTTCAAACAGAATGTTGATGTCATCATCAGCAACCGCATGTGCAACTCTCTGGCAGATGTAGCCCACAAGGTTTACACCCGTGACATCTTCGGCAGTGACCTGTAAACCTGCCGCAATGCCTGACGTCATGCATGACCACGCCACCCTACCGCCAGAAGCTTCCCGCCACCGGGAAATATCCGCGGATTGGGCAAAAACAATTGGATTGATTATTGTCAGATACTGATTACATGAGAAAAATATTGGTAACCGGCGGTGCGGGATATATCGGCTCCCATACCTGTAAATTACTGGCTTTGTCTGGCTATGAGCCCGTTGCATACGACAACCTGTCCACCGGGCACAGGGAATTTGTAAAATGGGGGCCGCTGGTAACAGGTGACTTGCATGACACTGCCAGACTGACCCAAACCATGCTGGATCATAGGCCGCTGGCCGTCATACATTTCGCCGCCAGCGCCTATGTAGGCGAATCGGTAGCCAATCCGTTCAAATATTACAGAAACAACGTAGGTGGCACACTTTCCCTGCTGGAGGCGATGCGGAATGCCGGTCTCCGATACCTGGTCTTTTCAAGCACCTGCGCAACTTATGGCATACCCGAAACCGTGCCGATTCATGAGAAATGCACGCAGAGACCCATCAATCCCTACGGGCAGAGCAAAATGATGATTGAACAGATCCTGCGTGATCTCTCCGACCGGCATGAGATCAACCAGGTTTGCCTGAGATACTTCAATGCAGCGGGAGCAGACCGGGATGGGGAAATCGGAGAAAAGCATATCCCGGAAACCCATCTAATCCCGCTGGCCATTCAGTCTGCCCTGGGAGGCCCGGAACTCAAGATATTCGGCACGGATTTTGCCACACCGGATGGAACCGCGATACGGGATTACATTCACGTGGAAGATTTGAGCCGGGCTCACGTTCTGGCGGTTGAATACCTGTTATCTGGCGGGGCCTCGGATTGCATCAATCTGGGTACCGGACACGGAAACTCGGTAAAAGAAATTGTCCTGTCCCTGGAAGCGCTCGGGTTGCCGGTAAAAACCTGCAATGCACCGAGAAGGGAGGGCGATCCGGCCTGCCTGGTAGCAGACGCATCCCGGGCAAAACAGCAATTGAACTGGGTTCCCCGGTACCTGGATATCAGGGACACATTAGCCACCGCTATTGCGTGGCATAAAAACCAGGGCTGATTCAATTCGTGATGTTGTACAGCCCTTCATCAACATCGTGCCGCCGGGATTTCATTCCACCCGAAAATTGCATATTGAACATACATGATTAATGCACCCGCTCCATATCTGGTCAGCCCCTTTTCTGCAACCCAGCGTTCCGTTCTGATCGGTCTGGCGGCATTCTGGCTGGCTACGGTTTTCTTTTTCTACAACTGGTGGTTCAATCCCGCCCATGTGGTAACCCCTGCCCGCTTCTGGACAATTACACTTGCACTTTTCTGGATTACGATCCTCCCTGCCTATTTCCTGTTTTTTATTCTGCGCGCGCGCGTTCCCAACCCTGAGCTGGCAATCCCTGACGGCTGGCGCGTCGCAATGGTGGTGACCAAGGTTCCTTCGGAACCGTTCTCCCTGGTAAAAAAAACCATCGAAGGCATGTTGCGCCAGCGTTACCCGCATGATACCTGGCTTGCCGACGAAGACCCGGATCCGGAAACCGTTGCCTGGTGCCGCCGCCATGGAATCAGAATCAGCACCCGTAAAAATGTTGCCGAATATCATCAGCCGGACTGGCCAAGAAGAACGCGCTGCAAGGAAGGGAATCTTGCCTATTTCTATGACAAATTCGGCTACGATCATTATGACTTCGTGATCCAGATGGATGCCGATCACATTCCCCAAAAAGGATACCTCGAAGAAATGCTGCGGCCTTTTGTGGACCCGGGCGTGGGTTACGTATCCGCTCCAAGCATCTGTGACCTGAACGCAGGGGAAAGCTGGGCGGCACGTGCCCGGCTGTATGCGGAAGCACACCTGCACGGGCTTCAGCAAAACGGACATACCAACCGATTTTCTCCTTTGTGTATTGGATCCCACTATGCGGTGCGCACCAAGGCATTAAAACAGATTGGGGGGCTGGGGCCGGAACTGGCGGAAGACCACTCAACCACGCTGCTGATGAATTCTGCAGGCTGGCGGGGAGTGCATGCGATTCATGCCATCGCCCGCGGCTTCGGCCCACAGAATTTTTCTGATTTCGCCATCCAGGAATTTCAATGGGCCCGCAGCCTGACTACCATACTGCTTGAATACACCCCCAAATATTGGCGCGGCTTGAGCTGGAGACAAAAATTTCAATTTGCATTCAGCCAGCTTTGGTATCCTCTGTTTTCCTGTTCCATGTTCGTGTTTCTGTTGCTTCCGGCCATCGCCCTGTACACCTCCACCCCATGGGTAAAAGTAATTTATCTGGATTTCCTTTGGCGTGCTTCACTCATGGTTTTACCAATGCTGCTGTTCAACTTCTACCTGACCAGACTAAAACTTGCGCGACCCCTTTCTGCGAAAGTAATTTCCTGGGAAAGCATACTGTTTTTGTTTGTTAGATGGCCATGGTCCCTGCTCGGATGCATCATCGCAGTCTGGGATCATTTCAAGGGCCGGCGCGCAGCCTTCAAAATCACTCCCAAACCCGGGGTTCCAGGGACAGATCCTGCCATTCCGCTCCGTTTTTCCCTGCCTTATCTCGCTTTCTCGCTATTTGCACTCGCTCCGGTATTTGTAATGGAACAGGCACCCGGGATATCAGGTTATATCATCTTCAGCCTGCTCAATGCATTGATCTACGCACTGATCTTCTCGATGGTCGTTTTTCCAGCGCCAGCCACCGACCCTGACGAGGATCTAAATCCCCTGATCGAGGAAAAAATATAAATGAACAGGTGGATCGCTTACATTCTGGTAATTTGTGCATTGACCCTGCCGGCCCTTGGCATCTTTCTCAAGGGAAAACCGGGCATCCAGGGGATTCTATATGGCGCGCAGGAAGTATGGGCTCCCCCCATTTCACAGGTCAAGCACTCCACAATTCAGTATGGAGTCTACGACCCTGCATTTGCATCGGGGAAAGAAAATACTTTCCGTGACGCCAAAGGTATCGGCATCGAGCATATTTTTGTTTCCTGGCTGTACATTGATCCGGCATATATTGAAAAAATTCACCAGTACGCCAAGGACCGCAATCGCTGGCTGATGATTACGATTGAACCATCCTCCGATGCCAGATCCTCCTCTCCGGAAGAATACCTGGACCAGATACGTACAGGAGGATATGACCAGGAAATCGAAAAAACCTGTAAAAGTCTCGGCCACTTGAACGCGCCGCTTTTCATACGCTGGGGCCATGAAATGGAAACCAACCAGAAAAGGTATCCCTGGTCCGGGCAGCTTCCCGAAAAATACATCTCCGCCTATCAGCATTTTGTCCGTTCCTGCCGGAAATGGGTTGTCGAGGCATATTACGTCTGGTCCCCGGCCGGAGATCCACGCATGGTTCACTACTGGCCAACCGAAGCATATGTAGACTACGTTGGCCTGTCGGTATATTCAATCCCAACCTTGAACGACCCATCTTATGGACATCAACCCTCGTTTTCAGAGGTTTTTAACCCGAAATATGAACGGGCGGCCCTTTATGGTCGCCCAGTAATGATCGCAGAACTCGGCGTATCCGGCGAACCGGCCTTCCAGGAATCGTGGCTACGCGAACTTTTCCGGAATGCAGATCAATACCCCCTGCTCAAGACCGCGGTTTATTTTAATGCGAAAGACCACCCCGGAGTATGGAAAAACCTGAGTTACATCCCCGACTGGAGGATATCCAGCAAAACTTTTGAATAGCGTTCATGATTTCCCGGCTCCAGATGATGCGCACTCGGGACAGGAATGGCGGTTATAGCCTTGAACCCCTATTGCACTCTGCAAAAATCCCTGCAATTTGCTGAAAAAGTCTCCTGCAGTGCGCAATCACAACAGCGCCTACGCTTCGCAAACCATAAAATGCTGCCAAACCATACTGTGGATTCCCTTTGGCTGCTGGCTGGCGCAACTCAGCCAGGCTGGCCATCGGATCGTGGCCGCCAGTAGACAGTCAGATAACGTACGGCCCACGTAACGAAACACGCCAGCCAGACTATCCCGGCAACAAAATGCAGCCAGGGGCTGACGGCTATAAACAGCATGTCTGCCAGCACCCGCAGCAAAGCAGCGAGCTGCAACCCCACGAACAGAACATAGACTGAACGCCCCACTTTCATCGGCATTCCGGCATGACCCAGGGTTACACGCGTGGCCATGCCGATCAGCAGGGTAGCGAAGCAGCCTATCGTTAGCGCATGTAACGGAGCGAGTCCCCAGATCATGGTATTGCCGTGACTGAGGAGCGAAGCGAAGCTTTGCAAAGCAAACAGCAGCATGGCAATCCCAAGCCATGCAAATCCAAGGTGCAGAACGGCCAGTAACGGAACTTGCAGACTGCGGCGGAATCCCCATCTATTCGCCAGAAAAAGCGCCACGAACGCCAAGGGAAAATCGCACAGCCAGAGCCAGACAGATGCGCCATTCACTTCCAGCATCCCATGCCCGGCACTGGCCGCCAGCATGACCCACCAGGCCCATTCTGGACTTGCAATCGGCTGCTGCTTCAGCGCACTGGCAGTAAAAAACGGGATCATGCGATGCGCGATGCTGGAAAACACCGGCAGCAGGAACAGCCACAGTCCGCCCTGGACAGAGAGGCGCAACCACGAAGCATCCCCGCCCCACAGCCAGGCAAGATAGGCCAGGAGCCCGCACCAGCCCAGACACAAAGCGATGAAAATGATTTGCGGGTGCCGCTTGTCCTGGCGCGGGGTATCGATCAATACACGCAACAGCGCATTTTGTGCCACTCCCCATCCGGATAGCGTACATATGACGGAGATGATCAATACGGCATGGCTGAATAGCAACCCGGCATAAAAACCGACTAACCCCAGCATCAACAATGCAAAGGCGGGCACATATTGACGCGGGGCAATTTCCCTGCCTTTCATCCAACGCGGGTAGGTGGTCATCAGGAAACCGAACATAAACATTGGAAACAGGCCGTAGATCATCAGCCAGGGGTGTGCCACACCTGGCGCAATTTTCCATGCGACTGCCTGCCATGAAAGAACATGCCTTGACCCCAGTTCTGCCAGCAGCCACACCATGGCAGCAACCGCCTGCAATGCGCCTCCAAAGAACATCACGCGATGAGGCGCTGCCGTAAAGATCTGCCATCTTTTTGAAATCAGCATGATAAAAATCTACAGGTTACTGCAATCCGAAGACACGATCATTGAACGGGCGCATATTAAAACGGCAAGGAAGGATCCAGTTTTTATCTGGCAGCGCAGTATAACTTTAATTCTGGAGCCGCTCGCCAAATTCATGCGATGTCAGGGAATTTCGGTTGCCGAAAGTTCAAATATCACAGGGAGGCGGTTTTTTGCCGGCATAGCTATTCGGATTTGCGATTCTTCCGGCTTGAAGGCATGATAACGGGGGAACCCCGTATTTCGTTCCCGCTGACCTTTGACGCTAGCCTATGCCTCATTATGACAAGTCGCTCGTCTGGTTTCGCCGCGATTTACGCTGCGATGACCATGCCGCTTTGCACCAAGCGCTCGAAGCCAGCCGCCTGGTTTTTTGTGTGTTCATTTTTGACAGCCACATCCTGGATCGGCTGCTGGCTTGCGGGGCGCGGGCAGACCGCAGGGTGGAATTCATTCATTCCAGCCTCCTGTCGCTTGATGCCGCACTGAAAAAACATGGCGGCGCCCTGATCGTGCGCCACGCCAACCCGGTTGCAGCCATACCGGAACTTGCGCGGGAACTCTGCATTGATGCGGTATTCGTGAATCATGATTACGAGCCGGATGCAATTGCGCGCGACGCCTCGGTTGCCCAACAGCTCAAGTCCGGCGGCTGCGCCTGGCATAGCTACAAAGATCAGGTAATCTGGGAAAAAGACGAAATACTGACCCTGTCCGGCAAACCGTATTCCATTTATACCCCATATAAAAATGCCTGGCTGAACAAATTTCAGCCTGCGGCAGAATATTGGGATCTATCCTCCCTAAATCCATGGGATATCCAGTCTATGCCAGGCGTGCTTGCTGCCCCCGGCCGCATCTCACCGATTCCCTCGCTGAAGGAGCTGGGATTTGAAACCACCGACTTATCCGGGCTCAACATGTCACCCGGGATGCAAGGTGCGCAGACATTGCTGGACGATTTCCTGCCGCGCATGAAAAATTACCGGGACAGACGTGATTTCCCTGCAATTAAAGGCCCATCCTATCTTTCAGTGCATCTCCGCTTCGGGACAATTTCCATTCGTGAACTGACACGCCGTGCCATGCAGGCGATCGCATCAGGCGAGGGCGGCGAAGGCGCCATGTCCTGGCTGTCGGAACTGATCTGGCGCGACTTCTATTTTATGATCCTGTACCACTATCCTCATGTCACGCAGCATGCATTCCGGCCGGAATACGACCGTATCCGCTGGGAATCCGGCCCCGAAGCGGACAATACATTTCTTGCCTGGTGCGAAGGGCGCACCGGATACCCGCTGATCGATGCAGCCATGCTCCAGCTGAATCAGACCGGCTATATGCACAATCGTCTGCGCATGGTAACGGCATCCTTCCTGATCAAACATCTGGGCATAGACTGGCGGCGCGGGGAGCGGTATTTTGCGCTGAAACTCAACGATTTTGACCTGGCTGCCAACAATGGAGGCTGGCAGTGGGCCGCTTCGTCCGGTTGTGATGCCCAGCCTTATTTCCGGATATTCAATCCCGTCAGGCAATCCGAGAAATTTGATGCGGAAGGCAAATTCATACGGCGCTACCTGCCGCAACTGGCACAGCTTGATGCCAGACACATCCATGCCCCCTGGCTGCTTTCCGAAGCAGAGCGGGTAAAAGCCGGCGTCATTTACAACAAAAATTATCCGGCGCCAATTGTCATGCATGACCAGGCACGCCGGAAAACCCTCGCCCGCTATGCGGTAGTCCGAAAAACCACGGTTCACGATCCATCAGTTTAAAAACAGCCTCTGTGCACCAGAGACCTGAAGCCTGTGCAGATTCTCTGGCATCCCACTCTGCTTTCCAGTCCAACAGCGCAGCAACTACTCCCGCCAGGGATATTCCGGTATATCTGTCTGTTGCGCAAAATTTATTGCTGCGCAGCGCATCGACGCGCCAGATATTCCACCGCACCGTTCAATGTGACGAGCTTGGCATAATCCTGTTCAGGAATATCAATGCCAAGGATTTCATGCACCCGGATAATCAGATTAAGGAAATCAAACGAATCCATGTCGATCTGTTCGCGAAGGGGCAGGTCTGCCGCAATACTACCGGGATCGATCTCCGGCGCAATGCCGCCCAGGGCATCCACAATCGCCTGCCGGATTTCCTCGCGGCTTCGTGGCGTCATCGTAGTCGCTCCGGTTCCTGCAACAGCTTTCCCAGGGTAGCAAGGAACAATCCGCCACTATGCCCATCGCTGGCACGATGATCGGCTGCGAGGGTAGCCGTGGCCACCTTGCGTGCCACGACCGCACCTTGATCGACCCAAGGCTTTTCGCTTGTTTTTCCAAGGCCGATGATTGCAACCTGCGGCGGATAAATCACGCCAAACACCCCGTCAACACCCTGTTCACCGAGATTCGTGAAGGTCACGGTAGGATCGTTCATCTCCGAACTGCGCAACCGTCCGCCGCGCACGCGGGTGATCAGGTCGCGCAGATCTGCCATCAGCTGGTCGAGACTTTTCTTGTCCGCATCATGAATGGCAGGGGCAACCAGGCCGCCGCCACGCATGGAAATCGCCATGCCAAGATGGACTGCCGCAGATGACCGGAAAGCGCCGTCGATCCAGAATCCATTGAGTTCCGGCACTTCGCGCAAAGCAAGCGCCAGCGCCTTCATGCACGGAATGACTGGCAGCAGCCGTCGCGTCACATTCCGCTTCAGGTTCTCGGATGAAAGCCATGCGCTTACCGCGCTCATGTCGATGTCAGTAGCAAGATAGTAGTGAGGAATCTCGCGCTTGGAACGGGCCATCGCCGCAGCAATGGCCTTGCGCATCTGTGATTGCCAGTCCGAGGAAGCGGGCTGAATGGCCGGTTGAGCCTTCATTGCAGCCTGGGCGGCACGTTCAATGTCGGCACGGGAAATCTCTGCCCCCGTCTCTGCTACTGACAGCGATGCAATCTCCACGCCCAGTTCTTCTGCAAGCTTGCGCGCGGAAGGCGATACTCGCGGACGGACAGGAGATATTCTGGAAACAGGGGGAATACCAGCGCGGGACGGGCTGGCTCCAGATAAAACAGATGCCGCCTCCACACCCGCCGCTTCCTGCAATCCGGAAATATCCTGCGCTCCGGCCACGGGCTCGCCGGCAGTGCGCAACAACGCGAGAAGCTCTCCAACTGGCACCTTCCTGCCCGATTCAACCAGGATCTGGTCCACCGTTCCGGTTTCCCATATCTCCACGTCCACGGCGCCTTTCTGGGTTTCGACCACGGCAACCACCTGCCCGCGCTTTACCTCGTCGCCCGGCCTAACCAGCCACTCGACAAGCGTTCCAGCCTCCATGTCCGCCCCTAATGAAGGCATCCGGAACTCATACATGCCGCTTCACCGTGCGTAGTGCCGCTGCGCAGATCGCATCGACCTGGGGAATCGCAGCCTGCTCCAGGTGCCGCGCATAGGGCATTGGCACTTCAACGCTGCATACCCGTTCAATCGGCGCATCCAGTTCGTAAAATGCCTGCTCCATCACGCGAGCCATGACTTCAGCAGCCAGACTGCCACTCTTCCACCCTTCGTCAACCACCACCAGGCGATGTGTTTTCTCCAGCGAACTTAAAACCGTTGCCATATCGAGCGGCCGCAGGGTACGCAAATCAATCACTTCGGCACTGACCCCCTCATCTCCCAGACGCTCCGCAGCTTGCAGGGTTTTATGCAGGCTGCCGCCGTACGTCACCAGCGTAATCTCCTCTCCCGACCGGCGCACTAGCGCGCGGTCGATATCGACAGGCCCAGCATCGGCCGCAAGCTCGCCCTCCAGGTTATACAGCGGCATATTTTCAAAAATAATGACGGGATCCGGATCCATCAGAGCCGTCCACAACATGCCGCGTGCATCTTCCAGCGTCGCTGGCGTCACGACCCGGATACCGGGAATATTCGCATACCATCCTTCAAAACTGTGGGAATGCTGTCCGGCAAGCTGCAAGCCTGCACCACTGGCCATCCGGATCACCAGCGGAACGCTGAGCTGCCCGCCCGACATATAACGCAAGGTCGCCGCATTATTCAGTATCTGATCGAGCGCAAGCAGGCTGAAATTGCAGGTCATGATTTCGACGATGGGCAGCATGCCATTCAGTGCCGCGCCAATGCCCGCGCCAACAAACCCAGATTCGGACAATGGTGTGTCGCGAACGCGTTCTTCGCCAAACTCGTCCAGGAGTCCCTTGCTAACGGCAAACGAACCGCCATAGCGGCCTACATCCTCCCCCATCAGGAATACCCGCTGGTCGCGCTGCATGGCTTCGCGCAACGCCATGTTCAGCGCTTTGCGATAGGTAGTGCGGATCCTGTCTTCCATCATGGTACCGTTCCGGTTCCTTTCCGCTCGGTATAGACATCCCTGGAAAGCATTTCCGTGGGCTCCCAGGTGCCGGCCTCGGCAAATTCTACCGCATGGGCAATCTCCTGCGCGACTTCATCCTCGATTACATGAATCGCCTCCGGCGTGAGCCACCCCTCGCGCAGGGCGCATGCGCTGAAACCGGCGATCGGACAGCGCTGTTTCCACTGCTCGACTTCTGCCTTGCTGCGGTATAATTCTGGATCAAACATGGAATGCGCCCGAAAACGGTACGTGCGAAACTCAAGGAAATACGGGACATTATGTTCCCGTACAAACTGCACAGCCTGTTGCGTTGCTTCCAGAACCGCGAGCACATCCATACCGTCCACGCTCTCTCCCTGTACCCGGTAACCCGCTGCTTTTCCGACCAGATCAACCTCCGCTTCAGAGCGTTCCAGCGCTGTGCCCATGGCATAGTAATTATTCTCACACAGGAATAATACCGGCACCTTCCACAATGCCGCGAGATTCAGTGATTCGTGAAATTCTCCCTCGGCAATGGCTCCTTCGCCAAAAAAACATGCCACCAGGCCGGGACGCTGCTGCATCTTCTGCGCAAGCGCATACCCCACCGCCAAAGGCAATCCTCCGCCAACGATCGCGCTGCCCCCGTAAAATTTCGACGCAACGTCAAACAGGTGCATGGAACCCCCGCGTCCTCGCGAGCACCCCTCGGCTTTACCAAACATTTCCGCCATGATGCTCGCGGCGGTAAGACCGCGCGCCAGCGCGTGGCCATGTTCGCGGTAAGTGGCAAAAATCGCATCTTCCGGTCGCAATGCCTGCATCACCCCAGTAGCGACTGCCTCCTCCCCAACATATAAATGCAAAAAGCCGCGAATTTTGCCTGCACTGTAGAGTTCAGCGGATTTTTCTTCGAAACGGCGTATACGCAACATTCCGTGAAGTAAATTACGTGCCCGTTCTGAATGGGATAGCATCATGCACTGCCCTCCAGCGTCGAAGTATCACCTTCAGGCAAACCCAGCTCGCGCGACTTGAGCAGTCTGCGCATGATTTTTCCACTACGCGTTTTGGGCAGGTTATCCATAAATTCGATTTCTTTGGGAGCGACCGCCGCTCCTAGCCGTTTACGCGCAAAACCAAGCAATTCTCGCCGCAAAGTCTCATTCGCGACATGACCCGGATTCAGCGCGACAAAAGCCTTGACTGTTTCCAGCTGCACCGGATCGGGTTTGCCAATGACAGCGGCCTCGGCAACCGCCGCATGCTCCATCAATGCACTTTCCACCTCGAAAGGACCGATCAAATGGCCCGATGACTTGATCACATCATCAGCACGGCCAACGAACCAGAAATAACCGTCTTCATCACATCTGGCAAGGTCCCCGGTTAAATACCACTCCCCGGAAAAACAATTGCGGTAACGCTCGTCTTCATTCAGGTAGCCACGGAACATTGAAGGCCAGCCCCGTTTCAGGGCAAGTTCGCCTTCTGTTCCCGGCTCGGTTACAACCTCAATGGCATTTGCGCCGCAGTGTTTCACGATCGCAGCTTCAATACCCGGCAGTGGTTTGCCCATCGAACCTGGTTTAATATCCATCGCCGCATAATTTGCAATCATGATGCCGCCAGTCTCGGTTTGCCACCAGTTATCATGGATTGGCAGCCCGAAAGCCTCCATACCCCACCAGACGGCCTGCGGATTCAGCGGTTCGCCAACACTTGCGATGAATCGCAGTTTCGGGAAAGCATGCTGGCGCACTTGACCCGTTCCCCCCTTCATCATCATACGGACGGCAGTCGGCGCGGTATACCAGACACTGATGTCCTGCTCCGCAAGTATGCGGTACCACCGCTCCGCATCAAAATCCCCCTCGTCGACAACACTGCTGATTCCGTTGGTCAGCGGCGAGATGATCCCGTAGGATGTACCGGTCACCCAGCCAGGATCAGCCGTACACCAGAACACGTCGTCAGAATGAAAATCCAGTGCGACCTTTCCAGTTACATCGTGGGCAATGACCGCTCCATGCACATGTACCGCGCCTTTAGGCTTGCCCGTGGTACCGCTGGTAAAATGCAGCAACGCCGGATCTTCTCCGGATGTAGGACCAATGACAAACGCAGGGCTTGCCGCACGCATCAGGCTGGCAAGGTCCAGCGTTCTGGGAATATCCATCGGGTCTGCATCGTCATGAACCAGCAGGACATGACGCAAGTGAGGCAACCGCATGCGAATATCGGCAACTTTTTTCCGGTACAGGTTTGCAGTGGTTACCAGCACACTCCCCCCGCCAAGCGCAATGCGCGTATGAATCGGTTCCGGGCCAAATGCGGAAAACAGGGGGCTTGCCACGCAACGCTGCTTGAGCGCACCAAGCACGGCAATATAAAGTTCTGGAATACGGCCGGCAAGCACGAATACCCGCTCCCCCGGCTGCACTCCAAGACCGGCAAGCACATTTGCAAAACGACTGGTTTGCTCGGCGAGATCGCGAAAGCTGAGATCCCGTGTTTCGCCCGATTTACCCAGCCAACGCAACGCTATTTTCTTCGACAAAGATCCCTGGGCATGACGGTCAACCGCTTCAAAGGCAATGTTGATCCCCTTGCCACCCGGTAAACCTGCCATGTTCCGGGCAGCCATTTCCCACGAAAAGCCGGCACGCATTTGCGCGTAATCCGCCATAACGGGCGGAAGACTCAAATTAAGTGGCTCCTTGCTAATGATATGGTTTTTCATACCATGCAAATTTCCATTGATCGACAACGGATTAAGTGTTGGTTAAGGGGTGATTATTTCAAGCTGCACTTCGACCCAGTCTAGCCACTGGCCTGACAAACGTCAACCATCATGGAACCAGTGGCTCGCTCCATTCCACAATCACCTGCGGGCAAGTGCACGGACCGGTACTACTGGTCTCCGACAGGAATTTTTGATTCTGTTTGGATCCATTTCCCTAAGATAAGGCTGGAATTCACGGTTGCTTCCGCTACAATCAAGACTTGGACTGAAAGAAAAATATACTGATGGGACCAGGTGCAAAATTTCTCATTTTTTTAATTCTGCTGGGCGTCAACGGTACTGCTTCCGCTCATCCCGGCCATGAAGTTTCCGGATTAATGACAGGCCTGATACATCCGTTCAGCGGAATGGACCATCTTCTCGCCATGATGGCCGTAGGTCTTTGGGCAGTTCAAAATGGAAACCGCCAGTTATGGCTGCTGCCCGGCACATTCATGGTGGTAATGGCGCTCGGTGCAATGGTTGCCATGGCCTATCCACTGCTGCCACTGATGGAATCAGGCATCGCTGCTTCCGTGCTTCTGCTTGGAATGTTCACCATGCTTTCACTACAGGTTGCAGCAAAATTCAGTGTAGCCGTTACGGGACTGTTCGGCTTTTTTCATGGCTACGCACATGGACTGGAAATACTCGGGGATATTAATACAGGTACATACGCCCTGGGTTTCCTTACAGCAACCGCAGCACTGCATTTTTCCGGCATCCTGATCGGCATCGCCGCCCGACCGCGATTTCTGCTTCTGACGCGTATGCTAGGAGCTGTCATTACCGCAAGCGGCATATGGTTGCTATCCTCTGCCTGACCTCTGCTCCGGCACCAAGAGCGGGCAGATTCTGCGCCCCACGGAGGTTGGAAGTTACATCGCATGCCAGGCACTTCGGCTCCCAGCCACCGGCCGGATCACAGGTGATTTTGCTTCGCGCTATCGAATTATGGGAATGCGAGAGTGGCAAAATCAAGCCAGGATGATGTCATATTGCTCCTGGCTGTATAAAGTCTCGACCTGCAGCGACACGGGCTTGCCAATGAACTCGGAAAGCTGGGCCAGACATTGCGACTCTTCGTCGAGAAACAAATCCACGACCCGTTGCGAAGCCAGAATACGATATTCCCGCACGTCAAACTGGCGGGCTTCGCGCATTATTTCGCGCACAATTTCATAACAAATGGTTTGCGCGGTCTTGACCTCACCACGTCCACCGCATGTGGGGCAAGGTTCGCATAATATTTGTGCAAGACTTTCCCGAGTGCGCTTGCGTGTCATTTCAACCAGGCCAAGGGGGGAAAATCCGTTGACGGTAATCCGTGTAGGATCGCAAGCCAAAGATTTCTTGAGCTCTTCCAGCACCGCATCACGGTGCTCCTGGCTATTCATGTCGATGAAATCACAAATGATGATGCCGCCCAGATTCCGCAGGCGCAACTGACGGGCAATGACCTGTGCTGCATCCAGATTGGTCTTGAAAATCGTATCGTCAAAATTCCGGGACCCGACGAAACCGCCGGTATTGACGTCAACCGTGGTCAGTGCTTCCGTCTGGTCGATGATGATATAACCGCCTGATTTGAGATTCACACGACGGGACAAGGCCCGCTCAATTTCCTCTTCCACCCGGTACAGATCGAACAGGGGACGCCCCCCGGAATAATGTTCCAGCCGGGACACCATGCCGGGAATAAAATCCTGCGCAAACAAATTCATGCGCTGGTAGGTTTCGCCAGAATCGACCAGGATGCGCGTCGTACTGTCATTCACAAAATCACGCAATACACACAGGCTGATATTCAGCTCCTGGTACAGCAGGCAGGGAGCGGAACCGGCCTTCGCCTGATCCTGAAGCTTGACCCATAGCTTATTGAGGTACTCCATGTCGGCACGCAACTCTTTTTCCGTTGCGGTCTCGGCCATGGTACGCACAATATAGCCGCCGCTTCCTTTTAGCGGCAACAATTGCTGTAACCGGCTGCGCAGCAACTCGCGGTCGGCCTCATTCTCGATGCGTTGCGATACACCGATATGGGACTCCTGTGGCAAAAACACCAGCAAACGTCCGGCAATGCTGATCTGCGTGGAAAGCCTGGCCCCTTTGCTGCCTATGCTATCCTTGATAACCTGCACCAGCAGGTTCTGTCCCTCATGCAGCATTTTCTCAATCGGCCTGGCGGAATCGCCACAATTGCGATTCTCCCATATATCCGCAACATGCAGAAAAGCGGAACGTTCCAGCCCAATGTCGACAAAAGCGGATTGCATACCGGGCAGCACACGTTTGACACGTCCCAGGTACACATTGTTGACAATCCCGAGGTGGCTGCCACGCTCGATGTGAAGCTGCTGCACTATTCCCTGCTGCATTACTGCAACACGGGTTTCCTGCGGGGTAACATTAATAAGAATCTCTTCATTCACAGAATGGGGTAACCGAATTGTTGCAGCAGCTCTGCCGTTTCGAACAGGGGCAAGCCCATTACGCCTGAGTAGCTGCCATCTATGTGTTGTATGAATGCCGCAGCGTAACCCTGAATGGCATACGCTCCGGCCTTGTCCAGCGGTTCGCTGGTGAAGACATAACGCCTGATACGTTCCTCGCTCAGCCTTGCGAAGGTAACCTTGCTGGCAGACAGCCGCATTTCCGTTCGTCCTTCAAAAGAAACCGCAACCGCACTTAATACCTGGTGCTGGCAGCCGGAAAGCGTACGCAATATCGCTACAGCCTGCTCACTATCTTGTGGTTTACCGATAATTTTTCCATCCAGACTGACACAAGTATCCGCAGCCAAAACCGGGAGGGGGGGTAGATTACGGATACGCAGCACCTTTCTTCCGGCATTCACCTTATCCTGGCAAATCCTTTGCACGTAGATCTCGGGGGCTTCTCCGGTGCGAGGGGATTCATCTACCTCCATATTCAGGCCCGGGGAGGAATGCAGCAACAGTGTTTCAAAACTGACCCCGATTTGCTTCAGCAATTCCCTGCGACGCGGGCTTTGCGAGGAAAGATAGATTTGCGGATGACTGGTCATGGCTCCTGGAAAATTCTGTTCAAGAAGTCCGCATTACTCGCGATGATACGGATGACCACGCAGCAGACTGTAGGATCGGTACAACTGCTCGGCCAGCAGGATCCGGACCAGGCCATGTGGCAACGTCAGGGCAGACAGCGCCATCTGCTGTTGCGCTCTGGTTTTTACCGAATCATGCAAGCCGTCTGCTCCCCCGATAATGAAAACCACGTCACACCCTTTGCCCATCCAGTCCTGCATTTGCTGCGCAAGCTGGCGGGTGGAAAAATGGGTTCCGCGCTCATCCAGTGCAATGCAGAAGGCATTCTGCGGCAGGACAGACAAGATTCGCTGGCCTTCCGACTCCATCATCTGCGCCACGGTCTTTCCGGTAGTACGCGGCTCCGGTTTAATTTCGATCAGCTCGATTCTAGCCTCGCGAGGCATACGCTTTGCATACCCGGAGAAGCCTGCGTCAATCCAGCCAGGCATCTTGTGCCCAACTGCCACCAACCGGAATTTCATTTTACCTCATTGGTCGCATTTGGCGGTAAATGCCTCATGCTCCACAGATCTTCCAGCTGATAGTAAGAACGCACTGCGGGCTGCATAACATGCACTACCACATCCCCAAGATCGACCAGCACCCACTCCCCGCTTTCCTCACCCTCCACGCTGAGTATCTGCTCACCACGTGATTTGAGCTGCTTGGATACATGATCGGCAAGTGCCCTGGTCTGGCGGGGTGAATTGGCACTGGCAATCACCATGCGCTCGAACATCGGACTTTTTTTGCTGGTATCCAGCACGCAAATATCATTTGCCTTGATATCTTCCAGGGCGGCAACTACGGCCAAAACTTTTTCTTCGATCGTTAGCATATCAGGTATAAAAATGGTGAAATTTAATATAATCCGCTACGGAATCCGGCACGAGATAACGGATACTCCTTCTTTCCGCACATCGCTTGCGGATATCCGTGGCTGAAATTTCCAGGACAGGCATATCCACAACCAGAACCGCGCCGGCGGGTGATTCATGCAGGATACGGGGCGCAAGAGCAAGTCGTGCCTGGTACTCTTCCCGCAACGGTACACTAGCCCCGTTTACAGCATTACCCAAAGGCTGTCCGCCGCGCTGCACAACCACAATGTGGGACAACTCGAATAATTGTTTCCACTGATGCCATGAATCCAGCGTCAGAAAAGCATCCCCCCCCATCAGCAGACACAATGGCTGCATAGCGCCCAACTCGGCCCGCAGCGCGGAAAGCGTATCAACGGTATAGCATGGATCGATGCGAAAAATCTCACGATCATCCAGTTCGAATGACTGATTACCATGCAATGCGAGGCGAACCATGTCAAGACGCTGTTCAGCGCTGGCGCGCGGGGTATTACGGTGCGGAGGAGTCCCGCCCGGAACAAAGCGGATCACTCCCAGGCTGCATTGCTCCAATGCTTCTTGTGCGAGGCGCAGATGTCCATTATGAATCGGATCAAACGTACCCCCCAGAATTCCGATCGGAACCGGGCTCACAGGTTACAGTACCAGCCGGCGGACATCCGACAGCACCTTGCCAAGGTAGCTCATGAAATGCGCCGCCGCTGCACCATCAATAACGCGATGGTCATATGAGAGCGATAACGGCAGCATGAGGCGCGGCACAAACTCGCCTTCCTTGTAGATCGGTTTTATACTGGCTCTGGATACCCCAAGAATGGCAACCTCCGGAGCATTGATGATCGGGGTGAACGCGGTCCCCCCGATGCCGCCGAGGCTGGATACTGAAAAGCAGCCTCCTTGCATGGCTGTTGCAGGCAGTTTCTTCTCCCGGGCCCTGCCGCTGATTTCAGCCAAATCCCGCGCCAGCTGCACCACCCCCTTCTGATCGACGTCTCGCAACACAGGAACCACCAAACCATCCGGCGTATCCACAGCCACGCCGATATGATAATATTTTTTTAATATCAGGTTCTCACCGCTGCTATCCAGTGATGAATTGAAGTCGGGATATTGCTGCAGAGCCGTCACTACCGCCTTGAGAATAAAGGCTAGCGGAGTAATTTTTACTCCCTGTTTCGAATACTCCTCACCCAGCTCCTTACGAAATACCTCCATCTCGGTGATATCGGCTTCATCATGCTGGGTAATATGCGGAATAGTGACCCAGTTGCGATGCAGGTTGGCTCCCGAAAGCTTCTTGATGCGTGATAGCGGCCTGCTCTCGATCGCTCCAAATCTGGAAAAATCGATTTCCGGCATTGCGGCGATCGGCAACCCTGCCGAACCTGTTCCACGCTGCGATTGTACAAGCGTTGCCTTCACAAAACCCTGCACGTCATTTTTAGTAATGCGGCCTTTTTCTCCGCTCCCCTTCACCCGCGCAAGATCGACCCCCAGTTCCCGCGCAAAACGCCTCACGGATGGACTGGCATGCACCTTCCCTGTCTGAATGACCTGGATATCGGCTGGCACAACAGGTAGAGGATCTGCTGCAGGTGTTTCGGCGGGTGCCGCAGCCACCGGGCTGCCCGCCTGCTGCGCATTTTCCAGAGCCGCCGCGGCGGGCGGGGCTGACACGGGAGGCGTTGCTGCCACATCGGTTTCGATCGACAGGATCAGGGATCCCTCCGATATCTTATCCCCTGCACTGACATAAACCTTATGGACTACCCCTGCAAATGGTGCGGGGACATCCATTGTTGCCTTGTCCGTTTCCAGGGCCAGCAGGGGTTGCTCCGCCTCGACCACATCACCGGCCTTTACCATGATTTCTATTACCGGAACATTCTTGTAATCCCCAATGTCCGGCATCAATACCTGTCTGATTTCTGCCACGCCTGTCTCCTGCCCACTCAGACCGTAGTCGGATTCGGTTTGTCGGGATTGATATTGTACCGTTGAATCGCTTTGCTGACCTCGCTCAAGGCAATCTGGCCTTCGTCAGCCAGCGCTTTCAGTGCGGCAAGCACCACATGATAGCGATCTACCTCGAAAAAACAGCGCAGATTGATACGCGTATCGGAACGCCCGAAACCATCCGTCCCCAGTACCCTGTAATGGCCGGGGAGGAAAGCACGGATCTGGTCGGCATAGCTCTTGAGATAATCTGTAGCGGCGATTACAGGTCCCTTGCGCCTGCCCAGGCACTGCTCCACGTAACTTACACGCGGCGTAGCCTCGGGGTGCAGCATGTTCCAGCGCTCGCAATCCAGTCCTTCACGACGCAGCTCATTGAAACTGGTTACACTCCACACATCGGAATCCACACCAAAATCTTGCGCCAGCAATGCAGCGGCAGCTATCACCTCGCGCAGAATCGTTCCGCTACCCAGAAGCTGCACCTTAGGCGCTGCGGCAGACTGGTCCTTGCCCTCCTGAAACAGATACATACCCCTGATGATTCCAGTCTCTGCTCCTTCCGGCATGGCCGGGTGCGCGTAATTCTCGTTCATCACAGTAAGATAATAAAAAACGTCCTCCTGCTTCTGATACATACGGCGCATGCCGTCATGAACAATCACCGCCAGCTCGTAGGCAAAAGCAGGATCATAGGACACACAGTTCGGAATGGTTGCAGCCGTCAGATGGCTGTGTCCATCCTGATGCTGGAGACCCTCTCCGTTTAGAGTAGTGCGCCCTGCCGTACCCCCCAGCAAGAATCCTCGTGCCCGCTGGTCTCCTGCCGCCCAGATCAGATCACCCACACGCTGAAAACCGAACATGGAATAATAGATATAGAACGGGACCATCGCTACGCCATGATTGGCATAAGCAGTGGCAGCAGCAATCCACGACGACATCGCGCCAGCTTCATTGATCCCTTCCTGCAAAATCTGCCCGGCCTTGTCTTCCTTGTAGAACATGAGCTGATCGGCATCCTGGGGGGTATACAGCTGCCCCACCTGGGAAAAAATGCTGAATTGGCGAAACAACCCCTCCATACCAAAAGTACGCGATTCATCCGGCACAATAGGCACGATCCGCTTGCCGATATTTTTATCCTTCACCAGGATGCCCAGCATACGCACAAAAGCCATAGTGGTGGAAATCTCGCGTCCTTCCGTGCCCTTGAGCAAAACATCAAAAGTCTCCAGCCCAGGTACAGATAATGGTTCCGCCTCTATTCTACGCACGGGTAACGTACCCATGGCCTGGCTGCGCTCACGCAGGTAGATCATTTCCAGGCTATCCGCAGGAGGGCGGCAGAATGGCAACTTGCCGATCTGCTCATTGGTCACGGGGATATTGAAGCGGTCGCGAAATTTGCGCAATGCCTCTTCCCCGACCTTTTTTTGCTGATGTGTAATATTCTGCGCTTCACCAGCCTCACCCATGCCGTAACCCTTAACGGTCTTGGCCAGAATAACGGTAGGCTGTCCACTGTGGCTTGCAGCGGCAGCATAGGCAGCAAAAACTTTATGCGGATCATGGCCCCCGCGATCCAGATGCCAGATTTCGTCATCCGACATATCTGCGACCAGCTCCAGCAATTCCGGATATTTGCCGAAAAAATGCTGGCGCACATAGGCACCATTCTTCGACTTATAGGTCTGATATTCGCCGTCCACCACCTCTTCCATGCGCTTCAATAGAATTCCGCTCTTGTCCTTCGCAAACAGCCGGTCCCATTTTCCGCCCCACACAACCTTGATGACGTTCCAGCCTGCACCGCTGAATACCCCTTCCAGCTCCTGGATAATCTTTCCGTTCCCGCGGACCGGGCCGTCCAGCCGCTGCAGATTGCAGTTCACAACAAAAATCAGATTATCAAGTTTCTCGCGCGCAGCCATTGAAATGGCACCTAGCGATTCAGGTTCGTCCGTCTCACCATCCCCGAGAAAAGCCCACACCTTGCGCCCCTCGGTCCTGACAATCCCACGGTATTCCAGATAACGCATAAAACGCGCCTGATAAATGGCCATGAGCGGCCCTAACCCCATCGACACCGTGGGAAACTGCCAGAAATCCGGCATCAGCCACGGGTGAGGATACGAAGAAAGCCCACCTCCATTTACTTCCTGGCGAAAACGGTATAACTGCTCCTCGCTGAGACGTCCCTCAAGAAACGCCCGCGCATAAATCCCTGGCGATGCATGCCCCTGAAAATAAACCAGATCGCCACCGTGATTTTCGGTCTTTCCGTGAAAAAAATGATTAAAACCCACGTCATACAGCGTGGCTGCCGACGCAAAGGTGGCAATATGCCCCCCCAGTTCAGAAGACTCCCGGTTCGCATTCAGCACGATCACCATGGCATTCCATCGCGTCAGGGCGCGAATGCGGTGCTCCAGCTCATGATTGCCGGCGGAACGCTGCTCCTTATCAAACGGTATGGTATTCAGATAAGGGGTAATTGTGCTTTGCGGCAGATTCACACCCGCCAGGTGCGCTTTGCGAACCAGCTGGCTGATCAGAAAATGGGCCCGCTCTGCGCCTGCATTCTCCAGTACCGAATCCAGTGCATCCAGCCACTCCTGTGTTTCCTGTGAATCGTAATCAGGCAAATCTTCTGACATATCTACACTCTCTAATTACACATTGTTGATCGGCAACTTTACGTACCAGGAATTTTATTTTGCGGACATTCCCGGGCACATCTTATCCATCTTTAATGGGCTGCACATGGAATGACCTCATTCTCCGTAACAATCCATTCCACCTTATAATCCGTTTGTTCCTGCGGGATTCCCTCGATCAGCTGCATGGAAAAAGCCCCTGCAACCAGCGCAGGAAAATGATCCTGCCAAGTAACCGCAATCCGTGCCAGCAGCTTGTCATAAAAGCCACCACCATACCCCAGCCGCACACCGTCCCGCCCGAATGCCACTCCCGGCAACAAAATAAAATCCAGATCCCGCAATAAATCTATTCTGGGGCAGCGTTCTACCAGGGGCTCCGGTATATTCCACTGGCCAGGAGCCAGATCATGCTGCAAGTTGCTCACCTGGTATAGATCCAGCTCTTTCGTGGCCACATTCACTCGTGGAAGCAGCACCCGCTTATCCTCCCGCAACGCCTGCCGCACCAGTTCCCTGGTGGAATACTCCGCTCCAAAACTCATGTATGCCAGCACTGTCCCGGCCTTGCGATAAGCTTCCAGGCTGGCGATCCGCTTCGATATCTGATGACTTTTGATTGCCCTTTCATCCGCGCCCAATCGCTCGCGGTCTATAATTATACGTTGTCTGATCGCCTGCTTCCTAACCTGAGTTGTCATTTGCAGCATTCCCGTGCCCTGATATTCCCGTGTTCCATATTGTCCGCATCCCGCCCGGAACCCGCTTCATGGATGAAAATATTGTCAGCAGATGACTGCAAATTCCGCCACTGCTGACAGCCGGATCCTTTTTCCTGCACCGGACGGGTACGCAAAAATATCCTGATATGCGGAAAAAACAGCAGATCGCCCGGAGCAGGATCAATCCTGAAGCGACTGGATATTTTGTATGGACAGGGAATTAATTCAAAAATAATCTATACGCGGGATTATCGCTTTCATCCCAGTAACGATAGCCCAGATTGTCAAGAAAAATCCGCAGCGGCTTCTTGTCCTGATGCGGCACCTGCATGCCAATCAGCACCCGGCCGTAATCCGCACCATGGTTGCGGTAATGGAACAAACTGATATTCCAGCTATGGTTCATGCTGTTCAGGAAATTCATCAGAGCGCCGGGACGTTCCGGAAATTCGAAACGAAACAGGATTTCGTCCTGCAAGCCGGGGGCACGGCCCCCTACCAGGTGGCGCACATGCAGCTTGGCTATCTCGTTATCGGTGAAATCCACCGCAGACAGAGTATGCCTGGCCAGCGTCGCCAGCAACTTGCCGGTTTCCTGCTGATTTTTTACCTGGACCCCGACAAAGACATGCGCCTCCATGGGGTTCGCATAACGATAATTGAATTCGGTAATATTGCGCTGCCCCAGCAAAGTACAGAATTTGCGGAAACTCCCGGGCGTTTCCGGGATGCTCACTGCCAGAATCGCCTCGCGTTTCTCGCCAAGTTCGGCACGCTCCGCAATAAAACGCAAGCGGTCAAAGTTCATATTGGCGCCACTGGCAATGGCTACCAGCGTCTGGCCTTTTATTTTTTCGCGATCGGCATACAACTTGGCACCGGCAATTGCAAGCGCCCCGGCGGGCTCGAGACTGGTGCGCGTATCCTCGAACACATCCTTGATTGCCGCGCAAATGGCATCTGTATCAACCAGCACGATTTCATCCACCAGGTCGCAACACAGGCGGAAAGTTTCCTGGCCAACCTGTTTTACCGCCACCCCATCGGCAAACAGACCGACATGCTCAAGCCTGACGCGCCGGCCTGCCTGGACTGAGCGGCTCATGGCATCCGATTCCACGGGCTGCACCCCGATCACCCGGATCTCCGGACGCACTGCCTTGACATAAGCGGCTACACCCGAAATCAACCCGCCTCCCCCGATCGGGGCAAAAATCGCATGGATAGGATGACTATGCTGACGCAAAATTTCCATGCCGATCGTCCCCTGCCCGGCAATAACATCTGGATCATCATAAGGGTGGACAAAAGTAAGCTTTTGTTGCTGCTTTAACTCCAGCGCATAAGTGTAGGCGTCAGAATAGGAATCGCCATGCAATATCGCCTCTGCCCCGCGGCTGGTAACCGCATCCACTTTGATCTGGGGGGTGGTTACCGGCATGACAATAGTTGCCTTGCAGCCCATCTTCTGCGCGGACAAAGCCACTCCCTGGGCATGATTACCCGCCGAGGCGGCAATCACACCGCGCTCGAGCTGTGCAGCGGTCAAATGTGACATCTTGTTATACGCACCGCGCAGCTTAAAGGAAAATACCGGCTGCATGTCTTCGCGCTTCAGCAGCACATGATTGCCGGTGCGCAAGGATAGATTTGGGGCAGGATCCAGAGGGCTTTCAATCGCCACGTCATATACGCGGGCAGTGAGAATCCGGTTTAAATAACTTTGCATGACTGACATGAGTTAAAAATAAATAATGCCGATTAAGGTGCAAGATTAGCAGGAATTGCATCTAATTCGAAAAAAATTCGGAATTACCGGACTTTTCGGTAGGACATCGCAATACAAAATGCTTCCATGCAGGGATTCATTTATACTTCTTCTGTTTACTCTGTATGCGAACACTGTAAATGCGATCATGATGCGACGCTCCGTCCGGGCAATATTATACAAACAGTAACTGCAAAACAGCATGCCCTTACCATTCCATCCATGCTGCATGAAACTCGCCGCAAGCAGCGCAATTTTCCTGCTTGCAGCGTGCTCCACTGACAGACCTGCAATAAACGGCAAGCACATTCCGGAGCATACCGACCGCAATTTCATCAGTCAGCTTGGCAAAACCGACCTGGACCGTCTGACCGACTTGGAGGTGCGCGAGAATACCCAGATTCTGCAGGCACTGATGGTCAAACTCTACAAGCGTAACCCGAACGAACTGAAGAAAAGCGCCATGGCAGGTCCGGAAGAAACCGCGGCAGCGGTATTTGCAAATCAGCATGGCTGGCGTTTCCCGGAAATCAACGAAGCGCAGGGCTCCCATGCAATCCAGCAGGCATTCCATCCCGACTTTCAGGGTGACCGGGTACTCTCTCTGATCGTAGGCCTGCAAACCATGTTGATCAAGGCGCACGGAGGAAAAACCGATTTCTATATCACCGACTCCATAGATCCGCAAAACATCTTTAACGCCGCGCGCAACATCGAGATCGTCGTCTGGCAGCTCTCCAACAAACGCGACAGCAACGGCCAGCTTACCCTGCTAACCAATGAAATCAATGATCACGAGCGCAACCTCAGCTTTGAACGTGAATTCGGAAAAATGATCGGCAGCCTGGATCTGTACGCAATCCTGCTGTCGGAAAAAATGCAGAGGCATATTACCCGCGTTGTGCAATCTATCCCTACGGCTGTCCTGCTACCCTTCTAACCAGACCGGGTTCGTCCGATCTCCTGAATATTCTTCCATGCGAAGCGGATCAATGGGCCGCTTCCCAGTTTTCTCCCTCGCCCAGCCCCACCTCAAGCGGAATCTTGAGGCTGGCCACATTGCACATCAGCCCGGGCAGCTTCTCCTTTACCAGCGCCACCTCACTGTCCGGCACCTCCAGCACCAGCTCGTCATGGACTTGCATGATCAGGCGGGAATTCATTCCGTTATTCTCCAGCCAGTTTTGCACCGCGATCATTGCCAGCTTGATCAAGTCTGCTGCCGAACCCTGCATCGGCGCATTGATCGCGGCACGCTCGGCAGCCTGCCGGCGCATGGCATTGCCACCATTGATTTCCGGCAGCCAGAGCCTGCGTCCGAACACGGTTTCGACATAACCCTGCTGCCTGGCCTGCTGTCGCGTCCGCTGCATGTAACCCGCCACCCCTGGGTGACGCATGAAATAAACGTCAATATACTGCTGCGCGGCGCTGCGATCGAGATTCAACTGGGAAGCCAGACCGAACGCGGACATGCCATAAATCAGGCCAAAGTTGATCACCTTGGCATAGCGCCGCTGCTCGTTGCTCACCGCATCCGCAGGCGTGCAGAATACTTCTGCTGCGGTAGCCCGGTGAATATCCTCGCCGTTCGCGAATGCCCTGAGCAGATTCTGGTCTTCGGACAAGTGCGCCATGATCCGCAGCTCGATTTGCGAATAATCTGCGGAAACAATGCGACTCCCCGGAGGCGCAATAAACGCTTCCCGGATACGGCGCCCTTCTGCTGTACGCACCGGTATGTTCTGCAGGTTGGGATCGCTGGAAGCCAGCCGTCCGGTCACGGCCACGGCCTGCGAATAGCTGGTGTGCACCCGCCCGGTTTCCCGATTCACCATGAGCGGCAGTTTGTCGGTATAGGTGGATTTCAGTTTTGCCAGGCCACGGTATTCCAGCAGCAGTTTGGGCAGAGGATAATCCAGCGCCAGCTCCTGCAGGACCTCTTCATCCGTGGAAGGGGTCCCGCCTGGCGTCTTTTTCCTGACGGGCAGGCCAAGTTTATCAAACAGGATTTCCTGAATCTGCTTTGGGGAGTTGAGATTGAAAGGCTGGCCTGCCGCGCCATGAGCCTGCGCCTCAAGATTCATCAGCTTTTCGCCCAGCTCACGGCTCTGTCGCGCCAGCCTTGCGCTGTCCATCAGCACCCCGTTGCGCTCCATGACATACAACACCTGACGCGCCGGCAGCTCAATATTAAAATATACTTCTTCCAGCCTGCCCTGGGTCCTGATCTCAGCAATCAGCATCTGGTGCAATTGCAGCGCCGTGTCCGCATGGATCGCCGCATAACGCGCAGTGGCTGCCAGATCCACCTGATCAAAGCCAATCTGCCTGGCTCCCTTGCCCACGATTTCGGCATGACTGACAATCTTTGCCCCGAGATGGCGGAGCGCAAGATTGTCAAACTCATGTGACCTGTGGCTTTCCAGCACATACGATTGCAGCAGCGTATCCCCGGCAATGCCTGCGAGGTGAATGGCATGGTTTGCATAGACATGCTGATCATATTTGAGATCGTGTCCCACCTTTTTATACTGCGCGCTTTCCAGCCACGGCTTGAGCCTTGCAAGCGCATATTCACGTCCGATCTGGTCTGCCGCCCCGGGATAGCGGTGTGCCAGCGGCAGGTAGGCTGCATCCTGAGGCCCGACGGCAAACGAGATACCCACGATTTGCGCATTCATCATGCTCGACCCTGCAGCCACGGTATGCAGGCTCACCCATTCTGCCCGCTGGATTTTATCCAGCCAGATCTCAAACCGGGCTTCCGTCAGGATCGTTTCATATTCCACTGATGCTGGCGCATTCTCTCCCATCATGCCTTCACCCGCCCCGTCCCCTGGTTCCGGAAGCGCCGTGGACGGAGCAGACAATTCGCGCAGCCAGGTTTTAAAGCCAAAACGTTCGAACAGGGTGCGGAGTTGCGCGGCATCCTGCGGGGGCGGCACCAGTTCGTCATACCGCATCGGCAATGCAACATCACACTTTACGGTAAGCAGCCTGCGCGCCTGCGGCAGCCATTCCAGCGCATCGCGCAGGTTGTTGCCGACCACACCGGAAATTTCATGTGCATGCGACATCAAGTTATCCAGGGTTCCGTATTGTTTGAGCCACTTGAGCGCGGTCTTGGGACCCACCTTGGGCACACCCGGAACATTATCCACCGCATCTCCAACCAGGGTCAGATAATCCACCATGCTTGCCGGCGGCAAGCCAAATTTTGCCAGCACACCTGCCTCGTCCAGCGTTTCACTGCTCATGGTATTGACCAGCTGGATCCGGCTGTTGACCAGCTGGGTCAGGTCCTTATCCCCCGTGGAGATAATGCATCGCGCGCCGGCCGATGCCGCCTGGCAGGCCAGCGTACCAATCACATCATCCGCCTCCACCCCTTCCATCATCAGGATATTCCAGCCAGAAGCAGCAATCAGCTGGTGCAACGGAGCAATCTGCACCGCCAGGTTCTCCGGCATTTCCGGACGGTGCGCCTTGTAATCGGCATACCAGTCGTCACGGAAGGTTTTTCCTTTGGCATCAAATATACAGGCGCTATAATCCGCCGGATATCCCGCACGCAGGCTGCGCAACATGTTCAGCACGCCGTAGATCGCACCCGTCGGGTCACCATGCGGACTACGCAGATCAGGCATTGCATGGAATGCGCGATAAAGATAAGACGAGCCATCAACCAGCAGCAATGTGTTCATTTTTGTAAAAGGACTCTTTTAAATCATGAGCTATAAGCCCAAACTGCCTCCCTCCAATGTACCGGACATGTGGAACTCAAAAGAGGCTTGGCGAATATTTGGTTATATGTCCGAATTCGTGTCGGCCACGGACAGGCTGGGCATCATCCAGCCCGCCGTCAGCATCTTCGGCAGTGCCCGCACCAGGCCCAACCAGCCATATTACAAAAAAACCGAAGAAATTGCCCGGCTGCTCTCCGATGCTGGTTTTTCCGTCATCTCCGGCGGGGGACCGGGAATCATGGAAGCCGCCAACAAGGGCGCATTCTACGGCAAATCGCCCAGTGTCGGCCTGAACATCCAATTGCCGCACGAGCAGCACAACAACCCCTACCAGAACATCACCCAGACCTTCCAGCATTTTTTCGTGCGCAAGGTCATGTTTGTAAAATTTGCCAGTGCCTATGTCGTGATGCCCGGAGGCTTCGGCACGCTGGATGAACTGATGGAAGCGCTCACCCTGGTACAAACGGGCAAATCGCGGCGCATTCCCATTATTCTTGTAGGCGCTGAATTTTGGGGAGGCATGCTCGACTGGCTCCGGAATACCCTGCTCGCGGAAGGCATGATCAATCCGGAAGACATGGACATGATCCAGCTGATCGACCAACCGGAAGCGATCGTCAGCGCAATCTTCAGCCACTACGAAACGCGCGGCTTTGAACTTTCCGACGCGGAACGTGAAATGCAGCTCAACCTTTGATCCGTCCGGACGCAGGAGCAGATTCAGGAAATTGTGCGTTTGGTCAAGCCTTTTTCTTTCTTATCGGCTAAAATGCAATCATGGAAAATCACCCGAAAAGTTTGATGCGACTGCTGGTCTCCCTGTCCCTGGGCAGCCTGCTCCTCTGCTCCGCCTCGGCTGCCCAGCAGCAGCTGCCCGGCCTGCAGCCACTGCCGCCGCCCCCTGCATTCGATCCCAGAGAAGAGAAATGGCAGCAGCCACCCTCGACCCAGCCGGCCGCCCTTCTCCCGGGAGATCATGATGGCCCGGCTCTGGGGACAGAAGCTCCCGCCATCACCCGGAAAGCGGTTACGCCGAGCGTGGAAGAATACCGTGCGGGCGGGAAACTCTACATGATCAAGATCACTCCCAAGGTTGGACCTGCCTATTACCTGATCGATGACCTCGGTGATGGCAAATTCACTCATTATGAACACCTGGATCCGAATTTTCGCCCCCCGCGTTGGGTCATCCATAGATTCTGACACGAGTTCCCAAACATGGCAGTTTTTACCCGCATCACCGAATCGGAGCTGAGCTCATGGCTGGAGGATTACCCGCTAGGCCAGCTGCTGGCAATGCAGGGAGTTGCATCCGGCATTGAAAACACCAACTACTTTGTTACAACCAGCAACGGCCGTTTTGTTCTGACACTGTTCGAAAAGCTGACCGCCAGCGAGCTGCCATTCTATCTCGGCCTGATGGCTCATCTGGCCAGCCACGGCATTCCCTGCCCCTGCCCGGTAGCAAACCGGCACAACCAGATCCTCAGCAGACTGAACGGCAAACCTGCCTGCATTGTCAACTGCCTTCCAGGGAAATCGCTTCAACACCCCGAACCGGCCCACTGCGCAGCCATCGGCGACATGCTCGGAAGACTGCACATCGCTGCACAAAGCTTTCCCGCAGCCATGGCGAACTCCCATGCTGCCACCTGGCGGACCGATGCAATGCAACAGGTAATTCCATTCCTGTCACCGCAGGATGCAGACCTGCTGCAAAGCGAAATTGCGTTCCACCAGCAGCATACCCTCGCAGCGCTACCCCAGGGCATCATCCACGCCGATCTGTTCCGGGACAATGTACTATTTGACAACAGCCACATCGGCGGCCTGATCGATTTCTACTTCGCCTGCAACGACAGCCTCCTGTACGATGTCGCCATCACCGTCAATGACTGGTGTCTGGGCGCAGACTATCTTCTGGATGAGACCAAAACCCATGCCTTGCTGCGAACCTACCATGCGGTGCGACCATTCCAGGAAGAAGAGCGCCAGGCATGGCCACTCGCCCTGCGCGCGGCTGCGCTGCGCTTCTGGCTCTCGCGCCTCTATGACCTGCACCTGCCGCGCGATAACGAACTGGTAAACGCACACAACCCGAATCAGTTCAAATCCATATTGCAGCAGCACATCGATCCTGCAAACCGCAACCCATTCTGGCTATAGCGAGACATTCCATGGAATCACGAAAAGTAGGAATTGCAAACGGCTGGCTATGGATCAAGCAAGGGTTCTGGTTATTCAAAAAAAGTCCGGTATTGTGGGTCGTGCTGTCCCTAATCGGTGTAACCGGGCTGATCGCCCTCTCCACCCTCCCGGTAGTCGGCGATCCGCTCGCCACCCTGCTGTTCCCGATCCTGCTTGCTGGCTATATGCGTGGCTGCCGCGCACTTGAAAACGACGAAGAACTGGAGCTTTCACATTTATTTGCCGGGTTTCATCACAGCACGGCGCAACTGGTCACGCTGGGCGGCATCAACCTCATAGGCCAGATGCTGATCCTGGGAGTCATCATGCTTACCGGCGGCGACTCCCTGGTAAACGTCCTGATCAATCAAAGTCCTGTAAACAACCCGAACATACTGATGGAGGCCGCAGAGGGAGCCGGCATAGCAATGGTACTGGGCATGACCCTGTTCAGCCTGCTGCTGCTGGCGATGCAGCTTGCCCCGATGCTGGTCGTTTTCGACAGGATACCTCCGGTCGAGGCACTGAAAACCAGCCTGCGTGCCTGTCTGCGCAACTTTCTCCCGCTGCTCAGCTACAGCATAATGATGGCACTGTTCATGATGATCGCATCCATGCCCATGATGCTGGGCTGGCTGATACTCCTGCCGGTCATGATCAGCTCCATGTATGCCATGTACCGCAACCTGTTTCCAACCCCGGACGAACTGGCCCGCGCGAACCAGTCCGGACGGGCCCCGCAGGACCCGTAACCCGATCAAGCTGGCGGATTGCCCCGGATCTCCACGGTCGGCCTCCCGCGCCTAGCTGCGGTAGCTGGCATTGATCTTCACATAATCGTATGAAAAATCGCAAGTCCATACCTGGGCAGAGGCCTCCCCGCGATCCAGCACGACCCGAATGACAATATCGCTGTGCTGCATCACGCGCTGTCCTTCTTCCTCCAGATAACTGGCCGCGCGTCCACCCTGTTCCGCCACCAGTACCTCATCCAGATATAACCGTACGCGCTGCACATCCAGGTCCTGTACGCCGGCATAACCAATGGCTGCGAGGATACGCCCAAGATTGGGATCCGATGCAAAAAATGCAGTCTTGACCAGTGGCGAGCGCGCTACGGCATAGGCGATCTGCTTGCATTCCGCCACATTCCTTCCACCTTCCACCTGCACCGTGATGAATTTGGTCGCCCCCTCACCGTCCCGCACGATCGCCTGCGCCAGCAAGATGGCCACTTCCCTGATGGCAGCCTGCAATTGCAGGAATGCCTGGCTTTTCTCATCCAGGATAGGCTGCGCCTTGCTCGTTCCGGTCGCAATCAGCATCAGTGCATCATTGGTGGAGGTATCCCCGTCCACGCTGATACAATTGAAAGAAGCATCACAGGCATGCGTTACCAGCTGTTGCAGCAGGGGCTGCGGGATCACCGCATCCGTGGCAATATAACCCAGCATGGTTGCCATATTGGGATGGATCATGCCGGAACCCTTGGCAATCCCGGTAACGGTAACCACTGTCCCGTCCAGGGTAATCTGCCTGGATACCCCCTTGGCAACGATATCCGTAGTCATGATGGCCTGCGCTGCGTTGAGCCAGTTATCCTCGCGCAGGGCGGCCACACAGTCTGGCAGGCCTGCAACCAGCTTCGATACCGGCAACGCCTCCATGATCACGCCCGTAGAGAACGGCAGCACCTGCTCTGTCTCGCAATCCAGCAGTTTTGCCACTTCCGCGCAAGTTGCCCGCGCGTCCGCCAGCCCCTGCTCCCCGGTACCGGCATTTGCATTGCCGGTATTCACCACCAGCGCACGCACCCCCTTGCCCGCAGCCAGATGCTCGCGCGCAACCAGTACCGGTGCAGCGCAAAAACGGTTTTGCGTAAACACCCCCGCCACCGTCGCCTGCCTGGACAGATGCATCAGCAGCAGATCCTGGCGCCCAGGCTTCTTGATACCAGCTTCCGCCGTCCCCAGTAACAGACCCTTGACAGGTTTAAGATCGGCTGCAGCGGGAGGAAGGAGATGAACTGGCATTTCTGTTTTTACAGGTTAACAATTAAACAACCGGACCGGTTCGTACCCAGCCGGAAAGATGTGCATGGTTGTCCGGCAGGCAGGGCCGCACGGAACCCGGCAAGCCGGGCTGCTAGTAACGCCCGCCCTGCTGGTGTATATAGTTGCTCATTTCCAGCGACTGCATGTTCATGCGCCGCACGATACCGTGCACGTGACGCACGATGCCGCGCATCACATAGTACACAATGGCCGGGTTCGTGCTGAGAAAAGATTCGAGGCTGGAACGTTCCAGCAACAGCATTTTGCTGTCCGACTTGGCAACTACAGTAGCGCTGATCTGCGCCGCAGTCCCGCCGACAAAAGTGATGATGCCCGCCAGATCCCCTGGCTGCAGCAAATGCAGCGTGGCTTTTTCCCCCTCCAGGGAAGCCGTTGCCTCCACTTTACCGGCCGCCAGGATCATCAGGGTATTCCTGAGGCTGCTGTTGCCCGGCTGGAGCAGGAATTCGCCCGCCTTGTATTCCTGCACTTTCACCACCCCCGCCAGCAGTTCGATCTCGGCGTCGCGCAATTCTTCGGTCAACGTGGAATTGCGCAGGGTCTCCAATATCAGGTCCTCGGTCATCATCGCGGTCTCCCCTATTCAAAAATCAGTCAAGTTAACTTGCCGTGGCATTGTTTGTATTTTTTTCCCGAACCGCACGGGCATGGGTCATTCCGCCCCGCTTTCCGCTCCACGCGTACGAACGGCTTCTGCTCTGCATCTGCATCACCCTCCCCGGCAGCCAGAGCCTCATCATAACCGGCATGATGATACTGCACATTTTCCGGTGCATGAGGTTCTTCTACCGCCTCGATATCCTCCTCGGTGCGGATGCGTACGTTCATCAATGTCCGCGTAACATCCAGCTTGATCGCATCCAGCATGCTGGAAAACAGCTCGAACGCCTCGCGCTTATACTCCTGCTTGGGGTTTTTCTGCGCATAGCCCCGCAGGTGAATCCCCTGGCGCAAGTGATCCAGGGCCGAAAGGTGTTCGCGCCAGTGCACGTCCACACTATGCAGCATGATCACCCGCTCATACCCGTGCATCATTTCCGCATCGACCTGCTCCACCTTTTCCCGATACAGCTGCCGTGCAGCCTGCAGCACGCGCTCGCGCAAGGCGGTTTCATCCAGCTGCTTGTCCTGCTCCAGCCATTCCCCGAGCGGCAAGGGCAACTGGAATTCGGAAGCCAGTGCCGCTTCCAGACCCGGTACATCCCACTGCTCTTCCATGCTCTGCGGCGGGATGAACGAATGGATCATCTCCTCGATGACCCCATCGCGCATGGCATCAATGGTATCGGTAATATCCGTGGTCTCCAGCAGATCATTGCGCTGCTGGTAAATTACCTTGCGCTGCTCATTCGCCACATCGTCATATTCCAGAATCTGCTTACGCATATCGAAATTCCGTGCTTCGACCTTGCGTTGCGCATTCTCGATCGCACGAGTAACCCAGACATGCTCAATCGCCTCACCTTCCGGCAGCTTGAAACGGTTCATGATCGCCGCTACCCGTTCGGAAGCAAAAATCCGCAGCAGCGGGTCTTCCAGCGACAGGTAAAAACGGCTGGAACCCGGGTCACCCTGGCGTCCCGCGCGGCCGCGCAACTGATTATCGACCCGTCGCGATTCGTGGCGTTCCGTTCCAATGATATGCAGTCCGCCGCTTTTGACCACCTGATCATGTATCCCCTGCCATTCCGCGCGCAACTGGGCGATGCGCTGCTCGCGCACGGCCTGATCCAGGCTGGCATCCATACGAATCGCATCGATTTGCTTTTCTATGTTTCCGCCCAGCACAATATCCGTTCCACGACCGGCCATATTCGTTGCAATCGTGATCATTTTCGGACTTCCGGCCTGCGCAATGATTTCAGCCTCACGTGCATGCTGCTTGGCATTTAATACCTGGTGCGGCAACTTTTCCTTATCCAGCAGGCTGGACAGCAATTCCGACGTTTCAATCGAAGTCGTGCCGACCAGTACTGGCTGGCTGCGGCTGTAACAATCCTTGATATCCTGAATGGCGGCCCGGTATTTCTCATTTGCGGTGAGATAGACCTTGTCCATCATATCCTTGCGTACCGTAGGCCGGTGCGGCGGGATAATCACGGTTTCCAGATTGTAGATATGCTGAAACTCGAACGCTTCGGTGTCTGCAGTACCGGTCATGCCGGCCAGCTTGCCGTACAGGCGGAAATAATTCTGGAACGTGATGGAAGCAAGCGTCTGATTCTCTTTCTGGATCGCCACCCCTTCCTTGGCCTCCACCGCCTGGTGCAGACCATCAGACCAGCGCCTTCCGGACATCATTCGGCCGGTGAACTCATCCACGATGACCACCTCTGCGCCCTGCACCACATAGTGCTGGTCACGGATGAACAGCGTATGCGCGCGCAGCGCGGCATACAGATGGTGGATCAGCATGATGTTGGCAGGATCGTACAGGCTGCCGCCTGCAGGCAGCAGCCCGGCCTGTGCCAGCAGTTGTTCGGCATGCTCGTGCCCGCTTTCCGTCAGCAAAACCTGGCGGCTCTTCTCGTCCACCGAATAGTCACCCGGGCCATTCTCCTCCTGCTGACGGATCAGATGCGGCACCAGCCGGTCCATATGGACATAGATGTCCACATTGTCTTCCGCCTGGCCGGAAATAATCAGAGGGGTGCGCGCTTCATCGATCAGGATAGAATCCACCTCGTCCACGATGGCAAAGTTCAGCTTGCGCTGGAACCGCTCGCCTGCGTGGGTAGCCATATTGTCGCGCAGGTAATCGAAACCGAATTCATTATTGGTGCCGTAGGTGATATCCGCAGCATACGCCGCCTGCTTTTCGGCATGATCCATCTGCGACAGGATCACCCCGACCGACAAGCCGAGAAAACGGTACAGCCGCCCCATCCACTCTGCATCGCGAGACGCCAGATAATCGTTTACCGTCACCACATGCACGCCCTGGCCGGAAATTGCATTCAGGTAGGCCGGCAGGGTTGCCATCAGGGTTTTTCCCTCGCCCGTGCGCATTTCCGCAATCTTGCCGTAGTGCAGGGTCATGCCGCCGATCAGCTGCTCATCAAAGTGACGCATTTGCAGAACGCGCTTCCCACCTTCACGCACCACGGCAAAAGCCTCGGGCAACAAATCGTTCAGGGTCTCACCCGCGGCATAACGCTGCCTGAAGCTTTCCGTTCTGGCACGCAACTCCTCGTCCGTAAGTTTTTCCACCCCGGATTCAAGGGAGTTGATTTTTGCCACCATCTGGCGGTATTGCTTGAGGAGACGATCGTTGCGACTGCCAAAAATATTTTTTAATAATTTAGAAATCATCTTGTAATTTTTTCAGGTTTCAATTCCGGTCTGCAAGCAAAAAAGAGCGCAACGCCTTACCCCTGTACCTCACCCGGGTATCCTGTCGAACGCTTCCCCCTGTTTTGCACAGGGCGGGCAGGAACCACGGTTCCTGCGTCCGGACAAGCTTTCCCCGGCATGCGCACCGCCACCATGCCATCCACAAGGCATGACTGGACAACACAGGGCAAAACGCGCACCATAAACCCAGCGTCAATCATGAATTGCATATGCTCAATATATTGCCATCTTACCACACTGCTCCGGTTAATCCGAATACACCCACCAGCGCGGGGAAGAGCATGGGATGCCATGCTCCCGGAGATACACCGAACCGGCACTTTGCAAACCGTGCGCTTCCGCATACCATTCCGGGTTTCATTTCTGCATCCTGTTTCTGCTCTACCTGAATTCACCGGATACCGTGCCAAACCGACTCAATTCCTATTTCCACAATACCGGGGAACTGCGCCAGCTGTCGCATCTGGCGGAACAGCTCCAGTCAATGCAACGGGATTTCCGCAGCATCACCCCCCTGGCGCACGCCAGCCATGTGCTAAAAATAGACCAGCAAACGCTGGTCATCGCATCAGACAACGCATCGGTGGCGGCCAAGTTGCGGCAAATGGCCCCCGGCCTGACCGAACAGTTCCAGCACATGGGCTACAGGATTTCCGGCATCCGCGTCAAAGTGCAGATTACCGTGGCGCCCTCCCCGCCCCGGCACCGGGCCGGCGCGCTCAGCGCCGCCGGACGGCAGGAGCTGTCCGATTTCACCCTGAAACTGCAGGATTCCCCCCTGAAAACCGCGCTGCTGCGGCTGGTGGCGGACAATCCGGCAGGAGGCAAGCGCAAATGAAATTCCAGCCCGACTCCGGGTTCCGCCGGATGCCGATCACCACACCTGACTCGGAACGGCAAGCTATGGCACAATACCGCCTGCGGGTACATCCTTCCTGCACCTGGAAATGCCGGAAAAATGCTGGAAACCCCCAGAACACTCCTGGCCGCTTCCCAGCGGACGAAGAATCCTTTCGCTTTCCCGGGCGGAGGTTGCCCTTTTTAATTTCTATTCATGAGCGGTTGCGGTGGAGTAAGGCGGAATGAGTCGCATATTGCGCATATTGATTGTCATTGTTCTCATGGTAGTCCTCTACCTGATGTTCAAGTACCGCCGGCGTACCCCGCGCATGACCCGGGAAACCCCCGAGGCCGCCCGCAAAATATCCCGGAGAACCAAGGCGGGCGGACTGCTTTTGTTCACACTGGTGATTGCCTACCTGGCAATTACCTATCATGAATGGTTTCGGTGGAGCCTGTCGGAATGAATCGCGTAATCACCCTCGTCCTGCTGTTTCTGGCCATCTTCCTGCTGATCACGCGCTTCCGCAAAAAACCTCCGGAACCGGAACCCCCTCCAGCGCCCAGCGAAAACATGGTGCGCTGCGCCCATTGCGGCGTGCACCTGCCCAAGGGCGAGAGCATTACCGCAGGCCAGCAGCACTTCTGCAGCGATGCGCACCGTCTTGCCCACATGGACAAGACGGAACCCTCCTGACCCCCGGATGAAAAACGCACGCCCGTCTCTGCCATTTCCGGCAGGAGCGCCCCTGCCATGAAAGTACGGAACACCGGATGGGTCAGCGGCATGCGCCGCATTCCGTCACCCAACTGTGATCGCCGCCCCCCCGGCACCTCCGTCAGCCTGCTGGTGATCCACAACATCAGCCTACCACCCGGACAATTCGGTGGACAGGCGATCACACAACTGTTCACCAACACCCTGGATACCCGCACGCATCCGTATTTTTCCGGACTCAAGGGGCTGCGGGTCTCCGCTCATTTCCTGATACGGCGCAGCGGCGAGACCATCCAGTTCGTACCCTGCTCCAGGCGCGCCTGGCATGCCGGAGTATCCGCCTGGCAAGGACGCGCTGCCTGCAACGATTTTTCCATCGGCATCGAGCTCGAAGGCACCGATTCCCTGCCGTTCAGCGACCGCCAGTACGCCGTGCTCATCCGCCTGACGCGCGTGCTGCGGCGCGCCTACCCGCTTCGCGACCTCGTGGGACACTCCGACATTGCACCGGGACGCAAAACCGATCCCGGACCGGCTTTCGACTGGCCACGCTTCCTGCGGGGTATGGAATCCATGCCGTAGCCATAGGGCTTCCCACTTGCCCCGGCATGGGGTAAAATACCCAGCAAATATATTAGTCTTCAGCATTTATGTGCTGCATTTGAGTTTTCAAAGATTTTTCAATAGAAACAACAGGTTGCGCACAAGCATTTTTGCCTTTAAATTCAACGTGCTGGGTTGTTGTTTATAAAAACAATATATAAAGATTGGGGGAGAGAATGGATACCGCGAGCGACGATATGAAATTCAAAGTGTCTTCCGGGATGCCGCTCGACCATCACAAAGTCATCCGCCGCAACGGCTCGGTGGTCGGCTTTGAAGCGCACAAAATCGCCGTTGCCATTACCAAGGCCTTTATCGCGGTCAAGGGAGAAGCTTCCGCCAGCGTGCGCGAACTGGTCAACCGCCTGACCGAAACCGTGGTCCGGGCACTGCTGCGCCATCACCCGCATGGCGGCACGCTGCACATCGAAGACATCCAGGATCAGGTCGAGCTGGCCCTGATGCGCTCCGGCGAGCATGACGTGGCCCGCGCCTACGTGCTGTACCGCGAAGAACGCGCCCGCGAGCGCGCCAAGGCCAAGGAAAAAGCAGAGCCTGCCCCGGCGCTGCATGTCAACCACCAGGGCGTGTTGCGCCCCCTGGACGAAGCATGGCTGATGGAACGCATCACTGCCGCCTGCACCGGGCTGGGCGATGCCGTCAACCCCGGCGCCATCCTCAAACTGACGCTGCGCGACCTGTATGACGGCGTGGCCGTGGAAGAAGTGCGCAAGTGCCTGATCCTTGCCGCCCGGGCAATGATCGAGCACGACCCTGCCTACAGTTTTGTAACCGCGCGCCTGCTGCTGAACAACATCTGCTGCGAAGTCCTCGGCGAGGATGCCAACCTCGAACAGCGCTATGCCGGCTATTTCCCCTCTTTCATCCGGCGCGGCATCGATGCAGAGCTGCTGGACCCGGATCTGGCGAATTTTGACCTGCCCCGCCTGGCGCAGGAGCTTCAGGCGAGCCGTGACCTGCAGTTCAGCTACCTTGGCCTGCAAACCCTGTATGACCGCTACTTCCTGCATGTAAACGAAAAGCGGATCGAACTGCCGCAGGCATTTTTCATGCGCGTGGCGATGGGACTGGCGCTCCGCGAAAAAGACCGCAACCGCCGTGCTGTCGAGTTCTATCATCTGCTGTCCAGCTTCGACTTCATGAGCTCCACCCCCACCCTGTTCAACTCAGGAGCGATCCGCTCGCAGCTCTCTTCCTGCTATCTGACCACTGTCCCGGATGACCTTGCCGGCATTTTTGAAGCCATCAAGGAAAACGCCCTGCTCGCCAAATTCTCCGGCGGCCTCGGCAATGACTGGACTCCCGTGCGTTCCATGGGTGCGCACATCAAGGGCACCAACGGCAAATCGCAGGGCGTGGTGCCGTTCCTGAAGGTAGCCAATGACACCGCCGTGGCGGTCAACCAGGGCGGCAAGCGCAAGGGAGCGGTTTGCGCCTACCTGGAAACCTGGCACCTCGACATCGAGGAATTCCTCGAGCTGCGCAAAAACACCGGCGATGACCGACGGCGCACCCATGACATGAACACCGCAAACTGGATTCCCGATCTGTTCATGAAGCGCGTTCTGGAAAACGGCGAATGGACGCTGTTCTCGCCATCCAGCTGCCCCGAACTGCACGAAAAATTCGGCGCGGAGTTCGAAGCCGCCTACCTTGCCTGCGAAGCCAAGGCGGCAAGCGGTGAAATCTCCCTGTACAAAAAAATTCCGGCGACCAGCCTGTGGCGCAAGATGCTGTCCATGCTGTTCGAGACCGGCCACCCGTGGATCACCTTCAAGGACCCGTGCAACATCCGCTCGCCCCAGCAGCATGTCGGCGTGGTGCACAGCTCCAACCTGTGCACCGAAATCACGCTGAACACATCGGATTCGGAAATCGCGGTGTGCAATCTGGGGTCGGTCAACCTCCGCGCGCACATGAAAGCCGACGGAGGAATCGACCACGACAAGCTCAAACACACCATCACCACGGCCATGCGCATGCTGGACAACGTGATTGACATCAACTATTACGCCGTGGACAAGGCGCGCAACTCCAACCTGCGGCACCGTCCGGTCGGGCTCGGCATCATGGGTTTCCAGGACTGCCTGCACCAGTTGCGGATTCCCTATGCCTCGGACCGGGCCATCGAGTTTGCCGACCGCTCCATGGAAGCCGTATGCTACTACGCCTATCTGGCGTCCACCGAGCTGGCCGAGGAACGCGGCCGCTATGAGAGTTATTCCGGCAGCCTGTGGGATCGCGGCATCCTGCCGCAGGATACGCTGGAACTGCTGCGCCAGGCACGCGGGGGGCACGTCGAGGTGGACCTGTCCTCCACCCTGGACTGGGATCATCTGCGCGGGCGCATCCGCCAGCATGGCATGCGCAACTCCAACTGCATCGCCATCGCACCCACCGCAACCATATCCAATATCATCAACGTATCGGCCTGCATCGAGCCTACCTACCAGAACCTGTTCGTCAAATCGAATCTGTCTGGTGAATTCACCATCATCAACGAATACCTGGTGAACGACCTCAAGCGCATGGGACTGTGGGACGAAGTCATGATCGCCGACCTGAAGTACTTTAACGGCAGCCTCGCCAAAATCGACCGCATCCCGGACGAACTGCGCAACCTGTATGCGACGGCATTCGAGATCGAGCCGCACTGGATCATTGAAGCCGCATCCCGCCGCCAGAAATGGATCGACCAGTCACAGTCCCTGAACATCTACATGGCCGGCGCATCCGGGCGCAAACTGGACGAAACCTACAAGCTGGCCTGGCTGCGCGGCCTGAAGACCACCTATTACCTGCGCACCATGGGTGCCACCTCGACGGAAAAATCCACCTCGCGCGCGGGTGAACTGAATGCCGTACCGATGTGCGCCATCGACAATCCTGAATGCGAGTCCTGCCAATGAGCGATTACACCATTGCTTCCAGTTCTTCCGGACGCATACGCGTGGAAGACAAGCGCATCATCAACTGCCAGGCGGACGTAAACCAGCTGGTGCCGTTCAAGTACAAATGGGCATGGGAAAAATACCTTGCCGCCTGCGCGAACCACTGGATGCCGCAGGAAATCAACATGTCGGCCGATGTCGCATTGTGGAAAAACCCCAACGGACTGACCGAAGACGAGCGGCGCATGGTCAAACGCAACCTGGGCTTCTTCGTCACTGCAGACAGCCTGGCAGCGAACAATATCGTGCTTGGCACCTACCGGCATATCACCAATCCGGAATGCCGCCAGTACCTGCTGCGCCAGGCATTCGAGGAGGCGATCCATACGCATGCGTATCAGTACATCGTGGAAAGCCTTGGCCTGGAAGACGGCGAGATCTTCAACATGTACCACGAGGTGCCGAGCATCCGCGACAAGGATGAATTTCTGATTCCGTTCATCGACACCCTGACCAATCCGGAATTCAAGACCGGAACGCCGGAGGCAGACCGGCAGCTGCTGCGCAGCCTGATCGTGTTTGCCTGCATCATGGAAGGGCTGTTCTTCTATGTCGGCTTTACGCAGATCCTCGCGCTGGGCAGGCAGAACAAAATGACCGGGGCGGCGGAGCAGTACCAGTACATCATGCGCGATGAATCGATGCACCTGAATTTCGGCGTGGATGTGATCAACCAGATCAAGCTGGAAAACCCGCACCTGTGGACGGCGGACTTTCGCGCGGAAATTCGCGGCCTGATCCAGAAAGGCGTGGACCTGGAATACCGCTATGCCGAAGACACCATGCCGCGCGGAATCCTGGGCATGAATGCCCCGATGTTCAAGGAATACCTGCGGTTTGTCGCAAATCGCCGCTGCCAGCAGATCGGGCTGGACATCCTGTTCCCCGGAGCGGTCAATCCGTTCCCGTGGATGGCAGAACTCATCGACCTGAAGAAAGAGAAAAACTTCTTTGAAACCCGGGTGACGGAATACCAGACCGGGGGCGCTCTCAGCTGGGATTGACCGGGTTCCGGCAGGCCGCCTTGGCACACGCCGGGGAACGGCATAGAGGCCGGGATGTATTTGTTTGAACTTGGCACCTGAAGGAGAGTTGGAATGACCGCAGTCCAGAATGCGAAACCGGCGACAGCCACAGCGCCCGCAACCAGGAAAACCCGCGCAACGAAAAAACCCGCAGCCGTAAAAGCCGCTCCGGCAACACAAAAGAACGCAGCTGCAACCCAACCGCAATCCGTATCGGCACCAACAGCAATCAAAAAAGCCCCCCGGGAAAAGAAACCGGCCACGTCTTCCGGCTCGGTGCCGCCCCCTTTTTCGCCGCTCAGCCCTGGAAAAAAATGGCCTTTTTCCTCCCCGGACTGGAACAAGTAATTACCCGTGCAGGGTCGGAATCCTGCCCCGCCCGCCCCTACCGGGCCGGCCATTTACCATCCATGAACCTTTGCCCCGGGCGCAGGCGAAACTGGCTGCTCTTCTCTTGTTTACCCACAGTTCGGCGGCAGATTCTGACCTGTGCCGATGACATCTGCCACCCGGAGAACGGGAACCGGGTAAACTCCAGGGATTTTCCGGCCGGTTTCCGGGGTTCTCCGATCCATTCCGGGACCGGTGCGACCCTGACTGCCCCACCCCTGACAGGCGGCAAAGCCGTGTAGAACCGGCCATCACGAACCCAGCTCCGCCCCCGCGCGTACAACCTTGACCCCCATTATGACCAGTTCACAGCTTTATTTACGACTGCTTCGCCATGTCCGGCCCTACTGGCGCGTCTTTGCCATTTCCATTCTGGGCATGATGGGAGCTGCGGTCACCGAGGCACTGTTGCCCGTCCTGTTCAAAACCGTGCTGGACGGCACCTTCATCCACAAGGATGAGGCCGTCATCCGCCTGATTCCAGCTTACATCCTGCTGATCTTCTTTTTCCGCGGAATGACGACTTTTATTGCCACCTACACCATCAGCTGGGTTGGCAACAAGGTCGTCATGGATCTGCGCAATGCAATGTTCGAACGGCTGCTGACCCTGCCCACCCGCTTTTATGACGACCATCCGACAGGCGGCCTGATTTCGAAACTGACCTTTGACGTAACCCAGGTTACCGCTGCCGCAACCACGGTCGTCACCATCGGCATCCGTGATTCACTGATGATCGTCGGCCTGCTCGGATGGCTGTTCTACCTGAACTGGAAACTGACCCTGCTCAGCCTGATCATGGCACCCGTCATTGTCTATTTCATGCGGATCATCAGCCGCCGGTTGCGGGCCACCAGCCGCAACTCGCAACAGGCGATGGGCGACATCACCCAGGTCATTGAAGAAAGCATAACCGCGCACAAGGTGGTCAAGCTGTTCGGCGGGCAAACGTATGAAAGCCGGCGCTTCGCCGGCCAGGCCAACTGGGTGCGCCGTCATGCCATGAAACAGACCGCAGCCGCTGCGGCCAACATGCCCATCGTGCAGATGATCGCGGGCATTGCACTCGCGGGCATCGTTTATCTCGCCACCGAACAGGCGCGCAGCGATGCCACCACGGTAGGCGGGTTTCTGTCCTTCATCGCCGCCATGCTGATGCTGACGTCACCGCTGAAACGGCTCGCCAGCGTAAGCGAGCACTTGCAGCGCGGCCTGGCCGCTGCGGAAAGCGTATTCGCGCTGCTGGACACCCCGGGGGAAAAGGATGCCGGTCGGCTGTCCATCGCCCGCGCGTCCGGCCACCTGAAATTCGAACAGGTCAGCTTTTCCTACCGGGACGATGGAAAGCTGACCCTGCGCAACCTCAGCCTGGATATCCCGGCCGGGCAGACGCTCGCACTGGTCGGCGCTTCCGGCGGCGGGAAAACCACCCTGATCAACCTCGTGCCGCGTTTTTATTCTCCCTGCAGCGGGCGCGTCACCCTCGACGGGCATGACCTGGAAACGCTCTCCCTGTCCAGCCTGCGCACCAATATCGCCCTGGTCAGCCAGGAAGTGGTGCTATTCAATGACACCGTTGCCGCAAACATCGCCTACGGGCAGGAGCGCGCAATACCGGAACAGGAAATCCTTGCTGCGGCGCAGGCCGCACATGCCCTGGAGTTTATCCGCGAAATGCCGCAGGGCATGCAAACCCTGGTCGGAGAAAAAGGGGTACGCCTGTCCGGCGGCCAGCGCCAGCGCATTGCCATTGCACGCGCCATCCTCAAAAACGCCCCGATCCTGATCCTGGATGAAGCCACCTCCGCGCTGGACAGCGAATCCGAGCGCCACGTGCAGGCCGCCCTGGAAACCCTGATGCAGGGGCGGACCACGCTGATCATCGCCCACCGCCTGTCCACCATCGAAAAAGCCGACCGTATCATCGTACTGCACAAGGGCGAAATCGCGGAAAGCGGAACACACCAGGAACTGCTGGCCGCAGGCGGAATGTACGCACAATTGCAGCACAATCAGTTCATGCGCGGCCAGTCGCCCGAACCGCCCCGCTGAAAACCGCAGAAATCAGGTTTTGCTGGCCGGTGTAAAGGCGTCGGAGAAAAATTCCTCCTGCGGCAACCCGCGCAGGGAAGTAAAATCACGGTGCGCCGCCTCCACGACTACCGGCGCACCGCACACATAGACCTGATGACCCGAAAGATCGGGATAGTCCGCAAGCACCGCCTCATGCACATAGCCCGTCCTGCCCTGCCATTCATCTGTTGCCAGCGCTTCCGACAGCACCGGGGTAAAGCGTATGCCGTGCGTTTCCCAATCCCGCGCCTTCTCCAGCATGTACAGGCCACTCAGGGTGTTCGCGCCCCAGTAAAAGTGCATCGGACGCTGAATCCCGGTGTGCAGCGCATGCTCGATGATCGACTTGATCGGGGCGAAACCGGTTCCGCTGGCAACAAACACCACCGGCTTGGTGCTGTCCTCGCGCAGGAAGAACGAACCCAGCGGCCCCTTGAAGCGCAGAATGTCACGCTCCTTCATTTTCGTGAAAACCAGGTTGGTGAACTCCCCGCCGGCAATATTGCGCACGTGCAGCTGCAGGAACTCGTCATCATGCGGGGCGTTCGCAAGCGAAAAGCTGCGCGGCTTGCCGCCCTTGATCAGAATATCGATATACTGCCCGGCCAGGAACATCAGGCGCTCGTTCGCAGGCAGCTTGAGGTACAGCACCATCACATCGTCGAAGCGTTCCAGCTTCTGCACACGGCAGGGCATGGTACGCACCGGAATGTCCTTGACGGCGCTCACTTCCCGGCACTCGATGATCAGGTCGGAAGTCGGCCTGGCCGTGCAGAACAGCGCCAGCCCCTCTGCCTTCTCGGCCCCGGTAAGATACGTTTCATCATACTTGCCATAATCCACAGTACCTTGCAGCAGCCTGCCCTTGCAGGTTCCGCATACCCCTTCACGGCAGCTGTAGGGCAAAACAAAACCGTGCCTCAACCCCGCTTCGAGGATGGTTTCGTCCGCCTCCATGGAGAAGCTGTGGCCGCTGGGCTGGATAATAACGTTGAATGCCATGAAAATATCGTCTGCACCATGAGCAAAAAAAGTAATTTTAACGCATAATTCTGTTATGAAACGAATCTTGATTGTCGGCTGCGGCGATATCGCCTTGCGGGTGGCTCCATTGTTGCGGGGGCGGTATCGCCTGCTTGGACTGGCGCGCAACCCGGAACGGTTTCCCGAGCTGCGCAGGGCCGGTATCACGCCGCTGCAAGCGGATCTGGATCACCCTCCCAGCCTGGCCCGCATCACCGGAGTGGCGCATACCGTGCTGCATTTTGCGCCCCCGCCGAATTCCGGAACAAACGACCCCCGCACCCGCAACCTGCTGGCCGCCCTGTCGCGGGGCACCCTGCCGGAAACCATCGTGTACATCAGCACCAGCGGGGTCTATGGCGATTGCGGCGGAGACTGGGTTGCAGAAACCCGACCCCTGCATGCGCAGACCCCGCGCGCGCAGCGCCGCGTGGATGCCGAAAAACAAATCCGCGCCTGGGCAAAGCGCTGCGGCGTACAGGCCGTCATCCTGCGCGTGCCGGGCATCTACGACGCGGAAGAAAGGCTGCCCCTGCAGCGCCTGCAGCAGCGCACCCCGGGAATCATGGCGGCGGAAGACAGCCATACCAACCACATCCACGCGGACGATCTGGCACGCGTCGTGGCTGCCGCCCTGCGCCACGGCAAGCCAAACCGGGTGTATCACACCAGCGATGACAGCAGACTGAAAATGACCGACTATTTCGACTGCGTGGCCGATGCCCTGAACCTGCCGCATGTGCCGCGTGTATCGCGCTGGCAGGCGCAACAAATCCTGCCGAATGGCCTGCTTTCCTTCATGAACGAATCACGACGCCTGTCCAACCAGCGCATGAAGCGCGAGCTGAAAGTCCTGCTGCGCTACCCGACCGTGGCAGATGCGCTGCAAACCCTGCGCGACCGGGCTGCGGAAAGGCATTTACAACCTGGATAATTCCGGTCCATGTCGCGTTGCACAGCGCGCAGCCGCTGCGTTACAGGGGCGTTCCCTTTTTCCGGATGCGGATATTGAACGAGATCGAGATTCTTTCCCGGTCTTCCGGATTCGGCTCGACCGAATGCGGCACCCAGGACGGAAACATCACCAGATGATTTTTCTGCGCCGGATAGGAAATCTTCGGCGCATTAATCGCATTCAGCTCCAGCACCGGCGCCAGCGACTCGATCGTATACTGCTCCTGAAAATTCCGGTAAAACTCGATTTGCGCATCGGAATCGGTCAGATAATAGGCCCCGGACAGGAACGATGCGCAGTGGATGTGGATCCGGTTATAGTGGCTCATCTGGTTGATGTTCACCCAGATGTTGTCAAAATAGGTTTCAAATTTTGTGCCATCATAGCCAAAATCCTTCAGGCACTGCCTGGAGCGGCGCAGAATTTCGTTCAGCAGGGGCAGGGTTTCCGGATGATCGCCGTAATAAAACTCCCTGGATTGCCACCCGCCGGCATTGCTCAGCTGATTGCCCTGCGGGTCGGACTGCCGGAGCCGGTGGCAGAAGGCAACCATGGCATCCACATCGATATTCAGCTTGTCCCACCACACAGGCGTGGAAAAGTAAGTGTCCAGGTTCATCGTGATCCCTCTCCGCAGCGCAAAAAATCATGAAAAAACGGGCATGACCAGCATCGGTCCGGCCGGATCGTGCCAGCCGCATTATACTTGGCCTGCTGCGCAGCGGACACTCCATCCCGCAGATTTTTTCAGGATCGCGCGGCGGAACGGCGGCCCCGGAAAAACCGGCCACCCGCGCCGGCAGGCGCGATCATTTTTGCGGAAGCTCGCTCTTGTTGGCGCTCCAGTAGGTGATCGGGCTCCAGAACGACGGTCCCTCGCTGCCAACCGGCCCTACATCGCACTTGCCGCAAACCGCCATCGCCGCACGGTTTTCCGCCTGCTGCCGCCTGAAATTGCGACGCGCCTCGCCATTCAGGATTTCGCTGTATTTCTGCGTCATCAGGTTGCCCAGCACCCCTGCCTGCGGGTGCATGCAGCAGGGCACCACCGTGCCGTCGGCATCGACATACAGCTGGTTGATTTCGCCAAACCACGGATGCGAGTCGAATTCACTGGCATCCGCCACGAAAGTGCAGGACCCCTGCGGAACGCTGAGCGCACGCCCGGTACGGTTCTCCTGCGCCTGCGGCAGCGCCATCCAGCGGCGGAACTCCGGGTTCCAGCCGCGCGGACGCAGCACCGATTCCCAGCGGCGTGCGTCTTCCTCGGACTGGATCACCGTCCGCGTCAGCAGCTGCATCGCCGGCGCCCAGCGGTCGCGCAACCGGGCGGCACGTTCCAGAAACTCGATCAACCGCTCCCACTTCGATGGCGGCCGCAGGCGCTCGTAGCTTTCCGGCGTGCCGTCCCCGTCGCAGCTGACAAACAGCTTGTTGACCACCTCAAGCTTGACCATTTCCTCGAAATCATCCCAGTACACCTTCTGCGCATTGGTACTGAGCTCCACCGCCGAAACCTTCCAGCGCTGGCGGGGAATCTGCGCCACGATGGCGGAAAGCTGCTTGTGCAGCAGCGGCTCGCCATAATTGAACAGGCGCAGCGAATGGATGCGTTCCACGTCCATGTTGCCCAGGCAGCGCGCGAAATCCTCCACCGTAATGCGGTAGATGTCGGGCTCCAGCGTCGAGTTCGGGCAGCCCACGCATTTCAGCTGGCAGCCGTGGACGATATCGAAATGGACGGAGTACAGGTGCTTCGGTTGCATAGTGTTCCTTGTAAAAATTCCGGCGGGTTTCCATGCCGTGGCTGGAATACGCGTTGTGAACGGGATGGAGCCACCCCTGCCGCCAAGTCCACCGGAAATGCCGGGAAAGGCTGCCCCTCCGCAGGGAAAAGGCAAAAAATAATTTTAACATGGGCAGGGACACGTACCAATATCCCCGCTCAGCCCTACCCCCGTCCTCCCGATTCCTTCATTCCTGCACCCCGCGTTCCCGTTCGGCAAAATCGGGGCGCGCAGGCAGCCACTCGTGCTCCAGGCGGCACAGGCTGTAATCGCGGGTCTGCCCGGTCACCCGCAGCGTCGTGTTCACCGTGTCAAACAACCGCAGCCCTTCCGGGTCCATGGCATGCGCGCGGATCGTATATTTCCCCGGCAGCAGCGGCAGCCTGGGCAGGCGCACGCAGAAACCATAGGTTGCCGGGGCGATGCGGCCGGGGACATACGCCGTTTCATTGGAGTGCGTCCCGTAGATGGAGGTTCCGTCCACCCGTGCAACACCGAACAGGATCACCGGCGGTCGCTCGTCGGGGGAGTGGGCCACCCCGCAGATGCGCAACACCCCGCCCATTTCCAGCTCGGCGATTTCCGTGCCGGCATCATCCTCCAGCCACAAGCTGCGGATCTGGTAGATTCCCTCGGGGTGCACCCGGTGTTCCTGATGCTCGGCCTTGCAGTTCTTTTCCTCGTGATAGGTCAGGTATTCCCGCGTCACATCAAAACTGTTGCCGTACATGTGCATCCGCCCGCCATGGATCCACACCGCCTTCTGGCACAGCGTCTGGATGTGGTACATGCTGTGCGAGCACAGCAGCAGCGTTCCCCCCTGCGCCAGGTAGCCTTCGATCCAGCGGATGCATTTTTTCTGGAACGACTCGTCCCCCACCGCCAGCACCTCGTCGGTAATCAGGATATCCGGGCGCATCGCGGTTGCCACCGCAAATCCCAGCCGCACCACCATACCGGACGAATAATGCTTGATCGGCTCGTGGATATGCGAGCCGATGTCGGCAAACTGCACGATATCCTCCAGCTTGCGGTCGATTTCGGAATGGCTCATCCCCATCAGCGCGGCAGCCAGATGAATGTTCTCGAGGCCGCTGTATTCGGGATGGAACCCGCTGCCCAGCTCCAGCAACGCCCCGATGCGGCCGTTCACCTCGATCTGGCCGGTGGAGGGCTTGACCACCCCTGCGATGATCTTCAGCAGCGTCGATTTCCCGGCGCCGTTTTCCCCGATCAGCCCCAGCGACTCCCCGGCCTTCAGCTCCAGGCTCACCCCCTGCAGCGCGCAAAAATGCGGAATCTCGCCACGCCGGAACAGCAGCGAGGCAATCATGCGCAGACGGTTCCCGCTGGTGGAAACGCTGGGGTAGTCCTTGCCGATCTGGCACAGGCGGATCAGCGGGGCAGGCTGCATATTGGTGTTGAAAATGGTTTCATCGGAAAACCGGTCCGGGGGCGATGCACCCTGCTGCCGGCCCGCGCCAGGGACGCATTACAGAAAATCCTCGAAATACGGCGACAGCCGGTTGAAAAACCAGCGGCCGGCCGTAAAAACAGCCAGGCAGGCCGCCAGCATCACGGCATCCTGCCAGCCGATCTGGCTGTTGCCGGTCATCAGCAAATCGCGGATGCGACTGATGAAATAGGAAAACGGGTTCCACGCCATGACCTGCTGGATCTGCGGCGGCACCAGGCTGGCCGGATACAGCACCGGCGTGGCGTAAAACCAGATCATGAACAGCGGAGCCAGCAGATGCTCCACGTCCTTGAGCAGCACCTGCAGCGCTGCCAGTATCAGCGACAGGCCGCTGGTGAACAGAAACTGCATGCACAACAGCAGCAGCACCAGCGGCAGCGACAGCAGATGCAGATCGCTGCCGCTGAGCGCCAGCACCGCCAGCACCAGCAGGAAGCCGCCGACATGGACGACATACGTCGAAAGCACCGATGCATGCACCAGCAGCTCGTGCGGAAACGCCACCTTCTTGACCAGCCCGCTTCCGTTCTGCACCGCCAGTGCGCCGCGCTGCGCCCCTTCCTGGAACGACAGCCACGGCCACAGGGCCACCGCCACGAACAGGATGAAACTGTGCCCTGCCAGCTCCGGGAACTTCACGCGGAAAATCACCGTGAACACCAGCGCATACACCGCCAGCAGCGCCAGCGGGTGCAGCAGCGCCCAGAACGCGCCGCTGACGCTGCCGATGTAACGGCCCTTGATCTCGCGCGACAGGAAGTTCAGCAGCAGCCAGCGGTAGGGCCACAGTTTCCGGATCGCCATGAATTACGGCCTGGCGCCTCAGTGCTTGCCTGCAGATGACGCTTTCGGGTCGGCCGCAATGGGCATCCGGCTCAGAAAGCGGTCGGCTGCCTCTTCGTTCAGCTTGAGCGAAGGATCACTCAGGATGTCGCTGAGCAGTTTTTTGCGTTGCTCGTTCTGGAATTTCTCGCGCTCTCCCTGGATGATTTTGTCCTTGACCTCATCGAACGTGCGCACCGTCCGCGGCTTGCTTTCATGGAACTGGATCAGGTGATAGCCAAACTGGGTCTTCACCGGCTCGCTGATTTCGCCCGGCGTGTTCATGGCAAAAGCGGTATCCGCAAACGGCTTGACCATTCTCTTCGCCTCAAAGAAGCCGAGATCGCCCTTGTTCGATTTTGCGCTCGGGTCATCCGAATATTCCAGCGCCAGCTCGTCGAATTTTTTGCTTCCGGCCACCGCCTGTTCGCGCACCTTGCGCGCCAGCTCCAGCGCTTCTTCCGCGCTGCGCGATTTGGTGTCGATCAGGATATGCGAAGCGTGCACTGTTGGTTGCTCGGTGTATTTGTCCGTATTCAGCTGATACTGCTCGCGAGCGGTCTGGGTGAAATCCGGCAGCGGTACCGCGTTGACCACGCGGTTCAGCTGCTCCTGCGCCAGCATTTTCTCGGCTGCATTCTGGATCTGCCGCGTCATGTCTGCTTCCTTGTCAATCCCGGCGCTGCGCGCCTGGGCAGCCAGCGTCTTGTTGATCACCAGGTTTTCCAGGATCTTGGACAACCGCTGCCGGTTGGCCAGCACCTCAGCGCGATACTGCGCCGGGATGCGCTGCAGATCGGTCTCGAGATCCTGCGCCGTGATTTTCATCTGGCTGGATTCCGCAATCACCTGCGCGGGGTCCACCCCGGCGCTTCCGGCAGCAAGAACCGGAGCGGCGCAGCAGGCCATCGCTGCCAGCGCCGCATACTTCTTCCATACGAACAGACTCATTATTTTTCACCTCTATATTTATGGAACTGAATCAAATTATTTCCCTTCCCCGACATAGGAAAGGCAACGAAGAAACCACCTGTGCGACCGGGTTGCCCCACCCGGTTCTGCCGCATGGACATCCGGCCACGTGGCAATAGACAACCTGCCCGCCGGAATGGTTCCACAAAGCGAAAAATCCTGATGGGTTCAGGCAGCCGGATGCGCCCCCTGCCGGGCGGATTATACCTGCGTCCTGCGCATAACACGAATACTGGCGCCTGTGGCCACGCGCATGGCGAAAAAAAAGTGGTGCGAAAACTTCTCGCACCACTTTGGTTTGGCCGCACCGTTCTGCGTGCGACCGGAGATCAACTGGAAGATAGCCCGTTATTTGACCACTTCGCAAACACCATATTTACCATCTTTCACGGCATCACCCTTGTATCCACCTGGATTTTCATCCTGGACGCAAACGTTCATGTGCACGCAAACGTCTGGAGTATCCCCAGGCATATCCAACCGAACCTGCGGCCACAGACATTGTAATTCACCTGGGGGAGGCGGTGGGGGTGGTTCGCAGCCCTCAGGATTGCCGCAGGGAGGAGGAATCTCACCATCAATCAAGGTGGTGAACTTGTGCTGGAAGCTGCCGCCGTAGGTGGCCATCACGTTCGGCGCGGCATTGTTGTTCACGAAATCCTGCACCATGAAGCCGATCAACGGCAGACCGTGATAGAAATGCCCCTCGCTGGAAGTCTGGTTGTGCAGATCCTCGTCAAAGGTCATGCGCACCCAGCCGTTCTGGAAGTCCTGCACCGCGATGTTCACCGAATGCGCCGAGCTCAGGATGTTGCTGTTGTTGAAGGTGACCACGTTGGCTTCCCAGCACAGCGCATTGTTCACGCCGGGCGGGGGAGGCGAGAAGCCGCCAACTACGTGCTGCCGTTCCTCGCGATCCCAGTATGCAATATCCACCGGTTCGCACGCGCCGTTTTCCCAGAAAGTGGAGGAGAACGGTGGGAACGCTACATTGCTGTCGTGGGAATCATTGTTCGGATCCTGGATCGGCACCGAGTAGCGCTTGGTTGGCATCGTCACCACCCAGTCGGTCCCGGACAGGGTTACGTTATCCAGCACGAACTCGTTGATCACGCTGTTGTGCATCAGCACTGCGTTCACGGCGTTCACCGAATCCTTGTCCGCATCAGAATCACCGTATCCGCCGGTGTTCTTCCACGTGCTGCGCACTACACGCTGATCGTAGAACACCACGCTCTGGTCGATCCCGTGGCGCAGGTCAGGCTCGATCGAGCCGGCCTCGTGCCAGATTTCGTGGTTGGCAAAGTTGTCCAGCGCCACCGGATCATAACTGAAATCGGTGCCGAACGCCGGGCTGATCAAAGACGCGCTTCCGGACAGACCGCCCCTCGGCCGGTCAATGTGAAGCTTCTCATATTCATCCCCGTTTTTCAGCCCCTGCAGCTTGGAGCAGTCATCCGGCACACCATCGACGTGGGTGATATATTCCCGGTAGTCTGCGTCATCGATCACGCCCATTTCGATGATTTCAAAGTACCCTTCGCGCGTGCGGTCCAGGGACTGGGTCTCACCATCGCGGCCGCCGATGTTGATGCCGGGCGCACCGGGGATCTTGTCTTCGTTATCCACCGTGCCGGTGTAGGCATAGTTCACGAATGCCTGGCCGCCCGCCGGAATGGCTGGCGTGGTGCAGGACTTGTCGGCAGTCACCACCTTGGCGCCGCTGCCGGTATCGACCACGGCCGCGGTCCACATGTCATACGGGGACAGATACAGGTTGAAGTCCAGCACTTCGCGGCTGTTCCTCGATTCCAGGAAGCGAACCTTCACCGCCTTGACATCAGGGGTAGTGTTGATCACGGACAAATAGGTGTCCATGCCTGCGCGCGTGGTGTAGTACGGATACAGCAGCACCTGGCCGGTACCGTCACTGTTCACATACACACCGCCCAGGGAATTATCATAATCCGCCAGCGCCATGCCGGAAGCGCTGATGCCTGCTGCCAGCGCCAGGCACATTGACTTTCTCTTGAAGTTGTTCATTTTCGGTTTCCTTGTAATTGATTTTTTTCCTGCATCAGGATTCTGCCTCAAACCCCTGCTCTTCTCAAGACAGACCGGGCGGAACATGCCGCTTCTGCCCTCCTTACTCGCCCACGTACTTCCTGCGCACGCAGCGTACGTCCCGCCAACCTGCCTCCCCGCCGCCGTGCATCGTGTCAATGTGATTGCTTTTCATTGCTTTTTCACGGCTGCTGCAAAGCAGTTCTCAGTATTTACGCCGGTTGCAACGGCTTGTCAATCATTTTTCATCCAGTTGCATAAATGATACAAAACAAACCGGGGTGCAGATTTCTCCGCACCCCGGTTTCCGGCTTCGCTTCCGCCAATCCAGCAAAACCGCATGCAATCTGCGGTTCCGGCGAGCTTGCCTACGCCTTAATATGCGTAATGGCAGGACTCATATTTCTGATTCACCTCACCAGAAATGCAGGTCTCATACTTGTGCTTCGCACCGTTTTCCCAGAAGGTGGATGTGAACGGAGGCAGTGCATGGTGGCCGTCGTGGTTGCTGTTGTTCGGATCCTGGATCGGCACAGAGTAGCGCTTGGTCGGCATCGTTACCACCCAGTCGGTTCCGGACAGGGTTACGTTGTCCAGCACGAACTCGTTGATCACGGCGCGGTGCATCAGCAGCGCATTCACCGCATTCACCGAATCCTTC
>NZ_CAJNBL010000008.1 GCF_905221025.1 Candidatus Nitrotoga fabula
CCTCAAAACCCGGGGCGATTCACATCAAGACTGAAATAGCAGTCCACTTTTGTCCTTAAGGCGGACGACTTGAGTAATGGTCACGCCATATTCTTCTTCTCTTCTTTTCTCGTTCTTCCACCCGCCCAGGTGCAGTGCAAGCGTCTCGATTAGGTTATAAACCCGAAGCATTGCTTACTCCTTAACCAATAACAAAATATTCTCTAATATTAATAAACAATAAAAAATATTTTTTGTACTCAACTTTATTTGGTTTTGAAATGTAAAAAAAGAAAGCGAGTTTGCTTAAGAAATTTAACGGACATTCAATCAATACGTGAAACGATTTGATTGTCGACCGTTTTGATAGAAGTGTGACTTAGCCGTTCACAGCAAAAAAATCTGCTTGAACCGAAATCTCATTATTGAGACGAGCTTCGGCAATCAACGCATATTCTCGATTTGCCTCAATGCCAATGTAATCACGACCCAAAAGTTTCGCTGCCACCAATGTAGAACCACTTCCACAAAAAGGATCAAGGACAATCTGGCCTTCCTGTGTGGTTAATTCGATAAGAGACTTCATCAATCGTACAGGTTTTTGTGTTGGATGATGCCCAGATTCCCCAGACATAAATCCACTTGTCAGTATATTATCTGGTGATTTCTCATATTTAAGAAATGCGCTTTCATTAAAAGCGCCGACACCATTAAATAAAATATTATCCGCAATGGTTGTTCCAATTTTATAAGGCCTTGTAAACCAAAGAACGGGCTCAAAAGTTGGTCGAAGATTCCCTACTCTCCAACCTTCCCACTTGGCAAAGTTTTTAAGATCGCCACGTCTCTCATAAACAATGCTCACACGTTGCGCTCTATGTGGTGCTCGTTGCCTTATCCAAGCAAACATATCTTTAAAACTAAAACCCGCATCTTCCAAAGCGGAAATGCATCGATGAGCGTATCGTCTACCTGCAAATATGAAAACAGATCCACCCGGCTTCATGACCCGGAACCATTCTGACGCCCAAGTTGAGCACCATTCATAATATTGCCTTGGGATTTCTCTATCAGCTTCTGACCATCCATTTATCGGTTTTCCTCTTTTTTTAAAAACAGCACCAGCCTTTGCCTGACCGGGGCTTGTTCCCAAATAAGCTGAGTTTTTGTTATCATGAAGGACATCCCAATCCTCTGCACCAATGCCATATGGAATATCACTGAGAATTAGATGAATGTAATCATCAGGAATCCTCTTTATCGCGATCAGGCTATCACTGTTAATTACCTTATTTAGATAATCGTCCATCAGTGCATTACCTTATGCCAAGAAGTTTGTTATCAGAAACGGATATGATAACCTTTATTCTGCTTTCAATTTTGTGTACCTGAATCAGCTCTTTGATCGCCTCATCGTGGCTCATTCGCATTATTTTTTCTCTTTCAGCCGCAAGAAACAATAAAGCCTCTTCCTTCACCGCTGCGATGGACTCAACAGCAGCTTGTTTCTCCAACTTCCAAAGATTTTCAATCTTTGGTGAGTACTCAAGCATTGTTTTATTGACCGCAAGCCAATATTGGGATGCATTTTTTGAGGGATTTAAAGCAGGAATAATTTTGAATATTTCGTGAATCAGCCCTTCTGCTTTTTGCTTACCATCTATGAGTGAGTACGAAACCAGCATCGCAAGATGTGAGTATGTAAAAATGCAGACGTTTCTTGAGCTTGCTTGTTCATAAATTTGGCTTGCTGTTTTTGGCAGTTGGTAAATAGGACAGACGACCATTGCATACGGTTTACCACGTTTCCAATCATCCATTGCTTGGATCTTGAAGTCTTTTTGATTTTTAGCAGTTCTGCTCAATCTGAATGCCTTGGCATCAGCGACAAAACTATAATTATTTGCAAAAACCTCAACATCAGCGGCATCAGCTCTTTCTTTCAATACTAGACTTCTCAGTCCGAGAGCTTTATAGGTTTCCGATAAAAGTGCATCGGTATATTTTGAATATTGTTTTTCTTCGCTAGTGTCGTGCCCATATGATTCTGGTATGTTTCCGCTAAGTCGCAAATGGTCGAGCAATGAGGCCGCACCCTTGTCTTTAATTTCTTCCGAAAGCTCCTTTTCAAGTCTTTCAGAGTCGTCTCCGAAATTTCCGCTGATCTTGCGTATTTCTTCTACCCAGTATTTTCGTCGTTGAATCGCAGCATAACTAATGACTGTCATTTTTATACCCTTTTAAATTGCCTAGCATCGGATTTGATTTCAGCCATTTTTTTGCTACTTGTTTGTCATCACCCAAAGAAAAATAGTAGCCTTTCGTAATCTGCTTCCATGCGTGTCCTGCGTACTGCAAAATTCCCTTCTTTGTAGAAATTTCAGCATCTTTTTTCTTTTTGCTTTTACCGATTATCGCCAACAAGTCTTTGGCGTGCCGCCATTTTTTCCCCTCCAGTTTTGGACAATTATTTGGACAAAAATAGTAGTGTAGAATCGTGGTGTCAACTACCCGCGTAACTATCGAACTATCGGTTTGTATCTGATTCTCTTGGGTTTTGCTCCCTCTTCTCCGAGCCTCCTACGCTTGTCCGCCTCGTATTCCTGGTAATTGCCGTCAAAGAAGGTAACCTGCGAATTGCCTTCAAAAGCAAGAATATGGGTGGCAATGCGGTCCAGAAACCAGCGGTCATGAGAAATGACCAGCACACAACCGGCAAATTCCAGCAACGCATCTTCAAGTGCACGCAGGGTTTCCACGTCCAGATCATTCGAAGGTTCATCCAGAAGCAGAACATTGCCACCTGAAATCAGGGTTTTTGCCAGGTGCAGCCGTCCACGTTCCCCGCCGGAAAGATGGCCAACCAGTTTTTGCTGGTCTGCGCCCTTGAAGTTAAAGCGGCCAATATAGGCGCGCGCGGGGGTCTCGAACTTGCCCACGGAAATGATGTCATTGCCGCCGGAGACCACATCGAATACCGTTTTATCGCTATCCAGGGTGTCGCGCGACTGATCCACATGAGAAATCTTTACCGTTGAGCCGATTTTTATTTCTCCGGAATCCGGGTTTTCCTTTCCGGTGAGCATGCGAAACAAGGTCGATTTTCCTGCACCGTTCGGGCCGATTATCCCGACAATCGCGCCGGGAGGAAGCTTAAAACTGAGATCATCGATCAGTAGCCGATCCCCATATGCTTTCGATACATTGGCAAACTCGATCACCTCATTCCCCAGCCTGTCCGCCACGGGGATGAAAATTTCCTGTGTTTCGTTACGCTTCTGATATTCCTGTGAATTGAGTTCCTCAAAGCGGGCGATACGCGCCTTGGATTTTGCCTGCCGTCCCTTTGGGTTCTGGCGCACCCATTCCAGTTCCTTGTTCAAGGCTTTCTGCCGGGCAGACTCCGAGGCCTCTTCCTGTTTCAGTCTGGCACCTTTCTGCTCCAGCCAGCTGGAGTAATTTCCCTTCCACGGAATGCCATGGCCACGATCCAGCTCCAGAATCCATTCGGCAGCGTTGTCCAGAAAGTAACGGTCATGCGTCACCGCCACTACGGTTCCCGGGAATCGCACAAGGAATTGCTCCAGCCATTCAACCGATTCGGCATCCAGGTGATTGGTCGGTTCATCCAGCAACAGCATATCGGGCCTGGACAATAATAGCCTGCATAGTGCCACGCGGCGCTTCTCGCCCCCTGAAAGATTTTTGATCACGGCATCCCATTCGGGCAGACGTAACGCATCCGCAGCAATTTCCATCTGCTGCCCTGCACTTCCGTCACTAGTGGCAATAATCGCTTCCAGCCTTGCCTGCTCGGCAGCAAGCGCATCAAAATCCGCATCCGGATCAGCATAGGCTGCATACACCTCATCCAGCTTTTTCTGGGCGACAAGCACTTCGCCCAGGCCTTCCTGCACCGCTTCACGTACGGTTTGGTCCGGATTGAGTAGCGGTTCTTGCGGAAGATAACCGATATTCAGGTTCGGCATCGGAATGGCCTCACCTTCAAAATCCTTGTCCACCCCAGCCATGATTTTCAACAAGGTGGATTTGCCCGAGCCATTCAACCCAAGCAATCCGATCTTGGCACCAGGGAAAAAACTGAGGGAAATATCTTTAAGAATCTGTCGCTTGGGCGGAACGACCTTGCTTACGCGATTCATGGTGAAAACGTATTGAGCCATAATATTTATTGATATCCAGATTGAAAAATCCACCACACCTGCATCGGCAGGTCAAATCTTAACAACATGATTAACCATGGGATGGAAAATACCGATCAGGTAATAAACTATAGAGAAACCTGCAACAGAAAATGAGGGAGAACGCGTAAAAATCAACCCCTGTTCGCCAATATATTCAAATTACACGACTCTTTGACGACGCACTTTGTTTCACAGCCATTACTGCTCCAGAATACAAAATTACAGGCCAGAACAAATGCCCACCCAGAGGGACAGCAGTTCATATCCAGATAATCAGCAGAACCACTCCCAGGATTAAAAGTCCCCTGATCACATAATAGAGCGGGCGGTTCCATGCCTTCAGCTTGCGGCGGTATTGACCTGCCAGCCAGACAAAACGGAATAGCTTATTAATGCCGCCGGTTTGATCCCCGGTTTCATTGGGGGAACTTGCCGCAGTCATGATCGTCCTGCCCAACCATTTATTTACTGCCTGCGCCCAGCGATACCGCATCGGACGCTCAATGTCGCAGAACAGAATAATCCGGTTCGAATCACACCCATTCTGCGCCCAGTGAATATAAGTTTCATCGAAAACCACCCCCTTGCCATCGCGCCAGCTATAGCGCTTCCCATCGACTTCAATAAAACAGCGATCATCATTTGGGGTTACCAGCCCAAGGTGATAACGAAGAGAGCCCGCAAACGGGTCACGGTGCGGATTGAGCTTCCCGCCCGGTCCCAGTTCCGCGAACATTGCCGCCTTGACGCACGGAATGGCTCGCAGTAGTGCGACCGTTTGGGGACAATATTGTTCGGCCGATGGATGACTGGCTTCATACCATTTTAAATAAAAACGTTTCCATCCACTTTTAAAGAACGAGTTAAAACCGGCATCATCATTTTTTTCCGTAGATTTTATCTTGTGCATGGCTTGCAGATTCAACGCCTCCGCCTTGATTACTTCCCAGTTCTCTTCAAGCAACTCCAGGCCGCTGAAGTTTTTGACGGGGAAATAGGGCGTGAAAGGAACAGCAGAAAACAGGTACATGAACACGTTTACCGGAGCAACAATGGACGAATGGTCGAATAATTGGCGGAACAGGGGCAAGCGAACCCTTCCCCTGAAATGTACGGTAAAAATGGATAGCAGATAAATAGAGACCAGAGCCCATTTCATGACACTCTACCTGGATATGGTTTCACTAAAGAACAGAGCAATTTGATCCACCCGCATTATTTGCATCATTTTCTTATACCGTATAGTGTTCTGGCATTGCTCCAGCATGCCTCCCGATTGATTACCACAACATGAATCATTCCCATGAAGTGAATGCCAGAGTTTCAGTCCGGCATTATAAATGACTACATCTAGAATCACCTATCCCGGCGGATTTGATCAACATTCTGCGCCACGGCCTGCCAGAAAAAACAAATGTCGGGCAAGCAACCAAACTGGTTCGCTTCTTGGGATTGTTATCCAAGAATAATCCCCTTGGTCACTCCATGTCCGCTTTCTCAACAAAAAGATCCCATGTTGAAATGAACATTGCTGCGATTACCGGTCCGATGATAAAACCGTTCAAACCCATAATGGCCATACCACCCAGCGTAGAAACCAGTACGACATAGTCAGGCATTTTGGTATCCTTTCCGACCAGCAATGGCCTAAGGATGTTATCAATCAGACCGATTACAAGCACGCCAAAAGCAGCCAGAATCACACCGCTCCAGACATCGCCAGAAAGAATAAGATAAATTGCCGCCGGCGCCCAAATCAACGCCGCACCGACTGCGGGCAGGAGCGAAAGAAACGCCATCAGGACACCCCATAATAACGCCCCCTGAATGCCAAGAATCCAGAAAATAAATCCGCCCGCCACACCTTGCATCGCAGCCACTGCAATATTGCCTTTTACTGTCGCACGCAAGACGGTGATGAACTTCTTTAGCAAGAATTTCTTTTGTTCAATGCCTAACGGGATGGCATCACGAATTTTCCCGGACAGGGATGGACCATCGCGCAATAGGAAGAAAAACAGGTACAACATGATCCCAAGGCTGACAACGAACTCGAAAGTGTTCTGACCTATGCTGAAAGCCTGCGTTGCAATATATTTGCTTCCAGCCAGCAAACCGTCGGACAACTCTTGCTGCAACCTGGCAATATTCCCTAATCCGTAACGTTCCATCAGATCGGTCATCCATTGCGGCAGAATCCTTACCACCTGCTGAAAGATGCTGCCCAGATGAATTTCTCCCGACCGGAGTTTCTGATAAAAAATGATTCCTTCCTGGATCAGTGAAGTGGTAATCAGGGTCACGGGCAAAATTACCATGACCAGACAAATTACCAGCGTAATGATTGCGGCCAGATTTTTTCTGTCTCCCGATGCAGCCAGAATCCTGCGATAAAGCGGGGTAAAAAGTATTGCCAGCGCGGCACCCCAGAAAATTGCCCCAAAAAACGGCCACACAACCCACCCGAAAGCTACAGTAACCGTAGCCAGCAGAAACAGAAAAATCTTATTTTGAAATTCTGAAGAATTCATGTGCCGTCCTGATTTTTCAGGCAAATTTCATTCATTGCTGATGAAGTTTCCATCTTACCTGAACTTTCTGCGGATGGCTGTCCTCTATCGGTATTCTGGATTGGCAAATCATGGGACCGATAAATCAGAAGCTTTCCCATGTTTGCCCCACTCGTTTCAACAGGAAAAAATGCCCTGGAAAATCCACACTTTCTTGTATTATCCATGAAATTGAAATTTCCCAAAAGTTTACCCACCCTGAATACCATGCCCCATGCTCTTGATCACCTCCAGGAATACATTTCCATAACGGGCAAGCTTGGCTAGCCCTACTCCGCCAATTTTCTTCAGTTCGTCAAGGTTTCCAGGGCAGTTTTTGAAGATTTCAAATAAAGTGGCATCGTGAAAAATCATATTCGGTGGCATACTTTTCTCCCGTGCAAGTTCCATCCGCTTGGCCTTCAAAGCCAGCCAAAGTGGATCAGCAATTGTCTTAGCGTATATTTAGGCCATCCTGTTCGTCGCATCTTCGACCACTTGCAGGAAAGCATCACCGTACTTCGCCAGTTTGGCCTGACCAACACCACCGATTTGCGCCATCTCGTCCAGCGTCAGCGGTCGGCGATTGAGAATTTCAACCAATGTACTATCGTGGAGGATCACGTAAGGTGGCACGCCCTGTTCGCGCGCAAGTTCCATGCGTTTGGCCCTGAGTGCCTGCCATAACGGATCGTCGTTCGATCCGGTGTCACGCGACTTGCGCTCCCCGCGTTGCGCCTTGCGCTTCACTGGATCAGCATCGCGCCGCAGCCATACCTCCTGCTCGCCGCGCAACACTGAACGCGCAGCCTCGGCAAGCTTCAATCCACCGTAGGCTTCCATGTCTACATTGATATATCCGGCCGCGACCAACTGGCGAAAGACGCTGCTCCATTGTTGCTGCGCCAAATCGTTGCCGATGCCGAAAGTGGAAAGTTGCTGATGGTTAAACTGCTCGACCTTGGGCGTGGCCTTGCCGAGCAGCACGTCGATCAGGTGCGAGACGCCGAAGCATTGCCCGGTGCGATACACGCAGGAAAGCGCCATCTGCGCCGCCTTCGTCGCATCCCAGGTATCCACCGGCTCCAGACAGTTGTCACACTGCCCGCAGTCACCGGGATGTTCCTCGCCGAAGTAGCGCAATATGGTTTGGTGGCGGCATTCGGTGGATTCGCAAAAGCCAAGCAGCGCATCAAGCTTCTGCAACTCGACGCGCTTGCGTTCCTCGGGCGCATCGCCGGACAACAGCATCTGGCGCATCGACACCACATCGCCCAGGCCGTAGGCCATCCACGCATTCGCCTGCAAGCCGTCGCGCCCCGCGCGACCTGTTTCCTGGTAGTAGCCCTCCATGCTCTTGGGCAAATCGAGGTGGGCGACAAAGCGCACGTTGGGCTTGTCTATACCCATGCCGAATGCGACCGTAGCGACCATGATCACACCCTCCTCGCGCAGGAAGCGCTGCTGGTTTCTGTTACGCGTCGCGGCATCCAGTCCGGCATGATACGGCAGGGCATCCCAGCCCTGTTCCTTGAGCCACACGGCCGTCTCCTCTACTTTCTTGCGCGACAAACAGTACACGATCCCCGCGTCGCTCGGATGCTCGGTTTCAAGGAAGGACAGCAACTGCTGGCGAGCATTGTTCTTCAGCGCGACGCGGTAGCGAATGTTGGGCCGATCGAAGCTGGAAACGAATTGCTGCGCATCGCCGAGGGACAACCGCTCAACAATCTCCCGCCGCGTCGGCGCATCGGCGGTAGCGGTCAGCGCGACGCGGGGTACTTCTGGGAAACGCTCGTGCAGCACGGTCAGCTGGCGATACTCAGGACGAAAATCGTGCCCCCATTGCGACACGCAGTGCGCCTCGTCGATGGCAAACAGAGATATGCCGTTCCCTTCATCCAATCGCTCAAGCAGACTCAGGAAACCTTCGGTCATCAGCCGCTCCGGCGCGACATACAGTAGCTTCAGTTCACCGCGATTAAGCTGTCGATACACTTCACGCGCCACATCCGCATCGAGACTGGAGTTCAAGAACGCGGCCTGCACGCCTAACTGCTTAAGCGCATCAACCTGATCCTGCATCAACGCGATCAGTGGCGAGATGACAACAGCACATCCTGGGTGAATCAGGGCAGGTATTTGGTAACATAAACTTTTCCCCCCGCCGGTAGGCATTAATACAAGCGCATCTCCTCCAGCCACAACATATTCAATAATAGATTGCTGTTCGCCACGAAAAGATGGATAACCGAAAACATTATTAAGTATTTGTAGCGCAGTAGGGGTGGACATAAGAACGCCGACTCAAAAATGAACTGCAACGCCTAGCTTGTAGAATACCTGATTGGTTGTTGGATATCCAATTCGACTCTGGGTCGGCTGTTCAATCCTGGCTTATCCTGGCTTGCTGCAAACCCGGACGGTAAATCAACACACAATGGCTATCCAGCTACGGCAGTAATTCCTGGTGCAAAAATCGCTTTTGAAGCAAGAAGAAACCTGGAGAAGCCCGACTTAAGCGAACGCGCATCTGCAACGATTTCCAGAAAATGCACACCCACTATCCACGTACCATCACCAATTATGCCCACATGAATTCATGCAAATGGTTTCACGATAAATGAACAAGGGGATGAAATGCACCCAAAGGAGAAAAAGCTAGGCACATTTACAAAGGAATTCCAGGACCTATTCAGCGGTGTTCATTCACTGGAATGGCAGCAATCCACATATCATAATCGACTGTATATGCAGACAAAAAGCGCCATACTGCCAGCATGGCGCCACCCTGTACCATAACTGGTTCCCGGTTTATGTCCGACAGAGATTACGAACTTCCTGCAATGGCAGAAATAGAGACCGTTATATTTGCTTGATGCTGTTTGACCTGATTTGCCAAAACCAGAACACAGCCAAATTAGCTATATTTTTTATTTTATTTAATCACAATCAAGCACTTACACGGCGCTTGAATTCGCCAGTACGTGTATCAATTTCAATCTTATCGCCAATTTCACAAAAAGCAGCAACCGGCAATTCCATACCGGAATTAATTTTAGCAGGTTTCATTACCTTGCCCGAAGTATCACCACGTATGGCTGGTTCGGTATAGATAATTTCGCGCACTACTGTATTCGGAAGATCAATGGAAATTGCCTTGTCATTATAAAAAACCATTTCACAAGTCATGCCGTCTTCCAGGTAGTTCAACGAATCACCCAGATTTTCCTTTTCAACCTCATATTGGTTGTAATCTGCATCCATAAACACATACATCGGATCAGAAAAATAAGAATAGGTCGCTTCCTTCCGATCCAGGATGACCACATCAAATTTATCATCCGCACGATAAATCGCTTCGCTTGGAGACTCTGTCAACAAGTTCTTGAATTTCATTTTGACTACGGAGCCATTACGACCGGAGCGGGAATATTCCGCCTTCAATACCACCATGGGATCGTTACCAATCATAATAACGTTCCCTACCCGTAGTTCTTGCGCTGTTTTCATATATACCTACCTTAAATCTGATTTACATCCCAAATTTTGCATTTTATCAATTTTTCTAACAAAATTCAGCAAATTCAAAACAAAGTTATTGCCGGACAATTGCATCGACCATTCGCGGGCATGTTGCTGGAATGCCTCCATAAACGAAAAATACACACTCCAGGTATGAATTGAAATGGTTTGAGTCTCTTCACCTCTGTGAGATTTTCCATTCCATCTTTCCCAAAGACATTGCAATGCCTGGGTAGCTTCGCCCTGAAGTTCGGCACAATACAATTTCATGAAAGCAGATAATTTTTTATAATGCACATTGTCCTTCTGCGGGTAAATATGCCAGACGAACGGCTTGCCTGCCCATTGCGCGCGTACAAAAGAATCTTCCCCCCGAACGAAATTTATATCACATGCCCATAGCAGTTCGTCATATTTTTCTTGTGCGACAAAAGGTATTACATGCACTTGCAATTTTCCTTGCTGCAGCACGTCGCCTGTTGCTATGCTTTCCCGCCTAAAAAAAACAGCAACCTGGGGTAAAATCCGGCCTTCTGGAACTAAACACAAAACTGGAGTATGGCTTTGTGCCCATGTAGAAAATAACTCTGGAAGAAAGATGTTTTCATAACAGAACATCGAAATGCGAATTTCATCCGGTTTACGCATAGGCAATCCCAACGTTTTCCAGAACACTGACTGGCAGTGCAATTCTTTTTGAAATGCATCCCGTCGTGCAAGCAGATCTCGTTCTAACAGCAGACCGCCGGTTTCCTGGGTAAACCCCTGAAAGAAAAAATATTTAACAAGAGGAAATGATGGATGGGGGGAAGGCAGGCAATGGCATCCAGCAACCCAATCTTCCGCACTGAGATATTCCATATTAATCCATACAGGTTTGCAGACCTGCGTGGCCATTTTTGTGACATAAGACTTGGGGAGTTCGCACGCATAGGCTTCGATTACAAGTTGTGCAGGTTCAACAAATGCAAACAAGGAGTCCTCTGACAGAAGCCATCGCCTGATTTCCACTCCATTGCTATGCTGCAGGGACTGATCCTGATCAATATCCGGGTTAATACGGCTGAAACTGGACAGGTCATCCACCCAGAGTCGTACCGACAAGTGGTGCTCATGTGCCAATTGCCTGGCAAGGCGCCAGCACACACCAATGTCCCCGAAATTATCTATCACCGTACAAAAAATATCACATGAAATTGATTTATTCATTCCGCTGATGACAATTCATGGAAAAAGCACAGTACATTCTGTTGAAAACACAAAAGCCCCATAAACCGGGGCTTTTGATCACACCATCGGATAGATTTTTATTCTGAAACAGAAGATGCAGGTTCAACAGGAATCAAAGCCTTCATACTTAAACGCAAGCGACCCTTTTCATCTGCTTCCAGAACCTTTACTTTTACAACCTGCCCTTCTTTCAGGACATCAGATACAACGTTTATGCGTTCATTTGAAATTTGAGAAATGTGCAACAAACCATCCTTGCCAGGCATTACATTTACAATCGCCCCGAAGTCCAGCAATTTTACAACGGGTCCTTCATAAACTTTCCCGACTTCAACTTCTGCAACAATATCTTCAATACGCTTTTTGGCTAGCATTCCCGCTTCGCCGTTCACACTGGAGATAGTGAGATTGCCGTCATCATCTATATCAATAGTCGTACCTGTTTCTTCTGTCAAGGTGCGAATCACAGCACCGCCCTTGCCGATCACATCCCGGATTTTTTCCGGATTGATCTTCATTTTGATCATACGAGGAGCATGTACAGAAACTTCCTCCCTGACGGATGGCATTGCCTGCTTCATGATACCGAGAATGTGCATCCGGCCTTCACGCGCCTGGCTTAATGCCGCCTGCATAATTTCGCGCGTTATCCCATTGATCTTGATATCCATCTGCAATGCAGTGATTCCCTGATCGGTTCCTGCAACCTTGAAATCCATATCACCCAGATGGTCCTCGTCACCCAGAATATCGGTCAGTACAGCGAAACGATTGCCTTCCTTGATCAACCCCATGGCAATCCCCGCCACATGATTTTTAACCGGAACACCGGCATCCATCATCGCCAGACATCCGCCACATACCGATGCCATTGAACTGGATCCATTTGACTCAGTAATTTCAGAAACCAGACGAATTGAATAGCCAAATTCTTCTTCAGTTGGCAACGTGGCAACCAATGCTCGCTTCGCCAAACGCCCATGCCCAATTTCACGCCGTTTTGGTGTGCCAACACGACCCGTTTCCCCAGTAGAGTACGGAGGGAAATTATAATGCAGCATGAAACGATCCAAATATTCGCCTTGCAGGGCATCAATTTTTTGTGAGTCACGCGCGGTTCCAAGAGTAGCCACTACCAGCGCCTGAGTTTCACCGCGAGTAAATAAGATTGAGCCATGCGTACGCGGTAAAATGCCTGTACGGATGGAAATGGGACGCACAGTACGCGTATCACGCCCATCGATACGGGGCTCACCACTTAATATCTGCCCTCTTACTATCCTGGATTCCAGTGCCTGGAACAATTCATTCAGATGATTTTTTGGAACCGTAGCATACTCGGACTCTGACAAGACACCCATAACATGGGCGCGAATCGCTTCCACCTGGTCCGTACGTGTCTGTTTTTCACGAATGGCATACGCTTGTTGCAAGCTGTTTTCAGCCAACTCTGCAATTTTTGCGCTTAACTCCATATCATGAACCGGTGCACTCCAATCCCAGTCTGGAGAACCAGCTGCATCCGCCATTTCCAGGATCGCCTGAATCACCGCCTGCATTTGCTGGTGCCCGAACATCACCGCCCCAAGCATGATATCCTCGGATAATTCCTGCGCTTCAGATTCAACCATTAAAACTGCCTGCTGCGTACCTGCTACCACCAGATCCATTTTGGATTGAACAAGCTGGTCTACCGTGGGGTTCAGGATGTATTCACCATCCAGATATCCAACTCTTGCAGCCCCAATTGGCCCATCAAAAGGAATGCCGGACAGTGCAAGGGCCGCAGAAGCGCCAATCATGGCAGGAATATCAGAGTCGATCTGGTTATCCGAAGACAGCACTGTAGCAACAATCTGTACCTCGTTATAAAAACCTTCAGGAAACAATGGACGCAGAGGACGGTCAATCAAGCGTGAAGTAAGTACCTCCTTTTCGCTAGGACGGCCTTCACGCCGGAAAAAGCCTCCCGGAATTTTCCCTGCAGCGTAGGTACGCTCCTGATAATCTACTGTTAATGGAAAAAAATCCTGCTCGGGTTTGGCATTTTTCTTGCCTACGACGGTTACCAGAACAACCGTATCATCCATGCTAACCAGAACCGCTCCGCTGGCCTGGCGTGCGATTTCCCCGGTTTCCAGGGTGAGCTGATGATTTCCATAGGTTAATGATTTCTTATAGTGACTCAATGTACGCCTCTCTGTGCTTGACGTGACGCGGATGCGCCTTATAGGGTAAGGCTAAATGATTAGAATGGATGCACCTAAAATAACACGGGCCGCAACCGCGACCCTCTTGTCAGGACTTCTATTTGCGTAATTCCAGGCGTTGAATCAGGGCGCGGTAACTCCCCTCATTTTTACCTTTAAGATAATCCAGCAGCTTTCTACGACGGCTAACCAATCGCAGCAAGCCACGACGGGAATGATGATCCTTCATATGCTCCTTAAAATGATCGGTCAGGTAATTGATCCGCGCAGTCATCAATGCAACCTGAACCTCTGGAGATCCGGTATCACCCTTCACACGTTGGTAATCAGTCACAATTTGCGCTTTTTGCGCTGCGGTAATAGACATAATCTTTCAAACCCCACTAGATAAAAAGTTCCGCATTTTACTCTTGAATGCAGCAGATACTCAAGCTTATTCGGACAGTAAAACCAATTCCACATTGGCATTCGTATACCGATTCATTCGGATTCGGACAGGGGTTGTAATGTCGTCGACAAATTCTCCTTTCCAAAAATAGAATTCATTTTTTATTCCCCGGAATACAAATGACCCCTGCCTGAACTTATTGGGCTATACAAATCCGGTGAAAACTGTTTTGAATCGTTTATTCCACTGGCACCTTACCACAACCATGCAGACATGGAATAATCATCTATCTCGGCACGCCGCCCGTTTTGCTACCCAGGACAACAATCTTATGGGGGTCAGTCGTTGTGCCAGGAGCTCAGCCACCCCGACAAAGCGCCCCTCTCCATATACTCGAACCTTGCCATCCTGCAATGCGGTGTCTACCGCAAGCCGTTGTCCCTGAGCAATACGGATGACTTGCGGCAAATCCAGCTCCAGTACTGGCAAATCCTGCACCAGACTATCTACCGGCAAAACATACTGTTCCCGCTCTTGCATGGAGGCCGATTCCATTCGCTCCAGATCAAGCGCTCCAGCAAGACTGAATCGTCCAATTCCTGTCCGGCGCAATCCGCGTAGATGAGCACCACACCCCAACGCCAGCCCAATATCCTCCGCCAGGGTGCGCACATAAGTACCCTTGCTGCAATGCACCGTTACCTCAATCTCGTCAACCTCAAAACTCTCCAATACAAGCTCATGTATTATCACGCTTCGGCTTTCGCGCATTACGGTTTCACCCTTGCGGATATACTCATACAATGGTTTGCCCTGATATTTGATAGCACTATGCATCGGAGGCATCTGTTGAATGACGCCAACAAAACTTTCCAACACAGCACGTATCCGTGATATATCCAAATTTACCGGACAGGAACTGGTAATTTCACCCTCGACATCACCTGTTGTGGTAGTTTGGCCAAACCGGATTCGTGCACGGTACGTCTTGTCTGCATCCAACAAGCAATTTGTGAATTTTGTAGCCTCGCCAAAACAAACAGGCAGCAGGCCGGTCGCCATGGGATCAAGTGTGCCGGTGTGCCCTGCTTTCTCGGCCTGCAACAAGCGGCGCACCTTTTGCAGGGCAATATTCGAGCTGAGATTCAGAGGTTTATCGAACAGCAGAATGCCATCCAATGCGCGCTTTATGCGAGTCATGCTATATCCGCGGACAGACCCTCATTGCTGCTTTTTCTGCAGAACGCAAGTCACATCAGGTTTATCATGGTCAGACAAACTGCCGGAAGACTCGCAGGAAGAATCATCTTGAGATAACTGGTCGTCAGCAACCGCCTGATCAATAAGCCGCGACAAGCGTGCACCATACTCGATCGAAGGATCATAAATAAAATGCAGCTGTGGCAAGACGCGTAGCTTCATGGAATGAGCGAGTTGGCTGCGCAAAAAACCACTGGCATGCTCCAAACCCTCCTGTGCAGCCTTTCTTTCTCCACCCAAGGTCGTGTAGAACACCTTTGCATGGGAATAATCTCTGGTTACGTCCACTCCCGTCAGCGTGATCATACCTATGCGAGGATCCCTTAGCTCGAGGCGCAGCAGCTGAGCAAGCTCGCGCTGAATCTGCTCAGCTATCCGATCAGTCCTGTAATAGCCTTTAGGCATTTTAAGGACGCGCCACTTCTATGATTTCGAATACCTCAAGCTGATCCCCTACCTGAAGATCATTGAAATTACGCAAGGATAAACCACATTCAAAATTGGCACGCACTTCCTTGACGTCATCCTTAAATCGTTTCAATGAATCCAGTTCTCCAGTATGAATAACCACATTATTTCGCAACACCCTGACCTGTGCATTACGCTTGATTATGCCACTGGTCACATAGCAGCCCGCAATAGTACCGATCTTGGAGATAACAAAAACCTGGCGGACATCGACCATGCCCAGAATTACCTCCTTTTGTTCCGGGGCACGCATTCCGGACAGTGCAGCTTTTATGGCATCAACCATTTCATAAATGATATTGTAATATCGTATATCCACACCTGATGACTCTGCCAGTTTGCGTGCAGCAACATCGGCACGGGTATTAAATCCAATCACGATAGCCTTAGAAGCCAGCGCCAAATTAATATCCGATTCACTGATCGCACCCACTCCAGTGTGGATCAGATTAACTTTTACCTCTTCGGTAGATAATTTTTGCAGAGTATGGGCAATCGCCTCACAGGAGCCCTGAACGTCAGCCTTAATAATCAGAGGCAACATGCGCACTTCACCCTCGGCCATCTGTTCAAACATGTTCTCAAGTGTTGCAGCCTGCTGTTTAGCCAACTTAACTGCCCGGAATTTCCCCTGTCGGAACAAAGCAATTTCACGGGCCTTTTTTTCATCAGAAATAACCAGCATGCTTTCACCGGCGACCGGAACCTCAGATAAACCCTGAATTTCAACTGGAATCGACGGACCTGCTTCAGTTACTGCCTTGCCATTCTCATCCAGCATGGCGCGCACCCTTCCGGAAACCACACCTACCAGCACGGCATCACCACGCTTCAAAGTACCCGATTGCACCAGAATGGTGGCAACAGGTCCTTTGCCCTTGTCCAATCTAGCTTCAATTACAATCCCCCTGGCCAAACTTATTCTAGGCGCAGTAAGTTGCAACAATTCGGCTTGCAACAACACGCTCTCCAGCAAGGAATCAATACCCTGCCCGGTCTTTGCGGACACTTCGACGAACATGGCGTCACCACCCCAGTCCTCAGGAACCACCCCTTCTGTAACCAATTCCTGTTTAACACGCTCCGAATTGGCATCAGGCTTGTCTATCTTCGTAACCGCAACCACAATAGGTACGTTGGCTGCCTTTGCGTGATGGATCGCTTCCTTTGTCTGCGGCATAACGCCATCATCGGCAGCCACCACCAAAATGACAATATCCGTCACCTTGGAACCACGCGCTCTCATTGCAGTAAATGCCTCGTGACCCGGAGTATCCAGAAATGTAATCATTCCGCGCGGAGTATCCACATGATAAGCCCCAATATGCTGTGTAATGCCCCCTGCCTCACCGCTAGCCACCCGGGACCGGCGAATATAATCCAGCAATGACGTCTTGCCATGATCAACGTGACCCATGACGGTCACTACCGGGGCGCGAGGCTCCAACGGTGCATTCATGTGTTCTTCAGACTCTTTCAGGTATGCTCCTGGATCATCCGCTTTTGCCGGTATGGCAACATGCCCCAGCTCTTCCACTACAATCATTGCGGTTTCTTGGTCGATAACCTGATTAATGGTTACCATAGAGCCCAATTTCATTAACGCCTTAATGATTTCAACCGCCTTGATTGACATTTTTTGTGCCAACTCGGCGACACTGATTGTCTCAGGCACCGTAACCTCATGCACAATTGGTTCAGTCGGTAAGGAAAAAGCATGCTGGGGTGTCTCTTCGTGTTTTACAGGCTTGGCATGATGACGTGGACTTCCATTCCCGCGTCCGGCACTCCAGGCAGAAGCGCGCGAATCAACGGTTGTAGATGTCCGCTTTTTATGCCCTGGCTCAACCCAGGTACCCGTCCTGTCAGTGCCAGTCTCCTTCACGCCTTTTTTGGCTCCGGGACGTGCAACCTTATCGCCCGGCTTAGGCATAGGCTTATGCAACGTGCCTTCAACCAGATCAGTTTTTACCTCAGGTACAGTGGTCGGTTCTTCGGACACTGGAGCAGGAACAGATTTAGGTTCTGGAGCTACAGCCGGAGGTGGTGCAACCTCCAAAACCGGTGTTGTTTTCCGTTTGACCTGTTCTTTCTTTGCCTGGATTTCAGCAGCTTGGCGTGCTGCCAGCTCTGCCTGATTACGCGCCTCTTGAGCACGAAGAGCAATTTCCTGCTCTCCCAATATATCCAGCTTTGAGGGTTTTGGTACAGCCTGCACTGGAGCAGGACTTACTGATACAGGTGCTATTGGTTCAGTTTGAACGGCTAAACTTGGTGCAACCACGCGTTTTTTACGCACTTCAACCTGTATGGTACGAGCCCTGCCCGAGCTGTCAGACTTCCTGATTTCCGTTGTTTCACGGCGCGTCAGTATAATTTTTTTACTGCTGGGGCTACCCCCGCCATGTGTTCTATGGAGGTGTTCTAGCAATTTTGCCTTGTCCTGTTCCGATATACTGTCTGTTTCCTGCTTTTTGTCCACCCCGGCGGCCTGTAGTTGTTCAAGCAGCAGCCCAACTGGCAAACTGAGCTCACCAGCAAACTGTGCTACATTCATTTTTCCCATCACTACCCCTTAACCCCCAAATTTAGAGACTTGCAACACTCTAGACTTTACAGAACCCATTAAATCAGAACGGCTTACAGCCCATTACCATTTCTTAGGGCAAATTTCCCGCCAAAACCGGTACGCCAAATATAGGCAAACAGTGCACCAGCAACCGTCAAATTCCCATGCCTCACATCTACGATGATAATCGGCATCCTTTTGCATCATCACAGCCCAAATCAGTCAGCCGGCTGGCTGATTCTAGACAAAACCTTTACGAAAACCAAGGCGCTCGCGCTGCCATGATTAACTGGTTTGCATGCTTTTCATCTATACCAGTCTGCTCCACCAGCTCATCAACATCCAGATCAGCCAGCTGCTCCTGCGTACCAATCCCCTTGCTTGCCAAAATTCGAGCCGTTTTCTCATCCACACCATCAAGCTTAACCAGATCCTCAATGTTATGTTCAACCAGCTCTTCATTCACAATTGCAGCCGTCAACAGCGCATTGCGTGCACGGCTACGCAGCTCATTCACTGTTACCTCATCAAGAGACTCGATTTCCAGCATTTCGTTAAGAGGGACATAAGCCACTTCTTCCAGTGTATTGAAACCTTCACGTGCCAAAATTTCTGCCACCTCTGCATCCACATCCAGCTTTTCAATAAACAGATCACGCACTCTGGATAATTCCAGCTCATTCTTCCGGGAGGATTCTTCCGTAGTCATAATATTCAGCTCCCACCCGGTCAACTCGCTGGCCAGACGAACATTCTGGCCATTCCGACCGATGGCCTGAGCAAGGTTTTCTTCCTCCACCACCACATCCATACTATGACTGTCTTCATCTACCATGATACTGTCCACATCCGCTGGTGCCAGCGCATTAATGACGCTGGTAGCAGGATCCTCCGACCATAACACAATATCAATCCGCTCTCCAGCCAGCTCATTTGTCACAGCCTGTACGCGCGAACCACGCATACCTACGCAAGTTCCAATCGGATCAATCCGGATATCATGCGAACGCACAGAAATTTTTGCACGAGCCCCAGGATCGCGAGCTGCGCTCACAATTTCCAACAATCCTTCTTCGACTTCAGGAACTTCCAGTTCGAATAATTTGATTAGAAATTGAGGTGTAATCCTTGACAAGGTAATCTGTGGTCCACGCACGGAACGATCCACACCCAGCAAATATGCACGCACACGATCGCCTACACGCAAATTTTCTTTCGGGATCATCTGATCACGCGGAAGTAAAGCTTCTACCTTGCCGAATTCTACAATAGCGTTACCTCGCTCAATACGTTTTACAGTACCAGTTACCAGATGCTCTTTTCGTTCCATGAAATCATTCAAGATCTGCTCTCGTTCTGCGTCACGAATCTTCTGGAAGATCACCTGCTTGGCAGCCTGTGCGCCTATGCGCCCGAAATCAACTGATTCCAGTGGCTCCTCAATGAACTCACCCAGCTGAATGTTTGGATTGTGTTTACGTGCCTCAGTTAATTTCACATGCAGATCAGGGGTTTCAAATGTCTCATCATCCATCACCTGCCAGCAACGGAATGATTCATATTCACCTGTATTTCGATCTATCGTGACACGCACATCTGATTCCTCAGTAAAACGTTTCTTGGTTGCGGAAACCAGAGCAGATTCCAGCGCACCAAATACCACCCCCCTGTCCACGTTTTTCTCACGCGCCAAGGCATCAACCAACAGTAAAACCTCTCGACTCATCTCTGTCTCCAGCCAACCCGAATTTTCGTCAACACTAGTGCAGTCACTTGCTTAATTTTCATGGCCCGATCCCATGCAAAATTTCATTCCATCCAAGTAAGTTACGCATCTATCCTATTCTTTTGTATTGCGGGGTCAGAAAAAAAAATTCACAGCACGTGCAATATGTTGTAAAAACCGGACTCATCAACCTTGCACGGCCATCACTACACTTAAAAAACTGGCACCAAATGAGCCTTATCCAAATTGGAAAGTTCAATTGAAATTGGCTTTCCATCGACTTCCAACTGCAAAACTCCGTTCACGAGATCACCGAGAATCCCGGTAAAATTCCTTCGGCCATCCAATGGAAGACGTAACTTTAATTGCGCCTTCCTGCCACGAAAACGTATAAAATCTTTTTCTTTCTTAATCGGCCGATCTAACCCTGGCGAGGAAACTTCAAGTCGCGCATAATCTACCCCCTCTACTGCAAAAAGACGTGTCAACTGGTGGCTAACCAATTCGCAATCTTCTACCGTAATACCGTCAAACTTATCGAGAAACACTCGCAACAAACCTCTACCGGATATTTCAAGGTCAACCAATTCATATCCCAACCCAGTCACCGTTGTTTCGACTAATTTCAGTACGTCCATGACCATGCCCACAAATAAAAAACGGGCCTAGGCCCATCTGAAAACTTTGTTAAGTATAGCAAAAATATGCAGCAATGGGAATTGCCCCACGCATAACTGCCCACTCATAGCGTGTCATGTTGAATACAATAACTGGAAACTTAGAACTCAAGCTGCACTGGGAAATGCAGTATCGGAATTCAGCATCAACTGGATTTCCAAATCCTGTGTAATGTAAAATTCATAATATCCAGAACCGCTTGGTCTATAGCATTTCGATCGGAAAACTTTACACAACCTGGAACAACCTTAGGCCTTCAGAATCCCCAGCAGATCATGAATTTCTCGACGAATTTCAGACAAGCTCAGGTTTTGCTTCGACAACTTTACTTGATGAGCATCCATCTGTGGCTCAACAAAATTATCCAGGCGTCCACGTGCCCCACTGATAGTGAACCCCTCTTCATACAGCAATTGCCTGATGCGGCGAATCAGCAAAACTTCATGATGCTGGTAATAACGACGGTTACCGCCTCGCTTTACAGGCTTAAGCTGGGTGAATTCCAGCTCCCAATAACGCAGAACATGGGCTTTCACCCCGCACAATTCACTAACCTCACCAATAGTAAAATAGCGCTTTGCCGGTATTGGAGGAAGTGTGGAGTTAGGCTTGTAATTTTCCATGATAGTTTGTTTCTACCATGCTCTTGAGTTTTTGGCTGGGATGAAAGGTCACCACACGCCGCGCAGTTATCGGGATATCCTCTCCGGTCTTAGGGTTGCGTCCCGGACGCTGAGGTTTTTCACGCAGCTGAAAATTACCAAAACCAGAAAGCTTGACGCTTTCTCCACGTTCCAGTTGGGCGCGAATTTCTTCAAAAAAACATTCGACCATATCCTTGGCTTCACGCTTGTTTAAACCGACTTTCTCAAACAATAAATCCGCCAGCTCTGCTTTCGTTAATGTCATTGATCACCTCTTATATTCGCAATTGCGCACGCTGCTGTTGTAAAACAGCAATCAATAACGCAATACTTTGTTCAATTTCACTATCAGTTAAAGTTTTTTGAGTATCTTGCAATAACACCCGGAAAGCAAGGCTTTTTTTTCCATCCCCCACACTTGCTCCACGGTACAAGTCAAACAGTCCGATTTCTACCACATATGGAATATTGCTAGACTGCATGGCATTTATCAATGATTGAACGGTTACACTCTCATCCACAATCACGGCAATATCACGGCGAACCGGAGGAAATTTTGAGATATCTCTTGCACGCGGTAAATTAACCGTTGTCAAGGCATGCAAATCTACCTCAAACCATACTACCGATTTCAGAATTTCATACTGCTGCAGCCATTGCGGATGCAACTCGCCTATCCAACCGACCGTTTTACCATCAAGCAAAATTTCAGCCGAACGTCCTGGATGAGATGCTGGGTGGGGTGACACATGAAAAATTATTTGTGCAGGGAAGAACAACGCTTCGACATCAGCTTTCACGTCATAAAAATCCACCATACGCGTCTCAACTCCCCATTGTTCAGGAAATTGCGCCCCATAGCACAGCCCACCAAATTTCTCCTGCTGGCTATATTCCTCCCCACTGAAACATACCCCTGTTTCAAACAGGCGCACACGGGATTGTTTATGCGTCAAATTAATACGCAATGCACCGATCAAGCCACCCAAAAGACTACTGCGCATCACAGTCATCTGACTGGAAATCGGGTTCTTCAGAGTAACGGGTCTCGCATTGCCGCATAAATTCTTTTCGACATCAGCATCATGAAATGCATAACTGATCGTTTCCTGGTAATCACGTGCCACCATGATTTGGCGCAGCCGACAAACTGGACGCAGAGTTTCCGGTTCCAAAATCATCCTGGCTGGTGTTTGTGACGGCCGAACCAAAATATTGTCATAACCAATCAAACGGGCAATTTCTTCGATCAAATCCACTTCCAATAATATATCAAAGCGAAAGCTGGGCGGAATTACATAAAAATCATCATCCTTCAGTGCAAATTGCAATTGCATGCACTGTAGCAGCGCTGCGATTCCATCATTATCTATGGGTATTCCAAGAACACGCTCTACCCGGCTAGTGCGCAGCCTGATTGGGTCCCTCGCAGGCAATTCCCCCTTGGCCTCGGTGACAATTCCAGCTTGCCCCCCACAAATCTCCAATAACAGATTTGTTGCACGTTCTAGTGCAGTGCGCGTAACGGAAAAATCTACACCACGCTCAAAACGATATGCAGAATCAGTGGAGATATTCAATCTGCGCGCTTTTCCAACAACTGCATCCGGTATAAAAAAAGCACTCTCCAGAAAAACATCCCGTGTATCAATTTGCACACTGGTTCCTGCACATCCCATTATGCCGGCCAGCGCCAAGGGGCGCGCATCATCCGCAATTACCAACATGTCATCGCGCAATATAACTTTTTGATCGTTAAGTAAAACCAGTTCCTCATTCATGCAAGCAAAGCGCACTGTAACGTTACCTGCAACCTTCTCCAGATTGTAAGCATGAAGCGGTTGTCCAAGTTCAATCATTACATAATTTGTAATATCTACTATTGCATTAATGCTACGCAAGCCACTACGCTCCAAACGGCGCACCATCCAAGATGGTGTCTTTGCAGCGCCATTCACCCCGCGTACGATGCGACCGCAATAAAGTGGACAGGCTTCGGGAGCGTCAACACGCACCATTACCGACTCTGCAATATCAATACCAGAAGGCTCGACTTCCAACGCATTTAATACGTCACCTGTCATCGCTGCCACTTCCCGTGCAATGCCCACTATACTTAAACAGTCGCTGCGGTTTGGGGTAAGCTTGACAGTAAACAACATATCGTCCAGGTCCAGGTATTCTCGAAGTAACCGACCTACAGGAGCAGCTTCAGGCAATACCAGCAAACCTGGACCTGCACCAGACAATCCCAACTCATCAGCTGAACATAGCATGCCATTTGATTCGACTTTGCGAACCTTGGTTTGCTTAATAACGAGACCGCCTGGTAATTCCGCACCAATACGTGCAAAGGGCACCTTGATACCGACAGCAACATTAGATGCGCCACATACAACACTGACTGGCATAGCCTCGCCCACATCGACCTGGCATACATTTAAACGATCGGCATTGGGGTGCCTGACCACTTCCAGCACCTCGGCCACCACCACCTGATTGAATGCAGGCGAAACCGGCTCCAATGCCTCCACTTCCAACCCTGCCATGGTCAATTTATGTGAAAGTTCATGGCTTGTCAGGCTTGGGTTAATCCAGGTCCTTAACCAATTCTCGGAAAATTTCATTCTAGTTAAACTGCTTCAGAAATCGTAAATCACCATCATAGAACAGGCGCAGATCAGCCACACCGTAGCGCAACATTGCCAAGCGCTCCACCCCCAAACCAAAAGCAAATCCCAAGTATTTCTCGCTATCAATATTTACATGCTTTAAGACATTCGGGTGCACCATCCCGCTTCCCAACACCTCTAACCAGCCAGTCTGGCTGCAAACCCGGCATCCTTTACCATTGCACTGTACGCACTGAATGTCCATTTCAGCCGATGGCTCTGTAAATGGGAAAAATGAAGGGCGGAAACGAACCTGCAAATCATCTCGTTCAAAATAGCATTGCATAAAATCAGAAAGCACTTCTTTGAGTACTGAAAAACTTACATTTTCATCGATCCATAAACCCTCTACCTGATGAAACATGGGAGAATGGGTCATGTCCGAATCACAGCGATAAACCCGACCAGGCGCAATGATTCTTATTGGGGGATCATTATTCTCCATGTAACGAATTTGAACCGGCGAAGTATGGGTACGCAAAACATGCTTCTCGTCAATATAAAACGTATCATGCATGGCACGTGCAGGATGATTCTCTGGAATATTTAACGCGGTAAAATTATAAAAATCGCTCTCTATTTCCGGACCCGAAGCAACCGAAAACCCAAGTGAACGAAATAGAACCTCAATCCGCTCTAGCGTTCGAGTAACCGGATGTATGCCTCCATAACCCATTCCCCTGCCCGGAAGAGTCACATCCAGTGATTCAGCCTTAAGTTTTTGTTGAAGCAGGTTATACTGCAAGGCTTCGCGTTTTTGCTGTAGGGCTTTTTCTATGCTCTGCTTGATCTGATTAATGCGCGCCCCTGCTACAGGACGTTCTTCAGATGAAAGTTTTCCCAATCCCTTGAGCAAGGCGGTAACATGACCATCTTTACCCAGAAAACGGGCTTTAACTTGCTCCAACTCCACTGCATTTTCAGTGACAGCAAACTGATTCAGCGCTTCACTGAGAATTTTCTCAAGCTCATGCATGGCAAAATTAACTTTTTAATTATTATAGTGTTAGCAGGAAAAAACGGAAAGATCAAGCGACCTTGAGACGAAGACCATCGCCATAAGAATATTTCCCAACCTGAAATTTCTTATACGACCTGATAAACTGTAAACACTAGGGAGCGCAAGGCGCCCCCTAGTAATTAAATGCTGTTACTTAAATTCCGAGACTGGCTTTCGCCTGCCCTACAATCTGGATAAATGCATTTTTATCAAAAACAGCCAGATCCGCAAGCACCTTTCGGTCAATACCAATGGAAGCCTTTTTCAGACCGTTCATGAATACACTGTAACTTAACCCATGCTCACGTGCTGCCGCATTGATACGTGCGATCCATAATGTACGGAACTGGCGTTTACGTTGCCGACGATCGCGATATGCATACTGCCCCGCCTTCATTACCGCCTCTTTGGCGATACGATATACATTTTTACGACGACCGCGATATCCCTTGGCTAAGTTCAAAATCTTTTTATGGCGCGCTCTCGCCGTTACTCCGCGTTTGACTCTTGGCATTTTTTACTCCTTAAGCGTATGGCATCATGGCACGAATAGACGCCGTATTGCTCGCATGAACTTCGGCGATGCCGCGCAGCTGACGTTTATTCTTGGTGGTTTTTTTTGTCAGAATATGGCGTTTAAATGCTTGGGCACGCTTTATGCTGCCGCTCGCCCGCACCTTGAAGCGCTTTGCAGCACCACTTTTTGATTTCATTTTAGGCATAAGAACTCCTATAAATATTTATTTTATGATACCAGGAGGTTCCTGACAGGAACTCTTGAAAACCCGCACCACTTATTTGGAATAACACACCAGGCTGTTAGCACCACACCGATCAGGCCAGCCTCAAACCTGAACAGATTCAGTCAATACATGAAAATTAAAATTTACAACAAGGTTGATCCAGCTGCTTTGCATTACCGAATCAAGAAGAACCGAAATACAGGAATAAACCGATAGGAGATTATTTTTTCTTCGGTGCAAGCACCATCACCATCTGACGCCCTTCCATTTTTGGAAACTGCTCAACGATACCGTATTCCACAAGATCAGCCATTACGCGTTCCATCATTTGCATACCAATACCTTGATGTGCAATTTCCCGCCCCCGAAAACGCAACGTAACCTTTGCCTTGTCGCCGTCCCCGAGAAAGCGGATCAAATTGCGCAATTTGATATTGTAATCCCCATCGTCTGTTCCAGGCCTGAACTTAACTTCCTTTATCTGGATCTGCTTCTGCTTAAGCTTGGCCTCATGTTGCTTCTTGCTCTCTGCGTATTTGAATTTGCCAATATCCATAATCCGGCAAACCGGCGGCTCCGCCATCGGCGCAACCTCAACCAGATCCAGATCTGCCTCTTCAGCCAAACGTAGCGCCTCTACTACTGCCATCACACCAAGCGGCTCTCCTCCTGCACCAACAAGACGTACATAAGGCGCAGTTACCTGCTCGTTGATGCGCTGTTCTTTTTCCTGAGCTATTGCAGTTTCTCCATCAAAAATTAATTGTTCCACCTGCCTGCAGGTCCAATCGCAGATGTTGCAGTAATGCACCCATTAACATCTGCCCAAGGTTCTCACCTTTTCTGGTACGTACGGCAATCGAATTCTCAGCCATTTCCTTATCACCCACGATCAGTTGATAAGGTAACTTTTGTAAACTATATTCGCGTATTTTATAGTTAATTTTCTCATTACGCAAATCCAGATGAACCCGGAATCCTGCCAATCGCAAATTTTCCGCCACCTTGGCTGCATACTCTTCTTGGGCCTTGGATATATTCATTACCACCATTTGTATTGGCGACAACCATAATGGAAATGCACCTGCATAATGTTCAATCAGGATACCCAGGAAACGCTCTAGCGACCCCAGAATTGCGCGATGAAGCATCACCGGAACTTTTCGCGTATTGTCTTCGTCGATATATTCCGCACCCAGGCGTACAGGAAGATTAAAGTCCAACTGAATGGTCCCGCATTGCCAGATGCGGCCCAGCGTATCTTTCAAAGAAAATTCAATTTTGGGCCCGTAAAATGCTCCCTCCCCAGGTTGTAATTCATACTCCAGGTTATTCTGACTCAATGCAGCAGCCAACGCCGCCTCAGCCTTATCCCAGGACTCATCGGAACCCACACGCTTTTCCGGGCGAGTAGAAAGTTTTACCAGAACATTGTGAAACCCAAAATCTGCATAAACTTTTTGCAACATAACAATGAAATTCGCCACCTCACTCTCAATCTGGTTTTCAGTGCAAAAAATATGTGCATCATCCTGAGTAAAGGCACGTACACGCATTAAACCATGAAGCGATCCAGATGGTTCATTTCTATGACAAGAGCCAAATTCGGCCAATCTGATCGGCAATTCACGATAGCTGCGCAAACCGCAATTAAAAATCTGTACATGCCCGGGACAATTCATTGGTTTTACAGCAAAATCTCTTGCCTCCGAATGAGTAGTAAACATATGATCATGGTAGTTTTCCCAGTGACCCGATTTCTCCCAGAGTATACGATCCAACATGGTAGGAGTACGCACTTCTTGATAGCCATACTCACGGAATTGCATGCGCATGTAACCCTCAACTACCTGCCAGATAGCCCATCCATTTGGATGCCAGAATATCATTCCTGGCGCATCATCTTGCATATGGAATAAATCTAACTGCTTCGCGAGTTTTCTATGATCTCGCTTTTCTGCTTCATCCAGACGCAGCAGATAAGACTCAAGATCTTCTTTCCTAGCCCAAGCTGTGCCATAAATACGCTGTAGCATGGCATTACGGTGATCGCCACGCCAATATGCTCCAGCGACGCTCATCAACTTAAAAACCTTTAATTTTCCCGTAGATGGTACATGTGGACCACGGCATAGGTCCGTGAAATCTCCCTCGGTATAAAGTGACACAGCTTGATCAGCTGGAATAGATTCGATAATTTCAGCTTTATACAGCTCTCCTATGCTCTTGAAAAATGCCACCGCCTCATCTCTTGGCAATACTTTGCGCGTTATAGGAATGTCGCGCCCGGCCAATTCAGTCATCCGTCTTTCGAGCGCGAATAAATCTTCCGGGGTAAACGGACGATCATAAGAAAAATCATAGTAAAACCCATTTTCAATTACCGGTCCGATTGTTACTTGGGCCTCAGGGAATAGCTCCTTCACGGCATAAGCTAAAAGGTGTGCAGTAGAATGTCGGATAATCTCTAGGCCTTCCTCATCCTTATCAGTAATGATAGATAATGCTGTATCAGAAGAAATGAGGAATGAAGTATCAACCAGTCGCCCGTTCACCTTGCCAGCGAGTGCTGCACGAGCCAAACCTGCACCTATATTTTGAGCAACTTCAGCAACGGTTACTGGCTGAGCAAAAATGCGCTTCGAGCCATCTGGCAATGTAATACAAGGCATATTTATATCTTTAAAAATAAAGTGTTATTTTAATTCAGGATGACCGATAGAGTATCAATCATGCGTCCAAGATGTGGCAAAAATTATTATTATAATACGATAATAGATGTATGAATAACCTTATAAAAGAACCAAACCAGGTTCGAAACAACTTTAAATCCAGCTATTAATCTGGGACATGCACCTACATTTTATTAAATTACACATTGCGAATGTAAGTAATCTACCGAGCAGTGTATTCATATCAATATAAACTTGAAACCGCACACTCTTATCGCTATGTGCCAGGATTTCTTTAAAATCCCTGCATAACCTTCTGCAGGTACTATTTATTAAGTTTTTTCTTTACAGCCTCGGTATGAAGCAACATGCTTTGCTTCACTTGCATATGGCAGCACCTTAATATTATGCTGGACAACATAAAATTATCCGCGCACTGCTTCATGCACGGCTTGCGCAATGGTTTCAACCCAGTTACGCACTTTATCCCCATCCTCTCCTTCCACCATTACACGCAGTAACGGTTCTGTACCCGACGGCCTTAACAACACTCTGCCATAATTTCCAAGTGCAGATTCTGCATCCTTCACCACCTTACGTATGCTCGCGTGAGATTGATAATCAAATCCTCTTGCAACATGAACGTTGCGTAGAATTTGAGGATAAAACTTCACATCGGCAACTGCTTGAGACAAGGACTGCTGATTAACTCGAAGAGCGTGCAATACTTGCAGAGCAGCGATAATGCCATCCCCAGTTGTATGACGATCAAGGCAAATGATATGGCCAGAATTTTCCCCACCAAATTGCCAGCCTTTTTGTAACATCATTTCCATTACATATCGGTCTCCAACCTTGGCACGCGCAAAAGGAACATTCATGTATTGCATGGCATGCTCAAAAGCCAGATTTGTCATCAACGTCCCTACTACCCCACCCCTAAGCATTTCCTGGTCATGACGATGTTTGACAATAACATACAGAAGTTGATCGCCATCATACAGGCATCCATCTGCATCGACCATCACCAGACGGTCACCATCTCCATCCAGCGCAATCCCCAGATCTGCATGGTAATCTTTCACGGCTTGCTGTAAATTGGCAGGTGCAGTGGCACCATAACCATCATTGATGTTCTTTCCATCCGGTTGCACACCGATCGCTATAACATCAGCACCCAGTTCATGAAAAACATGCCTTGCAATTTGGTAACAAGCTCCATGCGCACAGTCCACCACTAACTTTAATCCACGCAAATCCAGATCATAAGGAAAGCTGCTCTTACAAAACTCAATATAGCGACCTGCTGCATCCTGCACACGTTTGGCTTTGCCCAGCTTGGCCGAAAACATGGTATTAAGAGGGGTTTCAAGCCCAGCTTCAATGGCACACTCCATATCATCAGCCAGCTTGTTGCCCTGGCTGGAAAAGAACTTAATGCCATTATCCTCAAATAAATTATGCGAAGCGGAAATCACAATACCCGCCTGCAAACGTAATGCACGGGTTAAATAGGCTACTGCAGGAGTTGGTACCGGACCGGCCAGATAAACGTCCACCCCCGCGGCAATCAAACCAGCCTGCAAGGCCGATTCAAGCAAATAGCCAGAAATCCGCGTGTCCTTGCCAATCAGTACACCAGGATTCTCATCCCGAGATAAATGCCAATCTGCGGAAGCCAACACTTTCCCAGCAGAATACCCCAAATGCATAATCAATTCGGGGGTAATAGGATACTCCCCTACCCGACCACGCACTCCATCCGTGCCAAAGAATTTTTTTTTCACAAGTCCATTTCCCTTACAGCATTTAAAACTCTCAAAGCATCCACCGTGGCACGTACATCATGAACACGAACCACACTTGCACCTTTTAACACTGCCAGCAATGCTGCAGCCACACTTGCATGGATCCTGCCATCAACTCCATGGCCAGTAATTGCCCCCAGCATCGATTTTCGAGACATTCCGACTAAAAGCGGTATGCCTAGATCAGAAAATTTATCCAAATACCTTAACAAAGAAAGATTATGTACAAGGGATTTCCCGAATCCAAAACCGGGATCAATCAAGATGCGCTCACGTGCAATGCCTGCCGTTTGCGTGAATAATATTCGTTCATGCAAAAACTGATACACTTCCGCGACCACATCCCCATAATGTGGTTGCTGTATGCTCTGATCCGGGTAGGGCCTATGCATCAAACAAACCGCCGCATTGCTTTTTACTACAGCCATTAACGCATCCGGATGTTGCAATGCATTAATATCATTAATCATACTGACACCAGCTGAAAGAACAAATCGCATCACTTCAGGTTTGCAGGTATCCACTGAAAGTGGAACCGGAACTCCACGCAACCCCTCAATCACCGGCATAATACGATCCAGCTCCTCATCAACACTGATCGGATTCGCGCCTGGGCGAGAGGATTCGCCGCCAATATCAAGGATGTCCACACCTTCTTCGATAAGCTGATGGGCATGAAGCAACGCCGCATGCCGTTGCGCATGATGGCCACCGTCATAAAACGAATCAGGCGTCACATTGACTATGCCCATAACCAGAGCACGAGACAGGTTCAGATTGAATGAACCGCACTGGAGAAACATAGTATGGATAAATACAGCATGAACGGGTGGATTTTAAAAATACTATTAAAATCCACCCCTGACCTCTTTGAATTATCTTTTCTGTTTTTAAGCTTCAGGGGCTGGCTGTGCTGTCGGAGATTCAGAAGCAGTAGGTGCTGGATCCTGCGGGGGCTGCACATCTTTCCCGGATTTAATGGATTTTGGCGGCCTGGGAGCCTTCCCTTCCATAATATCATCTAATTGCTCGGCATCCAGCGTTTCATATTCAAGTAAAGCTTTTGCCATTGCCTCGACCTTGTCCCGATTCGCTTCGAGCAATCCCCTGGCCAATGCATATTGCTGATCTATAATTCTACGAATCTCTTCATCAACTTTCTGCATGGTCGCTTCCGAAACATTCTTGTGGGTAGTCACAGAACGCCCAAGAAACACCTCCCCTTCGTTTTCACCATACACCATTGTCCCTAGTGCTTCAGACATCCCCCATTGCGTTACCATCCGGCGAGCCATTTCAGTAGCTCGCTCGAAATCATTGGAAGCTCCGGTTGTCATTTGATTCATGAATATTTCCTCAGCAATCCGACCGCCAAACAATACCGCAATCGTATCCAAAATACGATTTTTATCCATACTAAAACGATCTTCAGCTGGCAACTGCATGGTCAAACCCAGAGCACGCCCACGAGGAATAATGGTTACCTTGTGAACCGGATCTGTCTTGGGTAACAACTTTGCCACTACAGCATGCCCGGACTCGTGATAAGCAGTATTACGGCGCTCTTCTTCAGGCATGACAACCGAACGACGTTCGGCACCCATCATGATTTTGTCTTTGGCCGCCTCAAAATCATCCATTTCCACAAACCGCTTACCGCGACGTGCTGCAAACAGTGCTGCTTCGTTGACAAGATTCGCCAGATCAGCGCCAGACATACCCGGCGTACCACGTGCCAAAATATCCGCTTTTACATCTGGAGCAACTGGAACTTTACGTATATGAACCAACAAAATTTGTTCACGACCACGAATGTCCGGCAATGGAACCACCACCTGACGGTCAAAACGCCCTGGGCGAAGCAGAGCTGCATCCAGCACATCAGGGCGATTGGTTGCTGCAATCACAATCACCCCGCTGGCACCTTCAAAACCATCCATTTCCACTAGCAGTGCGTTCAACGTTTGCTCACGCTCATCATTTCCACCACCTAGGCCAGCGCCACGCTGGCGACCGACCGCATCAATTTCATCTATAAATACAATACAAGGTGATTGCTTTTTGGCCTGTTCAAACATATCCCGCACTCGCGCAGCACCCACGCCAACAAACATTTCAACGAAATCAGAGCCCGAAATTGAAAAAAATGGCACATTGGCCTCTCCGGCAATAGCCTTGGCCAGCAATGTCTTTCCAGTACCTGGACTACCCAAAAGCAACACTCCACGTGGGATACGTCCACCCAGATTTTGAAATTTGGTAGGATCGCGCAAAAAATCAACAATCTCGGACACCTCCTCTTTTGCTTCATCACAGCCTGCCACGTCAGCAAAAGTAACGCGCTCCTTGGTCTCATCCAGCATCCGGGCTTTGCTTTTACCAAAGGAAAAAAGCCCGCCGCCCTTACCTCCCCCTTGCATTCCGCGCATAAAAAATATCCACACGCCAATCAACAGTAGCATTGGAAACCACGAAACAAAGATATTCATCAAGAAAGATTGCTCTTCTTCTGGCTTGGCCTCAATCGTAACCCCATTCTTGATCAAGTCAGATACCAACCACAAATCCTGTGGTGCATAACTAGTGATCCGCTTGCCATCGTTTGTAACCGCTTTAAGCATCCGCCCTTCAATTGTCACCTTGGAAATACTACCCTGTCTAACCTCCTCCAGAAAACGAGAGTAATCCATCTGTGTTTGCGATCCCTGCTGCTGACGCGTGTTAAATTGATTGAACACAGTCATCAGCACCAGCGCCACGACCAACCAAATTCCTATGCTTTTAAACAAATTGTTCAAAGTTACTCCTTAAGCCAGCATACATTTGCCTCTGTATGCTCATTAAACTACTTACATCCCGATTACTCAAGGATACCACGACAAATCCATGAGGCTGCCATATTCACGTGGATACAACCCTATATTTTCTCGACGTTTTTAATAATGCTGCTCTCTAAAATTTTAAGGTTCCCAAAAGATACAATTCCTTACTTCGATCGCGCGATGAATCTGGCTTGCGCGTCACCACCCTCGAGAAATGACCGCGCATCAGTTTGACAAAGTCTTCATAACCAATACCTTGGAAAACCTTAACCAAAAAAGTTCCGCCAGACTGAAGATTCCGCACAGCAAATTCCAAAGCAAGCTCCGCCAGATTCATGGCCCGCGCCTGGTCTGTCATGCTGATACCACTTATATTGGGAGCCATGTCCGATATTACAAGTCCAATTTTCCTGCCGCCCAGTTTTCCTTCAATCCGTGCCACCACTGCAGTATCACAGAAATCACCCTGTATGAATTCCACATTATCAATGATGCACAACGGCAAAATATCCACAGCAATCACGCTGCCGCCCTTCCCCACCCTGGAAGCCGCAACCTGTGACCACCCGCCCGGAGCAGCTCCCAGATCCACCACCACCATCCCCGGTTTTAATATCCGGTCGCGATCATCCATTTCCAGCAACTTATATGCAGCCCGCGTACGATATCCTTCTTTCTGTGCACGCTGCACATAGGGATCATGAACATGTTCATTCATCCACTGTTTGCTACTTTTAGAGCGCTTCATCGTTTAAAATGCCAGCTTAAACAGGAGACAATCAAATTGCCAACGATTACCATCATACAACGCCAAAACCTCAGGGCGCGCGCGCACTCTCTAAAACCTACCATCATGATTGGCTCATCTGGCCTAACCGGATCAGTACTGGCTGAAATTTCCCGGACGCTTCAAAGTCATGAATTAATTAAAATCAGGGTCATGAATGAAGACAGGGAAAGGCGTATAGCCATCTTGGAACAAATTTGCACACAGTTAAACGCGAATGCGATTCAGCATATTGGCAAAATCCTGGTGATTTATCAAGCGCAAGTACAGGAGGATAAGCCACAGAAACTTACAGAGCAAAAATATCTGCCTCCTGGCAGGGAAATCCACAAACCATCACCGATCCGCAAAAAATCTACCCCATCCAGAATTCCTCAACCCAAGCAGAAAAAATTAATATAACCAAACTATTTAGCATTCAAATTTTATAAATTGGACAGCAATCTTTCCGGTTAGTCAACAGTCTTCCAGGTGTCTAAATATACTGTACATTCACAATCTCATATTCACGAACTCCACCCGGTGCCTGAACTTCGGCAATATCTCCGCTGTATTTTCCAATCAGTGATCTTGCTATCGGAGAGCTGATTGAAATCTTGCACTGACGAATATCAGCTTCGTCATCCCCCACAATCTGATAGGTCACAACATCACCAGTTGCAATATCTTCCAGTCTTACTGTCGCGCCAAATACGCACCGCCCATCCGAATTAATCGTCTTCGGGTCAATCACCTGTGCATTACCGAGTTTGCTTCCCAGTTCAAGAATGCGTCCCTCGATAAAACTTTGACGCTCTTTTGCAGCTTCATATTCGGCGTTTTCCGACAAATCGCCCTGCGCTCGTGCTTCAGCAATTGCATTAATCACTGCAGGGCGTTCCACTGTCTTCAAATGATGTAGTTCGTTGCGCAACAATTCAGCACCCACGACAGTCAAGGGAATTTTACTCATACCCATTCTTCCTTACTTATTCTGATTCAAAATATATTGCTATTCAGGTGTAACATTTTTAATGGACTAAACGCTGATGCTGCGCCTGTAAATCACATACATTCAATTCAGCGATATGCTGCATACCCAAGCAGGCGGCACGTGCACCTGCAAGCGTAGTGTAATATGTCACACGCCCCTGCAGAGCAGCATGACGGATCGAATACGAATCCTGCATCGCGCTGCGTTTGCTGTCCACTGTATTGATGATCATACTGATCTCGTCATTCTTAATCATATCCACGATATGCGGACGCCCTTCTGTCACCTTATTTGCAACAGCCACAACCACGCCTGCCGCAGCTAGCACTACAGCTGTGCCTCGCGTTGCATAAACCGAGAACCCCATATCACGCAGGCTCCTGGCAATTTCGACGACCCCCGCCTTATCCGCATTGCGAACGCTGATCAGTACCTTTCCGGAAGAGGGCAATTTCACCCCAGCGGCCAGCTGAGATTTTACAAATGCTTCTGCAAAAGTATCGCCGATCCCCATTACCTCGCCGGTAGATTTCATTTCCGGTCCCAGAATAATATCCACTCCGGGGAATTTAATAAACGGGAACACGGTCTCCTTAACTGCATAATACGGCGGAATAACCTCTTTTGTTACGCCCTGCTGTTGCAGCGTCTTGCCAGCCATGCAGCGCGCCGCAACTTTGGCCAGCGGAATCCCCGTTGATTTAGACACAAACGGAACAGTACGCGAAGCTCGCGGATTGACTTCCAATACAAACACTGTGCTCCCCTGGATGGCATACTGCACATTCATCAGGCCCACCACATTCAATGCCCTAGCCATCGCCTTGGTCTGGAGGCGCAGTTCATCCTGCATCGGCACAGACAAACTGAAAGGCGGCAAAGAACAGGCTGAATCGCCAGAATGCACACCAGCCTCTTCAATATGCTCCATGATCCCCCCGACCAACACATCTTTGCCATCACATACCGCGTCCACATCCACTTCAATCGCATCATTCAGAAAGCGATCCATCAGGATCGGCATGCGCTCCGGAAAAACGCTTGCGCTTTCCATCACATCGCGCATATAGCGTTCCAGATCCAGCTGGGAATGAACAATCTCCATGGCCCGTCCCCCAAGCACATTGCTTGGCCGCATTACCAACGGGTAACCAATTTCGTGCGCTGCATGCACCGCTTGTTCCACCGTGCTGACCGTGCGATTTGGAGGCTGTTTTAAATTTAATTGTTCCAGCATCAGACGGAAACGCTCCCGATCTTCCGCACAATCCAGCATTTCCGGAGTGGTGCCGATGATAGGCACGCCATTTTGCTCCAGGCCATGAGCCAATTTCAACGGCGTTTGCCCCCCAAACTGCACAATCACACCCGAAGGATTTTCCACTGCCACGATTTCCAGCACATCTTCCAAGGTCAACGGCTCAAAATACAGGCGGTCGGAGGTATCATAATCCGTTGAAACGGTTTCCGGATTACAGTTGACCATAATAGTCTCGTATCCATCCTCCCGCAGGGCAAGCGCGGCATGCACACAGCAATAGTCAAACTCAATGCCCTGCCCTATGCGATTGGGCCCCCCGCCCAGCACCATGATTTTTTTCCGATCCGAGGGCTCCGCTTCACACTCTTCTTCATAGGTGGAATAAAGGTAAGCCGTACCAGTGGAAAATTCAGCAGCACAAGTGTCCACTCTTTTGAACACCGGACGGATACCCAGAGCATGACGGTATGCCCTTACCTTAGCCGCATCGCTCCCCAACAGTCTGGCCAGCCGCTCATCCGAAAAACCCTTTCTCTTCAACCCGCGCAACTCCGACCCGTCAATGCTATCCAATTCACGTCCCGTCAGTTCAATTTCATGCCTGACCAGTTCTTCGATCTGGACCAGGAACCACGGATCAATCTTAGTCAGCGTGAAAACTTCATCTAGCGTCATTCCCATGCGGAAAGCATCCCCAACATACCATATCCGGTCCGGTCCTGGTGAGCTCAGCTCAGCGGCAACCCGTTCAGGATCCAGTGTTTTTCCATCCAGACCATTCACCCCCACTTCCAAGCCACGTAACGACTTCTGAAAGGACTCCTGGAAAGTGCGGCCGATCGCCATCACCTCGCCCACCGATTTCATCTGCGTAGTCAAGCGGTCATTAGCCTGCAAGAATTTTTCAAATGCAAAACGCGGTATCTTGGTCACCACATAATCTATGGTCGGCTCGAAAGAAGCAGGAGTAGCACCACCCGTAATTTCGTTTCTTAATTCATCCAGGTTGTACCCGACTGCCAGTTTCGCAGCCACTTTGGCAATCGGAAACCCGGTGGCCTTGGATGCAAGTGCAGAAGAACGCGATACGCGCGGGTTCATCTCAATGACCACCATACGGCCATTATCCGGGTTAATAGCGAACTGCACGTTGGAACCGCCTGTTTCCACCCCAATTTCCCGAAGAACCGCAATGCTCGCATTGCGCATAATCTGATATTCCTTGTCCGTCAGCGTCTGCGCCGGCGCAACGGTAATAGAATCTCCTGTATGCACCCCCATCGGATCCAGATTTTCTATTGAACAGATAATGATGCAGTTGTCTGCACGATCGCGCACCACTTCCATTTCAAACTCTTTCCACCCAAGAAGCGACTCTTCAATCAGTAGCTCTTTAGTAGGGCTAGCTTCTAGACCACGCTCACAAATCTCCACAAATTCTTCACGGTTGTAGGCAATTCCTCCGCCGGATCCCCCCATGGTAAAAGAAGGACGAACAACCGTCGGGAAGCCCATCACTTGCTGTACCTGCAGCGCTTCTTCCATACTGTGCGCAATCGCAGATCGTGCCGAAGCCAGACCGATGCGCGTCATCGCCTGCTTAAACTTTTCACGGTCTTCCGCCATGTCGATCGCCTCACGCGAAGCGCCAATCATCTCGACATGATATTTTTCCAGTACACCATGTTTAGCCAGGTCAAGTGCACAATTCAATGCAGTTTGCCCCCCCATGGTCGGCAATATGGCATCCGGTTTTTCCCTGGCAATGATTTTTTCCAGCGTTCTCCAGGTGATTGGTTCGATATACGTGGCATCCGCCATGTTCGGATCCGTCATGATGGTGGCCGGGTTCGAATTGACCAGAATAATCCGGTAGCCTTCTTCGCGCAGGGCCTTGCAAGCCTGTGCGCCGGAATAATCAAACTCGCATGCCTGCCCAATAATGATGGGGCCAGCTCCAATAATCAGAATGGATTGTATGTCAGTACGTTTTGGCATATCAGGTACTCTTGCGCATCAGCGCTACAAAGCGATCAAACAAATAATCTACATCTTGTGGGCCAGGACTGGCTTCAGGATGCCCCTGGAAACAAAATGCAGGTTTATCTGTCAACTCGAAACCCTGAAGCGTTCCATCAAACAAGGAAACATGCGTTACACGCGCATTCACAGGCAATGTTTTTGCATCAACGGCAAATCCATGATTCTGGCTCGTAATCATGACCTGTTTGCTCTGTACATCCTGGACCGGATGATTTGCGCCCCGGTGACCACGTTTCATCTTAATGGTCTGGGCCCCTACTGCCAAGCCAAGAATCTGATGCCCGAAACAAATACCGAAAAGCGGTATCCGCTCACCCAGCAAATGCCGGGTAGCCGTAATGGCATAATCACAAGGCTCCGGATCCCCCGGCCCATTGGTCAGCAGCACACCGTCCGGCCGAAGCGCCAGCACATCTTCCGCGCTGGTTTTTGCCGGCACAACCGTAATACGACAATCACGCTCGGCCAGCTTTCGCAGGATATTAAGTTTCGTTCCAAAATCATAAACCACTACATGGAGCTGGCCATGCTCATTCAAGCGATAACCAGTTTCCAAGCTCCATTCTCGCTGCGTCCAGTTATATTGACTTTCGCAGGATACGTACTGCGCCAGATCCATCCCTTTCAGGCCAGCAAAATTCCGAGCTGCCTGTAACGCAGCCGACGTATCGGAATCCGTTGAAATGCAGCCATTCTGCGCACCAGTTTCCCGAAGAATACGAGTTAATTTACGGGTATCAATACCGGAAATCGCGACAATCCGGTTGGCCTTAAGATAATCAGACAAGGACTGCTTTCCCCGCCAGTTACTCACTGTCAACGACAAATCCCGGATCACTAGGCCGCTGGCAAATACTCTTCTTGACTCCACATCCTCATCATTCACGCCTACGTTGCCAATATGAGGATATGTCAGAGTTACAATCTGTTTGCAATAAGACGGGTCCGTCAGAATTTCCTGGTAACCCGTCATGGATGTATTAAAGACCACTTCGCCGACACATGTGCCGAGTGCACCAATGGTGGTGCCGCGAAATACCGTTCCATCGGCAAGCACAAGAATGGCAGGTTTGGTTTGCGACACCGGATACTCCCCCAAGGTAGCGATTGAATGTGAAAGTCTCAAGAAATTTTCCTGCCGATCGCGCGCAGCATGAGAAGCCGAACCATGATCCGGCCTCGAATACCATACTTGATTGGTGATTCTCCGATTTGCAGGCAACTGGACCCTATGCCCAATCAAACAAGATATTACCAGGCAATTAAAAGACCAGAGCGATCATTCGCCAATTTTATGAAACATTCGGGCAACCGCATAAATGACATAAAAAAGCGGGATTCACAGTACTGTTCCATCCCGCATTTGGCACAGCACAATTATACACGCATAGTATAAGGGGCATCAAATATGAGCATTCATCCAGCAGAAACTGAAACCTTGCCAAAAAGGTCATATAATTCCGCATGGACATTCAGTTTCAATGCTGCAATACGTCCTTCACTTGACATTTTTTTCCATATCTTGCGAAGAATATTCATGAACTTATCTTCATCAAAAGAACTGAATTTTTTTATAAAATCTTCCAGGTAATGCTGTAAAAATACCAGACTGGCAACATCTTCAAGTATCTGACTCTCCGGATTAGTCTTGATGCGATCCTTACGCAACAAGGACTGGACATCAGCAATCACTGATTCGCCATATCCTACCTCACGCAATATTTCACCAGCTACTTCACAGTGAAACTTGTACAATTCGATACGCCAGCAATTATACCCGACCGTATCCATGGGATATTTGCTGCGCGGAATTTTCCAGCGACAAATATGCTGGCAACGAGCTGCCAGTTGTAATACTTCCGAGGGATCTGGTACAAAATTCTGCAGCATGGCACTCATGCGTCTGGCGTACAGGAGCTCTTTCGGGTAGCACACTCCTTCAAAAACCTCCTGATTCGGGTCCGCAGCATTAGCGGCATCCAATTTGGCCACTGCTTGCTCAAAGCGTTGAATATTCAGGATCATGCTCCTATCTTCCATATTTCAGCGCAATTCAGACAACATTACCGCGCCATGCATCGACCCCTTTTAATCCCGATCCACGCTACCATTGGCTGATTTCAGCCCAAGCACATCCTGCATGTCAAACATGCCAGCAGACTTCTCTTGCAGGAAACGCGCAGCGCGAAGTGCGCCAAGAGCAAATGTAGCACGACTGCTAGCCTTGTGAGTAATTTCAATACGTTCGCCGATACCCGCAAATAAAACAGTATGATCTCCCACAATATCGCCACCCCGAACAGTTGCAAAGCCGATCGTGGAAGGATCGCGTTCCCCCGTGACTCCTTCCCGGCCATATACGGCACACTGCCCGAGGTCGCGGCCCAAGGTTCGTGCAATGACTTCGCCCATGCCCAGGGCAGTGCCCGAAGGCGCATCTACTTTATGCCGGTGATGCGCCTCAATAATTTCAATATCATACCCATGACTCAACACCTTGGACGCCATTTCCAGGAGCTTGAAAACCAGGTTTACGCCAACACCCATATTGGGAGAAAACACCATACCAATCTGCTTGGATGCGGCATTCAACCGTGATTTCTGTTCAGCAGAAAAACCCGTGGTACCAATCACCATGGACACGCCATATTTGATACATCTTTCCAGATGCAGCATTGTCCCTTCCGGACGGGTAAAATCAATTAGGATATCCGCTCCCTGCAGAGCCTCATCCAGACCGGCAGTAATTTTCACCCCACATGCCCCCCCCACCAGCTCTCCGGCATCCTTCCCAAGATGCAAGCTTGAAGCGTGCTCCAGGGCTGCATGTAATGTCAAATCGCCTGACTGTAGAATGCCTTCCAGCAAAGCCTTGCCCATCCGTCCACTGCAACCGGCAATTACGGTTTTTATCTTCTCCATTGTTACTCCTTAGAATATTCCCAAGCTAATTCAAACCGGGGACTCCTGCCGTAGCTGGCAACACAGGCATGTCCACATCATCAATGCGCGCCAGGTTTTCCCCCTCAAAATAGAGCGTCATGCGCTGCCTTTCAACCAGTTTTCCCTTCTGCTCCAACCTGTAAACATAATCCCAACGGTTAGCATGAAAAGCATCATGAACCAACGGAGTACCAAGAATGGCCTTTGCCTGAGAACGCGTCATCCCCACCTTGAGCTTGCTCCGCATTTCTGCAGTGATCATGTTCCCCTGGGTTATTTCCATCTTATGGGCAGTAAAGGAAGGCAGCTTGGGCGTGGCAATCTCACTGCACGAAGCAAGCAGAAAGGCAAGGACAATGAACCGGATATGCATAATTTTAGAACTGAATAAAATGAAAAGAGAGTCAAATGATACATCAAACCTGTTACAGCACGACAAGTTCAGGATGGCAAACTCAACCCTGCTTCCAGCATTTCTGCTGCATGTTTACGCGTAGTCCCGGTAATGATTACCCCACCCAACATGCGCGCAATCTCCTCGATGCGCTCTTCTGGGCTGAGAACGGAAATCGAGCTGACCGTGATGCCACTCCGGATGGCTTTGTTCACCTGCCATTGTGTATCTGCCATGGCAGCAACCTGCGGTAAATGCGTGACACAAATTACCTGATACCGCCGCCCCAGGCGTTTTAACAATGCTCCGATAATTTCTGCTACCTTTCCGCCTATACCGCTATCCACTTCGTCAAAAATCAGAGTCGGAACAGTTGCTGCCTGGCTGGTTGCCACCTGGATTGCCAGACTGATCCGCGCCAATTCTCCCCCCGATGCCACTTTTGCCAGACTACTTAATGGAGAGCCCGCATTGATTGCAATCTGAAATTCTGTTGTTTCCAACCCATGGGCATTTCCTTCCACCAGGGGTTTTAGCGCGACGATGAGCCTGCCTCCCTGCATGGCCAGGCTTTGCATCAAATCCGTGATTACAGCGGATAACTTTTCGGCAGCTTTTTTGCGCGCGGAACTTATTTCATTCGCAGCAAATTGATACTGATCCCGCGCGATGGTTTCCTGTTGCGCCAACGCATCCAGGTCATCATCACTTATCACTGCGTCCAGTCGCGTGAGAATATCCTGCAAAACGGCTGGGAGCTGCTCAGGGGCAACACGATATTTACGTGCAACATCCATGACCGCGGCGATGCGCTGCTCCTGCTCACGCAATCTTTGCGGATCAATATCCAGCTTATGCAGGTAATGACGTAATGCATATACCGCCTCCTGAACATTATTACGGCCGCTTTCCACCATATCAAGTATATTTTGTAAGGCGCCGTCAAATTGAACACTGTCGCGCAGTCTCACCGCAAATGCATTCAACTGGTTAAGACAGGCAGTCTCCGCATCACCCAGCAACTCCATACCTGAGTGTGCAATTTCCATCAGGCTGGCGGCATGTGAAAGACGTGCATACTCTTCCTGCAGCTCCTCCCATGCTGGTAAACTAAAATTCAGCATTTCCAGCTCTCGCTTCTGAAAAGAAAGCAACTCCCGTTCCGCAACCGTGCCTTCCGATCTGCTTTTCAGTTCAACCTGACGGTATCGTAACGCTTGCCATTCACGAAAAAGCCCCGCCAGTATTCCCACTTCATTCTCCAGGCCCGCGTAGGCATCCAGCAAGGCACGCTGCATATTTGGGCGCAGCAGGGATTGATGTGCATGCTGCCCCTGTATATCCAGCAAATACGACCCCATTTCACGCATCTGCTGCAGCGTGACGCTGCGCCCGTTAATAAAACCCCGCGATCGCCCGCTGGCATCCAGAATTCTGCGAAACAAACATGCGCTTCCGTCTCCGCCAAGTTCTTGTTCACACAGGCGGGCTTGCAAATCCGGCAGGCCGGCAATATCAAATTCTGCACTGATCTCAGCACACCCGCAACCGCTGCGTACCATTCCTGCATCCCCCCGTTCTCCAAGCACCAGGGACAACGCATCGATCAGGATCGATTTGCCAGCACCGGTTTCACCGGTAAGAACCGTGAATCCAGGTGAAAAATCCAGTTCAAGAAAATCAACGATGACAAAATCGCGGATACAGAGAAATCTCAACATTACAGTGACACATTCCAAAGCAATTTTTCACGCAATGTGCGGTAATAGCTATGGCCTACAGGATGCAACAAACACACTGGCTGTGGATAACGACTAATCACCACCTTGTCATTCTCCTGTAATTGAAAATGGGCGTGGCTGTCAAAATGCACGCGCACCTCTGTAATGCCCCGCGCAAGAATTTCCAGCAGAGATTCGCTTTTCACAACGATCGGACGGTTACTCAACGTATGCGGACAGACAGGAACCAGAGCGATCAGATCGAGCGACGGATGCAAAATCGGGCCGCCGGCAGATAACGCATATGCGGTCGAACCCGTAGGGGTGGCCACAATCAGACCATCTGCGCGCTGCCGGTAAAGATACTCACCATCGACATGCACATCAAACTCAATCATGCTGCTGATATTGCCACGATGCAGAACCACTTCATTGAACGCCAGCGAACTGAATACATCTACGTCATTGCGGACGATACGCGTATACAGCAGCATGCGCTGCTCCGTGACAAAATCCCCAGCCAGCATCGCCCCCATGGTTTGCTGCATGGTATCGAGAGAAATATCGGTCAAAAACCCCAGCCGCCCCTGATTTACCCCCACCAGCGGAATACCCGATGGAGCCAGGGTACGGGCGATGTTAAGCATGGTTCCATCGCCCCCCAGTACAATTGCCAGGTCAACTTTTCCGCCCATCGCTTCCAAGGCCTGCACGCCATACTCATGCTGCTTCAGATTTTCTGCCGTAAGACTATCCACAACTACTGAAACATTCAGTCCGGAAAGAAAATCCGCCAACCGCAACAGCGGCCCGGTGATTTCCGGAGCCCTGTATTTCCCAATCAGCGCGACAGTTTTAAATGGAAAATTCATAGGACAAATTGAGGTGAACCCGATACCCTTGCAATTGCGCGTGCCTCTGAACCCTGCATGACCTGTTCTGGAGAGAATGGATGCCCGTAATCCAGCAAAGTTACCCAAAAAACCCAATATCTGCGGATATGCCCTGGCTGAGACTTGGATTCAGCTTTAAAACCCAATCGCAAAATGGACTGCACTCTCGAAAATCGATCCAGACATGATCCACTTCAGGCCCATGACCCCAGAAAGCAACCAGATCGCCATCAAATAAAAGAATTCATGGTTAGCTATAATACTGAAACCGGAACCCCAATATTCAATGGCCATTCCGTTCATACGTAATCCACCATCTTTTATCCTGCTCTCGCAGCAGTCCATACACCACAAAATTTTACACTGACAGCGACCTATCACCGCATACAATGAATCAAGCGGCTCCGAAACCCAGCTGACTCCGTCCACCTTTTCTTATCGGCAACCCCGACCTGTTTTTTTCGGTGGATGGACAAAAAATCATGGCAGGGATCTCACGACACGAATCCCGAATCGGTAGTCATAACGCTTAATCGGTTCAATTCCCATGCGGAAAGCCGAGCGCATGAAAAGCGAATGGTTCTTGAAAGAGCCTCCACGTATCACGCGCCCGACAATCCTTTCATTCCCCGCTGTTTTTTGCACCCAGGCGCTCCCATCCGCAGGGGCACCCTTATAATTACTATGATAGGTATCTTCCGTCCACTCCCATACATTACCCAGCATATCGTACAGACCAAAAGCGTTGGGCTTGAAGCTGGCTACCGGTGAAGCCTGCTCTCCCTCCCAGGGATTGGTTGCAGCATCCCACTTATGCACGCAGTCACTGCAATTGGCATTGTTCTGCCCCACGTCGTCCCCCCAGTACCGAGCAGTCGTAGTGCCGGCCCGGGCGGCATACTCCCATTCCGATTCCGTCGGCAGACGGTAGGTCTTGCCTGTTTTCTTGGCTAGCCATTGTACATAGGCCTGCGCATCAAACCAGTTCACGCAGCTGACTGGGCGGTTGTCCAAACTTACCTCAGCAGCCAGATCACTCGAGCGGCCAGCGGGATTAATCCACCCATATTCGTTTACTGCCCAGCAGTCACCCAGGTCGTGCTTGGTTTCATGTACAAACACCGCAAATTGCGCGCGCGTAACTTCGGTTTCGCTCATAGCGAAAGATGGCAAGGTAACCCGATGAACCGGGCCTTCATCAACATTGCGCCCAGCCTCATGATCCGGCGAACCCATATCAAAACTCCCTGCAGGAATCACCACCATCTCAGGGCAATATTTGCAATCCTGGAATTTTCCTGTTTTTACTTCCGCCTGTTCGGGTTTAGCTTGCTGAATCGCGGTGTTAGGCTGTAACACGTCCAATTGCACCACAATATTTTTGACCACCCCGTCTCCCACACGGACTTCCTGCTCAAATATACGCTCATTGAATGCATCCACCTTTTTCTGAACGCGCAACTTCGACGTACCTTCGGACACTCTCACATCCACAGGGCATGTGCCTCTGTGCGTACCGTCCACATAAACATCGGCATTCATTTCATCCGTCCTGCATGTGATACTTAGCACAGAACCCTTTTTCATCTCATCCCGGGTCAAATCCTGAGCATGTGGCTTGCCCACCTTGGGCTGCGACGCACCCAACACCACATTAACCGTTTTGGTCACATTGTCACCAATGCGGATTTCCTGCTCAAACAGGCGTACAGTAGAAACATCCACCTCTTTCTGCACCTTCAAATTTAACCTGCCTTCAGGCACAAGCACATCTACAGGGCATTCCCCCTTGAATTTCCCATTGACCAACACCTCCGCACCCACATCATTGCCTCTACAGGTTACACTTAGCGTGGATTCCGCCGCATATGCATTCGTAAGCGTGGCAAAAGATAGAGCCAGCAGGGTTGAAATATAAACTGCTTTCATGGTTTCTCCGTTTTAACATAATGATTGTGGTGGAAAATTTTCCGGGTCTAAAAATTGTAACCACCATTTCCTCTTCGTTGACGCAGTCCGCATGTTCATCTTTGCAACAACTGGTCGCTGAAAAAAAGCCATACCTCTTAAGGACAAATTGCAAGAGTCCTACAGGAAAAGGCAGATTCTGGCTAAGCTAATCCATTGCCCGCATTCAACCCGATCCCCAAAACAACAAAATTCGACCCACAGGGTCTTTCCTGTGCCACGACCGGACGTATCAATTTATCGCTATATTAGCAGACTGCCGCACTCTTGGTGACAGAGTTCGACTGGTGACAGAGTTTGACCTCATCCCGGACCGAAACATTAGGACCGAAATGAACAAAACCTTCTGCACCTCATGCTACAGGCAGATAAGAAAAACCCATACGTTTACTTGCGAAAAAACATATCGCAATTGGGAACAATACAGTCTACCCAAAAGCCTCGACCAAACTCATTGATGCAAAATAAATTACAAAGGAAAATATTAGGAATTTAAGCACACTATACAGAGCGCTAATCTTTTGAAATTTGCTTCATCAAAATAAATACTAAACCCGTTCGCAAATCTATATTAAATTATGTCAACCTGCCTTAAAGGACGCGCTGATTTATTCATCCCCATGACGATGACTTGCGAGGACAGGGATATTCAGTTCATTAAAATAGGGAAGTGCGATGCAGCGGAGTTTCAGTGTTCTGAAGTATTGGGCAGTGACTGAAACAGTTTCTGAGAAAGATGAATGCAACAATGGGGCGTATTACTTGCGGTACTCAAGCCGTACCATCCAACAAAAACCGGGAATAATGGATTGACTGGCGACAATTGATTTAAAATTAATCAGGTACACTGAATATCGAGTTAAAAATTGAGTTGTTCCATGGGTACTGGACTTCTAGCATCTGTCCATGTAAATTTCCATTATACAATAATGAAGCATTATTCATCTTGACAAGAATGAAGAAATTTCATAGAGCTAAAACGGAAAACTGCAGCAACAATTGATGGTATGTTTCCTTTCTACTGCCGGATATAAACCATACTTGGTACTTCCCGGCCAGAAATTGATAATTAAAGATATCCATCCTGATAGTTAAAACGGAACCATGTAACTTGGGTCAAACAGGAAAACGGCCTGGCTGTGAACTTCTATCCATGTTTCTGCTATACAGAATCCATTTAAGTCACACATCCGCAGCAGCTTACTCACCAAACTCGCCAACATCCAGAATCACAATATCGAATCCAGATTCAAGACATGTCAAAAATCCTGAATGAACGTGCACAAATTCTGCTTAAAACCCTGGTCGATCGCCATATCAATGAAGGCCAGCCAGTAGGTTCTCGAGCCCTGCTGCAATTTTCCGGGCTGGATGTCAGCACAGCCACCATTCGCAATGTCATGGCGGATCTCGAAGAAATGGGGCTGGTAAGCAGCCCTCACACTTCCGCCGGACGTATTCCAACTGCGCTGGGATACCGCCTGTTCATCGACACACTGATGGTAGTGCAGCCTCTTGACAGCGCCCGGGTGCAGCAACTGGAAAACCAGCTGCAACCTGACAACCCTTCCCGTTTGCTGATGCAGGCATCCAACCTGCTTTCAGAACTCACCCATTTCGCAGGAGTAGTCGCAACACCCAAGCGCGACGCAATCACGGTCAGTCATGTGGAATTTTTACGGTTATCCAGGAAAAGGGTTTTGCTAATTATCGTCATGCCTAACGGCGAAGTGGAAAACCGGGTTCTGCTCACACACAAGGATTATACCCAATCACAACTAACGGAAGCAGGCAACTTCTTAAACCAGCACTATGCAAACTGCCCTTTCCACGATATCCACCAGCGCGTTCTATCCGAATTACACGAGCTGGAAAACGATCTGACCACCCTGATGAGCGCAGCGATCCTGGCTGGCGATGCGGCTATTTCCCAAAAAACGGAAGATTACGTAATCAGTGGGGAACGCAATCTTCTTTATGTAAACGATCTTTCTTCCAACATGCAAAAACTGCGCAGCCTGTTCAATGTGTTCGAACAAAAAACTGAATTGCTGCAACTGCTGGATGTAAGCCGTCAGGCACCCGGGGTGCATATTTTTATCGGCAATGAATCCGGCTTGCCCGGATTGGACGATTGCAGCGTAGTCAGCGCACCATACACTTCCAGCGGAAAAATCATCGGGACACTGGCAGTGGTCGGCCCTAAGCGGATGAACTATGAAAAAGTGGTGCCCATTGTAGACATCACATCCCGGCTGCTCAGCAATGCATTATCACAATTCTAGGATTACAAACCGCTCCAGATATGACAGGATCCTGGTCCAGATATGCCGATCGTCGGCATGTATGGTACTCTTGATAGCAGATCACTGGAAAATGATATGACCTACTTAACTGAGCCGACTTTTTCTCACGGCACACCTGAAAAATGCGCTGTATTACTGCTGAACCTTGGTACGCCCGATGCTCCAACCCCCCAAGCGGTCAAGCCCTATCTACGCGAATTCCTGGGCGACCCAAGAGTAGTGGAAATACCTAGGCTGATCTGGTGGTTTATCCTGAATGGCATTATCCTGAACGTCAGGCCCAAGCAATCGGCAATCAAATATGCCAGTATCTGGATGCCGGAAGGCTCCCCCCTGAAGGTGCACACGGAACGCCAGGCGAATCTGCTGCGGGATCAGCTCAAGGAACGCGCCCCTGACATGCCTGTAGAAGTTCATTACGCGATGCGCTATGGCAACCCGTCCATCCCCAGTGTTTTGCATGAGCTCAAGACCCGGAACTGCCAGCGTATCCTGATCATGCCGATGTATCCTCAATATGCAGCTAGCGCAACAGGCACTGCATTCGATGTCGTATTCAATGAACTGACCAAACAACGCAACATTCCTGCGCTACGTACCGTCAAGCATTTTCACGATCACCCCGGATACATTGCCGCCACCGCGCAAAATATTCGCGACCACTGGACACTGCACGGTCGCCCGGACAAGCTGGTAATGAGTTTTCACGGATTACCCCGTTATACCCTGGACAAGGGGGACCCTTACCACTGCGAGTGTCAGAAGACCGGACGTCTGATTGCCGAAGCCCTGCATCTGGACACAGACCAGTATATCGTGAGCTTCCAGTCGCGTTTTGGCAGGACCGAATGGATACAGCCCTACACCACGGCCGTACTTAAAGAGCTGGGCATGAAAAAGACCAGACGCGTGGATGTGGTTTGCCCGGGATTCGTGGCAGATTGCCTTGAAACCCTGGAAGAAATTGCAATGGAAGGACAGGTCGAGTTCAAACAGGCAGGCGGAGAAGAGTACCACTACATTCCCTGCCTCAACGAACGGCCAGACTGGATGCAGGCATTATCCGGCCTGGTACTGGACAACCTATACGGCTGGCTGGACAACCCACAACCTGCACAGCTGGAGCAGAGCCGTCTGCGGGCCCTGGCAATGGGCGCCAGCCACTAGCCTGGGATCATCACACTGTAGCCCCTTCAAACTGCCGGAATCACTGAACCCGCTTTCCTCGCTAAATCCGGATAAAATGATCCCGGTAATATTTCATTTCATGGATCGATTCATAAATATCCGCAAGCGCTTCATGCTTGCCGTGCTTTTTAATGCCCTGCGCGACCTCCGGCTTCCAGCGTTTGGCAAGCTCCTTGAGCGTGCTGACATCCAGATTGCGGTAATGGAAATAACTTTCCAGCTGCGGCATCCAGCGTGCAAGGAAGCGCCGGTCCTGGCAGATTGAATTACCGCACATCGGTGAAATGCGGGCAGGCACATATTCCCTGAGGAACTCCAGCATCCGGCATTCTACTGCCGCATCGTCCAGGGTGGATGCCTTCACCTTTTCAATCAGACCGGATTTTCCATGGGTTGATTTATTCCAGCTATCCATGCCTTCCAGCACACTATCCGGCTGGTGGACCACCAGTACAGGCGCCTCTGCAACCGTATTCAGGTCACCATCGGTGACAACCAGCGCAACCTCAATGATCCGATCCGTTTCCGGAACCAGGCCGGTCATTTCCATGTCTATCCAGACAAGGTAATTTTGATTTTGTGCCATAATCCGCTTTGATTTCCTGATTAAACCGATAACTTGATAATCTGGCATTCTGCCACAGACATCCGGAAAAAAACCATTATCCGGCGCCAGCACAAATTCAAATTATATCCTACTGATTGCATATAATAAATTCAGACAAATGACCCCGAACCATTTTTCAGCAATATTCATTGGCCTGCTGCTGCTCACAACGATCATCCAAATCTGGCTGGCCCGGCGTCATCTTGCATACATCCAGGCGCATCGCGCCGAGGTTCCGACAGCTTTCCGCAACCAGATCAGCCTTGCAGCCCATCAAAAAGCAGCAGATTACACCAGCGCCAAGACTTGGCTCGCCATACTGCATGCGCCAGCCAATTCGCTGCTGCTGCTTTTATTTACCCTTGGCGGAGGAATACAGAAAATTGCAGATTTATGGTTGACAATCTTTTCCAACCCTGTTATACATGGATCAGCGGTAATCCTGACGGTACTGCTTTTTTCTTCACTGCTTGAAATGCCGTTTAGCCTGTACCGCACGTTCAGGATTGAAGCGCAATATGGCTTCAATAAAATGACGCTGACCATGTATCTGGCTGACGCCGCCAAGGGCCTGCTGCTTGGTGCCCTATTCGGACTGCCACTACTATTCGGAGTGTTATGGCTGATGGAACGCATGGGCACAAACTGGTGGCTGTATGTATGGGGGGTATGGGTTACATTTAACCTGCTGTTGCTTTTCATCTACCCATCCTTCATCGCACCCCTGTTCAACAAGTTTGTTCCGTTGCAAGATGACACCCTCAGGACACGCATTCATGCCTTGCTGCAGAAATGTGGATATACCATATCGGGATTGTTTGTTATGGATGGCTCCAGGCGAAGTTCACATGGAAACGCATACTTCACCGGTTTTGGAAAAACCAAGCGAATCGTATTCTTCGACACTCTTCTGCAACGTCTTGCCCCGGAACAGGTAGAAGCGGTTCTGGCACACGAATTGGGACATTTCAAGCGGCATCACGTATTGAAACGGATCGCACTCACCTTTACCCTGAGCTTGGGGTTTTTATGGCTGCTTGCCCAGCTAATCGGTGAAAACTGGTTTTATGCCGGACTGGGCATTACCACACAATCCACCGCGCTGGCGTTATTACTGTTTTTTATGATCATGCCAGTATTCAGCTTCATGCTGCATCCTGTGATGAGTTACTACTCGCGCAAACAAGAGTTTGAGGCAGATGCCTATGCAGCACAGAAAACCAATTCTCAAGACCTGGTAGATGCCTTGGTCAATCTGTATCAGGATAATGCCGCAACGCTGACTCCGGATCCGCTATATTCCACTTTTTACGACTCCCACCCACCGGCATTAATGCGTATCGCTCATCTAAAAACTTTACAAGGAGCCTAATCATGAAAAAAATTATTGCAGGAATGCTTCTGTTATATTGCGGTATTGCCAATGCTGACCCATTTGCAGGCGGCAAACCAGAGAATGGTAAAAAATTATTCGACCAGTACCAGTGCAACAGTTGCCACAATGGAAAAATGGGAGGAGATGGAAATGCAATTTTCACGCGTCCTGACCGCAAGGTAGCCAACCCCCAACAGCTGGCAAACCAGATAACCGTATGCGCGCGTAATGCGCGGGTAAAGCTTACCGCACAAGAAAAACTCGACGTCGCTGCTTATCTGAACAAAAGTTTTTACAAGTTTAAATAGACGCTTATGGAATCTGTCTGCGACCTGACCAGCAAACGATGCGTACCTTGCGAAGGAGGTACGCATCCGTTATCCCAGGATGAAATTGACGCCTTGCTAAAAAATCTGAATGGCTGGATGCATGCCAACCACTGTATTGCCAAAGATTTCCAGTTCACGGATTATTACCAAACCATGGCTTTCGTAAACGCTGTAGCTTGGATTTCGCACCGTGAAAATCATCACCCTGACCTGACTGTACGCTACAACCAGTGCCGCGTGGAATATTGTACGCATGCAATTAACGCCCTGTCGGAAAACGACTTCATCTGCGCAGCCAAGGTGGATGCCTTGCTAATGATTTGAAATCCCTGATCCAAGGACAAATCGTTGCCACTTTCCGCCGTCAGTATCTGGCGGAGCTATCTGATGGGAGACTGCTGACCTGTCTGACACGCAGCAGAAAGAATGAAAACGCTTGCGGCGATATTGTAGAAATTCATCGTATCAATGAGCTGCAGGGAGTAATCGAATGCACTCTCCCGCGGCATACGCTGCTATACAGGTCCGATTCTCGTCGCCAGAAACTGATTGCGGCTAACATCTCGCAAATTGTTGTGGTTTTGGCAAGCATGCCCCCCTTCAGCGATGAGCTGCTGGCGCGTTGCCTGATCGCTGCGCATGACCAGAAACTTGAAACGCTCATTGTATTCAATAAATGCGACTTGCATCAGGCCGCCCAGGCTGCGCGCGCCCAGCTGGATCCTTACCGGGCGATTGGCTATCGAATCCTGGAGCTAGCCGCCCGGGAAAACCCTGCTCCTCTGCTTCCTTTCCTGGAAGGGCACACCAGTATTCTGGTAGGGCAATCCGGGATGGGAAAATCCACCATCATCAATCAACTCATCCCCGGCGCGCAGGCAGCCACAAATGAAATTTCTTCCGCCCTGAATTCAGGCAAACACACCACTACCCATTCCCGCCTGTATCACCTGAATCCCCATAGCCATCTAATTGATTGCCCCGGTATACAGGCATTCGGATTGCACCATCTGGATTTTGACGCTATCGAAGCTGGATTTGTGGAATTTGCAGCCTACCAAGGCCAGTGCCACTTTCATAACTGCCGCCATATGCATGAACCAAACTGCGCACTAAAGAAAACCGAACAGGAAGGGAAAATCCATGCCAGGAGATTAAAATTATTTCAGGAAATCAGCCAAAGCCGGATGTGACCTGCGTTTGAAATTTCGGGCCATTCAGAACTTGACCAGCGTTGCGAGCCCAAACAGCAGCAGCAGTGCAAACCAGAATACCAGCGCACGCCACACCAGACCAACTGTGCTTTGCATGAAATCCACGTCCGCATCCTCCCCTATGCCCAGCTCAGGCCTGTCCTGCGGCAAGCCAGCCTGCAGGATGGGCAAACCCAGGCGCACGCCGATTGCTCCTGCAGCACTGGCCAGCACTACGCCAGCAACCGGATCTGGCCAACTTTGCGACTGCGTGCGCCAGCAATACAATGTATCTTCAAAATCGCCAACGATCGCAAAAATCATTGCGGTAACCCTCATAGGCAGCCATTCTACCCAGCGGTAAGCCTGGCGCGCAAACACACCCAAGTCACCCGGGTCTTCATGATCCCACAGCTGGTCAATAAAATGCGCCATCCGGTACAGTACGGCTCCTGCAGGCCCCAGCCCAAGAAACATCGAAACCACAAACCACGTGATCACACCAAACAGGTAACGATGTGCGGCAAGCAATCCCTCTTCGATCGTAACGCGCGCAACTTCTTCGTGCTTGAGCTCATGGCAGGAGGACGCACGCCACGCAGACAGCAGATTGCGCGCCTTGTCCAGGTCATGATCGCGCAGTGCCTGGTGAATATCCGTATAACTGCGGATGAACTGACGAAAACCCAGCGTGAAATACAGGACCAGCACATTGAATAACAGGGCAAATACCGGATGGACCCAATACATCAGCCAGTACAGGGAAACCGTCCCGATCAACGGTAACAGGATTGCAACCAGCCATGCAATCCTGCCATGTTTCAGATGACCGGCATGCAAGTAGCGGTGGAAAAAATCGACATAACGCCCGAGCGCTGCATGCAGATTCCTGCGCAAGGCCAGCGGATGCAACTGCTCCAGCAGCAAAGCGAAGATCAGGGATAACAGGCTCATGGCAGCTTGAAAGGCATGGTTTATATGTTATACACGATACAACACCCAATTTATGCGGAAAACCTACGGCACCCCCATTTACTGAAAACCCCACGCAAGCAGAAAGCTCCGGATCATGCCGCCTGTTCCCACGGACACTGCCTGCGCCCGTTCACACAGGCATAGCACAGAACCAGCAAATCAAACCATCATTCCGGCTGCAACCGTATTATTCGTCGCCTCATCGATCACAATGAAACTCCCGGTGCTCCGGTTATTGCCGTAACTGTCCAGCACCAGCGGTTGCTGCACCTTCATTGCCACGCGGGCAATATCATTCATCTGGAGCGTCACAGTGTCTTGCTGCTCCAGGGTGTTCACATCCACGCGGTAATCCAGCCGCGCAAACAGGCATTTCACTACACGAGTGGTATGCTTGATAAAATATTTCCGGTTCAAGTCCAGCGGAGCCTCAGACAGCCAGCACAGCATCGCCTCAAATTCCTTGGCAACCCGTGGCATTCTGGCCGGCTTCACGAACATGTCGCCGCGCGAAATATCGATTTCATCTGTCAAAGTCAGCGTAACGGATTTTGGCGCGCCGGCATGCTGCAGGTTACCATCATACGTAACAATTTCCTTTACCCGGGAAGTGCGGCCCGAAGGTAGAATCACAATTTCATCCCCGGGTGCAATTTCCCCGGATTCAATCCGTCCCATATAACCACGAAAATCATGGTGCTCTGACGTCATTGGGCGGCATACCCACTGCACCGGATAGCGAAAATCGGTTGTATTGATATCGTGATCGATCATCACGTTCTCCAGCAGTTCCAGCAGCGGATTACCCTGATACCAAGCCAGGTTTTCCCCTCGCTCCACCACCATATCACCATTCAATGCCGAAATCGGTATGCAAGTCAACTCATGTGCCCCCAACTGTGCGGCAAAAGCACGATATTCCGCGCAAATGGCTTCGAAAGTCTCCTGCGCATAACCTACCATGTCCATTTTATTTACAGCCAGCACGATATGCGGAACCCCCAGCAATGTGGCAATAAATGTATGGCGGCGGGTCTGTGTCAGAACCCCCTTGCGGGCATCCACCAGAATAATGGCGAGATTCGCGGTACTGGCAGCCGTGACCATATTACGGGTGTACTGCTCATGACCGGGCGTGTCTCCGATAATAAATTTTCGCCGGGGCGTGGCAAAATACCGGTATGCTACATCAATGGTAATCCCCTGTTCACGCTCTGCCTGCAAGCCGTCCGTCAGCAGGGACAAATCTACTGCTCCCGTGCCACCTCGCCTCTCACTGGTTCTGGCGATGGCAGAAAGCTGATCCTCGAAAATCGACTTGGAATCGTGCAGCAAACGGCCGATCAGCGTACTCTTTCCATCGTCAACGCTGCCCGCTGTGATAAAACGCAATAACTGTTTCGTATGACTCATAATTAAAAATAACCTTCCTTCTTGCGCAGTTCCATAGAAGCCTCGGAAGTCTGATCATCCATACGCGTTGCACCGCGCTCGGTAATGCGCGTAATGGCGGTTTCTTCGATAATTTCCTGCACATTGCGCGCGTGCGACTCCACCGGACAGGTACAGGTCATATCTCCCACCGTGCGGAAACGCACCATCATTTTTTCCACTTTCTCGCCTGATTTTGGTTGCACCAGATGAGACACCGGCAAAATCCCGTTGTCACGGCGAATCACCTCGCGCTCATGCGCATAGTAAATTTCCGGAATATGCAATTTTTCACGTGCGATATATTCCCAGATATCCATTTCTGTCCAGTTGCTGATCGGGAACACCCGGATATTCTCACCAGGATGTACCCGTGTATTATAGATATCCCACAGCTCCGGACGCTGATTCTTCGGATCCCACTGGCCGAACTCGTCCCGAAAAGAGAAAATCCGCTCCTTGGCCCGCGCTTTCTCCTCATCGCGACGCGCACCGCCAATGCAGGCATCAAAACCAAATTCGGCAATGGTCTCCAGCAAGGTTACCGACTGAAAGGCATTGCGTCCCTGGTCCGCATTTTTCAGTACAATTGTCCCCTTGCGGATCGAGTCATCGAGTGAGCGCACGATCAAACGCTCTCCCAGATCGGATGCCAGCTTGTCGCGGCAGGCAATCACTTCCGGGAAGTTATGCTCGGTATCAATGTGCACCAGAGGAAATGGGAAACGGGCCGGACGAAAAGCCTTTTCCGCCAGGCGCAACATGACTATGGAATCCTTGCCACCGGAAAACAGCAGCGCAGGATTCTTGCATTCAGCGGCCACTTCCCGCATGATATGGATTGATTCACTTTCCAGCGCATCCAGATGCGTAACGTGCTGATCACTCATTTCTTCCCTCAACTTCCATATTTACCAATCCTGATCATCCTGTCCCAGGAAACTGACCCCCAACAGGATGGATTCATCCTTGCCTAACAACATCTTCCCAAAAAACAAGCTATGCAGGTTTGCCCGGAACGGCCTTGCTCACATGCAAACCGCATTCCTTGCTTTGCGGGTCTTCCCACCACCAGCGTCCGGAACGGATGTCCTCCCCCGGTGTAATCGCACGGGTACAGGGTGCACAGCCAATACTGGGGTAAAAGCGGTCATGCAGCTGGTTATAGGGCACATCATACTGCCTCAGATACTCCCACACTTCGGCATTGCTCCAGTCAAGCAGCGGATTGAATTTCTGCAATCCATTTTCGCGATCCAGCATCGATAGCTGCAAGGATTCGCGAGAGGGTGCCTGGTCCCGCCGCATGCCCGTAATCCACGCACGCTTCCCTGACAGTGCACGGCGCAGCGGTTCCACCTTGCGAATATGGCAACAAAGCTTGCGCAATTCCACGCTGCCATAAAATCCATTGACCCCATGCCGGGCGACATACTCTTCAATCTGCCCCGCGTCCGGGAACAGGACACGCAGTGGTACCGGATACCGCTCCCGAACCTGCTGCATCAAGTCATACGTTTCTTGCGGCAACCGCCCGGTATCCAGGCTGAACATTTCAATATCAGGCTGGTATTTACCGATCAGGTCGGTCAGCACCATGTCCTCGGCTCCCAGGCTGTTGGCGAACACGACCGGCGCATAATCCCGAGCGGCACTGGCCAGAACCGCACGTACCTGATTTATTTTATCTTGCAGATCAACCATTTGCTGGTCCTGCTGCCCCATCCCGCTTCACCCGACGAAACAGCGGTAATTTCTGATCAAACGATGTCTGATAGGTTTCTGAAAAATCGGTCAGCCCCTTGAGTGCGTCATATATGTTTTTATCCGGTCGCGGTGCGAAAGCATCAAAACCAACGCGCTGCATATAGAACAACTGATCACGCAGCACATCGCCAATGGCGCGCAATTCACCCGTGTAACCAAGACGGGCACGCAAATTATACGCAATCGAATATCCACGGCCATCCGCAAATCTGGGAAAATCCACCGCAATAACGTCAAACCTGTCCAGGTCACCCTTCAGATCCTCAGGCCGCTCATTGCTGGCTAGCCAGACTCCCAGCCCGGAACGGTCCTGCAACCTGGAACGCTGTGCCTGCCACATCCTGAGTGGAACGATGACTTTCCCGGCGGGAACGGAAGCCGATTCTGGCGTTTCATTTTCTTGCAGGCGCAGGATCGTCCAGTCATCACTGACTACCGCTTTGTCTTTAATAATCATTTCTGCTATAACCTCGATTTACGTTGTACCGTATAATGATCCGGTTTCTCCATGAACCCGTAATTGGTTTTATCGACAGAGTCGTCCGCCTCAATCGGAGTTGCATACACCCACTCTTTGAAGGGTTCTACGCCTATTCTGCGAACCGTGTCAATGAACGGCTCCTCTTCCAGGCGTTCACGCAGATACACCTGCAAAATCCGATCGATCACCTCCGGCATCTGCTGGAAATTGAACGACGGACCCAGAATTTTACCGATCGCGGCCTGATTTCCCTGCGCGCCCCCGATGGAAACCTGGTACCACTCTCCTCCATCCTTCTTGTCGACGCCGATGATACCAATATGGCCGACATGGTTATGACCGCATGCGTTCACACACCCGGACATGTTCAATTCAATCTCGCCGATATCATGCAGGAAATCTGCACGGTCGAAACGATCGGAAATCATTTTCGCCAGCGGGATCGACCTGGCGAATGCCAGCGTGCAGAAATCCGCACCGGGGCAGCAGATCATATCCGTCAACAAACCAATATTCGGCGTTGCCAGACCATGCGCAGACGCCTCTTTCCAGAGGCTGACAAGATCGGACTGTTTCACATCGGCCAGGACCAGGTTCTGCTTATGGGTGGCACGCAGTTCGCCAAAGCTATAGCGGTCCGCCATGTCTGCAATCCGGTCCATCTGGTCGGCCGTTACATCTCCGGGAGCCACGCCGGTTTTCTTCAGCGACAACAATACCGCTGCATAGCCAGGCATCTTGTGCGGTCTGACATTACGCTGCATCCAATCGGCAAAAGCCTTGTTCTGCTCTTTGAACAGATCCAGTGCGGGGTCCTTTTCTGCCGAAACCTCATATCCGGGCGGGGCGAAATATTCCGCGACCCGCTTTACCTCTTCCACCGTCAGCGTACCCGGACCACCCTTGATGTCCGCCCAGTCCGCTTCGACCTGACGTCTGAACTCTTCGATTCCGAGTGCCTTTACCAGTATCTTGATACGGGATTTGTACATATTGTCGCGACGACCATACTGGTTATAAACACGCATGATGGACTCAATGTATGTCAGCATATGCTGCCAGGGCACAAAGTCACAGATTTCGCTTCCTATGATCGGAGTACGAGCCGTTCCTCCTCCCACCAGCACACGAAAACCAATCTCGCCCTGCGCATTCCTGATTGCAGACAACCCAATATCATGTACAGCAATCGCTGCGCGGTCTTCTGCAGCGCCGCTTATCGCAATCTTGAATTTGCGCGGCAGATAGGCGAATTCCGGATGGAAAGTACTCCATTGGCGCAATATTTCCGCATAGGGGCGGGGGTCAACAATCTCATCCGGAGCAACCCCTGCAAATTCATCGGATGTAATATTTCGGATACAGTTTCCGGATGTCTGGATGCCGTGCATCTCAACCGACGCCAGGTCGGCCAGAATATCCGGCGTCTCTTCCAGTTTGATCCAGTTAAACTGGATATTCTGGCGCGTAGTGAAATGACCATAGCCGCGGTCGTATTTACGGGCAATATGTGCAAACATGCGCATCTGCTTGGAAGACAACAAACCATAGGGCACGGCAATCCGCAGCATGTAAGCATGGATTTGCATGTACAGCCCGTTTTGCAGCCGCAATGGACGGAATTCATCTTCTGTCAGCTCGCCGGACAAGCGGCGCTGCACCTGATCACGATACTGGGCGACACGCTCATTCACAATCTGCTGATCATACACATCATATTTATACATTTTTAATTTCCTTACAGAAACTACTTATTATAAGCCACGCCAAGCCAAACCCGCCCTCGCTTGCGAATATTTATTGCACTTTTCCGGCCACATGTCTGGAAACCACGTTCAGTGCAGCATCAGCTTGACACCGATAATCGTTAACATGCTCGCCAGAATCGGGCGCAACACCCGGTCAGGAACCTTGACCCCAATGTGACTTCCCAGATAGATCCCAGGCAGCGAGCCCAACAGCAGGCTCCCCAGTAGTCCATAATCCACTGTTCCAAGCACCGCATGCCCCAGTCCGGCAACCAGCGTGAGCGGAACGGCATGGGCAATATCGGTACCGACTATTTTGGACATCGGCGCACGCGGATACAAAAACAGCAGCACCACCACTCCCAAGGCGCCAGCCCCGACCGATGAAATGGTTACCAGCACTCCGAGTACGGCACCGGTCATCACCGTTGCACCGGTCAAATGGTGCGCATGCAGCTCGAAAATCAATCCGTCCTGACGTTTGCCGATTTTTTCCAGATAGGGCTTGAACAGCATGGCTGCCGCAGTCAACAACAAAGCAACGCTCAACACGCTGGTAATGAGCGATTTCAAATGCTTCTCGTCAAGCGCAAGGTAATGAAGCAGAATCATGCTGCATAAAGCGGCAGGAAGACTGCCCACTGCCAGCAGCCTTACCACTTTCCAGTCTACCGTGCCCCGTCGCCCATGTACCCAGCTCCCCCCCATCTTGGTGAGCGCGGCATACAGCAAATCGGTACCCACCGCTGTGGCCGGGGCGACCCCGAACAGCAGCACCAGAACCGGAGTCATCAAAGAACCGCCCCCCACCCCCGTAACGCCTACTACAAAGCCGACCACGAAACCCGAAAATGTATATAGCCAGTCCATCCAAACTCCCTAAAACGGCGCGCATGGTAGCGCACCTCCCTGGCATTATCAAACCACACTCCCGTGGATTTTACTTATAACATTTTGTTCTTACCTTATAATTAAATGTAATAAGCTGGGCAGCGATTGGCGAATGGTCGCTACGTCAGCGCCTGGAAATCCGCATCGCACAAGACGACTGCAGAATGTAATACGGACGGGTCTGTTCCGGAACAAGGCGCTTAAAAGCCTCATGTCGAACCTTCTGTCCCCTGCGGCAACTTCTCCAGCGTCCTGCATGCCGCTGGATATTCTTAAAGCAAGGGTAAATTCTGCAAAATCCCGACCTGTCTTGTGCAAGGTGGATACCTGAACATTCTGCCGGGGCCCCGATGCCTTTCATTCTTGCATGCCGTACCAGGATTCGCCCGGACAAAGCACTGCAGAGATCGAGATAAATCCAGTATCATATGGGGCATGGGAATATTTGCTGACATTACTAGAATCCTGGCCGGAAAAGCTACGATTGGCAAACTTCCCGGCCGGATTCAACCTCCTTGCCGGCACCGCGCAATCAATCTGTCTAATACTTAAGGAAAACAATGCAATACAAAAATACCTCTCCGCGTTTCAAGCCCATGACCAGCATCCTGTTTGGCAGCCGATGGCTGCAACTGCCCCTATATCTTGGGCTAATCGTCGCTCAATGCGTTTATGTATTTCATTTCATGGTCGAGCTAACTCATCTGGTTGAAAAGGTTCCGCACCTGGCTGAAGCCGACATCATGCTGATCGTGCTCGGTTTGATCGACGTAGTCATGATCTCCAATCTACTGATCATGGTAATCGTAGGGGGCTATGAAACTTTTGTTTCACGCCTCGATCTGGAAGGTCACCCGGACGAACCGGACTGGTTATCTCACGTCAATGCCAATCTGCTCAAGATCAAACTGGCCACCGCCATCATCGGCATATCCTCCATCCATCTGCTGAAAACGTTTATCAATGCCCCTAACCTGACCGAAAAAACCATGCTGTGGCAAACGGTCATTCACATGACTTTTGTGGCTTCGGCCGTTGCCATGGCCTACATCGATCGCCTGATGGCACCTTCTCACGGCGACACGCATCCAGCCAGTCAGCACTGACCTGCTCTCCTGCCGTCCTCTGTTGATACAGTGCCGAGGTGCAGTCATTCGTCGGGACCGATGAAACATGACCAAGACCATGCCCCGGAGATAATCGGATGCACGGGCAAGGCTAGACGCCGGGAACCATGCTTCCCGGCGTCTGACATTGGATATCAATTACATATGGGCAGAATCTTAAGAAATGTCCCCATCCCTGCCCTACAGAGCCTCTATGCCGGTCTCCCCTGTGCGGATACGGATGACCTGTTCGATCGTATGGACAAATATCTTTCCGTCTCCAATATTGCCGGTATGTGCGGACTTTTCAATCGCTTCCACCACCGTATCCAGCATCTCCTGCTGAACGGCGACCTCGACCTTAACCTTGGGCAGGAAATCCACCACATATTCCGCACCCCGGTACAGCTCGGTATGTCCTTTTTGCCGACCAAACCCTTTCACTTCCGTCACAGTAATGCCCAGCACGCCAATCGCGGTAAGTGCCTCCCGAACTTCATCGAGCTTGAAAGGCTTGATAATTGCAGTAATCATTTTCATAATCCGGACTCCTGATGTGTGTTTAAAAACTTGAAAACTTTTCGCCCAACCTGCCCCAATCGCCAGAGCGCTTTGCCATAAATCCTCTGCGAACGGCTGTGCCTGAAAAAACCTGGTATATACGAGCCATTGGAGAATCAAAACGGAAGCGTTGCATCGAGCGAAATCAGCAATTGATTCCTTCTGTTATCAAACGGCAAATATGCCCGCCCAAACCCATCCACCGAGTCATAGCGGATATTGGTACGGATATTCAGGTTCTGCATCAAAGTATGCTCCAATTTGAGCTTCTTTGCCGGTTTCCAGTTCATCCCCATGGTAATGTCGAAATAATCGGCGGGTACGCAGGTAGCCTCAAAATTGGCGGCAAAACTGATGTGCACGCTGTTCGTTGCCTGGGCAACCCGAACCGGTGAACAAACGCGAAATCCACTTTTATCACTGAACCATTCTCCACGAACACCCACGGACAAATCGCTTGCCAGCTCATGTTGCAACTGCAGGTCAATCCCATACCATTCAGCATTCCGGTTACCTGCAGGCGTAAAGACTCCACCCGCGTAACCAAAGGTCTGGTGCAAAACCAGTAGCGTTTCAGGAGTAACCTTGTGCTGCACAACCAGACTATAAAAGCCCCACGGCTCATCGCTTCGAGTAGAGGTTTCGCTGTAGGAACCAGTCAGGTTAACCGAGGTTCTCTTACTGTTACTGGTCCAGGTTACCCCGGCCAGCCCTCCCCAGTTGCTCAACTCCTTGTCCATACCCCCATCCCACCCACCAGTTGAGCTGCCAGTAATGACCCCACCCATGAATGACCAGTTTTTATTGGTAGTATAGTTGCCCACCAGACCGGTATGGGTAAACGGCTCCCCGTTACTGAAAGTGTAAGACCGTGTATAGAAAAAATTGTCCGGGGCAGGAACCGTTTCATATCCGGTTGGCGAATAAAAGTGTCCGATCTTTACCGACAGCCCGCTTCCAACCGGCACATAGGTTTCCAGATACGCCTGGGGCAAGGCCATATTGTAAAAACGGCTCCCCTCACAGCAGAGATTCAGATCCCATTTACTCCGCCTTAACGGTTGTCCCGTATTGACATCAAAAGACGGGATTCCGTATGCCTGGGCAAAAATGGCATCGGTACCGAACATGACATCCAAGCGTCCTCCAAAATCCCACGCTTTCCCTTCCTTCGCTATGGGACGCTGGAGATACACATTGAACTGGTTCAGTTGTAGTTCATTTGAGCGGTCGGCAAAAGTAACCGGGCCATTAAATCCATCAATTGGATTGTTCGTATTAAGGGAAATGCCGGCATTCACCCAGCCCCCGGCCTGAATGCCAAATTTCTTGAGCAGAGAGGGAGACTCGTCTGCAGCCATGGCCGCAGGCATGAACAAGGCGCCCAATGTGAAAATAAATGCATTGATATTGTACATGGCTATGCTTTCCAGGATTGAGAAGAAACAAATACCCAATCAACATGAAGCAAATTCCATGCCAATATATTTTTTTAATTAAAACAACAGAGTACAGCAGCTATTCCGGGAGGAACGGGATTTTCGCACAACAGGCACGCATCACTGACGCTGCCATGCACCAAATCAGTGCCTGGAGAGGATGATCCGGGTTTTCTGGCTGCCTCGCTCCAAAACGTCCAAAGCCGGCCGGAATGCACTCAGAATTTACGGGTAGCGGCAAAATCAGCCAATTGAAGCAATATCCTTTTATATTCCGTTTCAGGCAAGCAAGCCAGCGCAGCGCATGCCGCATCGGATTCTTTCTGTGCCTGCCTCCGGGTATATTCCAGGGCTCCGGTTTGCTGGACCACCTGCATGACCGCGGCAAACTCCCCAATACTCCCCTGCTCGATGGCCTGTCTCACCGTGGCAGCCTGAACGGCATCGCCATGCTGCATAGCGTAGATCAAAGGCAAGGTAGGCTTGCCTTCCGACAGGTCATCTCCCAGATTTTTTCCGGTCTCCTGCTCATCGCCTGAATAGTCCAGCACATCATCCACCAGCTGGAATGCAGTTCCCAGATGCATGCCATACTTTGCAACAGCTTCTTCGACACCAGCATCCACCTGCGCCAGAATCGCGCCCAGACGCATTGCGGCCTCGAACAGCTTGGCAGTCTTGCAGTAGATGACGCGCAAATAGCTGGCTGCATCCACACTCGCATCATGACAATTCAGCAATTGCAGCACCTCCCCCTCTGCAATCGTATTGGTGGCATCCGCCAGCGTTTGCATTACCCGCATATTGCTTACTTCCACCATCATCTGAAAAGCACGGGAGTACAAAAAGTCGCCCACCAGCACACTGGCAGCATTTCCGAACAGGGCGCTGGCGGATGCCTGTCCGCGGCGCAATGCAGATTCATCCACCACGTCGTCATGCAGCAGGGTTGCGGTATGGATGAATTCCACCACAGCCGCCAGATCATGATGATGTTCCCCGGTATATCCCAGCGCCTGGGCAGATAACACGACCAGCGCCGGACGCAGCCGTTTGCCGCCATTGTGGATGATATATCCGCTCATCTGATTGATCAGCGCCACCTCCGAATGCAGACGGGTACGGATCACTCTGTCCACTACGGACATGTCCGGGGCAAGAGATTGTTTTATGGCTTCGAACGACACAACGAACCCCCAATTATGGCGACCAGAAAACGCTGGCAATTAAAATTAACAAAAGATCGCGATGGTATGGACTGGATGGATGACATGTCAAGCATGGATACTGCTGGGGTGTCCGTTCGAAAGGAATCGGGTGCCACTCGCCGTCCCTGCCATACAGTCTGTTCCGGAAATTGGATGTGTGCTGCTGCTCACCATTCACGCGAAACCGGAAATTCATTTATTGGGGCAAACCCCGGCGCCGAACCTGCATCCGTATTCCGGGCAAAAGTCCGTCCGCAAAAACATAATCCCGACTTGACAGCTTACTGCCCACGGATCTTCACCCGCGCGATGGCAATGTCCTCAAAATGATCGATTTCTTTCCAGCGATAGCGGGAAAAGTCAAACGGTATCCATTCCAGGTCTGGGTTACCGATCAGCTTGCGCATGATGGAAAAGTAATAGGTATGTGGTTTGTTGAATCCCCGCCGCATGCGCTGATCGAGCAAGTCCGCGAACATGCGCGCAGCATCCGCAGAGAGCTTGAACACGCACGCATAGACGCCACTGTAACCGGAAAAATTGACACCAAAGTGCGTTACACGGGTGTCATTCACTGCAATATTGATTTCTTTGGGGTCCAGAATGCTGCTGTCGTATGCAATCAGCAGCTCGGCTTCGGCTGGAAACAGATCCGCTGCCAGTTCGCTGGAAAGTACTACATCTCCATGTATGATCATCAGAGGTTGATCGAATGAAGAGCGCGCAAACCACAGCGAAGCGCTGATGCAGGTGATGTCAAAGAACGGGTTAATGAAAATCTTGCAGTTATCGAGAAACGGCAGGATCATTTCGTTTTTATACCCCAAAACAACGTGGATGTCCGCGTGGGGATCATTGTTTCTGATTTGCCGTAACAGCCTTTTGATCAAAGGTTCGCCATGAATATCAATCAGACATTTTGGGAGTCCGCCAAGCTTGCTCCCCATGCGTTTTCCAATGCCTGCCAGAAGGATCAGATAGCGCATGAATTAAACCGGGCAGATTAAAGCGATCATCTCAGCGCAGATTCATCCAGGATGCCAATGCAGGGCTCTGGGTACGCGCTGGCGATGGTGATTCTGCAGTACCGAAAAAGGCTTTCCGGGAGCCCTCTGCAATCAGATTCAGACAACCCGGGTCGAGCAAAGAGACAGGCCTGGCGCCATGCTCTTGAATATACTCATGCTTGGCCAAAATACGCTTTTCCAGATTGGCTCTCAGTATTCTGAAACGTGCGTCAATGTTGGATACTGCTCGCGGATTCTTTGTCAAAGCCATCTGAAAATGTCCTGCAGCATCCGGATAATCCCTCAACTCCAGTTTGCCATCCGGCAGGAGATTGAAAAAATACAGCAGATTGCAATGATTTCCCGAATCCAGATGATATGCGTACAGTTCGAGTCCACGTGAACTCACGACAAGATGATACGTGTCGTCCGTTATTGAAAATGACCGGGCAATACCCCATTTTCGGCTGTCGGGCTGACTTGCCGTAAAGTTCTGCGAAAACACGAAGTCATGAGGCTTTGCAAACAAATTGACCCCGGAATACCGGAACCCGGAGTTCGCTTCAATGCCAAGGAGAGCAAGACAGGTTGGCGCGATATCTATCGTACTGGCCAGGGCTTGCCTGACTCCTGGAGCCAGGCCGGGACCGCTTATCGCAAGTGGCGCCCAGGTGATTTGCGTATACGGCTCCGTGGCATGCACCATGCCGCCTTTGAATCCATGCGTCCAGTAGTCATCGCCATGGTCGCCATACAGCACGATGGTCGTATTTTCAAGGAGACCTTTTTTCTCGAGCATCGCCAGCATTACGCCAATCGCATCATCCGCCATTTTGCATGCACGCCGGATCTGATCTGTCAGCCCATCAGCAATTGACGCCAGCGCCAGGCTATGCTCGATATGAGTGATGAGATCCCATACATACAGGGCAAAAGGCGCTTCATCGGTTAATTTGTCAAAGCGATCGAGCAGGGTCGGAAAATCATTCGTGCTCCACACCGGAGGAAGATCATCGGTCCAGGAATCCAGCTTTGTCGGGTTTGCCGGATAAAACGCATTGAGGCATATCAGATTCGCGTGGTAACCATGGCGCTGAAGAACGGAAAAAAGATGCGGGTTGTTTCCCGCAGGGCACATCCCCTCGAATTCCGGTTCTGCATCAAATTCAAAATCATTGCCATAGAAAAGGTAAGTGACCACCATCAACGTGGAAGTCGCCGATGAGAAATAATTGTCGAACACGGTCGCATCCCGCATCAGACGCCGCGTATTGGGAAACGACGATGCAAAAGAAACCAGCCGTTGCCGGGTGATGCTTTCAAGGTGAAGGATGATCAGATTTTTCATCAGAGCCGCGGAAGCATAAAATTTCTGACATACGCTTGTTCAGGCCAACAAGGATGTCCCTGGAGACTTTAGCACAAAAATTAATTCGAGCACTCACGACAGAATGGTTTTTTTATACTTCAGAAATAACACTCAAAGGCATTACAATCCAGAAGAAGCGCCGGAAGAGTTATGGCAAAACAGATCGGCGCAGCATCATCACCAACCGCCAGCCCATCGAACAACGTCCGGCTATCGTCGATGCCAGAAGTCGTATTGGCGACTGGGAGGCAGATACCATCATCGGCCAGAATTACCGACAGACCATCGTCAGCTTGGGCAAGCGAAAGACCGCCAAGACGGTGACAAAAACAACTACCAGCCTGCTCAACCCACACCAAAGACGGGTGCATACGATTACTTCCGACGACGAGCGAAAATTCGCCGAACACAAGGAGATCAACAACCAACTGGATACAGACTTCTATTTCGCCCACCCTTACGCTTCATGGGAACGAGGAACGAACGAGAATACGAATGGACTGATTCGACAGTACTTTCCCAAAAACCGGGACTTTACCACGATTACACAGCAGAAGATGGGTGCAGCAATGGAAAGATTGAACAACCAACCCAGAAAGCGACTTGGATACCAAACACCTAATCAGGTATTCTTCAAGTCAGGCGTTGCACTTCACATTTAAATCGGCGAGAACTAATAAAACCATGAACTGTCCGTTATTGTTATCAATAGGTGAGAGATTGTGAAAAAAATTATATCAATCATATTATGCGGAATGTTTTTTCTTTTTTTACCTACACTGGCAGCGCCTGTACAGCCAGCTAAGCTGCCCTCTAAACCCGGGGCAATTCAAATAACGTCCCAGGCATCGGATATTTCAACTAACCTCAAGTTACAGCAGCAAAAACTCGAGTTTTTCAAAGAGCGGCTTGACCTGCAAGACAAACGGATTAGTGACCTTAATTTTTATCTGTCTTGTTTTGGTGTGTTAATGACCGTGATAGTGGTGTTCTTTAGTTTCCGTTCAACTAGGGAAGCAGTGCAGGCTGCAAAAGACGAAGCCCGAAATGAAGTTAAGGCACAAGCAAAAAATATTATTGAATCCTGGCTTGACAAGGATGGCAAGCAGGAACTCGTTAAAAAAGTTGAAGATACGCTAAATCCTAAGATTGCAATAGCTTTGGGTGAAATCGATAACAAAGCAACTAATGTGCTCAATAAACTGGAGGATGAAAGACGTACAACTCAAATGATTAATGACAAGAGTTTGGAACTCCAAGCGCGGCACGAGAGAGCAATGATTAATCTTAGCCACTCAATTGATACGACTAAACCATTAAGTGAGAAACAGAGAGAGAAGGTGCAAGAAGCAGCACAGGAAATAGAATCCAGAGCACCCAATAAGTACCGCTTCGAAGATTGGAACATGCTGGGTATTCAAGCTTTTGAATCTGCAAAATATGAGGTTGCGTTAACGCAATTTATTAGGGCCGAAAAAGTCTCTTCTGAACCGATTCAGCTGTCAAAAGCACTGGTAAACAAGGGCGCCGCGCTCGCCCAGATGGGGCGGAACGAAGAGGCAATTGCCGCCTACGATGAGGTGGTGCATCGCTTTGGCGAGGCGACGGAGGAGCCGTTGCGTGAGCAAGTGGCTACAGCGTTGATGAATAAGGGCAAGACGCTCGGCAAGATGGGGCGGGACGAAGAGGCAATTGCTGTCTACGACAAAGTGGTGCGGCACTTCGGCGAGGCGACGGAGGCACCGTTGCGTGAACAAGTGGCTACAGCGCTGGTGAACAAGGGTGGTACGCTCGACCAGATGGAGTGGAACAATGAGGCAATTGCTGCCTACGATGAAGTGGTGCGGCGCTTCGGCGAGGCGACGGAGGCGCCGTTGCGTGAGCAAGTGGCTACAGCGCTGATGAACAAGGGCAAGACGCTCGGCAAGATGGGGCGGGACGAAGAGGCAATTGCTGTCTACGACGAAGTGGCGCGGCTCTTCGGCGAGGAGAAGGAGACGCCATTGCGTATGAAAGTATCTGAAACGCTGCTGAGCAAGGGCGTTGTGCTCGAGAATATAGGGCGGAGCAAAGAGGCAGATGCTGTCTACGACGAACTGGCGCGGCGCTTAGGTGAGGAGAAGGAGCTCCCATTGCTTAAGCCAATGATTTTGATTATAATATGGATGTACAAGAGCGTTAGACGTTTATTCTCTTGGTCAGTTTCCAACCGGCGTCGACATAAAAAGTGAATCGCCCGGGGATGCCCAGAATTTTATGTAAACAGATAACTGTTTACTGCTCAGGCTGTGCCAGCGAGATAGCTATCCACGTTCTCCTGCGTAATCACGTCAATGCCTGTATCAACCGCCTGAGGGATCTGAACGCCCAGCGATGCTTGCCATAACATCAGGACTGATATCGAACCCTGCATTTTCGGAATGGTTGCTGAGGAGGAGTCGATCACGCCTTCTTTAATGGCATCGAGTATGGGCTTGATCCCATCCATGCCAACTACTTTTACTTTGCCGGCCTTCCCAGCCATTTTGATAGCGCTTGCAATGCCTATCGGACCGGAAGCATCGCAGCACAAGAAACCGCTCAGATCAGGATGCAATTCGAGAACAGCCGAAGCTTGTTGGCGGGCGGTCTCAATGTCGTCATTATCAATGCCACCGTCCACAACAGTTATACCGGAATATTTTCCTAATACCGCCAACTGGGCTTCGTATCGTTCCTTGTGATTGGGTGCCGTGGGATATCCCTGCATCACAGCCACTTTGCCAGCGTACCCGATCAGCTTGGCAAGACGCTCGGCCGCAATGATTCCCTGCTGAGTAAAGTTGTTGCCGACGCTCGTGATACTGCTATCTAGCGATGGTGAATCAAAAAGAACCACCGGAATACCTTGGTTCCTGATGCGGTTGAGCGCCGTCATATGGCCTACTGCGTCAACGGGATCCACAGCGATGCCACTCGGGCGACTCTTCGCGGCCTGCTCCAGGATCGCGTTCTGCTCGACGACGTCAGCAACGGATGGCGGCATATAGTTGACCACAACCTCCACACCAAGCTTATGGCTTAGAATTTTGGCCTGGGCCTGCGCACCTTTATTCACCTCGTCGAACCAAGGATGCGAGACTTTTGGGACAATGATGAATCGAAGTGCATTTGCCATTTTGGAATTACCCCGTTTAACCGGACGGTTTACTAATCTTCTGCAGGGTATCAAATCTGCTGTCTGACGCAAAGATTTTTCTGATTTTCCAAGCCTCCTTTCAAAATTATTGGGTGATTGCTGACCGATTCCACTATGCCGCCGGTATGAGTTAAGTGGACAAACTGGTCAAAAATACCTTGGGCATGGCAAAAACGAGGCATCGAAAGGCGCATGATATGACGGCACAAATCACCACACCGAATGATTTTAATGACTGCAAGCTGAACCGGGTGGAACCGGAACTGGTTTTTATGCAGTTGATAAGTCTCGGTTACCCGTTTAGCATTAAGTGGAAGATAATGCACACAAATTATTTGTTCGTACTGGGACGCAACAACTGTCCGCCCGACACAAATATGCTGGATATAGCACGCGACCTATACCCGAACCCAGAATGCAAAAGCACTTAATCTCCGAGGGGTGTTAGACAAGCGCATCCTTAAAACGCAATCATTTATCCAGGCCTCTCAGCTTTCAATGTCAAACCTGAATCTGCAAACATGGCTGCCTTTGGCCATACATTTTTCATGGTTTACCCCACTGCCGGTAAAGGTGGTTAGCAAGGCCAGATCAAAATGACATATTTCCGGGTTTTTCATCGCAAGGTTATGGAAAACACAGTTGTCCGCCTCAATAACGGGTAACCCGCCGGTCATGGCAATGCTTCGGGCGCTATAACCAAGCGACTCCATGATTTCTGCAAGCTTTTCCACCCTCTGTGCGCCAACCTGGAGCCCAGGATTCTGGGCAAGCAGCTGCTGGGCGACTCTCGCTCCCATCGCTTCCAGCCGCGTTCTTAGCCCTGATACCCCGGATTCCTGGGCGATGGATTCGACCAGTAATTGCGCAAACAAGGAATAATGACGCGGAAAGAATTCCATTCCTTCCTCAGTCAGCACGTAAAGCTGTTCTGGTCTTCCTCCGGAGGGACGCATTATTCCCAAAGTTACGAATCCATTGCTTTCCAACGTAGCGATGTGTTGACGCACGGCATTCCGGCTGATATCCAGATGTACTGAAAGCTCTTCCAAAGTCAGGCCACCCTTGTTTTTTTGCAGAAGTCGCAAAAGTTGCTGCTGGCGACTCCCTAACATTTCTAGCATTCCAGATTCCTTCAGCATGTTTGTTTTTCAACAATTTCCTGTTTATTGTAAAACAGACTACGTGCAGGGTGAAATCACAATTTTCCACACATTTGGAGCTGGCATCCAATACAGAGAAGGATGCAAAAGACCAAGACCGGATCGCCCACAGAAACTGATCCGGTCCGAGATTAGGCCATCTGAAATTCCCAATAACAGGACAGCAAGGCTGCCTTCACACACGAGAAGCAGGATGACCGCTACCCATTCCTCGCCAATACTTTATTGTACTTGCACCTGCCCCTGCATGCTGGGATGAAAATCACACGAGTAATCTTGAATCCCCGTTGATTCAAATTTCACCTCATGCTGTTCCCCACCCTTGATCAGACCGGAGGAAATAAAACGCGCATTTTTTCCGGGTGTCACGGTGTGGGGAACGTCATCACGGTTCATAAAAATTATGCTCTGACCGCGTTGAATTTTGATGATATCGGGTTGATACTGAAAAGCATCAATATTTACGATAACAGGTTGCTTGGCATCAGGATGCGCCGCGTGTGTTTCAGCTGTGTGGATGACACCAATTGTCATCAAAACAGCCAGTGCCCAGTGGATCCTTACAGGAAATGTTATAAGCATTTTCATCGTGCAGCGCATGTCTTCAAACGGACAGTATCCATAGGTTGCGTGTTTCCTTACTCAGCTGTCCGGAGGGAACGGCATGAATAGCAGGATCCAGCGTACCGAACACAGCACGTATGGCTGCAGCATGCGCAGATTCGTCCGGCAGGATAGTCAGTCCGGCAGCAATCAGGTCTGGTGTGCGCAGCTTTCTGACAGCACTGGCGTAGGCAAGCACTGCATCCACTTCCAGCGCAAGCGCCAGTCTGGCGATATTGGCGTCTGAATCAAGATTTCCTTCCTTCGCCTGGATGTAGGCGGAAAGATCATAGTTTTCCCTTGCCTTGACGGGAGTACCGCCAAGCCCATTGATCGTGGATATAAAAATATCACGGTGCTGGATATGATCTGCCTGATTGCGCAATGCCAGTGTTTTGATGACATTTCCAACTTTACTGTCACTCAATTTTCCAGCAGCCACCCCATAGGCCCAGATTGCCTGATTTTCCAGATCAAGAGCCGCATTCAGAATGGCCAGATCATGCCGGGTATCGTTACCCGTACCGGCATTGGCACTGTTCACGGTTGTCAGGCTGATTGCAGCAAGTGCACTGACGGCAAATCCAGCCTTGAGGGCAGTGCGGCGTGCATTATTCAGTGGGATGTCTTTTCTTTTCATGGTTATATCCTCAGTATTGATGGTTCGATTTGGATGGTCCTGTTGTAGGACAGGTTTATTCTAACCATACATTAAATAACTTTCAACATATATTTATTGTATAACTGTGTAATATACTTTTAACCTTAATCAAAACGACAACACAAAAATTGCAATCAGGTTATCTGTTGAAACCCTCACAAAGCAGAGAGCCGGTTTGTATTTGCCATTCCGCCCGAAAGAGATCATGCTTTGCCGTAGAATATCGTCCTGTGGGCAGGTTCACTGTATACACTACACTTCATGCGATCCAAGGTGGAATCATGAGCGACAATCAAGATCAAAAAATGATGGGGCTGGCATACCAGCAAGCATATAAATCCTATTTGGAAGGGGGGGTTCCCGTTGGAGCCGTCATGGTAAAAGATGGCGAGGTGATCTCGGCTGGACACAATAGACGTGTGCAGGATGGAGACCCGACAGCACATGGCGAGATTGACTGTTTACGCCGGGCTGGTCGTCAATCCAGCTATAACGGAGTCACCTTATATACTACGCTCAGTCCGTGCATGATGTGCAGTGGAGCAATTCTCCAGTTTGGAGTGACTCGTGTTGTGATCGGAGAAAATCGTAATTTCCGTGGCAACATCGAGTTTCTCCGGAGTCACGGTGTTCAGGTAGATTTGCTGGAGGATAAAAAATGCACGGAATTGATGGATAATTTCATCAAAGAAAAACCGGGTCTCTGGGACGAGGATATTGCGGGTCGAACCGACGTATGAATCCAGCTTCTTCATACCATTTCCAGAAACAGAAAAACCATATCCACGCCGGGCAATCCATAAAATGGTAGCATTTCCGATCGAATCGTATGGCAAACCGGTTTTGCGTTATTCGGTGCCCGTTGGATCACCTTCAGTTTGTTAAATTTAACCCAGGCAATTTTAAAATCAGCCCTAGCAAGGAAGCCGAAAAGCTACCCCTGCATGCGCATCCTGCCATACTGCACGGCTTCGGCAATATGGGCGGGGGTAATATTTGCACTGCCCGCCAGGTCAGCAATCGTGCGCGCGACTTTCAGGGTTCGGTGATAGGCGCGAGCAGATAAGTTCAGGCGGTGAATGGCCTGCTGCAGCAGAACCGCGCCCTGTTCGCATGGCACACAGAAAGTGTCCAGTTCGCTGACCGTAAGTCCTGCATTGGGTTTATTCTGGCGGTGTAATGCCCGCTGCCGCGCAGCATTCACGCGAGCGCGAATATCGCTGCTGAATTCTCCGTCTGTATGTCTGAGCAGGTTTTCCTGCGGCACGGCCGGAATTTCGATCAGTATGTCGATACGGTCCAATAGCGGGCCGGAAATTTTCCCGCGATAGCGAGCGATCTGATCCGGGGTACAGCGGCATTTGCCGTTGTAATGACCAAAATAACCGCAGGGACAGGGATTCATGGCAGCAAGCAGCTGAAATTGCGCGCGGAAATCCGCTCGGCGCGCCGCGCGCGAAATAGCGATCCGCCCGCTTTCCAGCGGCTCGCGCAAGACTTCCAGCACTTGCCGCTCAAATTCCGGCAATTCGTCCAGGAACAGCACTCCATGCATCGCCATCGAGATTTCACCGGGACGCGGGTTGCTGCCTCCGCCGACCAGAGCTACGGCGGAAGCGGTGTGATGGGGAGCACGGAAGGGGCGGATTTTCCAGCGGCTGATGTCGAACATTCCGCCCAAAGACTGCATGGCAGCGCTCTCCAATGCCTCGGTCTGGGTCATGGCCGGGAGGATTCCCGGAAAACGCTGCGCAAGCATGGATTTTCCGGTACCGGGCGGACCACTCATCAATACGCTGTGTCCACCGGCAGCAGCAATTTCCAGCGCACGCTTGGCTTGCCCCTGTCCCTTAACTTCGCGCATATCCGGATAGTCCTGCCTTTCCATCTGCGCGCTGCTTGTCTGACGTGCAAGCGGAGCATGCCCGGACAGATGGGCTGCGACTTCCAGTATGGAGCGTGCAGGATACACGGCTGCATCCTCTACCAGGGCGGCTTCGACTGCATTGGTTTCCGGCAGGATAAATCCCCGGCCGTTGGATGTCGCGTGGTAGGTCATGGCCAGCGCTCCGCGTACCGGCCTGAGTTCCCCCGTAAGCGCCAGCTCACCGGCAAATTCATAGTCACCCAGATGGGTGGAGGGGATCTGTCCGGATGCGGCGAGGATACCCAACGCGATCGGCAAATCAAAGCGTCCGCTTTCCTTGGGCAGATCGGCAGGAGCAAGGTTGACCGTAATACGGCGGGATGGAAACTCAAACCGGCAGGTCAGCAAGGCTGCTCGCACGCGATCCTTGCTTTCCTTGACTTCAGTTTCAGGCAGACCAACGATGGTAAAGCTCGGCAAGCCATTTGCCAGGTGCACCTCTACCGTAACCAGCGCGGCATCCATGCCGGAAAGGGCACGGCTGTATAGTACCGCGAGGCTCATTATCCCGGTGCTGCGCTATGGTTCAAACCGCAGCTAGCCGTTACTGGCTGTATCGCCACCCACAAGAGGGTTATGCTGAACTTCAAGGGCAGCGACCCTGGCTTCAAGCGCCTCCAGTTTTTCCACGGTCCGTGCGAGCAGCTGAACCTGGACATCAAATTCTTCGCGCGTGACCAGGTCCAGCTTGGAAAATCCCTGTGCCAGCAGGGCGCGGGCGTTCTTCTCAACATCTTTTGCCGGGCTGCTGGCTACCGCTTTGCTGATTTTATCGGAAATTTCATCAAAGAATTTTGTCATGGTGTCTCTCCAAACGGGTAAATGAGAAATTGCAGTGTAACAGACTTGCCTGCACTGTTGGGACAGCGGGGTGCGTTTGCTATGTGGATTACAGTCCGAACTCCAGACGCATTATGAACTACTTACCCTGAACGGGCCAGAAGCTGCCCGGATGCAGCAAATCCTGCACAGGGAGCAGGATTTCAGCGGAAATCACCCACCGCTATTCGTTGCACAGAGCACTGCTTTTCTACGTCGAACCTGATGGCGAGCCTGCCGGTCGCAAAAAATGTACTATCGGCATCTACCATTGAAGCGGGCGATCTGGAATAATCCTGATGACGTGCAATCCTATAGACCGCACGGCGCAGATGAACCGCTGAAAAGGAGAAAACGGCATGTTCAGGGATCGCAAAGATGCAGCCTGTAAACTGGTACAAAAACTGCTCCGATATCGCGGCACGCATCCCCTGATCCTGGCGATACCGCGCGGTGCAGTGCCCATGGCAAAAATCATTGCCGAGACACTGGATGGAGAGATGGACGTGGTGCTGGTGCGCAAGCTGCGCGCGCCGGGAAACCCGGAATTTGCCATCGGTTCCGTAGACGAATCCGGCTGGACCTATCTTGCCGAATATGCCGAACAAATTGCCGGAGGCCAGCAATATATTGAGGCCGAAAAGACTGCGCAACTTGAGATCCTGCGCCAGCGCCGCGCCAGCTACACTCCGGTGCATTCCGCGCTTGAACCTGCGGGCCGCACCGTCATCGTGGTGGATGATGGGCTGGCAACCGGCTCCACAATGATCGCCGCGCTGCATGCCTTACGTGCACGGCATCCGCAGAAACTGGTTTGCGCTGTGCCAGTTTCGCCGCCCGATACCCTGGCCAGGGTGTCCTCCTATGCAGACGAGGTAATATGCCTGCTTGCACCGGAATCATTTTCTGCAGTGGGACAGTTTTACCAGTCCTTCCCCCAGGTGAGCGACGAGGAAGTGGTGCAGATCCTGGCGGCATGCAGGCCGAATCCGAGCCACCAGCAATCCTCTGAAAAATGATTCGTCCTGTACAGGCCGGCAGATAGACCTGGAAACAGCATGCGTACTATTTTCCGTCCGCAGCTGGTCAACGGCCCGGCAGGCGATATCGCGTTGTTCATAGACTGCCAGTTCGAACAGCGCGCCCTGCTTTTCGACCTCGGCGACATCCGGGCATTACCCCCACGCAAACTGCTGCGCATCCGCCATGTATTCGTCAGCCATACCCACATGGATCACTTCATCGGTTTTGGCTGGCTCCTGCGTCTCATGCTGGGCCGTGAAAAAACTCTGCATCTGTATGGCCCTCCCGGTTTTCTTGCCCAGGTAGAGCACAAGCTGTTCGCTTATACCTGGAATCTGGTACAGAACTATGCCACCAACCTGACCCTGATTGTTACCGAACTGGACGGCAGCGATACCGCGAAGCGCGCCAGCTTCTGCTGCTGCCGCGCATTTCGCCGCGAGCATGCATCCTGTGTGCCGGTTCCAGGAAATCTATTGCTGCGTGAGCCTGCCATGCAGGTGCGCTACGCATTGCTGGATCATGGAGGCATCCCATGCCTGGCCTATGCTCTGGAAGAAACCGCCCATGTCAACCTGTGGAAAAACCGCCTGCACGCACTCGGCCTGGCTACAGGCCCCTGGCTGCGCGACCTGAAACAGGCGGTATTGTGCAATGCCCCGGAGCAGCAAGCAATACAAGTAAGCTGGCGCGAAAAAAATGCCGGGCAAGAGCGTAGCGTGCCCCTGGGAGAACTGAAATCTGCACTACGCATCGTGCCGGGCCAAAAAATTGCCTATATCACCGATGCCGCGTGGCACGAAAATAACCGGAATGCCATGGTTGAACTGGCAAATCAGGCAGACCTGCTATACATCGAGGCCGCCTTCATGGAGCGCGATGCCGCGCACGGGCAACGCAAATCACATCTGACTGCACGCCAGGCGGGGGAAGTGGCGCGGGCAGCCGGGGCAGGCTGCGTCATCCCGATGCATTTTTCCTCGCGCTACAGACCCTGCGACTGGCCGCTGCTACGCGCGGAAGTCGCAGAAGCTTTCGGCGGGAAGGTGCTCTGACCGGATAGTATACGATCCATGCCAGACTGAGATTGGATTGTGATCCGTAACCCTACTCCCGGAAATCCATAGCAGAATTCAACCGGCACGAGGACAGGCGCAACGGTTCCTGGCCTGTAATCTGGCCTGCGCCTAACCTTGTGTCCGGGCAGTTTCTCCTTGCATCTTCACCGCATGATTGCGGTCCGTTGCAAGCATCATATACATCCCGGGCACGACAAACAGCGTGAACAATGTGCCGATCGACAGGCCGCTTGCAATCACGATACCCATGTTGATCCGACTCAATGCGCCGGCACCACTCGCGGTGATCAGCGGCAGGACCCCCAGAACCATGGCTGCGGTGGTCATCAGAATCGGGCGCAGGCGTAATCCCGCTGCTTTTTCTATGGCGTTCCGCTTGCTGAACCCTGACTGCTGCAGATTATTGGCAAATTCCACAATCAGAATGCCATGCTTGGATATGAGTGCAACCAGGGTAATCAGGCCGACTTCGGTGTAAATATTAAGCTTGGTCTGTCCGATGCCAAGATTAATGAAAATCAGCGCTCCGACAATAGACATGGGTACCGATACCAGGATGATGGCTGGGTCGCGAAAGCTTTCAAACTGTGCCGCAAGTGCAAGGTAAATAATCACGATAGCAAAGAAAAAAGTGAGCATGAGCCCGCCGGATTCCTGTATGAACTGCCTGGAGGTCCCTGCATAATCATAGCTGTATCCCGCAGGCAGGTTTTTTTCCGCCAGGGTTTTCAGCCGTTCCAGTACCTGCCCCTGCGAGGAGGTAGGGAAAGCCACTCCCTGTATGGTGGCCATGTTTTGCTGCTGAAAGTGATTAATGGTTTCAGGCTCGGTAGTGGTTTCCATATGCGCGACTGTGGACAACGGCACCATCTGCCCGTCCGCGGCCCGCAGATAATAATGGGAGAGCTGGTCCACGTTCAGACGGAAGCGCTGCGCCACCTGGGGAATGACCTTATAGGAGCGGCCTTCCAGTTCGAAATAGTTTACATAGTTGCCTCCCAGCATGGAGGAAAGCGCCGAACCGATATCCTGCATGTTCAGACCAAGCTGTGATGCCATGTTGCGATCGATAACCACACGGGTTTGCGGCAGGTCTATGCGCAAATCCGTCTGCACAAAAATGAACTCTCCTGTTTTCTCGGCCTCCTGCAAGAATTGCTGCGCCACATCATGCAGCCTGTGAAAAGATTCCGAGGTGGTAATCACAAACTGGATCGGCATTCCGCTCGCTCCGGGAAGCGGGGGCGGCTGGAAAACGGCATTCTGCGAACCGGCAATTTTCGCCAGTTCATTCTGAATCTGGGGCTGCAGTATCATGGCGGTTTTTACGCGCTCATCCCAGGGCTTGAGGACCATGCCGGAAATAACCTGAGACGGCATGTTAAGCTGGAAAGTATGATCGGTTTCAGCGTGGGACTTGAACACATGATGAACCTGATCGCCAAACAGTTCGCGTTGACGCAGCGTGGCATCCGGCGCATTGTAAGAAACCGCAAGCAGTACCCCCTGGTCCTCCTGCGGAGCAAGCTCGGACATTGAAGTGGCATACAGGAAATAGATGCCTCCGATTATCAGAGCCGCGAACACGGCGATGACCGGCACGAAATCCAGCGTCCCGCGCAGGCTTTTTTCATAGCGAAGATGCAGGCGTTCAAAGCGCTGATCCAGCCAAAGCTGCAAACGGTCCTGCCAGCTCCCACCCTCGCGGCTCGGGGTATGCAGAAAACGGGAGCACATCATGGGTGAGAGCGTCAGGGCGACGACCGCGGAGATCGTCACAGCTCCGACCAGAGTAAAAGCAAACTCGGTAAACAGCGCACCAGTCAGCCCGCTCATGAAGCCGATCGGCACATATACCGCAACCAGCACAATCGTCATGGCGATGATCGGGTTGGCCAGTTCGCGGGCTGCCCTGACAGCAGATTCAAAGGGGGTCAGACCTTGCTCCAAATGGCGGTTTACGTTTTCCACCACGATGATTGCATCATCCACAACCAGCCCGATAGCCAGAACCAGAGCCAGCAGCGTGAGCAGATTGATGGAATACCCCAGCGCCAGCATCACTGTGAACGTGCCTACCAGCGAAAGTGGTATCGCCACGACGGGAACCAGCACCGAACGCAGCGAGCCGAGAAATACGAAGACCACAACCGTGACAATCAGGACCGCTTCCAGCAATGTTTTCACCACCTCATTGATGGAAGAACTGACGAATTTGGTTGAATCGTAAACGATATTGCTGTGCAAACCCTGTGGAAGCTGGGCCTGAATTCCAGGCATGGCATCGCGCACACGGGCGAGCACCTCCAGAAGATTTGCCCCCGGAGCAATCTGTATGCCGACGTACACCGCTTTCTTGCCGTCAAAGGCCACGCTGTTATCATAGTCATCAGCACCCAGGGTCACCGTCGCGACATCTTCCAGACGCACTACCGAATTACCCTGCTGCTTGATGACCATCCGCCTGAAATCATCCACCGAGTGCAACGAAGTAGATACCCTCAGGTTGATCTGTACCATTTGCCCCTTGGATTGCCCGCTGGAAGACAAAAAATTGTTTGCAGCCAGGAAACTGTGCACATCGGCTGCGGTCAGGCCAACCGCAGCCAGTTTGTGCGGGTCCAGCCATGCTCTCAGGGCGAAATTCTTCGACCCCAGCAATTCTGCAACCTGGACCCCTTCGATTGCCTGGAGCCTGGGCTGCACCGAACGTACGAGATAGTCCGTAACCTGATTGGACTGGAGCACATCACTGTAAAAGCCGATATACATCGCATCGATGGTCTGCCCGATACTGACGGAAAGGGTGGGTTTCTGCGCCTGGGGCGGCAGTTGATTCAGAACGGCATTGACCTTGGTATTGATCTCGGTCAGCGCATTATCCGGATCATGATTCAACCGCAGGTGGGCAGTAATGACGCTCACTCCCTGGCTGCTTGTGGATGTCATGTAATCAATGCCATCCGCCTGGGCTACCGAGGTTTCCAGCGGGGTTGTGATAAAGCTCGCCACCAGATTGGCATCGGCTCCAAGATAGGAGGTGGTAACGGTGACTACGGCATTTTGTGTATAGGGAAATTGCAGGATCGGCAGCGAACCAAGCGAACGCAATCCCAGAACCAGTATGACCAGACTGATCACGGTTGCCAGAACCGGTCGTTCGACGAAAATATCAGTAAATTTTCGCATCGCGGCTTCAGCAGCGTGGCTCATTCGTCTTGAACATCAGGGTTGGGGTTGCTGGACGGCTGCACGCTGTTATTGACCAATACCGGAGTCCCATTGCGCAGCTTCAACTGACCGGAAGTCACCACAATCTCGTTCGCTTTGAGGCCGGACAGCACGGCCACCTGATCACCGCGTGTTGGGCCGGTTGTGACAAAGCGCTGTTCCGCCACCAGCAACGGCTTGCCACTGGCATCTTTTCCCTTCCTTTTTACTACAAATACCGTGCTTCCGTAAGGATTATAGGAAATGGCTGCATTCGGCAGCGTCAGATATTCTTTTTGTCCGCCCCGGTTCACCCTTACCGTAGCAAACAAACCAGGAATCAGTTCATTTTTTGGATTGCGGATACTGGCCCTTACTTTAATGTTGCGTGTACTGATTTCCACCTGGGGTTCAATCGCAGAAACGGTTCCCATGAAAACCCTGCCAGGGAACGCGCTGGTCTGCACCGCGACGGTTTCTCCAACACGAACCAGATCCATATGGGCCTGGGGCACGCTAAAGTCCAGATACATCGGATCCAGTTTTTGCAGGTTGACCAGGACAGCACCCGGAGCCAGATATTGTCCAAGATCAACCTGTCGTATTCCTAGCCGGCCGGAAAAGGGGGCGCGTATACTTCTCTGGGCAATGATCGCTTCCTGCGTGGTAATCTGTGCCAGGGCGCTTTTCAGGTTGGCGGCGGAAACTTCCACAGCAGCCTTGCTGACTGCCTGCACTTTGTACTGTGCAACATCACGGTCATAATTCTGTTTTGCCAGCAGGGCTGCAGCCTTGAGTTGCCCCAGCTGGGCTTTGAAAGGGGATGCATTCAATTCCAGCAACAGCTGCCCAGCTTTCACCGTAGCTCCAGAATCGAAATGAATTGCGGTAACCAGGCCACTGACCTCGGCTGCCAGACTAGTTCCATTTGAAGCACGCAGATTGCCCACCGCTTCAAATGCAGGCTGCCAGGCAGAAAATTGCACCACGGTGGTGGATACGCTTTGCGGCGGGTTTGCCATGCCCCTGATCGACTGCTGAATCATTTTATTGCGAAACTGCTGGAATGCATAAATCCCGCCGAACACCAAGGCAGTCAGCAGCAGCATGATAACCAAGCGTTTGGTCATTCCCTTAGCCATGCAAATACTCCATGCTCAATTGCGGCTCAACCCGTGCTGAACGGATTGCGCATGCAATGCATTCTGTACGGGCAGCCGGACAGGCTGTTCCTGATGGGTCCCTTCCTGCCCGGAAGCAGCCATCCAGCCGCCACCCATCGCCTGATACAGCGCAGCCGTATCCGTCAAACGCTGGGCCTGCGCGGAAATCAGATTGATCTCGGCATTGCGCGCCTGAATTTGCGCAATCAACAACGGTAAATAACCCACCCCTCCCAGGGAAAACTGCTGCCGGGTAATCATCAGCGACGCTTGCGCAGAAGTACGGGCCGTGGCTCGTGCCTGCAGTACCTGCGCGTCATTGTCCAGGGTATACAGTACGTCGGCAACATTGCGGAATGCCTGTAGCAGGGTCTGGCGGTAATTCGCTGCGGCTGCTTGATAACCTGATTCGGCTGCCCGGACCTCGTCCTTGTAGCCGAAATTGATCAATGGCTGCACTGCCTGACCGACAATGCTCCAGATCAGCGATTCCGCCCCGAACAGGCCGGACGTAGCCACCGCCAGCGAACTCAAATTTCCGGACAGATCAATTTTCGGGTAAATGGTGGACACGACCGCCCCATGCCGTGCATTGGCTGCATGGAGCAATGCTTCGGATGCCTGGATGTCCGGCCGCTGGCGCACCAGACCGGAAGGCACGACAACAGGCAGTTCCGTGGGCAACTTGAAATCAGACAGGAAAAATTTTGGCATCTGCGCCGCACCGGGTGGCTGCCCCACCAGCACGGCAAGCAGATTTCCGGTTTTCTCAAGACTGGTGCGCAACAACGGGATGCTGGCACGTGTCTGCTCCACCTGGGTTACCAGGGCAAACTCATCATTTCGCGGCACAGCCCCGAGCTTAAAACGTTGCCTGGTAATTTCAAGCTGCTTTTCTTCGTCTGCCAGAATGGAGGTTGTTGCCTTGATCTGCTCGGCAAGCTGCGCCTGTGAGATGGCAGTAGTAACGATATTGGCAGCCAGCGCCAGCCGCGCGCCTTCAAACTGGTAACGCTGGTAGTCTGCCTGCGCTGCTAGTGATTCGAGAGTGCGGCGATTACCACCGAAGAGATCAAAATTGTAACCGACCGTGACTCCGGCATTATACAAATCGAATATCTTGGAATTTCCCTGCTGCCCGAAAATTGCAGGATTAAATTCCTGGCGCTGCGCGCTCAGTTTGGCGCTCACCTGCGGAAACAGCGTAGCGCCCCTTTGTGCAGCATAAGTTTGCCGGGCTTGCTGCAAGGTAGCCTGTGCAGCCTCAAGGGTTGGGCTGGCCAGCAGGGCTTGCTCAATCAGGGCATCCAGTTTCGCCGATCCAAAACTCTTCCACCATTCCGCCTCAACATTTTTCCGGGTGACAAAACGCTGTGCCATGCCCAGTTTAACCGGGGCAGATTCCGTTTTTTCTGGCAGCTTCTGTGCCGTATAACCTGCCACATCCGGCGGGTCAGGCCGTTTGAAATCTGGCCCTACATTAATACATCCATACAGGAACAGCAGGCATCCCATCATCAACCCGGTACGCAGGCATCCCGTAAACCCCATACAGGTTGGTCCACGTTGAGCGGAGCGGTACAGATCTTGATGATGGAAGGTAAAATATTGCATGTAATCGTTAAAAATAAATGAGCCCCAAATTCTGAAATCTCTCCACCCGGACGTATCTTACAACAAGAAACCATTAGAGACGACCTTGCCCAGAAATTAAGTCCTACCCAGTGGTTGGAATGCGCCAGAGAGAAAGCCGGACATTACTTGCCGCAGGCACCGACCCAAGGTTCATCCTGCCGGATATGTCTTTCTACCACTGTTCATGCTCCCTCTGCCCTGTTCTTATCCACGCCCAGGGGGTAACTCCCTGCATCGGCGTCTTAATATTTCTTGCCCAAATCATTTTTATCGGGTAATTTGAATTTATGAAGCGACTGCCTGCTGCCTGAAATAAACGTATTACTTTCAAAATTACCATGCTTCCGGCCAATACCTGTTTGCCTGCTATCGAACATCTCACAACTGCAGTCATTGTACTGGATGAAAAATCGCATATCACTTACCTCAACCCATCTGCAGAAAATCTGTTTGCATTAAGCAGCAAAAGCCTGATCGGCCTTCCGCTGCTGGAGGTGTTCACCCAAACCGAGCAACTCGCTGCCGCAATACAGCATGCCCTGTCTCATGGTGCCAGTTATACGGAACATGATCTTACGCTCGGGGTTCCGCCTGGCAGCAAGTTGCATTTACGCTGCACAGCTACGCCGGTGCAGCCAAACTCATTTTTACTGCTGGAATTCCATACGATTGACCGCTCATTAAAACTCGCGCGCGAAAAGCAAATGCTGGACCAGACACAGGCCAACCGACATTTGCTGCGGAATCTCGCCCATGAAATCAAAAATCCTCTCGGGGGCATAAGAGGCGCTGCACAGTTGCTGGAACACGAATTGGAAAAACCAGGCCTGCGTGAGTACACACAGGTTGTTATTCAGGAAACTGACCGGCTGACTTCACTAATGGACCAGTTCCTCACCCCGCGATCCAGACCCGATGTCCGTTCGCTTAACATACACGAAGTGCTTGAGAGGGTTCGCAGCCTGATGCTTGCCGAATACCCGGAAGACCTGCACATGCAGCGTGATTACGATCCAAGTCTGCCCCTGTTGACTGGCGACAAGGAACAGTTAATCCAGATCACCCTGAATATCGTGCGCAACGCTGCCCAGGCAATACAGGGGAAAGGAAACATTCTGCTGCGTACGCGTATCTTGCGTCAGGTCACTTTATTGAAGGAACGCCACCGTCTGGCGGTATCCATTCAGGTCATTGACGATGGCCCTGGCATCCCCGTGCATTTGCATGACAAAATATTTTATCCACTGGTCTCCGGCCGCGATAACGGGCATGGCCTTGGACTGACCCTGGCACAGGACTATGTCAGCCAGCATAAAGGCATCATCGAATTTGAAAGCGAACCGGGACGCACCTGCTTTACAGTTATACTACCCATCCAAGAAACCAAGCCATATCATAACGTTGCCCATGAAAACCGCCTGGATCATTGACGATGACCGCTCCATACGCTGGGTACTGGAAAAAGCCCTGACGCGTTCGGATATTCTCTTCACAAGTTTCACCTCGGCCGATGAAGCCATGGCAGCATTGCAGGATCATGATCCGCCCCAGGTCGTTATCAGCGATATCCGCATGCCCGGCAGCTCAGGGCTGAAACTGCTATATGAACTGCAGAAAAAACATCCTGGTTTGCCAGTCATCATCATGACTGCCTATTCCGACCTGGAAAGCGCCGTGTCAGTATTCCAGGGCGGAGCATTCGAATATCTGCCCAAGCCGTTTGACATCGACCAGGCCGTTGCATTGATCCGGCGCGCTCTGGAACAGAGCATGCGCTCCAGTGTACCTGCAGAACAGTCCATTGCCACTCCGCATATCCTGGGACAGGCGCCAGCCATGCAGGAAGTGTTCCGCGCGATAGGACGGCTATCGCATTCCCATGCAACCGTGATCATCAATGGCGAATCCGGCACTGGCAAAGAACTGGTGGCACATGCATTACACCGGCACAGTCCGCGCTCCAGCCAGCCTTTCATCGCCATTAACACTGCGGCCATTTCCAAGGATTTGCTCGAATCCGAATTATTCGGCCATGAGCGGGGCGCATTCACGGGTGCGGCAGCAAGCCGCCGGGGCCGCTTTGAACAGGCTGAAGGCGGTACTCTGTTCCTGGATGAAATCGGAGACATGCCGGCAGAACTACAGACGCGATTATTGCGTGTGCTGTCGGACAAAAATTATTACCGCGTTGGCGGAAATCAACTGATCAGAACCAACGTACGCATCATTGCGGCCACACACCAGAACCTGGAAGAGCGGGTAAAGCAGGGATTGTTTCGCGAAGACCTGTTCCACCGTCTAAACGTCATTCGCCTCTATCTACCCCCCCTGCGCGAACGCCGGGAAGACATCCCTCTGCTCGCGAAATATTTTTTGCAGAAAAAAGCTGAGGAACTGTCCGTCGAACAGAAGACCTTCAACCAGGACACGCTACGTTACCTGGCAAAACAGGACTTCCCTGGAAATGTCAGGCAACTGGAAAATCTCTGCCACTGGCTGACGGTAATGACCCCTTCCCACCAGATTGAAATTTCCGATTTGCCACCCGAATGGCGCGAGACACCCACAACAGCTGATATGGATTCCGGCGACTGGCAGATTATGCTGGGCCAGCAGGTAGCACTGGCTTTGGAACGCGGAGAGCAAGACATTTTAGACCGCCTGAATCGGCAGTTCGAACGCATCCTGATCACACAGGCACTCAAGCATACCGATGGCAGGCGCATCGAGGCTGCCACCCTGCTGGGAATGGGGCGCAACACCATGACGCGCAAGATTCAGGAATTGGAACTGGAATAAAACCTGTTGCAGGCAACTGGTCTGACCGCGCCTGCCGGCCTGTTTATTCCGTCCGTTTTACTGCATGCCCACCGAAGGCATTGCGCATCAAGGAAAGCAACCGGAAGCCATACCCCCTTTCATTCCGGCTGGCAAAACGCATTTGCAAGGCCGATGTCAGCACCGGTGTCGCCACTCCCTGATCCACGGATTCGATCACTGTCCAGCGGCCTTCCCCTGAATCCGGCACATACGGAGCAATGGTTTCCAGATCCTGATTGGCTTGCAGGGCTTTTGCAGTCAGGTCCAGCAGCCAGCTGCGCACCACGGAACCGTGTCGCCACAGTTCCGTGATCTGGGCCAAATCAAGGTCAAATTCCTGTTTTCCCCGCAGCAGTTCAAGGCCTTCTGCAAGTGACTGCATCATGCCGTATTCAATCCCATTGTGTATCATCTTGGCAAAATGTCCTGCGCCTACCGGCCCGACACGTGCCCATCCGTGTTCCGGGGAAGGAGCCAGCACTTGGAGCACGGGCTGCATGGTTTTCACAACGCCGACGCTTCCCCCGACCATCAGGCAATAACCGTTCTCAAGCCCCCATACCCCACCTGAAGTTCCTGCATCCATGAAACCGATCCCCTGCTCTGCCAACCACGCACCCCGACGCTGGCTATCATGATAGTTTGAGTTTCCGCCATCAACAATGATGTCTCCGGCTGACAGCATCGGGGTAAGTGCCTGAATCTGCTGCTCTGTCGGCTCCCCGCTCGGCAACATCAGCCACACAATGCGCGGAATGGGTAATTGCGCAACCGCATCCGCCACCGAAGCCGCGGCACTCATCTCATCCTTGGCAGATAATTGCGCAACCACTTTCGGGTCATGGTCGTATCCCACTACCTCCATGCCCGCTCTGAGTAATCTTCGCGCCATGCTGCCGCCCATTTTCCCCAGTCCGATCATCGCCAGCTTCATGCAATCGCCCTTTCAAAATGTTTTTATTTTATTGACCGACACAACCAGCCGCCAACCTATCTCCTTGACAACACTGCATGATCATCTGCAGTTGCAAGAGCGCCTGACAAATCTTTACAAGGGCACCACGATTCTCCACACTGGCTGCAAAACCTGGAGGCCAATCAGTCTCGTGGCAGGCCGGGATTACTGCCATTGCAAATCATGAGAGCAGAATACACAGTCAGCACGTCTTCGTAGGGCAAAAATCTCATGCGTTGGATAATCTGTGTTCCGTCATCAAATCTGCCAGGATCACATCCACTAGAAAGCGGCAAAAATGCTCATTGGTAAAACGCACGCTCTCCGGGCTGGCCAAAAAACGTCGGATTTCTACCTGGTACCGAGCATAACGGGCAGCATCTACGGATTGCAGGAAACACAGCAACTCTGCAGGATTACTGAAGCGGTCCCCGTCAATATAACAGCCTTCTGGAACAAGCTCGGCTACATTGGCCGTACCAATATAAACCGGTACGCAGCCACTGGTAAAGCAGTCAAATATTTTCTCGGTCAGATAACCAGGGCTGCCGCGTGAATTCTCATAGCAGATGGAAAATCTGGCTCGGTCCAGAACCTCTGCTTTGGATCGCACCACCCCACGATAGCTCGGGAACGGTTGGCCCGGATATATTCTGCTGCGCCACTGGTGCACGCGCTTGATCAATCGCCCCGCCAAACCGGGGCGTACCGCAGGAATGTTCCAGCCCTTGCCATAGAGCGCAAAGAGGACAGGGGCATTTTTCTCAAAAAAACGGATGATTTCAATGCGCTTGTCGTGCAGATTGCGCGGGTCGGGATGCCGCAATGCTTTGTTGGAGGCGATCATCACGCAAAACTGGTCGCGCCCGGTAAAATCTGGCACTGCCCGCAAACTCAGGTCATTTGGATAATCCAGGCGCAATATTTGCCGATGATCGATCAAGGTTTCATTCGATGTAAAAGCCTTGCGATAACGGCTCAACCATGCAGGGTCGCCGTTGAGCGGCCGGACTATTGGATCTTCATACAGATAGGCATAAGCGGGACATTCCGGCAGGCTACGCCTTGCATTGACATGCAACTCGAAAAGCACCTCGCGCCCCCGATTCATGTCGGCTGTAGAAAGTTCGATCCCGGCTTCACGGAAATAATCCCGCAACATCCTGTATGGCAGAAAGAATTCCCGGCCATTCGGTCCCGCATCATCCGGCCTGAAAATTTCATTCTGCCTGTGCCTGGCTGCCACAATCGATGCGTGTTTCATTTGGCTGCAACCTCTGAAAGGACGCCAGCACCTTGCAACCGGGAAGCCGGCGCCTGACCACAGTCTTTCCCCTCCTCCGTTCTGGCGGCGGGCTTTACCATGCCATTTTCTGTCCAGACAATGCCTCTTTTTCTCACTTCCCTTACATACTCTTTGTTCCGTTGTACGATTTCAGGATCGGCATAACCACGAGAGTGCTCGATATGGAGCAAGCAGGTGCTGTAGCGAATGTGCCTACCGATGATGCCGTTATTGGTCAGGCGCACCCCCATCTCCACATCTTCGGCGCCATATCGCAATGACTCGTCAAAGCCATTCACCGCAATGATATCGCCCCGCCATGCCGAACTGTTTGCACCATTCCAGGTGCGCTTGACCGGGGAAAGCTGCTCCAGCATTCGCGCCAACCCTGCCGGTAATGCCGCAGCTTTAAGGAGGGTGCTGAATTTCCGTATCCCGATCTGGCCGGCTATCCAGTTCAAATGGAAAACCGCCCCGCTGGCAACCAGCTGTTCGGATAGCGCCTGCGTTGAACGGTCTGGCAGCCGTATCATCCCCCCGGAAAGGAAAATCCCTTCGGCACGGCGGGAGATATGCCGGGCGACAAAATCTGGGCGAGCTACACAATCGCCATCGATAAAAATCAGATAATCCGCTCGGGAAGTATCGATCGCTTTATTCAGAATGGCATTTTTACGAAAACCGTCATCCTCCTGCCAGATATGACGCAATGGAACCCGGCCAATTCGTCCAGCCCAACTCTCGATTACCCTCTGCGTCGGAGCGCCAGACCCGTCGTCCGCAATACACACGCTGAATTCAGCGCCACGCTGTGCAGCCAGGGCCAGCAGTACGTAATTCAAGGCCATAGGGTTATTGTAAGTTGAAACGACTACTTCGGTACGCACGATAGTTAAGGGCTTCTCAATCTGATTTGACAATGGGTGCACGCGGCATGAGTCCAGCGACCGAACCTGAAGGCAGGCAAGCAAGTTTACATGGATTCAAGAGAATGTTCAGCACACACGCTTTCTGCGATACTGAAAAAGCCGGCAGCCGCTTTGGATATCCTGGCTGGCAGAAAACTGCTGCTGCATTCCCCGAACCTGGCATCCATCTTTCACGGGGATTTCATTCAGTCCAGTACCTGGATATCCATGGTGCCGGGCGTACGAAACGAAACCTGCGGTTCCGTCGCCCAGCCAAAGCATCCGGCGGGTTGACCTCCCCGTGAAAAATCAGAATGCGCGCGCCATCTGGAATGACTGGAATGCACCAATAATTGCTTGGCCAAGGGGTAACGCAATGATATTTGAAGCTGCGGCACCAGGAATCAGGCCAGTAGCCCAGTTTCCCCTGCCGGTGAAACCAGTCGGATAGAAATGCCTGCTCATTCCGGAACCTGCGCCGGATTTCAGCCTGCCCGGTCCGGAATTCCTCCAGCAGCCCGGCATGCGCGCCCAGCCGGAAGCGATAGACAGAAGAATTACCGGTAATGCGCCACCGCCGCTTCCAGTCATGAATGATCAAAAATTCCCCGGGGTGCTCAAAGAAACAGTCAATGCCGCTTACAATCACGACATCCAGGTCAAGAAATAGCGCAGTGCCCTGCAATCCATGCAGATTGGCTTCGAAAGTGGTCAACTTTTTCCAGCCACGCTCTGGAATTCCTTCAGGCAAGGCTAGATCAGGAATAGGCAGGCATTCCACTTCGGGACGCACCCCTGCACTCTGATCCGTCAGGCAGACAAAACGGAAACGGCCCTGCAAATTCCGCGCGACCATCGCATATAGCCTGTTGACATACTCTGGGCCATACTTGCTTCCCCATTTCATGCACAGAATGACGCGCTCATCCATATCCGCAATGGGAGGAATGGCAGACTCTTCAATATTTTTTTTCATATCGGATTCAGATCGCTCCGCGTTACGCCTGCAAGCGGTATGGCAAGCAACACCATCAATGGCATGCCAAATACTGCATCTCTCAAAATCGCATTAAACATTCCGCCGACCATTATAGCCACCCCCAGCGTACCCAGCCACATACCGGGAGTTCCGCCAATTTTCCATGCGATGATCAACTGCGTCAGCCATATCCACAACAGAACTGCCAGTCCGATGAAGCCGATTTCGGAAGCATAAAGCAGATAATCGTTATGCGGGGTGTGTGTTCCTTCACTTGGCAAACCTTTCGCATATTGACGGTACTGGATGGGAAATGTTGCAATCCCGTGCCCGGTCCATGGCTTTTCGGCAATAATTCTGGAAGTAATACTGAACATCTCAAGGCGTATCCCGTCGTCGCTGATTTGCTTGCCCTGTGAAAATGCCTCAATATCTCCAAAGGTTCCACGTATGCGCTGCCCCACATCCGATACGGATACCCAGACAACCGCGAACAGGGATACCAGGCTGAATATCCAGAGCATATTGCGCCGGGACATGGCATAGCATTTTATGAAAATCCATGCGCACAGCAATATGAAAATCAGGCTGGCCGTTCGTGATTTGGCAAGAAACAGCAGCGCAATGACTACATACAGGAATGCCAGGATTCGCAGCCACATCCTTCTGCGATCCGCAATGGAAACGATTTCATGGAGCATCCACGCTGCAGCAATCGCCAGCAAGATTGCGTACAGGATGGATTTGTTTCCCTTATATTCCAGATAATTGGTAAAAATACCCCAACCCGGGAGCAGTCCGATGAAATTCAGATAATACAGGGTTGCGGCATACACTGCGCCGGCAAAGAAGAATCTGACCGCCTGCCTTTGCCAGTCTCCGGGACCGGCGCTGATGAAAAGCAGTAGAAAAATATAGATTTGATAATGGGCAAAACCGGACCAGAAAGTCCCCTGGGGTCGCTCCAGTAAAACTGCTGCAAGGCATGAAACAACGAACATGCCTGCAATCGGCGTGAACATCGGGTTCATCTTGACTGCCTGCCATTTTGCTTGAAAGCCTGCAGAATACAGCCAGCTTATTATAAACAGCACAATAAACGCATAAATGATGCCGACCGGAAAAAATAACGTCAGCGGTAGAAAGGACAGGATCGTTTGAGGCAGCAAATCCCGCTGGAACACAGCATTCATCGTTTCGTGGACTTTCGTGATTCAAAAATAAGAAATATCATTATTCAACCTCGGGGATACCGGAATCCATCTTCCAGCCTGATTTTTCCGGAAACCGAGATGCTGACCTGGAATCTCGCGCAATCCTGCGGCAGGCCATGTACAAGCCTGCCCGAATCCGGATCAGCTATCCCGGGTCGCAACAGACCGTTCGCTATCCCGACCCCGTAGGATTCATGGCGAATGAAAAAATTCACACCCTGTCGCCAGCTTGCCGGATCATTTCGTTCAGGGCCTGCAACGGGTCTGCGGCACGAGTGACAGGGCGACCGATCACAAGATAATCCGCTCCCTGTTCCATCGCAATGCGCGGAGTCATCACCCGCGACTGGTCATCCGCTACGCCATTAGCCAGGCGGATACCAGGCGTAACCAGACAGAATTTATCACCGCATTGCCGACGCAGCAGAGCTGCCTCCTGGGCGGAACACACGACCCCATCCATGCCGCTATCCTGCGCCAGCTTCGCCAGGCGCAATACCAGGTCAGCAGGGGAATCCTTCATCCCCAGACCGGTCAGATCTTCCTGCGACATGCTGGTCAGAACGGTTACAGCAATCAGCCTGGGAGCTCTGGGATATGCGCTCAGCCCTTCTCTTGCCACCTCCATCATCCTGCGGCCGCCAAGTGCATGGACGTTTACCATCCATACTCCCAACGCGGCAGCAGCCTTGCATGCCTGTGCCACCGTATTGGGGATGTCATGGAATTTCAAATCAAGAAAAATTTCAAACCCCCGCTGCATCAGCTGTTCCACCAGCCTGGGACCTGCTGCAGTGAATAGCTCCATGCCCACCTTGAGGCGACACAGCGCTGGCTCCAGCTGCACAACCAGATCCAGCGCGCCAGCAGCATCGGGATAATCCAGGGCAACAATAATTTTAGGGTCTCTCATAGTTTCGCTTCATGCCCGATTTCTTCCGTTCTGCGCGGCAAATACGTTTCCCAGCCATGACATGCCGGACAGTGCCAGTAAAATTGCCGTGCCTTGAACCCGCAATTTGCACAACGATACATGGCCAGCAGCCGGGTACGCTGGTGCACCAGATTTTTCACCATTTCCACATCGGAACGATGTTCCATCGACATATCCAGCAACCGCGCCTCCAACAGCTTGTCAAGGCCCAGCAGTGTTGGGTTGCGCTGGAGTTCCCCCCTTACCAACTTGTATGCCGCTTCCGGTCCGTCCCGTTTCACGATGGCATCAAACAGCACATTCATCAGATCCAGCGAAGAATAATTGATCAAATATTCCTGCAACAAACTAATACCTGCATCTGCCTGCCCCAGATTTCTGTAAGCCTGAAGCAGGCGTTCTGCAACCAGAGGCAGGTACTGTGGGTCCTGATGTCTGACCCGCTGCCAGATTTCAATTGCGTTTGCGTACTTTTGCAACGCATTTTCGATGTCTCCGAGCATCATCGTGGCCCGCACCGAATGGGGGTTAGCTTCCAGCGCCTGCGCCAAATAGCTCCGTGCCCCGTCAATTCGTTGCATTGCCCAATCCCCGGCAGCCAGTTCACAATAAAAAAAGGCCGCCTCCTTGTCATACGGCTTGCCGCTCAATTTCGCCAGCCGCTGGGTAATCTCGATCGCCATTACCCAGTTTTTCTCTTTCTGATACAGCTCGAGAAGAAAGTTTAACGCTGCATGGGCATACGAAGTGCCCTGCAACTTCAGGAACAGTTCTTCTGCCCGGTCTAATATCCCTGCATTCAGGTAATCCTGAGCCAACTCGAATAATGCCTGCTGTTTCTTGTCTTCCTCAAGATCAGGGCGTTCGATCAAATTCAAATGCATCCGGATGGCACGATCCACTTCGCCACGGCGACGGAATAAATTGCCCAATGCAAAATGCAATTCGATCGTTTGCGGATCCACCTGCACCACTTCGATAAAAGCCTCAATCGCTTTATCCTGCTGCTCGTTCAGCAGGAAATTCAACCCCTGAAAATAGGATCGTGGCAAGGATCTGGATTCAAACAGCAACTGCTTGATATCGATCCGCGCAGCCACCCAACCCATTCCAAAAAACAGCGGAAAAACCAGCAGCATCCAAAGTTCAAAATTCATAACAGACAAGCCGGATTAAAAAAGGATGCAATCCATGAGCAGTATATTTTACAAACCAATGGTCATCACATGGAATTGAACCGGAATACAGATCAAAGCGGAAAGACAACAACCAGCCCAACCTGGCAGAAACAGGCGTTACTGACTTTCCAGAAGGCAAAATCTCTGCACAGATGAACGATCCCGTCCTTTGCAGGCTCGCCTGAAGCGGACCCGGGTTCCATCCCTACCCTACATTCCCGGGGAATTCAGGTCGCTTTCATTTACCAGCTTGCTTTTCAGGCGTAATTCGCGTTTCAGCATCGCGATCTCCCTGCGTTGCCGAAGAATATTATTCAGCACCGCAAGCACGCCGACAACCATTCCTGCAGCAAAAAACAGCAACAACGCGAGTATCAACGAAGTATGCCATTCATAGCCAAGAATATAGTGCAACACCACAGGTTGGTCATTTTTGATGGCAAAACCCAAAAACACCAGAAACAATATCGCACGTAACAACCAGATCAGATAGCGCATCATTTACCTGCAATCATTTTTGCCACATGAGCCACCAAAAAATAGACGGCACTATCTTGCGACAGGCCGTCCATTTCATTCCCGAAAAAACTCTCTCCTACAGCCATCCCTTCCCCGGTTCATCCAGATCGGCTGAACCGGTTTCAAGAAGCCGTATAATCAACCCGTTCACGCAATTCCTTGCCTGCCTTGAAGTGAGGTACATATTTCGCAGGTACCTGCACCTTGTCTCCAGATTTCGGGTTGCGACCTATCCGCGGCGGACGATAATTCAGGGCAAAGCTGCCGAAGCCCCGGATTTCAATGCGTTCGCCCCGTTCCAGAGTTTCTGCCATGGCATCCAGGATCTCTTTGACTGCAAGATCGGCATCCTTGGCCAACAGTTGTGGAAAACGCTCCGCCAATTTTGCAATAAGTTCAGAACGGGTCATTCCTAGTCACTCCTTAATTATGATGCGTCCGCCTTGCTGGTACCCATTTTCGCTTTCAGCAGGGCACCCAGATTGGTCGTTCCTGCTGTCGCGGAACTTTCAACCGCGGCAGCAGAAAATTTCTGCATCACTGCTGTCTCGTCCGCCTTCTCCAAGGCTTTTATGGACAAATTGATGCCACGATTCTTACGATCAATGTTCGTAATCATCGCTTTTACCGTGTCACCTTCCTTCAGGTGATTACGTATATCCTCAACACGATCCGCAGACACCTCGGAAGCCTTGAGGAAACCCTCAACCTCTCCATCCAGGGTAACAATTGCACCTTTCGCATCAATGGACTTGACCACGCCATTCACTACGCTGCCCTTGTCATGCGTCGCAATATAGCCGTTGAACAGGTCGCCATCCATTTGCTTGACACCCAATGAAATTCGCTCACGCTCCACATCAATCGCCAGCACTACTGCCTCAAGCTCATCCCCTTTTTTGTAATTGCGTACTGCCTCTTCTCCGGGAACCGACCAGGAAAGGTCAGACAAATGAACCAGGCCGTCGATCCCGCCATCCAGGCCGATGAATATACCGAAATCGGTAATCGACTTGATCTGACCTTTTACTTTGTCCCCCTTCTTGTGATTCAGGGCAAAATCATCCCATGGATTGGATTTGCACTGTTTCATGCCCAGGGAAATCCGGCGGCGCTGTTCGTCAATTTCCAGGATCATGACCTCTACTTCATCGCCCAGCTGCACCACCTTGGAAGGATGCACATTCTTGTTGGTCCAATCCATCTCAGAAACATGCACCAGACCTTCGATACCCTGTTCAATTTCAACAAACGCACCATAGTCAGTCAGATTGGTCACCTTGCCGAACAAGCGGGTTCCTTGCGGGTAGCGACGTTCCAGGCCTGTCCACGGGTCGTCTCCCATCTGTTTGATCCCCAGGGAAACACGATTTTTCTCTTGATCGAACTTGAGAATCCTGGCCTCCACCTCATCACCGATCGCCAGCACCTCGGAAGGATGCTTCACACGACGCCAGGCCAGATCGGTAATATGCAGCAGGCCATCGATTCCTCCCAGATCCACAAATGCGCCATAATCGGTAATATTTTTTACAATACCTTTTACCGTGGCTCCTTCCTTCAGGCTTTCCATCATGGCCTGACGATCCGCTCCCTGGCTTGCTTCCAGAACTGCGCGGCGGGAAACCACCACGTTATTACGCTTGCGGTCCAGTTTGATAATCTTGAGCTCCATCTCCTTGTTCTCATAAGGAGTCGTATCCTTTACCGGGCGGATGTCCACCAGAGAACCGGGCAGGAAAGCACGTATGCCATTTACCATGGCGGTCAGACCACCTTTTACCTTGCCGCTCACAAAGCCTTCAACGATCTTGCCCTCTTTCATCGCTTCTTCCAGCTCAATCCATGCTGCAAGACGCTTTGCCTTCTCCCGTGACAGCTTGGTTTCACCATAACCATTCTCCAGCGATTCAATCGCCACGGTTACAAAATCACCAGCCTTCACTTCAATCTCACCTGCAGCGTTGAGAAACTCCTCAACAGGAATAAAGCTTTCGGATTTCAGACCGGCATTCACCACCACCACGTTATGATCGATGCGTACAATATACGCAGTAACCAGTTCGCCCGCGCGCATTTCCTTGCGCGTCAGGCTTTCTTCAAACAGTGAAGCGAAACTTTCCTGATCGTTCTCAACTACGGCAGCATTAGCATTCATTTATCATCTTATCCAGAACAAACCCGCATTTCGCGGGGCTAGTTAAAAAACCCGAACCCATAAAACGGTTGCGGGGCGGTCGTATCCATCATACGGTTTTCCTGCCAAATTGAATTCACAGCTTTTACCCTGGCATTTCAGACATGGAATGATAGCGGGCCAGCACTTCCTGCACCGCCTGCGCAACCGTCAGGCTGGAGGTATCAAGCAAGACTGCCCCGGATACCTGTTGCATGGGTGCCACGCTACGCTGACTGTCCCGCTCGTCCCGCTCGCGAATACTCTTTAGCAGATTGGAAATGTTAGCATTCATTCCTTTTTCTATCAACTGTTTATAACGCCGTTCGGCACGAATTTCAGCGCTGGCCGTAAGAAATATTTTCAGCGCCGCATCCGGAAACACTACAGATGCCATATCCCGGCCATCCGCAACCAGACCGGGTTTCCTGCGGAACGCACGCTGCTTTTCCAACAGCACAGCGCGCACCGCAGGCAGGAGCGCCACTACGGAGGCATCCACCGCGGATTCCTCGGAACGCAATTCGTCCGTTACCCTTACGTCATCCAGCCAGGAATCCGCTCCCTCGAAGCGAATCTCCATGCACCCTGCCAGGTCGGCCAGCTGATCTTCCCTGTCAAGTGCAATCCCTTGCTGCCTCGCAGCCAGCGACAGCATCCGATACAAGGCCCCGCTATCCAGATAATGAAAGCCCAGTGCCTCTGCCACCCGCTGCGCCACGGTACCCTTGCCGGAAGCAGAAGGCCCATCTATGGCGATAACAGGTACTGCCTTCACCACCCTGGCCAGGCATTCAAAGTAATCCGGAAAGGTTTTGGCGACGCATTGCGGGTCTTTGATACGCACCCCGGTCTGACCGAACGCGGCCAGCGAAAAACACATCGCCATGCGATGATCATCATACGTATCGATCACGGGCGGGCGGGAAACCGCGGCAGTCGCGCAGGGAAAAGAAACGCTCAGGAAATCCGCACCATCCTCCACCTTTGCACCAAATTTGCGCAGTTCTGCAGCCATCGCATCGATACGATCGGTTTCCTTGACACGCCAGCTTGCAATATTCCGCAGCGTCGTTACCCCATCGGCAAACAGTGCGCAAACGGCCAGCGTCATCGCCGCATCAGGGATATGATTACAATCCAGGTCTATCCCCTGTAACCTTCCGGATTCCGGCGCGCTTGCCTCAATCCAGTTCGGCCCCATGGTAATGTGCGCACCCATCTGCCGCAGCGCTTCAACAAAACGCACATCCCCCTGAATACTGTCATGCCCCACTCCCTCCACCCTTACCGGACCGCCGCCAATAGCACCCGCGGCCAGAAAATAGGATGCGGACGAGGCATCACCCTCGACATGAACCATGCCCGGCGCGGTATACCGGCTGCCGGCGGGGACGGTAAACGAGCTCCAGCCATCCCGAGCGACCTGGACACCGAAACGGGCCATCATCGCCAGCGTGATATCGATATAGGGCTTGGAAATCAGCTCACCCTCCACCCCCACGATGGTAGCACCGGGGAGCAGGGGCAACGCCATCAGCAACGAACTGAGAAACTGGCTGGAAACATCACCGCGCACCATAATACGACCGCCGCTGCTCAAACTGGCCGGATAGATTTCCAGCGGAGGAAAACCCTCCGTGCCCAGATAGCGGATATCTGCTCCCAGCCTGCGCAATGCATCCACCAGATCCCCAATCGGGCGCTCATGCATGCGGGGAACCCCGGAAAGCCGGTAACACCCTCCACTCAGCGCAAGCGCGGCAGTCAGCGGGCGGAAAGCCGTACCGGCATTTCCCAGGAATAGCCCGGCCTCCTTAACCGGAAAGCCACCGGCACACCCGTGTACCCGGTAGGAGTGCCCCCCCAGCGCTTCGATGGACACTCCCAGGGTGCGCAACCCGTTCAGCATGACATCGGTATCATCGGAATGCAGCAGGTCATGAATTTCCGTTGTCCCATGAGACAAAGCGGAAAGAAGCAAAATGCGGTTGGATATGCTTTTCGAGCCGGGAAGGCGTGCCGTTCCCCGCGCACTGAGCAGAGGAGGAAGATCAATATGGTCAGGGTATTTCATTTCAGAAAAAGTAATTCATTCACTGCAATATTAGGAATTCAATTAGCGAGTCAATCTGGCCGGAATGCCGTAAAAAAATACGCATTCCCATAGTTCCGGTTGCATGCCGGCCTACTGCTATGGCCAGAAAGCGACCGGCAGGGCTTTACTGTAGTGATTCCAGCGGGCATCCCTGATTTCTGTTTCCATCAGGATGACCTCCTCATCAGGGGCTCCCCCGCCATCTTCATTGTCACAGAGACCGACCCCGTAGATCAGCCCACCTCTTTCAGTAAGAATAAAGCGATTATGCATTTGCGTTTTTTCATAAAGATGCAGCTGCATCTTTACCCCTGCAGGCAGCAAGGGAGCATACTGCCGGAAACGGCGAATCAGCTCATCTTCCGCAATCTCATCACTGCGGTGTATTTCCACGGTAGCCTGATTGCCCTGCAACAGGGAAGCGATCTGCTCCAGCGGTCGCAAGTAACGAGGCTTGGCAAGGTCAAAGTGTGGATCCACAATTTTAATTATTCTAGCATGCCGGATCAGAAACCCGGCACAGCCTACCAGCGCCTTTGCGGTCCGGGGAACCGCACGTTGCCGGGCGGACCTGAAACGCGGGTTTTCTTCATCAATTTCATCCTTCTGGAGTACATCGGGATGGTCTACCGCGGTAGCGGAGATAATCGCGGCAAAAGGCCTGCGCGCATGCTCCGCCAGCGCGCGGTCTATCCATGCCTGCGATCCATCGCCGCTTGGCCTGCCGGTATCAAACACAATGTCTCCGCCAAGCTTGTTCAGCCTTTCCACGATCCGGGAAAACTCGACCTTCCCTTGATGTTCTCGCAAAGCAGACTCACAAACCATCTTCCTCCATTTCCTGGGAAAGGCAGAAATGACCCGTCCCTGGCTCACGCCGAATTTCTCGGTAAAGTAACAGAACTCGCGATAGGACGAAGTAATCGCTTCCGGATCCAGTGCAAATTCCTTGATCATCAGAACAACTCACCGGCACGTTCATCAAAAAACCCGCTGGGCCAGCTTCGGGTAAATTCGCCTGCCTTATCCACAGGCAGGAACTGAATCTCCATCCCTTTCTCTCCCCGCCCGACATAATAGACACCGATCATTTCCGGCAAAACCGGCGGAAAACCCGGCGGCAGGTCTCCTTCCGTAGTCTCCCGAATCCGGCGCAGCAGGCGCAGGACCAGATGCTCGCTATGCGTTTCAATCAGGAAACTCATATCGTAGCGAAGAATGCTGTACACCAGCAGATCGCCCAGCCCGACCTGCACCGAAGGGTGAATATGCAGCTCCGGCTGCTCAATCGTTACCAGGCTTGCGGAAGGCTCCAGTGCCGCCACCACTACCGGCAGCACCTGCGAAATACCGATCCCCACATCCCTGGGCTGCATTTCCAGGCCGGACCGGGTATCGACCAGGCCGATGCGTGGCCTGGCCTGCAGGGTTTCAATCGCCTTGTGCAACATCCACCGGCGTTCCGGCGGCAGCTCTCCGGAACCAAGCAATTCCAGCCACTCGGCGCGCACTTCACGCACCCAGCGGCGCTCGATTGCATAACCGGTATTCAACTTGTCTTCATCCGCCATCCAGCGGCTGACATCATCTACCAGGCTCTGCTGCCCGGTCAGCAAGGCCTCCCAGCCGGCCAGGCCATCCGCCCATCCCGCCTCATCCCTGGTCAGGCTGGCATCAAAATCGCGTGCAGGAACATGACGGATCGGCCCGACATAGCGCAGCCTGCGCAGCTCATCCCGCACCAGCAAGCCCGGCCCCACGATCAGGGATGAAATAAAGGCGGTGAACTCCCGGGCAATGTACACATTCTCGGCGCCGGTAACCTCCGGTGCCGGGATGTGCAGCAACTCTCCCAGCCGCGGCAATGCGCTGTCAAAACCGGTCAGCCATTCGCGCAACCCTTCCCCGGTCTTTTCCAGGCCCGCATCGGTTACCGTCTCGATGATATGTGGCCATACGGTATAGTGCGTCTCGATTTTCTGGGGTTCAGCGCTCCCGGGCCCGGCTGCGCCCGGATGGGTTCGCAGGAAATGTTCCCGGTTCCTGTCCGGATCCTTTTGCGGGATGGGATGCATAAAAATCGGATTGATTTCGTTCATGCTGATGCTGACATCCCGGCCATCGTCAGAAGCATTGATTTCGGCAAGCCACTCGCCATTGGCTCCCACCTGATAACCCACCACTACCGTTTTGTCCCGGAGATGACTCCAGGCCACCTCCAGCCGGACGCTTACTGACTCCACACGGTTTTTGGTTCCATGCAGCAAGTTATAGAAGGCCCATACTCTGGAATCGTCGGTTTGCCAGTCATCAAACGCTTCCGGAACCAGATCCGGCAATCCCTTCCCCCCCAGCGACATCTCAACCTGAATCGAAATATGACGGGTTGTATCCCGCAGATGGACCAGGTTGCGGAATCCGCCCAGGTCCACGAAATCCCCACCCTGAAGGGTGCGGTCCGGATTGGCATTGTTTCGTTCCAGCACTTCCCGCATATACTGCAGGGCTTGCATAATTGTGCTCTTGCCGACACTGTTCGCCCCGAAAAGCAGCGTGACCGGCTTGAGGTCAATCTGGACCTCCTGACCAACCCCCTTGAAATTCTCGATGCCTATTTTTGTCAGTCCCATCCGGGAAATTGCCATCCGTATCCTCCTGTTCGAATTTTTCCCATAATTCAGACTGCACTGCAGGTCGCAAAAAACGAGGCAGCAAGACTCCTGAACAACCGGTTGGCAAGAGACCGTTCACCTGCAAGCTTTTGCCTTATGACATGCATTTTTGCGTGAATCTGCGCATAGCGCTGCTGGGCTGAAAGCGGAGGGAGCGGCACAAGCAACTCCCCGGCAAGGTCTATTCCCGGGCTTTGCATGCGTACACTTCGCGAGATTCGTTCCAGCACGGTTTTCGCCCCCACCCCGGATAAAACCCGAGCCAGATAAACCGCCTCGACCATCCCGGGCCTGGGGCGAAAATACCAGTCGGCGGCGCCCTCCCAGTCATCCTCTCCCTCTGTCACGAACAAACACCGCACCGCATTTCCATTGTGCCTTACTGCCACATCTCCCGGAAGCGGGCCATGGCGCACAGCCCCAGCCGGAGTGGCTATCCTTCCCCGGTCCACAACGGCTACCGCAGCCTGCGGCTCCGAGTCCGCGAGACCGGTCCAAAAACAGTCCGCCAGATCCTGCAGCGGGCGGTGTGGCCACCCTTTCGGGTTCTTCGCCGGATCTCCGAACATATCGGAAAAAACCGAAAACAGGAAGTCATCTGTCAGCCGGATCGCAGTCTGTATCTTCTGGCAAATGCTCGCGCTTTTATCAAGAATCCGTGCTACCTGCCTCTGCTCTTCGAGTGGCAACAACGGAATCTCCATGTTCTCCAGAGCATCCGCCACCTCCCCCTTCTCCTCCCCTTCCTTCCGGCAAAACCCGGAATTGCATGCCCTTGAGATCAGAAACTGCCGCAAATAGTTCCGGTCAATCCCATCCAGTTCGACCACAATAGCCACAAGGTCCTTATGAATAGGTACCGGCATGACAGCAACCCCCATCCCGTCCATGTCCATGCCGGCAGGCACAACCAGGCTGTCAGCCAGCAACAAGCCCGCAGGTTCTTTCCAGCCGGATTCTGCGGCTCCTGCCTGGGCATCCCTCCCCTGTCGGGCTGCGGCATCTTCCGTAGCGCCCCACGAAAGCCAGTCTTCCCTGTAGAATAAACCCGGGTTGTCATGCGCCCCTGCGCAAACGATCCGCGCCACCTCCCCCAGCCTGATCGATCTCATCACAACATAGCCCCCAGTTCCGCCAGATCACACTGGATTTCCGCCTCCAGCAAGCGCATACGCTCCAGAATTGCGCCCGGCTCCTCATAACCGGTTTCCAACTGCCGGATTTCCCGATAACGACCGATCGAAAGATCGAAATGATTGGCCCGGATGTCCACAGCCGGCACCTGAAAGGCGGTTGCGGTCCGATCAGTCAGATCGCATTTTTCGCTGCGCCAGCGACGATACTGGATCACAGGTTCAGACAGGGTCGGCGCTGCATCTTTCCAGCAAACCTCTCCCCGCAAGGCCGCATCGGCCTGCGCATCGTAGAACAACACATTTTCCGTGCATCCGCCCCTGGTGAACACCAATATGGCTGTAGCCAGCCCGGAAAAAGACGGGAACACGCCCGAAGGAAGTGCGATCACCGCGTCCAGCCGGTTATGGTCGACCAGTTGCTCGCGCACGGCCCAATGCGCCTTGCTGGAGCCGCATAACACCCCGTCGGGCACGATCATGGCGCAGCGCCCACCCCGCCTGAGCATGCGCAGCGCAAGCGCGACGAAAAGCAATTCGGATTTTCTGGTCTGCACCACACGGAGCAGGGAGGGATGCACCTCCTCGGCCATCGCACCCCGGAACGGAGGGTTGGACAAAATCACATCCAGCCCGCCCTGGTCGCCATCGGCCAGAACAGGGAACTTCTCCGGGAATGCCCTGGAAAGTGTGTCCATATAATGGAGTTCCGGGTTTTCCACCTCATGCAGCATCAGATTCATCGCAGCCAGGCGCAGCATGGTGGCATCAAAATCCAAACCGTAAAACCCGGGCTGCCGAACAGGTTCACGACAGACTTGCAGCAGACCATCCGGGCCACCCCCGGTATCCCCTTCACGGGTTTCACCCGGTTCAGTCGCAGTCCTGCGCAGGTATTCCGCCGCCTCCACCAGAAGCCCGCCGGTTCCGCAGGCAGGATCGCCAATGGTTTCAGACGGACGGGGATCAATCAACTCCACCATGAGCCGGGTGACCTCAGCCGGGGTACGGAACTGACCGTGTATCCCGGCCGTGGTAAGCTTGCCGAGCAGATATTCGTACAGATCCCCCCGCAACTCGCGGTCATCCAGCGGCAATTTTTCCAGCTGTTGGACAGCCGACACCAGCAGGGCAGGATTGGAAATTTGCAGCGAAACGTTTTTCATGTATTCGCCAAACCGGTATTTTTCTCCACCGAGCATGCGCAGATGCGGAAACACCTCATCGCGCACGAGTGCAAGCATGGCGTCGCCGTCGCGCATAGTGTTCCAGTTCTTCCAGCGCAAGCCCTGCTGGTCCGCCCGAAAAAAATGGTGCGGCGCATCGTCCGGGCAAGTGCGGCTTTTTTCCAGCCTGGTTTCTTCCATATCCAGCAGGCGGGCAAAGATCAGACAGGAAATCTGCTCAATAATCGTGAGCGAGCTGACGATTCCCCCCGTGGTAAATTCCAGCCAGAGCCGGTCTATGTCCATTTTGACCTGAGGATGGATCATGCCTGCTCCGATGGCGCCTTTTCTTCCAGGTTTAAATCCGGCAGATGCTCCAGCTCCAGCTCTGCCCTCGTCAGCAGATGCTCGGGAAAGGTCGCCTGCACTGCAACCCCCAGCTTCCTGAAATCATTGGCCTGCTTGACCAGATTATCTTTTCCGGAAGTCAGCTGGTTCATGGCCGCATTATAGGAATCCCTGGCCTTGTCCAGCTGCTTGCCGACCGAAACCATGGAACCCAGGAAGGTGTTCAGCTTCTTGTAAACCCTGGCGGCGCGATCCGCAAGTTCGGCCGTATGCATGTTCTGCTCCTCGAACCGCCACAGCTGGCGCACGATATTCAGGCTGGTAAGCAACGTGGTTGGCGTCGCAACCAGCACATTCTGCTCGATGGCTTTCTGAAACAAGGTTTCATCGGCGCGCAATGCCTCCACAAATGCGGATTCAATCGGAATAAACATGAATACCATCTCGGGCGAATTCAGCCCGGGCAATTCGAAATAATTCCGTTCAGACAACTCCCGGATCCGGCTGGATATCGCGGTGACATGCTCCTTGAGCGCCAGTTGCTGCTCCGGTTCGCTCCCCGCATTCACATAGCGGGTATAGGCATTGAGCGATACCTTGGAATCAATCACAAGATGCTTTTCCTGCGGAAGATAGACAATCACGTCCGGCCGGCTCCGGCCTGTCTCGGTGTTGAAACTGACTTCACGGCGATATTCCTTGCCGGCACGCAAGCCGGATCGGTCCAGAATGTTCTCCAGCACCATTTCGCCCCAGTTGCCCTGCATCTTGGACTGGCCTTTGAGCGCCGTCGCCAGACCATGGGCCTCCTCGGTAATCTGCCGGTTCAAATCCTTCAGCTGATTCAGTTCGGCCTTGAGAGTTGCCTGCTGCTCGGTGTCCTTCAGGTGAATATCTTCCACCTTGGTCTTGAATTCCTGTATCTGGGACTGCAAGGGCCGCAGCAAGGCGCCAAGACTGGTCTGGTTCTGCTCGGCAAACCGCCTGCTTTTGTCTTCCAGGATTTCATTGGCCAGCGCCTTGAACTGATCGGATAGCTGTTCACGGGCACTCACCAGCAGCTGCATTTTTTCCTGCGATTGCCTGCGCTCCGCTTCCAGCACCGCATTCAGCTCCGAAACCTGCTGGTTCAGCAGGCTGCTGTCCCGCGACAGCTGGTCGCTGCGTTCCTTCAGAGCCGCGCATTCCTGCTGGAGCTGGGCAATCTGGCTGGCTTGAGACTCGATGGTGGAATTTCCCATCCCCACCTGCTCGCGCATGTCCGCGATGGACTGCCGGAGAGCGCCAACCTCCTGCCTGGCCGCCTCCAGGCCGGACATCAGCCCGGGAACCAGATTTGCACGTTCCGCCAGCTGGGCGCGCTCCATACCGGTCGCATCCAGCTGGTCGCGCCACTGCGCGGCCTGCTTCTGCAGGTCGGCCAGCTGCACGGCAAGGCGCCGGCTCTCCTCCTGCGCAGCCGCCAGGCGTTCATTCAGCCGGGCAATTTCAACCTGCCCCTCCCCCCTTGCCTGCCATTCTGCACCCGCAATGCGGGCACGCAAAACCAGCCAGACACAGGTTGCGCCGGTCAGCAATCCGACCAGCAGAGTAAGCACACCATATATAGGCAGATCCATCTACCTGATTTCCTTCACTTTGTGAATACCAAATTCCACATGCAGCCAGACAGCTTCTACCGGCCATGGCCCGGAAAGATAGCCCGGCCTCAACGCCCGCTTCTGCCAATTCTGGCAACACAGGCGATGATTATCAAGTATGACAGCCCGGTTTACAGCAGGCGCAAACCGATGGTAAACCATCGCTCGTCCCGTTCATGCTCAAAACGGTTGCCCACAGTGGTATCGATCTGCACACGGTTCGGTATGATCCAGTAGCGCAGTCCTGCCTGGTACAGCGGTCTTCCCTGGTTCTGCCCAAATGTTTCACCGATCAGCCAGATCCTCCCGCTAAGCTGGATTTCAGACCCCACCCCCCAGATGGCAGCATGCTGCTTTGTTTCCTGGCCACGCAACCAGCCCAGATTGGTATGCAGCAACACGCGATCTTCCCGAAAGGAAAAGGTCGCCGGAACATAAGCGTTCCAGTCCCGCCCGCGGATTGCATATTGCGGATGACGCACCGTGCCCACGGCCAGGCCGATGCCCCAGCCATTGGTTTCCAGCGGTTTAAAAACGGTTTTCCCCTGGAACATGACATCCGTGGTTTGCGCCACACCATCCTGATGCGTGTGCGCCCCCCCCAGCGTCAGTTCGAAATTACCCATCGGATTGCAGGAAGGCAATGCCCAGTATTCCGTGCTGTGACGGTTCAGCCTGACCCAACTTTCCAACTGGCACGCTCCGGCATCGACAATGCGCGCATCGTCCGTCTGCATCGGCCGAGCCGCATGGGCGGCCGGCACCAGCACAGGCAGGAACGGAACCAGCCCCGGGCTTAACCAGAGGCAGCGCACTGCATTGCGCAGGAAACAGCGGAAACCGGAACAAAGCATGGCAGTTCTTCACACCTTATTAAGAAGCGGGGAGATTGCACAGGCACTGCCTGCGTCCGCTCATGGCCACAAAACTCCGGTCCTGAGCCATGCTGACCCTGTGCAACCTTGCCGGGGATCCCCGCAATCCAAAAAAAATCGGGAAAATTTCTTGATTATAGTCGCAATCCGGAATGGAAAAAATGATTCCCGCGCTGCCCATCTCCTTCCGTGCCACTTCTCCCGCCATGGACTTCTGGCATCCACCCTTCTTTACATAAAACCAGGCCTGAATGTGTAGCAGAATGCTTGACATTTCGCCCGGTTATCCACACAACTTCCCAAACTCCCATAAAATCATGGAGAAACCATCAGAATTTAAACGGCAATCTATAATTTATTGTTTTTATTGATTTAAAATTTAGACTGTTATATGAGCATCTCAAAAAAACCGCTGATGGCATGGATAGTTAGCGCACATTTCATTGCATTGCTCACAAAGTTATCCACAGAAACTGTGAAAAAAAATAACTCTCAATAAAGTCAGCAGGCTTGATGCAAACCCGGCGAAATTACTTGAGCAAACTCATTCAACACTGAAAAAACCTGGGGCTTCTCAGCACAACCAGAAAAACCGACTTGAAAGTGATCCCTCAAGAACTTATAGCCTCTAACTGTTGATAAACCCCTCGTCCTTGACTGTCGATTTTTTCAGCCATCAGAAACAGTCCTTTCCCGTTGCTCCTGGATTGCCACAGCTCGCCAATCGCTTTCTTTTCCTTGGTGTCATCGGTCGTAGCAAGGTGCCCGCCCTTATATTCCACCACCAGCAACCTGCCGTCCTCCAACAAAGCAACAAAATCAGGATAGAAATTATCGCTTGAAGTCGGCAACCAGAACGAAAAGCGAGGCTGACCAGCCAGATTGCGCACCCAGAATTTGACCTTGAACAAACGGTCTATCGCCATTGCACACTCAAACTCCTCGCCCTTGTTGTCCAGCTCGCCAACCGCTGGATAAAAGTGCTTGATAAATTTGTATCGCCCATCCTTGTAAAACCAGTGGGCAGGATAGGCCGCAGGGTCATAACTGAAACCGTAATCAAAGCTGGTTTCAACCCTTGCCGAAGCCCCGAACAAGGTTTCCTGATAGCCCTTCTTGCAGGCTTGCTGGCGATAGGCGCGGATTTTCTCCTGTAGCACCTTCAAGAGAACAAATTTGCCACGGGCAAGAGTAGCCAGGTCGAAACGACCGCCGGACGTCAGGCTGGCAACTAATTTCCGCAAAAATTCCAGCATGACCACTTGTTGAATATCAGGCTGGCGGAGTTCCCGATCCAGCCACCGCACAAAATCATTATCCGTCCATTGGGTCGGAATGTGGGTCAAGGCCATTTGCTTGCTGTCCCGCAAAATCTCATACCGCAACTGCTCACCGTCCAAGTCAATCAGGAATGAATGGGCGGTTTCGTCGAAACGGAATTCGGGCAACTCGGCTGGGTAATCCAGCAAATTCCACCCGTTGATATCCAGGAACAGTTCTTTTTCTGCCGGTTCCAGTTCGTCTTGCACCCAGAGGCACAGACGGGGAACGGCAAACGGTTCACCACGAGCGGACGGAGCCTTGGCCTGCTCCTGATATTCACGGTGGGCAGTCAATACCTGTTTGGCTTCCAGGCGGTAAGGCTCGGCAATCCCATAGACGATTTTGTCTTCCAGAATCACGTTTAACTGACCGGACACCACCAGCTCGACATGGTTGGGGGCAATTTCCTGCACCGTAATGGATTGCCGTTCCTGCTCGTTGAGATGAGTTAAATCAGGCACTTGCTCCAGCACCATTTTCAACGGTTGCGGGGTTGGAAACAGTGGCAGACCGTCCACCCCCACCCAGTCCTTCTGCTGCTGCTCAATGTATTGGCTGGCTTCTTCCTGCTCAAAGCCCATGGAAACGAGGTTATCCACGAGATCATTGGCAACCTTGGCAAAACTTAGGCTGGCGAGGTGTGCATAAGCCCGATTGAGTTCAGCCTGTTTCCGCTTCCTGGCAAACGGCATTCGCAACACCCGGCCCAATAGTTGTTCGACGTCTTTGCTTGAATGGATATTGGCGACCGAGCAGAACACATAGGCAAAAGAACAGTCCCACCCCTCTTTCAATGCCTCAACCGTCAAAATCACTTCAATCCTGCAATCGGAAGCAAACAGGTTGATACCATCCAGTTCCCTTTGCGTGCCCGTGGCAATCGCGATGCGTTCAGGAGATATTTTCTCGTTGTCTATGAGGTGCTGCTTCAACACTTTCACATTGGCTGGCTTGTCCTTGTTTTCTGCCTGTATCAGCACCAAGGGGCGAACACCGTCAGGGTCATTTGTCGCCAGTTCAGCCAGTTTCATGCGGGTCAGGATTGCCCCGTTGACCGCCTCTTGCCATGTCTTGTGTTCAGTCAGTATGATAGGCAATTTAATCATTTCCTCGGCCTTCAGTTCCGAGGCGGAAACCCGATACAGCACATTGCTACCCGATTGGCGGGAGGTGTCAGGGGTTGCCGTAAATTCCACGATACAGGCAGGCGAAACCCGTTGCAGGACTTCAAAAGTCAGCTTGGTGCGTGCGTTATGGGCTTCGTCCATTAACACCAACGGGCGGTGCAGGTGCAACAGATTGGCAAACGAATACTTGATTTTTCCGGTGTCTGCCCCTTCCTCAATCCGCTCCAGCCCTTGAACCGTGTTGGAAACCCGTGAGAAGTGCGGTTCAAAATTCTCGTTGTGAGCATAGATTTTTCTGCCGTCCGTATTGTCCACCCGCAGGGCGGCCAGAGTGCCGACCACGACACAAGCATTGTCCTGAATATCCTTGGGTCGGATGTTGGCCACATCGCCAATATCAAACACCCGAACCCGACCATTAAATGCCTCGTCTATGGCTTCGCGGTATGGGTGCGAAGAATTGTTCAGGGCTTCCAGTGTTTGCACCCGAATGGTGTTGGTCGGTACAAGCCACAGCACGAGCGGGTAATCCTGTTCCAGCCAAGATTTGCCAGCAATGCGAATGGCAAGAGAAGACAACAAGGTCTTGCCGCCGCCCGTAGGCAACCGCAGGCAGAGATATGGCACATCCTCAAACCCCTTAACCGTGTGATATTGCGGGATACGGCCGTCCAAGCTTTTTGCATGTTTGGCATAAGCCCCCGCAATCCCGATTAAACGGGAATCTTCAAGACAGGCTTGCAGGGTATCGAGCGTTTTTTGCTGGAAGGTTTTTAGGGTTAGAGCCATTACCGGGCCTTGATGTCGTAAGGAGTTTGCTTGAATGTAATGCCCGCGGTTTTGAGCCGTTCGGCACCAAGGCGGGAACTCTCGCCATAAATCACTTTGGGACCGTCAAACGGGGGCAAGTGTCGCAATACGGGAGTGGTCAGCACATTTCCGCCATCGGGTCGCTTGTCGCCCAGAATGCCGTTATAGAGCAGGTAATAAGCCACCCCATTGAACACTCCGAGCAAAGGGGATTTGGCAGGGTTATCCAGGGCGGTGCGGGTTTCGCAAAACCAGATATGGCTTGCGAGGTGATCGAAGCGGATCGCGGGGTTAATCTTGCCATGTTCGTCAAACACTGGCTCACCCAGACGATAGAAGCGAAAGCCCCCGCCTCCTTGCCAGTTCACGGCTTGGGAAATCCCTCCTTGCTCTCCTTCAATCACTTTCTTCAACCGAGGCACACAATGGGTTATGCAATGCTCACCCATTTCAATGCCGATATATCTCCTACCCATTTTGTGCGCCACGGCCGCAGTAGTGCCAGAACCGAGGAAGCTATCAAGGATAAGGTCGCCAGCTTTTGTTGCAATATCCAAAATCCTTTTTAACAACCGCTCAGGTTTGGGTGTTGCGAACACTTCCTCATTATTAAATTGGATAACCTCTCGCTTGGCTTCTTGATTGTCCCCGACCTCGGTTCTTAGCCAGACAGTCATTGCGACTATTCCATCCTGAACTTCGGAAAGAAATCGCTTATACCTTGGGACATTGTTGCCTTCTTTACCAAACCATATTCGATTTTCGGACACCAACTCAGCAAATCTTTTTTCGCTAAATCGCCAACAGGTTCCAGTTGCTGGCATAACTTTACGACCCGACGGGGTAGTTATCTCGTAAATATTTTCAGAGAACCCTGTTTTTGCATACTGAGCCCCTCGCTGTCCACCAGTGAGACTAATTGCACAATCACCAGAAGTCCAAACCCCTCTTTCGTCATTATCAGGGTTTGAATATCGTGCATTGGCTTCTTCGGTTCTAATCAGTAAGTTCGGTCGCCAAACAGCCTTCTTTTTTGCATAGGCAAACAGATGGTCATGACTGTCCGACAACCAAACCGCATTAGCCTGAGGGCTAGCCTTCTTCTGCCAAATGCAGTTGGCAATAAAATTCCCTCGCCCAAATACCTCGTCCATAACTACTTTGAGATAATGCCCCTCGTTGTCGTCAATCGACACCCAGATACTGCCGTCCTCGGCAAGCAAATCCCGTAGCAGTTCCAGCCGTGGATAAATCATGGCCAGCCATTGGGTGTGTTCCAGATTGTCGTCGTAATGCTCAAAAGCACTTTTGGTGTTATATGGGGGATCTATGTAAATACACTTGACCTTGCCAGCGTAAAACGGCAACAAGGCTTTCAGGGCTTCCAGATTGTCGCCATGTATCAGCAGGTTTTCGGAAGGCTCACCAGCAGACAATACCGCTACAGGCTCCAGAAGGCGATATGGCACCGACAGCGAGGTCTGCAAGTCGGTTTCACGGGTGAGCCATTGCAGGATAGGCATTCTAAATTTTTACTTGTTGAGTGGTTGCCCGATTGTCCACTAAACAGGGCTATTTTTCTACAGCCGAGACAGTTTTACCCTCTCGCAAAAAAAATCTCAAAACAAGGTTTGACCCCTGCAAAATTGTACGGTTAAGCACATGAAGATAAGCAACAAGAAAGGTTTGCAGCAAGCCATGCCACGGGGTCATAAAAAAATTCCTCGTTGTTCTTGCACGGGTAGCCAACCCTGTCCCAAATCCAATCCTGGCAGCTGCGATTTATGAGTCCATTTCCGTGCTGGGAACCTGAATCCCGGCCAAAAAAATGCCCCTGAACTTTGAAGGAACAGGGGCAAGTATCTTAACCAGTCTTAGAGGAGGGAGTTAAGATTTCACGTCCAGGGGGAACCAAACGTGAGGCAATTTGCATTACCTGAACGGTCAGAGTCGAAGGTCAGTATTTAGTTCCACGACCGGAAAAAAATCTGCCGAAATCGAATGGATAAAATCGCAAGAACCGGTGACAAGTCACAGCACCGGGTCAATCCAGCACACAGGCTTGATCACACAACGGTTTGAGTAATTGGTATTCCGAATAACTGGTACCCCGAAGACGAATCGAACGTCCGACCTACCCCTTAGGAGGGGGTCGCTCTATCCACTGAGCTACCGGGGCATTTTATTATTCTATCGCAAATACGCGCCGATCACACCCCTGCTGACCCCTGCTTATCCGGCCAGCCTGTTTTCAGGTATTCAGGGCGCGCCATGCTTCCCTAAGTTCTCTGCGCATGACCGGATTTTCAATTTGCTGCGAATGCCGGAGCGCGAGATTTACTGATAGCGCAACGCTTCGATCGGTTCCATGCGTGCGGCCTTCCTGGCCGGATAGAATCCAAAAAACACGCCCACTGCGGTTGCCACCATGAACGCCAGCAGCACGGAGCTCAGGGTGATGAGCACGGCCGTATCGGCAAGCCGGTTCATCAGCAGGGCCCCGCCGATGCCCAGCGCCACCCCGACCACGCAGCCGGCAATGGAGATCATGATTGATTCCAGCAGGAACTGCAGCAGGATGTCGCGCTGACGCGCGCCGATGGCAAGGCGGATGCCGATTTCCCGCGTGCGTTCCGTGACCGAGACCAGCATGATGTTCATGATGCCGATTCCGCCGACCAGCAGGGAAATCGAGGCAATGGCGCCGAGCATGAACGACATCACGCGCGCGGTTTCAGCCGCGGTATTCGCCAGGGCGGTGAGGTTGCGCACCATGAAATCGCTCTCTGCCTTTTCCTGCAGGCGGTGGCGCTGGCGCAACAGCTCGGTGATCGAACGCTCCGCCGCGGGCATGGCCTGGGGCGAGGACGCCTGCACCATGATCAGGCGCACGGTTCCCTGGAACTGCGTACCGAACAACTTGCGCTGGGCGGTGGTAACCGGGACCACCACCGTGTCATCCTGGTCCCGCCCGTCCAGGCTTTGTCCTTTCGGAGCAAGCACGCCCACTACATGGTACGGGTTGTTTTTGATGCGGATGGTCTTGCCTACCGGATCTTCGTCTCCGAACAGGTTTTTCACCACGGTCTGCCCGAGCAAGGCTACGCGAGTAGCAGAACGCACGTCCGAATCCGAGAATGGATAACCGGCAGATAGCTGCCAGTCGCGCACCTCCAGAAAACTGGGGGTAGTGCCCATCACCTGGGTGCTCCAGTTGTTCGGGCCGTACACCAGTTGCGCCGTACCGGGGGCATTCGGCGCCACCGCCACAATGCCGGGCAGCTCGGAGATGGCCTGCCCATCGGCAATGGTGAGCGTGGGCGTGGCGCCCAGGCCCATACGCAGGCCGCCGGAGGTCGTTGACCCGGACATGACGATGAACAGATTGCTTCCCATCGCGGCGATGGACTGGTCCACCATGAACTGCGCTCCCTTGCCAATGGCCAGAATCAGAATCACCGCCCCGACGCCGATCATCATTCCGAGCATGGTCAGAAAGGTGCGCAGCCGGTTCGTGCCCATGGCAAGCCAGGCTTCGCCCAGCATGGCGCCGATCATGGCCGGGCTCCCTGCGTATCGTTCCCGACCGCGCCGTCGTATGCCAGATGTCCGTCCACGAAACGCACCAGCCGCATGGCATAGGCGGCGATATCGGGTTCGTGGGTTACCAGTATCACGGTAATTCCCTGTTCGCGGTTCATCTGCGTGAACAGATTCATGATTTCCTGGCTGGTACGGGTATCCAGGTTGCCGGTCGGCTCGTCCGCCAGGATCAGCCGCGGGCGGTTGACCAGGGCGCGAGCTATGGCCACCCGCTGCTGCTGCCCGCCTGAAATCCGGCCGGGTAGCGAAAGTCCGTATTTGCCCAGGCCGACCTTGTCCAGCATTTGCTGCGCCCTCTCTTCCCGTTCTGCCTTACTCACCCCGGCATAAATCAACGGCAGCGCCACATTTGCGAGCAGGTTGATTCTGGGAAGCAGGTTGAACCCCTGGAACACAAAACCGATTGCATCGTTCCTGAGTCGCGCCAGCTGGTTCCGGTCCAGCGTCCGCACGCTGGTTCCGTTCAGGTAATATTCCCCGGCCGAGGGGATGTCCAGACAGCCAAGCAGATTCATGAAGGTGGATTTCCCCGAGCCGGAAGGCCCCATGATGGCGACAAACTCTCCCGGATAGATGGAAAGGCTGATTTCTTGCAGCGCCGGAACCGGGCCGGCCGCGGTCAGGTAATCCTTGCCGAGGCCGATGGTCTGGATGATCGGCTCCTTGTCCATCAGAACAGTCTCATTTTCATGACGCCCTGCGATGGCCCTTCCTCCCCGGATGGCACCACTTCTCCGGTTACCACCCGATCCCCGGCCGCCAGTTTCCCCGATAGCACTTCGGTATATTTATTGTCCGTAATGCCGGGAACGATCGCAACCGGCCTGAGCCTGTCCTGCTCCAGGACATAGACCGTTGCCGCGGCGGATTTCCCCTGCTGCCCGTTTTTTCTGCTGCCCTGCGTCCTGTTATTCGGGGCGGCATCGGCAGGCTTGAAGCGCAGCGCCGTGTTGGGCACAAGCAGCACGTTCCCGCGCTGGGCGGTGATAATGTTGACATAGGCGGTCATGCCCGGCATCAGGATTCGTTCGGGATTATCCACTTCCACCACCACGTCATAGGTCACCACATTCTGCACGGTAGTGGGATTCAGCCGGCGCTGCCGGACAGTGCCCCGGAAGGTGCGCCTGGGAAACGCATCGACGGTAAAGTGCACTTCCTGGCCAACCTCGATAAAGCCGATGTCGGCCTCGGCAAAACTGGAATTGATCTGCATCCGGGTCAGGTCCTGGGCGATGGTGAACAGGGTAGGCGTCTGAAAACTGGCAGCCACGGTCTGCCCGATATCGATCACACGCGATACCACGACGCCAGAAACCGGGGAACGGATGATCGAATAGCCGTAATTGGTACGGTCTCTCTGCAATTGCGCCCGCGCCAGCGCAAGCTGCGCGCGTGCCGATTTCAATGCCTGCACCGCCTGGTCCAGCTCCTGTCTTGATATGTATTCCTGCCGGAACAGTTCGCGCATTCTTTTTTCATTGGCCTGCGCCAGTTCCAGCGATGCCTGCGCGCTGCTTACATTCGCTTCGCTCTGGCCGATCTGCGCCAGAAACAGGGAGGGGTCGAGTTCTGCCAGTACCTGTCCCTTGCTGACCTGGTCATTGAAATCTGCATGCAGTTTCCTGACCGTACCTGAAACCTGGGTGCCGACATTCACCAGAACCACGGGATTAAGCGTGCCATTGGCGGAAACGGTCTGGGTGATATCTCCCTTCTCCAGCGCCTGGAAATGATAGCGCTCCTGGAGAGGCACGGTATGCAGCTGCTTCCAGTACAGGTATCCGCCTGCGCCGAGGAGGATCAGCGCAAGCATCCCCATGATTTTCAACAACCGCGATTGCTTTGGTTTCATAGATGCATCCAGATAACGGTTAACGGCTGGTTTTGCCCGGGGCCTGGGCCGGAAAGTCCAGCATGCCCATCGACTGGGCCAGGACTGCCTTGGCGATGTGCCAGTTATAGATGGCCTGGATATTCTGCATGCGCGCGTTGGCAAGGGATGCCTGGGCAAGCAGCAAATCCAGTATGTTCCCCACGCCCGCCTGGTAGCGTCCGCGCGCGACCCTTTCCGACTGTGTGGCGCCGGACAGCAGGGTAAGGCTGCTTTTCACCGCCTGGGTTCCGGTGAGAACGCCCTGGTAAGCTTTCCATACGTCCAGCGCAATTTGCTGGCTCAGCTTTTCACTCTGGGCCAGGCGCGCTTCAACCTGTGTCTCGGCAGCCCGGATGCGATAGGTGTTATTGAAACCGGTAAACAGCGGGAAATTGACCGACACGCCCACCGAAGCATTGCTCGCCGGGGCAAAGATGCCGAAATTGCTTTCGGACACATTGGATGTCAGGGAAATCGTCGGCATTCCCGCAGCTTTTGCCACTTCCACGCTGGCCTTGGCTGCATTGACCTGTGCTTTCGCTGCGGCCAGATCCGGGCGCAGGTTGCGCGCTTCCTCGATCAGCCCGGCGATATCATGTTCGAATTGCACGCCTGCCATATGCAGGGTGGGAGGCGCAATCACAAAATCCCGGTTGGCATCTTCCCCCATGACGTTTGCCAGCGCTCCCCTGGCATTTCTGGCCTCACCCTCGGCCTGTATCCGCAGCAAGGTTGCCTGCGCATGGGCTGTTTCGGCCTGCAGCTTGTCTGCCAGCGTGCCCGTGCCGACTTTGTGGCGGCTGGTAGCGGCATGGACACTTTCAAGAGCGGATTTTTCCGCCTGCTCCAGGGATTCTACCGCGGCACGGGTTGAAAAAAGCTGATAATAGGCCTGTACTGCGGCCAGGAACACCGACTGGATCGTCGCATCCTGGGTCAGGTTCAGCGCGGTCAGAACCTGTCTGGCATTATCCAGGGCGGCCGCACGACCGCCAAAATCATACAGCAGGTAATTCAGGGAGGCGTTAAGGCTGTGCTGGCTCAGGTTGGTGGCACCCGGCGCACGCGAACCACCACCTTCAATCCGGCTCCTGTTCTGCGAAGCGCCGACACTGATCGTTGGCAAGTAGGCAGACTGGCTGACCCCCACCTGGGCCGCCTGTACCCTTGCATTCGCCCAGGCTTCGCGAGTTTGCGGATTATTGCACAGTGCGCGTTCCACCACATCCGTCAAGGTGAGCCGGGTTCCGGAAACCGGCACTTTCCCGCAGGGAGTCATCGCCAGGGGGCGGTGCACGCTGTCTGAAACCGAACTTGCAGTAAGCCCGCGTGTAGAAAAAGGATCGATAGGCTCCGGCATGGCAGGAAAAGACCATCCGGCCAGCATGCAGGCCAGAATTGCGATTGCAGCCTTGCGCCTACCTTTCGAACCATCCGGAAACAGAAAAAGCACTTTATATTCCTTCCTCCCGGCAACGCATCACCCGGCATTCGCACAGAATCCTTGCCCTGCCTGCAAAATCCTGTCTGAATTTTTAGCCAACAAAACCTTCCAGTGCAATGATGTTTGTCTTGCTAAAGACAGGACAGGCAATCCGATTTTGCACAAATGTTGCAGAGTTGGATAGTTTTTTATATCAAAGTTGCCATGCCCGCAATATTTATTCGACTGGCAAACGCCAACAAGCCAGAATGACCCTTGTTTCTTGAGAATTCGGCTGTTATACCGATAATTGCTATGATATTCTTGCATTTTCAACCGGAAGGAGTTGCGCATCACCAGGAAACAAACCATTTAATGCACAGATTCATCCAGCTGCCATTACTTTTTTTATCCAGTAATCCATTCGTTCCGCTGGTGAATTTCTGTAACAATAAAAATGAACAATCCATATTAAAATGTTTCACAATATTATATAATATTGTATAATATTATCATTTGGACGGAGATACATGAATGAATGTCGTAGCTGAAGGACTGGATTTGTCCGCCATGCACGCTTCTGCTACGGAAGCCTGCAAACTCCTGAAGGCCCTGGCCAACCCGGATCGTTTGCTGCTGCTATGCCAGATGACGCAGGGGGAACTTTGTGTCAGAGAACTGGAACAGTTGCTGAACATCAAGCAACCCACCCTCTCCCAACAGCTGACCGTCCTGCGCGAGGAACAGTTGGTCCACACCCGGCGCGTAGGAAAACAGATCTTTTATTCCATTGCCAGCAAGCAAGCGATGGCTGTCATGCAAGTGCTGTATGAGCAATTCTGCAAGTCTGACACGGGAGCGGCAGAATAATGGGGATCGACTGGACCAATTTTACCCCGTGGTCATCTCTTGCCGGGGGTTTATTGATTGGCCTTGCCACCGCCGCTTTTGTTCTGCTGAACGGCCGGATTGCAGGCATCAGCGGCATACTGGGCGGCCTGCTGCGCCCTGTAAGGGGGGATGCCGGATGGAGAGTCGCCTTTATTACGGGTCTCATTTTTTCACCGTTTGCCTATAGCCTGGTCGCACCCCTTCCGGCGATTCATACCGATACCGGTACGGCAATCCTGATTCTTGCCGGCCTGCTGGTCGGCCTGGGCACCCGCTATGGTTCCGGCTGCACCAGCGGGCATGGGGTTTGCGGTATTTCGCGGCTTTCCCCGCGCTCAATGGTTGCCACCGCCTCGTTTATGCTGGCCGGTTTTGCAACCGTATATGTCGTACGCCACCTGTTCCATTAAAGGAGTCTATCCATGCAAATCGTAACGGCTTTCGTCACTGGCCTGCTGTTCGGGCTGGGTCTGATCCTGTCCGGCATGACCGACCCGACCAAGGTGACAGGCTTCCTGGATATTGCCGGAGCATGGAATCCTTCCCTGATATTTGTAATGGGAGGGGCCATTCTGGTAGCCATGGTCGCTTTCCGCATAGCCGGTACACGCACCCGCGCCCTGCTGGGGGGAGCCATGCATCTGCCCACTGCCCGCCAGATCGACAAAAGACTGATTCTGGGAGGAGTGATTTTCGGGATCGGCTGGGGACTGGCCGGATACTGTCCCGGCCCGGCTTTGGCATCGCTGGCTACCGGCGGAATCAAACCTCTGATCTTTGTCCTCGCCATGCTTGCCGGTATGGCGATCTACGAAATCCTGAGCCGCTTCCCGGACACAAAACGACACTAACCCTGTCCGCCTGTGCCCTGGGAACCACACGTTCAGGAAAGGAGCGCCCTCATGAAATGCGGCACACGGTTCACCAGAATAGGTCCATGATGGTCACCGAACTGGCACTGGGTTTTGCAGTCGGCGCCATCATGGCGCTGACCGGGGCCGGAGGTGGAATCCTGGCGGTTCCAGTGCTCATGTTCGGCCTGCAACTGAATGTCAGCCAGGCCGGACCGGTAGGTCTGATGGCCGTAGGGCTTGCGGCCACCCTGGGAGCGGCTGCAGCTTTGCCTGCAGGAACGGTCCGCTATCGGGCCGCAATATTGATGTCCGTTTCCGGTATGCTGCTATCACCGCTGGGCATATGGCTTTCGCACCGGACCGACGGCCGCTGGCTCGCCATCCTGTTCTCTCTCCTGCTGTTTTTCGTTGCATACCGCTCTTTCCGCCATGCCAGAAAACAGTCCCAGTTCAACGTGCAAGGCGCCGCCGGACAGGCACAAGAGCCCACCTGCCTTCAGAACCCCCGTAGCGGCCGTTTTGTCTGGACCGCCCGCTGCATGCGAGCCCTGGTGCTGGCTGGTGGAATTGCGGGTTTTTTCTCCGGACTGCTGGGCGTGGGCAGCGGATTCATTATCGTTCCTGCCTTGCAGCATTTTACGGGACTGGCCATGCAGTCCGTCATTGCCACTTCGCTGACCGTCATTGCACTGGTGTCCTGGACAGGAGTTCTGTTCAACTATACTTCCGGAAGCCTGGACATGGACACGGCGCTGCCATTTTGCACCGGGGCAATGGCAGGTATGCTGGCCGGGAGATTCATGCCGCACTGGCTGACAGAATTCCAGGTGCAAATCAGTTTTGCCGTGCTGTCGGCAGTTGTGGCTACCGGGATGCTCCTTTTTTCCTTTGCATAGTTTGCCTTGCTGGTACAGCCGACCCAATTTCCCGCGTGGGAGGCTATGCATCCCACACAGTTCCTGCACGAGCTTGCCTCTTACGCCTGCCCCAATCACGGAACCACAACCGATCTCTGTCTCCGGACCGTTGCCTGATGTCCGGACCTATCCGGGTCTCTCATACTGGTATGGCCGCACCATTCAGCGCGCAACCATTTCAGTCGATGGAGAAATGCGGAACCATGCAATCCGTCGCCGTCACTGCCGGTTGCCGGGTCAGCAGCGTGATCAATGTAGCCAGCTGATCACGCATCTGGCGACGATCCACGATCATGTCAATCGCGCCGTGCTTCAGCAGAAACTCCGCGCGCTGGAAACCTTCCGGCAGCGTTTCGCGCACCGTCTGCTGGATAACCCGCGCACCGGCAAAACCTATCATCGCCCCCGGCTCGGCAATCACCACATCCCCCATAAAGGCAAAACTGGCAGAAACACCTCCCATAGTCGGGTCGGTCAGTACCGAAATGAATGGGAGCTTCTCTGCGCTGAACTGGGTCAGTGCCGCGCAGGTTTTTGCCATTTGCATCAACGATAGCAATCCTTCCTGCATCCGGGCCCCTCCGCTGGCGGCAAAACAGATGAAAGGGGTTCTCTGCTCTGAAGCAAGCTGTACACCCCGTACAAAACGCTCGCCTACTACCGATCCCATGGATCCGCCCATGAAACTGAATTCAAATACCGCAGCTACCAGGGGGATGGCATGCACACTCCCCTGCATTACCACCAGCGCGTCTGTCTCGCCGGTTTCCCGCTGGGCGGTCGCCAGGCGTTCGCTGTATTTTCTGCTGTCCTTGAATTTCAGCGTATCCAGCGGTTGCACCTCTGCACCAATCTCGAACCGTCCTTCTGCATCCAGCAGCCAGTCCAGCCGGGCACGCGCGGTAATGCGGTGATGATGATTGCACTTGGGGCATACGCTTTTATTTTTCTCCAGATCGGCGTAATACAGCACTCCATGACAGGAAGGGCATTTGTGCCATAATCCTTCGGGCACATTTTTTTTGCTTTCTTCCCCCGATTCCCTGCGCTTGATTTTTGGGGGCAATAATTTCTGAAACCAACTCATGCAATCCTCCTGAATCCTTTAAACCCGAATGTTGCATTGGTCGCATATGGATTGCCCGGAATCATTACCTTCCGGGCAAGGTGTCATCCGCGCAAATCCCGCGAACCGAACCGCATTGCTGAACGAATGCACAGGTCTGCACAAAGTTCTTGAATATATGAAAAATGATTACAACAGCATGGCCGCGGCCTGCTAGGCATGATCGATTGCGTGGCGCAATTCCCTGACCACCTTTGCAACATTAAGAATCACGGAGTCTTCGCCCGAGTTCTCAATTTCCTGCACGATACGACTGCCGACGACCACGCCATCGCATAACCGGGAGACAGCGCGAGCGGCATCGGCGTCACGGATTCCAAAGCCCACACCGATAGGCAACCCGACGTATTCGCGTAAATGCGGTATTTTTTGTTCCACGGCGGAAAGGTCCAGGTGCCCGGCGCCAGTCACGCCCTTGAGCGAAACATAGTACACATAGCCACGCGCCAGCCTGGCTACCTGGGCAATACGGTCATCATCTGTAGTGGGCGCAAGCAGAAAAATTGGATCCACTCCATGACGGTGCAGATGACCGAACGCCTCATGGCTTTCTTCGGGCGGGAAATCTACCGTGAGCACCCCATCCACACCAGCCTGTGCACAACGGGCTGCAAAAGTTTCCCAGCCCATGGTCTCGACAGGATTGCCATAACCCATGAGCACGATCGGGGTATGTGCATCCGTGGTTCGGAATTTCTCCACCATGTCGAGCACATCATGCAATGCTACGCCATGCCTGAGCGCCCGCTCCGAAGCACGCTGAATCGTCGGCCCATCCGCCATCGGGTCGGAAAAAGGCACACCAACCTCGATAATATCTGCCCCTGCCTCTGTCAACGCATGCATCAGCGGAACCGTAATTTCAGGATTGGGATCTCCCGCTGTAATAAAAGGAATCAGCGCCTTGCGGCCGTGCTGTTTCAGTTTTTCAAAAGTAGTCTGAATGCGAGACATAAAATACCTGTCATGAAATGGTTCAACAATTACAATTCAATACCGGAAACCCGCGCCACCGTCGCCATATCCTTGTCCCCGCGCCCGGATAAATTCACCAGCAGGATCTGATCCGGGGTCATGGTGGGTGCGATCTTGGCCGCATAAGCCAGGGCATGGCTGGATTCCAGCGCAGGAATGATACCTTCATAATGGCACAAATCATGAAAAGCCTGCAGCGCCTCTGCATCCTCAACGGCCACATATTGCGCCCGTCCGCTGTCCTTGAGCCATGCATGCTCGGGGCCGACCCCGGGATAATCCAGTCCGGCGGAAATGGAGTGCGTCTCGATAATCTGGCCGTTTCCATCCTGCAGCAGATAGGTACGGTTGCCGTGGAGAACGCCCGGCCTGCCTGCAGTCAATGCCGCAGCATGATGCCCGCTGGCAATACCGCTACCTGCGGCTTCCACGCCGATGAGCTGCACCCCCTGCACCCCAATATAGGAATGGAAAATTCCCATTGCATTCGATCCCCCCCCGACACAGGCGATGACTGCATCCGGCTGGCGTCCTGCCAGTTCCGGCATTTGCACCACGCATTCTTTTCCCACCACCGAATTAAAGTCACGTACCATCATCGGATAGGGATGCGGCCCCGCAACCGTGCCAATGATATAAAAAGTGTTTTCAATGTTGGTTACCCAGTCGCGCATTGCTTCGTTCAAGGCATCCTTGAGGGTTTTGGAACCGCTCTCCACCGGCACCACGGTAGCGCCCAGAAGTTTCATGCGATATACATTCATGGCCTGGCGCTTGACATCTTCCGCGCCCATGTACACCACACATTCCATGCCGTATCGTGCAGCCACCGTAGCTGTCGCGACACCGTGCTGTCCCGCACCGGTCTCTGCGATAACCCGCGGCTTGCCCATGCGCTTTGCCAGCAGCGCCTGTCCAACCGTGTTATTCACCTTGTGCGCACCGGTATGGTTGAGGTCTTCGCGCTTCAGGTAAATCTGCGCACCCTTGAGCCGTTGAGACCAGTGACGGGCATGGTAAACCGGGCTGGGACGACCGACATAATGCCTGAGCTCATGGGCAAACTCGGCCTGAAAGACCGGATCGGCAGAATAGTGCTCATAGGCGAGACGCAACTCCTCCAGCGCGCCCATCAGTGTTTCGGCAACATAAATGCCGCCATAAGGGCCAAAATGACCTGTGCTGTCAGGATAGTTGTAAGCCAATTTTCTTGATCTCCATAATGAATGCTGCGATTTTCGCGGCATCCTTAATTCCTTTAGCAGATTCCACACCACTGGAAACGTCCACCGCCCAGGGGCGCACCTGCATGATTGCATCCGCCACATTGCCGGCATGCAGTCCACCGGACAGAACCACCGGATGCGGCAGACCTTGCGGTATCAATGACCAGTCAAATGCAATTCCGGTGCCGCCATGGGTACCCTCGATATAAGCATCCAGCAGCAATCCTTGCGCATCCTGATAGCGTGCTGCGCATTGTACCAAATTCAACCCGTTTTTGACCCGCAGTGCTTTTAAATAGGGGCGCCCAAACTGCCTGCAGAAATCCGGTTCCTCCTCTCCATGAAACTGCAGCACATCCAGCGGAACCTGCCGCAGCGTTTCCCGCACATTCTCAGCGCTGGCATTGACAAACAGGCCAACCAGCGTCACAAAGGGCGGGATCGCTGCTGCCAGCAGCGCGGCCTGCTTCCGCTCCACATTGCGCGGACTTTTATCATAAAATACCAGCCCGATCGCATCCGCGCCGCCATGCGCAGCCGCCAGAACATCCTCCACGCGAGTAATGCCGCAAATTTTTATCCGGGTCATGAAAGGCTGGGATACTGTTAGAAAATATCGTATTGTAATGCATCCATGCGCTCCGGATTACAAGCGCGGCTCTGTAGCGCAAGCCAAAGATATTCCCTGATAATATGTAAAAATACAAAAATCCTGGCTGGGCATGCATCTTCTGCCGAAACAGACTAGATTTCCCGGCATTTACCGGATTAATTTACCGGGTATCGGCCTTTCCCTGAACCAAAAACCTGCCTCATGCTCCAATCCGGAATTGCATGGAAGGAGCCGGATTTCAAGGTTCGATTTGCGGAAGGTTCCACTTTGCGTCGTAAAGCACCCTCCGCAGATACAATCCATCTGGCGCAAAGGTAGGTGCGGCAAGACCACGATCCTGGCTTTTCAGCACGTCGCGCAACCACCCGGGGGGATATTTTCCCTTGCCGACATACACCAGACAGCCAACGATATTGCGCACCATATGATGCAGGAACGCATTCGCACTGAGATCAAAAATGAACAAATCCCCTTTCCTGTCAATATCCAGTTGCGTCAGGTTCCTGACGGGAGATTTTGCCTGACATTCTGCGGCGCGCAAGGCGCTGAAATCCTGCTCCCCTAATAGATATTGCGCAGCCTCACGCATTTTTTCCAGATCCAGCGGGGCATGAAACCAGCCAGATTTTCCCGCATGCAGCGCGACCCGAGCCTGCCGGTTGACAAGCAAATAACGATAACTGCGTGCCTGGGCAGAAAAACGGGCATGAAATTCTTCCGGAACAAGATGGGCCCACAGCACCGCAACATGATCCGGCAGCAAAGCGTTTACTCCACGCACCCAGGCAGACAGGGGACGCTGTGCATCGCTATTGAAATGCACCACCTGCTCCATGGCGTGTACGCCGGTATCGGTGCGGCCGGCAGCGACGACGGAAACCGGTTCATTGGCCACCCCGCTTATGGCCAGTTGCAATACATCCTGCACCGTACATCCCCCTGCCTGGGTTTGCCAGCCGAAATACCTGCTACCATCGTATTCGACCCCAAGTGCAATTCTCACAGCAGCACCAGTCCGTACAGAACCGCCAGCGCGAATAACAGCCAGGGCGACCGCAACAGATCACAGGTCAACCATCCATGACCAGGTCTGTATTGCCTGGGAAAGGCCCACAGCGCTTCATCCGGGATCACATAAACATGGAAGAACAGCATCGGAAGCGTCACTCGGCACAGCCGGTGAAACATGGCAACCAGACAGATAGACAAACAAAGGCAGGGGCTGAACAAATTTCATCCGGTTTGTCAGCACCGCATTTTCCTGAACCAAAGCTCACGCAGGGTTGCATCATGCCACCGATCGTTTCATCCGGTCATTGCAGGGCCGTTTCAGGCGTTAGCAGATTCACACCAGAACTGCCAGGACTATACCTTAGGTGGAACATCGGCAGGGAGATCCGACCCAGTAGATTCCTTTGCCACCTCCCCTGCCTTGTCAGCATACATCGGGTTATCCGGCTCCAACTGGATGCCCATCACGGTTGCCTGCTCCCATGCACTTGCGTCCCCCAGTCCCTTTAACTGCCGTGCGATGGAATTGAATGCAAGCGCGTCCTGCCGATTGGCATAGAGAGACAGTAACTTGAGATAAATACGGGGGTTGCCCGGGTTCTTGCTCAACCCCTCCTTCAAAATTGTTTCCGCCTGATCTTCATGACCAAAACTCAGTAGCAGGTCAGCCCCACTAATCGGATCAAAGTCGCCTACCTCGTCCTTACCCAGCCCGCTGGGCTGCTGAGCAACGCCACCTCCCGGGGATGCAGCTGTATCTGGGGCAGCGGATACAGGCTGAACCATCTGGCCGAAAGGATCGACCTGGTGATCAGCTTTTCTACCAGTTTTAATAACAGCCACCTCCTCCTTGTCGCGTCGAGTCAGGATATAGCCAAGCCCCGCAAGGCCAAACAGTGCAGCCGCCCCCCCCGCCATGTAAAGTGGATCACCGAGAATCACGTCAAGAAAAGAGCGCTGTTTGACTGCAGTTTGTGGTTCAGGAGCCGGTTCGGCTGGCTCATCAAGGGATGCACCCCCAACCGCAGTGACAGCTGCCGCATCCGGGGCTGAAACCGGAACTTCCTGCATCGTTCCCGTTTGTGCCTCGTCCGGATTGGATTCCGCCGAACTTCCGCCTAGACTCTGGGAAGATTCCCCGGAAGTTGCAGGCGATTGACCCTTCAGGTCGGTCAGACGCTGCAGGTCTTCAATGTTTTTTTCCAGTGCAGCAACTCGTTGGTTGCTTTCATCGATCGCCTTGTTCCTGGCGATTGTTTCTTCTTCCACGGCATTCATCTTGCTCTGCATGGATTCTGAATGATTGCCAGGCGAGGTTTGATCTCCGGGCGCCTCACCCCTTGATAACCTGACCACATCCTTCCCGGTTTCCCGGGATTGGGACGCATCGTCGGTAACCGAAGTGCCAATCTTTCCGGATGCTTCCCCGGATGCCGGTTCCCCTGCCGGAATCCCGCTGGCTGTCGCAAGCCTTTGCCGATAAGCACGCCAATCTTCGGTCTGCGAACGTAATTCTTTAACCGCTTCTGCCTGCGACAAACCATCCAGATCAGACTGAACCGGCATATACAGGACCTTGCCTGCCTTCAGTCGATTCATGTTGCCACGAAAAGCATCTGCATTGGCGCGGTAAAGTGCGACCAGCGCCCGCTCCAGACTGATCCCTGCCGGCTTGGTCTTCTGCGCAAGCTTGATCAGGGTATCGCCGCGATTGACCTGGATACTGCCGTACACCATATCCTTGCTTTCATCCGACTCCCTGGCCGAAAGTTTCTCATCTTCCGTTTCTTCTGCCACCCGACCGGGAGCAAGCCGCCCCGAATCGCCGGTCTTTGTACTGTGGATATCATCAGAACCGGGCTTATCGGCAATAATGAGAGCAAACGGCTTTGCTTCATCAGACTGGATATCCGCCGAACCCTGATCTGGCGAATCGAAAGATGTTTCTCCATCCGTTTCCTCAGCCGTCAGGCTGGAAGCGTGCCGCTCCGAATTACTTGCCCTGGTGCTTTTTTTAAAATCAGAACCGGGCATACCGACAGTAACAGGGGTAAACGGCTTCACTTCCTCAGACTGGAGATCCGCCGAACCCTGACCTGGCGGATCAAGCAAAAAAATATACTCACGCAGCAACCTTCCGGAAGGCCAGCTTAATTCAACAAGCAGATCAACGAATGACTCGTTGACCGGTTGCTCGGATGTAATCCGGATATAGGGTTCGCCTTTTGCATTGGTTTCAATCCTGAAACTCAGCGGTGGTAGTTTTGCAGGATATTCCAGGCCTGCATCCTTGAACACTTCGGGGGAGGCAAGACGTGCGGAAAAAGTGCCCATTCCATCTTCAGGGGTTGCTACCAACCCAATGGACGCATTCAAGGGTTCTCCCATCGAGTTCGCCACCTCAATGTCCCCCATGCTAATCGCACAGGCCATACCGGAAAAAACAAGACCCATAGCCAGACACAATGCTTGGACTGTCGATTTAAGCATGCTGACACCCCTACTGAAAAATTAGTATTGATTGATTTAAAATATCATCTTGACTCAGCCGTTGCAAGCCAGAAGCTCAGTCCAGGTATCTTTCAATCAAAATTTCGGCAATCTGCACGCTGTTCAACGCAGCGCCCTTGCGCACATTATCGCTCACCACCCACAGATCCAGGCCTCGGGGGTGCGAAATATCCTCGCGGATACGCCCGACAAAAGTGGCATCCTGCCCAGCTGCATCAACAGCTGTAGGATAACCACCCGGCTCCTGCTCATCCATTACCTCCACTCCCGGCGCTTGCTCAAGCAAGGCGCGAGCCTCCCCGGCGGTAATTTTCCTGCATGTTTCTATGTGTACCGCCTCTGAATGACCATAGAACACCGGTACCCTTACTGCAGTAGGATTCACCATAATGGTGTCGTTTTCCATGATCTTGCGGGTTTCCCACACCATCTTCATTTCTTCTTTGGTATAGCCGTTCTCCAGAAACACGTCAATTTGCGGAAGCACATTGAATGCAATGCGCTTTGGATAAACGTCCGTCCTGACATCCTGATGATTGAACAGGGCGCGAGTCTGCTCCGCCAGTTCTTCAATGGCCTCCTTTCCGGTTCCAGAGACAGCCTGATACGTCGCAACATTAATGCGCTCTATGCCTACAGCGTCATGAATAGGTTTCAACGCGACCAGCATCTGAATGGTGGAGCAATTCGGGTTAGCAATAATACCGCGGTTTCTGTATTGTCCGATTGCATGGGCATTGACTTCTGGCACCACAAGCGGGATATCATCCTCATAACGGAATTGTGAGGTATTATCGATTACCACGCATCCTGCAGCCGCAGCAACCGGTGCATATTTTTCGGATACACTGGCGCCTGCAGAGAATAACCCGATTTGAACCTGCGAAAAATCAAAACCTTCCACATCCAGGACAGTAATCTCCTGATTCCGGAAATTCACGGTAGTCCCTGCAGAGCGGCTGGAAGCCAGCGGAAAAACCTTGTCGACCGGAAAATTGCGCTGCTCCAGAATTGATAACATTGCCTCACCGACGGCACCTGTCGCACCCAATATTGCAACATTGTATTTCTTCTTGCTCATGCTTCCACCCTCTTAATTAATCACCCCGGCCAGACCGAGCATTTACTGCTGCCGGCATTCAATATGCGGTTTATCCAGATTCATGCCAGAAACAGTTACTCTCCTGACGATTGCTGGTTTTAACGTTGTGTTTTTTCCAGGCTACCTATACATCCGGGAAACCTGTGGTTCGCATGGCGAATCCGACATCCATTCGTTCCCTCCGCCAGAAAATGATAGCCGCACAGCCTCCAGAAGGGGAAGCCTGCAGATCCACGAAAAGCTGGGTTCCCCCGGCACATCAGTTTGCTATTGCCGCAACCACTGCATCGCCCATTGCATTCGTACCGATTCTATCCATCCCGGGTTCGGCAATATCTGCAGTGCGCAACCCAAGCTGGAGGGTTTTTCGCACAGCCGTCTCAATGCGTTGCGCGATATCTTCACAAGAAAACGTATAGCGCATCATCATTGCGAGCGACAAAATTGTCGCAAGCGGATTCGCCAGATCTTTCCCTGCGATATCCGGTGCAGAACCATGGCAGGGCTCATACAATCCCTTATTGGATGCATCCAGGGAAGCGGACGGCAACATACCAATTGAGCCCGTTAACATGGAAGCCTCGTCCGAAAGGATGTCCCCAAAAATATTACCCGTCAGAATCACGTCAAACTGCCTGGGCGCACGCACCAGCTGCATCGCAGCGTTGTCCACATACATATGGGACAACTCGACGGACGGATACTCCTTGGCCACTTCTGTAACCACCTCGCGCCAAAACATGCTGGTATCCAGCACATTGGCCTTGTCCACCGAACACAACTTTCCAGTCCCACTGGCGCCGGCACGCTTCAATGCTATCTGGAAGCCAACATGCGCCACACGCCGGATTTCGGATTCAGTATAAGTCATGGTATCAAAACCTTGCCGCTCACCGCTATCCAGTATACGTATGCCTCGCGGCTGACCAAAATAAATATCCCCCGTCAACTCACGCAGGATCATGATGTCAAGCCCGGAAACCACTTCCGGACGCAGCGTAGAAGCGCTTGCCAGTTCCGGGTACAACAGCGCCGGACGTAGATTGGCAAAAAGGTTTAATCCCTTGCGGATGCGAAGCAGCCCTTGCTCCGGACGCAGCGAACGTGGAAGGGAGTCATATTGATACCCTCCTACGGCTCCGAGAAGAACCGCATCCGACTGTTGTGCCAGTCTCAGTGTATCTTCCGGCAGCGGATCACCTGATGCGTCATAGCCTGCTCCCCCGATGGGGGCATATTCAAGTTCGAGCGGCTGCCCCTCCCCTTGAAATACTTTTAGCACCTTTACAGCCTGCGCAATGATTTCAGGTCCGATACCGTCCCCCGGCAATATGGCAATTTTCATGAACTCAGCTTTCCTTCTGTTTCGCGCAATCAATTGATATCAGTTAAACAGCCATGGAGCTTCGAGTCTCCGTCTTGCCTCATAGTCTTTGATCTCCTGAACATGCTGCAATGTCAGCCCGATATCGTCCAGGCCATTCAGCAGGCAGTTTTTACGGAAAGGATCCACCTCGAAGCTATATCGCTTCCCGCCCGGAGTAGTGATACTTTGCTGCTCCAGATCAATAACAAGACGATAACCTGAGGTAGCGGACACCGCATGGAACAGGTCATCCACAGACACGGCATCCAGCACAACCGGCAATAAACCATTTTTAAAACAATTATTAAAGAAAATATCGGCAAAACTTGGGGCAATGATGGCACGGAAACCATAATCCACCAGGGCCCACGGAGCATGCTCCCGCGATGAACCGCAGCCAAAGTTCTCTCTTGCAAGCAATATCTGTCCGCCTTGATAACGGGGCTGGTTCAACACGAATTCCGGATTCAACGGCCGGATGGAGTTGTCCATTCCCGGCTCTCCATGGTCAAGGTATCGCCATTCATCAAACAGATTCGGACCAAAACCGGTTCGCTTGATCGATTTCAAAAATTGTTTGGGAATAATGGCATCCGTATCCACATTGGCACGGTCAAGGGGCACAGTCAGGCCATCCACACGGATAAATTTATTCATTATTATTTTTTAACATCTTTCGCGGTTTTCTCAATCTTGCTTCCAAGCGTATTCACATCCTTGCCAAACCCTTCCACGGTATTACATCCTGCAGTCAGCATTCCCAGGGCCAGCACCCATACTATTTTTGCCATTTTTTTCCTCGTCTTGGATTCAGAAAAACTTAAAGTTTACCTACATCCACGAAGTGGCCAGCAACCGCTGCAGCCGCCGCCATTTCCGGGCTCACCAGATGTGTCCTGCTGGCTGGCCCCTGTCGTCCTTCAAAATTACGGTTGGAGGTCGAGGCGCATCGTTCACCCGGCTCCAGTTTGTCTGCGTTCATCGCAAGGCACATCGAGCATCCAGGTTCACGCCACTCGAAACCTGCATCCATGAATACCTTGTCCAGACCCTCGCGCTCGGCCTGCTGCTTGACCAGTCCGGAACCAGGTACTGCCATCGCCAGCTTCACAGTTGGAGCCACGTGCTTTCCACGCAATATTCCTGCTGCAGCGCGCAGATCTTCGATGCGTGCATTCGTGCAGGATCCGATAAACACCTTATCCACCTGAATCTGCGTAATGGGCGTATTCGGCTGCAAGCCCATATATTTCAAGGAGTGCTCAATGCTGCTACGCCTTACCGGATCGCTCTCTTTCTCCGGATCAGGCACAGAGCCATCCACCGGCACAACCATTTCCGGCGAAGTGCCCCAGGTTACCTGCGGTTTAATCTCCGCTGCATCGAAGCGCACCACCTTGTCAAATTGTGCCCCTTCATCGCTGCGCAGAGTCTTCCAGTAATCAACTGCCTGTTCCCATAATGCGCCTTTTGGAGCGAATGGACGGTCCTTGAGATACTGGATCGTGGTGTCATCCACTGCAATCATGCCGGCACGTGCGCCTGCCTCAATGGCCATGTTGCATACCGTCATCCTTCCTTCCATGGACAGCGCCCGAATCGCACTGCCGGCAAATTCCATTGCATAACCGGTTCCTCCCGCGGTACCGATTTTACCAATCACCACTAGCACCAGATCCTTTGCCGTAACTCCTTTTCCAAGCACGCCTTCAACCAGAACCAGCATGGATCGGGATTTTTTCATCAACAGGCACTGGGTCGCCATCACATGTTCGACCTCGGATGTGCCAATACCGAAAGCCAGCGCTGCAAACGCACCGTGAGTGCTAGTATGCGAATCACCACAAACCACGGTCATACCCGGCAAGGTTGCTCCCTGTTCCGGTCCAACGACATGAACGATCCCCTGGCGCGTATCTGCCATTTTGAATTCGGTAATACCCAGTTCATCGCAATTGCTGTCCAGGGTATCCACCTGCAGACGTGAAACCGGATCGGCAATCCCCTGTGTGCGGTCGGTAGTTGGCACATTATGATCCGCAACGGCCAGTATGGAACCGGTACGCCAGGGCTTGCGCCCAGCCAGCCGCAAACCCTCAAATGCCTGTGGGCTGGTCACTTCATGCACCAGATGGCGGTCAATGTAAACCAACGCGGTTCCATCTGCCTCTTCCCGAACCACATGGCTATTCCACAACTTGTCGTAAAGGGTTTGTATGCTCATGCTCATTTCCATATCAGAACTTGCAATTATGCCACAGCATGCAGGATGTCCGCCATGCACCGGCTTATCCGGTAGAATGTTCGCCGCAAAAACTGCCCTTTAAAGCATACAGAATTGGCAGACCACTCAAGATCTGCCGTCCGCGAGTGGAAGTGTGCACCCTTCAGATTGATCCAAAGACCCGGGTGGAACATTCCACAGTTGCCCAGCAAAGCATCCACAAATCAGTTCAGCCAGCACACTAAGAGCTCCCCTCTTCTTCCTCCTGCTGCTGCAACGCCCACATCTGGGCATACATTCCTTGCATTTTCAACAAATCCCGATGCGTGCCACGCTCAACGATGCGTCCTTCGCTCATCACCAGTATCTGATGCGCATCCACAATGGTTGACAGGCGATGGGCGATCACCAATGTAGTGCGCTCATGCGCCACATTGCGTAATTGATCCTGGATTGCCTTTTCGGATTTTGAATCCAGTGCCGAGGTCGCCTCGTCAAAAATCAGTATGGGAGGATTTTTGAGTATGGCACGGGCAATCGCCACGCGCTGCTTTTCTCCACCGGACAGCTTCAAACCACGCTCACCGACTATGGTGTCATAACCATCCGGTAGCGACTGGATAAAACCATCTATATGTGCTGAACGTGCAGCATCCAGGACATCTTCTCGGGTCGCATCCGGACGACCATAGGCAATATTGTAATAAATGCTGTCATTAAACAATACCGTATCCTGAGGAACAATACCTATTGCGGCGCGCAGACTCGACTGCGTGACTCCGCGGATATCCTGATCGCCAATCAGGATACGCCCTGAATTGACATCATAAAAACGAAACAGCAACCGGGACAGCGTGGACTTCCCTGCCCCGCTCGATCCTACCACGGCAACCGTATGCCCGGCGGGAATATCGAAGGTAACATCTCGCAGGATCTGCCGTTTTGCTTCATAGGAAAAACATACCTGCTCAAAATGGATGACCGCCTGATCAATCTTGAGTGGTACTGCACCTGGCGCATCTTCTATTTCACGATTTTCATCCAGCAGACGGAACATCTTTTCCATATCCACCAGGGAATGCTTGATCTCGCGATAGACAAAACCCAGAAAATGAAGCGGCATATATAGCTGCAGCATAAAGACATTAATTAGTACAAGGTCACCCACAGTCAGCTCGCCCTTTGCCACTCCGCTGGATGCAAGCAGCATCAGTGCTGTCATGCCGATGGCTATAATTGCGCTCTGCCCGGAATTCAACGCAGCCAGAGAAGTCTGATTCCGCACTGCAGAAACCTCCCATTTACTCATATGCTCATCGTAACGCCGTGCTTCATACGCTTCGTTACTGAAGTATTTAACCGTTTCATAATTCAGCAGACTATCGATGGCCCGCGTATTCGCCTTGGAGTCCATATCATTCATCGTACGGCGGAATATCATGCGCCATTCGGTTATGAACAGGGTAAATACAATGTACACTACAAGGGTGATAAAGGTGATGACCGCATACCACGGGTTGTATCTGTACACCAGAATTCCGGTAACCAGACCAATTTCCAGCAACGTCGGCAGGATGCTGAACAACATGAAATTCAACAGAAAACTGATCCCTTTCGTTCCGCGTTCTATATCCCGCGATACACCGCCGGTCTGCCGCTCCAGATGAAAGCGCAGACTTAGACTATGCAGGTGAACAAAAAGCTTGAGTGCCACGCGCCGTATCACGCGCTGCGTGACCTTGGCAAAAACTGCATCGCGCAATTCGCCGAACAATGTGCTGAAAAAGCGCAACAAACCATACCCAATCACAAGTAACACAGGAACGGATAGCATGGCCATGGGCTGGCCGAGGGCATCCACGATTTCTTTTAGCACCAATGGCACGGTCACATTTGCAAGCTTGGCCAGCACCAGTAGAAGCATCGCAAGTACGACCCGGCCCTTGAATTCCAGCAGATAGGGAATCAGCGCACGGACAATATTCCAGTCACCACGGACTCCGGCTCTGGATGAAGAAGAAAGGGAACGCATTCGTAAAATGAAGAAAAAGGAATTGGTTATTATAGTCGCGTGACGCAATGCAGGTTTTATGTATTCGAACAGGCAATCTCAAGACAGGAACCTGTTGCCTCCTAAATTCTGTTATCAAAAAAACAGTGAGTGCGGTTCTAAATTTTAGCTGCAATCATTCTGTAATAATT
>NZ_CAJNBL010000009.1 GCF_905221025.1 Candidatus Nitrotoga fabula
CCCTTTTGTGCAGCCGGATGACTTGCTTTCGCCTCTCGTGCAACTGTTCCAGCGTTTGGTATCGCGCGTCTTCTTTTTCCATGCCTGGTTGGAGATGCCGAATACTTAAAAGTTCAATCTTTATAAGGCCGGATCAATAGTGAGACACTATTCAGGCGGTCTTCCGGTTTTACGGACATGCCCTTCAAGTATGTAGAAAAGATCTCCAGTAATATCATTGCGTTCAACGATACAAAATGACCCCATTTTTTCTCCCCATGATTTATAAGTAACCTAATCCCACGCCAGCGCACCACCAGTCTGATATTCCGTCACTCTGGTTTCAAAGAAGTTTTTTTCTTTCTTCAGGCCGATCAACTCTGACATCTATGGAAATGGATATTCAGCACCTGGGAACAGTACCTCGATGCCGATCTGCTGACAGCGCCTGTTGGCCATAAACCGCAGGTATTCCTTATCCAGTAAGACGAACATTTAATTCAGGAAAACACGAATTGATTCCATGGCTCTGGCATGAATTCGTAAAACCATATCCATATGACTTGGAGATGACGAATCGTACCTTTAATGACACCACTTTATCAGTGTGCGGTAACGCACAGACAATATATAACCCGATCCTTATCCTGCAACCAGAGTCTGCCGATTTGGATGGTTAAGTAGGCTCAATAAAGGCCTGTAGGCGCAAAGGATATCTAGCCTACTCAGGTATATTGATTAATTTTAAATTAAGGGAGTTCATCATGAAAAAGACGGTGATTAATCTCGCGATAGTTTCTTGCTTTACATTAGGGGCATCAATGGTGCACTCTGCAGGGTGGTATATACCAGACTATGATATCCCTGAAACCAGCGATGCCACGGCTGCTCCCCCTGTCGCATCTGGAAAGCCGAATTATTACGCAACCACCCCGCCTGCCGGTAACAACCCTAATAAACGCCAATTGGCCGACATAATGCGTACGGATAGGGACAAAGAAGACAGGTTGTTCGATGCCATTGATATCAATGGCAGTGGCGGGATTACCAATGGCGAGTTTAACGCATACTTCATTAAGCGTTTCAAGGAAATGGATACTAACGGGACGGGTAAAATTGAACGAAAAGAAGCAAATCTCGGAAAACCGGAGAATTTTAGGATGTTCGATGATATTGATACCGACGATGACGGTATGATTTCTGAAAGTGAATCGTTTATCCATTTTGACAAGCTTTTCAAAGAAATGGACTTCGACAATGATCGTATTCTCACACGTGCCGAAATGAAATTCTATACGGCGGATCCGTATCGTAAGCAAGCTCCAGCGAGACCGGAAGCTGACATTCCGTCAAAGAATACGAACGAACCGGGCGGGGATCCAGGTGGCAGCTGATTTATAGCATTCATTTGGCGTATGCCAACTTGAATCGCGATAGGCTCGATAAAAGCCTATAAAAATAAAAACGCAGAGCCTTACTCCCTATTATTTGAACTAGTCTCAATCTGATATGACAATGCACTTGTATAAGTGAGCGTTACCGAGTTTGATATGGGTATCGAATCCATAACAAACTAATAAAAAGGTAACGCTCATGCTCCATACTGGCAACTCAGTTATTAAACATCAAAGCAGGTTAATCCCACGCCAATGCACCACCGGTCTGGTACTCCGTTACCCTAGTCTCGAAGAAATTCTTTTCCTTTTTGAGATCGATCAGTTCTGACATCCATGGAAATGGATTCTCAGCGCCGGGAAACAGGACCTCGATGCCGATCTGCTGGCAGCGGCGATTGGCCACAAAACGTAGGTATTCCTTGAACTGGTTGGCATTCATGCCCAGGATTCCGCGCGGCATGGTGTCCTCGGCATAGCGGTATTCCAGGTCCACGCCTTTCTGGATCAGGCCGCGAATTTCCGCGCGAAAGTCCGCCGTCCACAGGTGCGGGTTTTCCAGCTTGATCTGGTTGATCACGTCCACGCCGAAATTCAGGTGCATGGACTCATCGCGGAGGATGTACTGGTACTGCTCCGCCGCCCCGGTCATTTTGTTCTGCCTGCCCAGCGCGAGGATTTGCGTGAAGCCGACATAGAAGAACAGCCCTTCCATAATGCAGGCAAACACGATCAGGCTGCGCAGCAGCTGCCGGTCCGCCTCTGGCGTTCCGGTCTTGAATTCCGGATTGGTCAGGGTGTCGATGAACGGAATCAGGAATTCGTCCTTGTCACGGATGCTTGCCGCGTCTAAATGGATGCGGTTATCAGCTTATGATTCGCTGTAAAAATGGGTGGGTTCTGGCGTCGTCGCAGGTCAGAGGAAAGCAAAACAAAAAATGTGTCAACCTGAATGATAGTCTATGCGTTAATGATAGTGACATGAGTAATGTCATTGATTCTTATTTACTAACTAAAACTGGAGTTTCCTATGAAAACATTATCCGTACTGATCGCTGCCGTGTTCACCCTGGCTTCTTTTTCTGCCGCGGCTTCCGGCGCTCCTGCGCCTGCAGATAAGGGTAAGGCAGGCACCTCTGCGCCTGTTGACCAGGGCAAGAAGACCCACTAACCCTGTGGTCGTGGAAATGGCATCTTCACCCCTGCCATTTCCATAGTTTGCTGACCGGATCAATTTCCACTCTGAAATTTTCCAAAAATCCGGCTGGCAAAATATAGCTGTAATTCATGTTTACTAATTAAAACTGGAGTTTCCTATGAAAGCATTATCTGTACTGATCGCTGCCATGCTCACCCTGGCTTCTTTTTCTGCCGCGGCTTCCGGCGCCCCGGCTCCCGCAGACAAGGGCAAGGCAGGCACCTCTGCGCCTGTTGACCAGGGCAAGAAGACCCACTAATCCTGCGGTCGTGGAAATGGCAAGTTCACCCCTGCCATTTCCATTTTTCTGGTCAGATCAACCTTCTACCGTAAAAACTGGCCGGGAAATCTGGTCTGTACGCTACCGTTGTAATTCTTGCATTGTAGTTTTTCATTTTCGGCTTGCATGCCGGAAATTTCACCCTGCTCGTTGTTTTCTGCAGTCTATATGCAGGATCGGTTTGCAGAGGGAAAAGCGGCAACCTCTGGATTTTTCGTTCCGATAAACTATAGCCGTTTGAATAGGGCGTGAACAGGGCATGCCTGATGATCTGGATTCCCGGCCTGTGAGGCAAAAATGATAGGGATAGATTCTGCTGGTGTTTTCGTGCCCACCCTGCGCATATCTCCCGTTGCGGTTGTTAAAGTAAACGATTCGGGCGCTCACGCGTTAATGGCAGAGGGCATCTGCACTGTCCTTTTTCGAAATTCAATCCTCACTGAACTGGAGTCCACATGAAAGTCCTGCCGCTACTGGTTGCATCCCTGTTTGCCGTTGCCTCGGCTGTCGTAAGCGCTGAAGGCCCTGCAACCCCTGCAACCCCTGCAACCCCTGCAACCCCTGCAACCCCTGCAACCCCTGCTACTCCTGGCGGGGGAGCTGCTGTGAAAAAATCGAAAAAGGTCAAGAAGGAAAAAAAGGCCAAAAAGGAACACAAAGAGCACAAGCAGCACGAGGAATCTCATAAGCACAAGCAGCACGAGGAGTCTCATAAGGATAAGCAGAAAAAGGAATCGGAAGCCGGGGAGGACGATGCTCCTTCTGCCCCGGTTGCGGCTCCGGCCCAGTAACCCGGGTTATGGGAAATGGCAGGGGCAACCCTGCCGCTTGCCTGGCATTGCCGCTCTTTCTGCCTCGCCTTGCGCAGGCAGTTGCCTCCATGCAGGATGACAGCCGGGAAAAATCGGGCTAGCATCCTGCATTTCTTTTTGGAACCGATATCGGAAGGCATGCAGGCATTGCGAATTCTCCCCGGAACGGGAAACGCGATCCTGCGGATTTCCTGAACATGTATGGCTAAAGGGTATGTGATTGTTGGATTGTCCGGCGGAGTCGATTCTGCTGTTGCCGCGCTATTGCTGAAGCAGCAGGGCTATCAGGTCATGGGCGTGTTCATGAAGAACTGGGAGGATGAGGACAGCGACGAATACTGCTCTTCGCGCCAGGACCTGATCGATGCGGTTTCCATTGCGGATACCCTCGGCATCCCCATAGAGGCGGTGAACTTTTCCAGGGAATACAAGGATCGGGTCTTCAGCTATTTTTTGCGCGAATATTCAGCCGGGCGCACGCCCAATCCAGATATCCTGTGCAACTCTGAAATCAAATTCAAGGCATTTCTGGATTATGCTGTAGGCATGGGAGCGGATTTCATTGCCACCGGCCACTATGCGCAGATCGACAGAGCGGACGGGGTTTGCCAGTTACGCACGGCGGTGGACAGCAGCAAGGATCAGAGCTATTTTTTGTACCGGTTGAACCAGGCACAATTGTCCAGAGCAATTTTTCCGCTTGGCAAGCTGTTAAAATCGCAGGTGCGCGAAATGGCGCGCCAGAGCAATTTGTCCAATTATGCAAAAAAAGACAGCACCGGTATATGCTTCATTGGCGAACGTCCGTTCCGGGAGTTCCTCAACCGCTATTTGCCGGCTCAGCCCGGTCCGATGTGTACTCCGGACGGCAAGGTGGTCGGGAAGCATATGGGCCTTTCGTTTTATACGATCGGCCAGCGTCAGGGTCTGGGCATTGGCGGCCCGGGCGAGCCCTGGTTTGTGGCAGATAAAAGCGTTGCGGATAACCGCCTGATCGTCGTGCAGGGACACGATCATCCGGCCTTGCTGGCATCCAGGCTGGATGCGATGGAGCTGCACTGGATCAGTGGAACCCTGCCGGACAGCACGCGAGCTTACAGTGCCAGAATCCGTTATCGCCAGGCGGCGGCAGCCTGCCGTTTTGGCGAATTGTCGCAGGACCGTGCCAGCTTCGAGTTTAAGGAAGCACAGTGGGCGGTCACTCCGGGACAGTCGGTCGTGGTCTATGATGGCCAGACTTGTCTGGGTGGGGGAATTATCACCGGATAACTCCCCCCGGGCGCGGATTTCGCGCCGCAGCCTGCTGCCGCATGTTCAGCAGGGATTGATTGATATTTTTTGAAGATGATTTCCATGACACCGACCACGCTTACCGCACTTTCTCCACTGGATGGCCGCTATCACAGCCGGGTAACTTCCCTGCGCGCTTATTACAGTGAATTTGGCCTGATTCATCATCGTGTTCTGATTGAAATCGAATGGTTTAAAGCGCTCGGCCGCGAGGAAGCCATTTCCGGGGTCGGGCCGTTTTCCGCGGATACCATCGCCCGTCTGGACCAGCTTGTGGCGCAATTCAGTGAAGCCGATGCAGAGCAGATCAAACATATTGAAAAACGCACCAATCACGATGTGAAGGCAGTCGAATACTGGTTGCGCGAAAAACTGTCCGACATCCCGGAAACGGCGGACAAACTGGAATTTATCCATTTTTCCTGCACTTCCGAGGATATTAATAACCTGAGTCATGCATTGATGCTGCTGAACGGCCGCAATACGGTCATGCTGCCGATGCTGGACAAGCTGGCTGGCTGCCTGCGCGATCTTGCGCATCAGCTTGCAGACATGCCGATGCTGTGCCGTACCCATGGGCAGGCGGCTACGCCAAGCACGCTCGGCAAGGAAATGGCAAATGTGGTGTATCGCCTGCAACGCGCGCGTGATCGCCTGGCCGGCGTGGAAATGCTCGGCAAAATCAATGGCGCGGTGGGTAACTATAATGCCCATCTGGCGACCTATCCAGAAGTGGACTGGGAAGGTTTCGCCCGGCGTTTTGTGAGCGGCCTTGGCATTTCCTTCAACCCCTATACCATTCAGATCGAGCCGCACGATTATATGGCGGAATTATTTGATGCCTACGCGCGCATCAATTCCATCCTGATTGACCTGAACCGGGATATCTGGGGATATATCTCACTCGGATATTTCAAACAGAAAATGGTGGCAGGGGAGGTGGGTTCCTCCACCATGCCGCATAAAATCAATCCGATCGATTTCGAGAATTCCGAGGGCAACCTGGGCCTGGCGAATGCCCTGCTGCGCCACCTTTCGGAAAAACTTCCGGTTTCGCGCTGGCAGCGCGATCTGACGGACTCCACCGTGCTACGCAACATGGGGGTGGCGCTGGGATATACTCTGCTGGCTCACGAATCCTGCCTGAAGGGCTTGAACAAGCTGGAAGCCAACCCGGCATGCATGGCAGAAGATTTAAACCATACCTGGGAAGTGCTGGCGGAACCCATTCAGACCGTAATGCGGCGTTACCATATTGAAAATGCCTATGACAGGCTGAAAGATCTGACGCGTGGCAAAGGGGGAATCAACCGCGAAAGCCTGCATGCCTTCATTCATGCCCTGGAGATCCCGGACACGGAAAAGCAGCGGCTGTATGCATTGACTCCGGCCACCTATACAGGCAAGGCAGCCGAGCTTGCAAGACGTATCTGAATTGCTGGCCGGACGAACTGCTTTCGTTGCCCCGGACTTCCGGCACAGGCAAGACAGGGGGCATTGGTTGGGTACGGGGTTTGGATGCATGGAAAAAAGTTAAATTTAATCTTGGACAATATGATGAACAGACTGATTTTTTGTTTTGCGACATTGCTGGCGATGAGCAGTGGTCTGGCCGGGGCGCATCCGGAAGAGGGGGGTGCGGAAGAGAAATATGCGCATGTGGAAAAATCGCTGCATTCGGCTGCCGAGCAGGGAGATGCAACCGCACAGAACCATCTTGGCGAGAAGTTTCTTCATGGGGATGGCGCTCCCCAGGATTCCCGGGAAGCGGTAAAGTGGTTCCGTCTGGCTGCAGCGCAAGGGAACGCCAGCGCGCAGTATAACCTCGGCTTGTGTTATGGCAACGGTCAGGGCGTGGCACAGGAGGATCAGGAGGCGGTCAAGTGGTTCCGTTCTGCTGCTGAAAAGGGGCATGCAAGGGCGCAGTTCCTGCTGGGCATTGCTTATGCCAACGGGCAGGGAGCCAGCCAGAGCGACGAGGAGGCGATGAAATGGTTCCGCATGGCGGCAGAGCAGGGGGATGTCATTGCGCAATACAATCTGGCCATTCTCTATCTGGAAGGAAAATTGGTCGCGCAGAATTATCCGGAAGCGGCAAAGTGGTTTCAGCAGGCGGCCAGACAGGGGCACGTGCAGGCGCAGTTTAATCTTGGGGTGAGCTATGGCAATGGCCAGGGCGTTGCCAGGAATGATCAGGAGGCGGCAAAGTGGTTTTTGCAGGCAGCGGAACATGGCCATGCAAGAGCGCAGTATTATATGGGGTTGGGCTATGCCGGCGGCAAGGGCGTGGTACGGGATGACCGGGAGGCTGTGAAATGGTTTCGCCTTGCGGCAAAGCAGGGGGATGCAGCAGCCCAGGAAAGTCTTGGCCGGATGTATGATCAGGGCCAGGGGGTAGCACAGGACACGGTGCGGGCGCTGATGTGGCTGGATCTTGCTGTTGCCAACGGGCGCCGGAACGCGCAGGACGACTATGACACCGTGATTCGGCGTGTTACTGCCGCCCAGGTTGCCGAGGCGCAAAGGCTGTCGCAGGAATGCAGGAAGAGCCATTACAGCGATTGCAACTAGCGGACGGATGGAGAGCTATCCGCCGGTTCCGGTCATTAAAACCATTTTGACGGCTGGTGCCGTTTGTGTATAATGTGCGACTCTGTGAAATAGTATTCGAGCGAGGTTGTTATGTACGCAGTAATCAAGACCGGTGGTAAGCAATATCGCGTTGTTGAGGGCCAGACCCTGAAGGTTGAAACCGTAGCCGGGGAAATCGGCCATGCGATCGTTCTGGACAAGGTGCTCATGGTGGGCAATGGCGATACGGTGAGCGTAGGCCAGCCTCTGCTTGCGGGCGCGACTGTCAACGCAACGATTGTTTCAAACGGTCGCGGCGAAAAAATCAGGATATTCAAGATGCGGCGGCGCAAGCATTACCAGAAGCATCAGGGACATCGTCAAAATTTCACCGAGATCCGCATTGACCGAATTTCGGCATAATATCGAGGGAGAAAAAGCATGGCATCAAAAAAAGGCGGCGGGAGTACCAGTAACGGCCGCGACTCACACTCAAAACGGCTTGGCGTGAAAACCTATGGTGGAGAACTCATCAATCCAGGTGGCATTATCGTCCGCCAGCGGGGTACCCAGTTTCATGCCGGAGACAATGTTGGCATGGGCAAGGATCACACCTTGTACGCAAAAATTGCGGGCAAGGTAATGTTTGCTGTCAGGGGCGCGCAAAAACGTAAGACGATTTCCGTGGTTGCGGTTTAAGCACTCCCGGCAAAGCGGAATCAGCCCTATCGCAAGGTAGGGCTTTTTTATTTGCAGGGCCAGCGAATCATGAAATTCATTGACGAATCCAGAATCGAAGTCATTGCAGGGAACGGCGGCAATGGTTCGGCCAGCTTCCGGCGAGAAAAATATATCGAAAAGGGTGGGCCGGATGGCGGGGATGGCGGATGCGGCGGGAGCATCTATGCGCTTGCAGACCGTAATATCAATACCCTGGTGGATTACCGTTTTGCCCGCGTGCACCGCGCGCGGAATGGCGAGCCCGGGCGCGGGGCAGACTGCTATGGCAAGGGTGCGGACGATATCGTGCTGCGCATGCCGGTTGGTACGGTGATCACCGATCTCCATACCGGGGAACGGATTGCCGATCTGGACCATGACGGGCAAAAAATGCTGCTCGCCAGAGGGGGCAAGGGAGGACTGGGGAATCTGCACTTCAAATCCAGCACCAACCGTGCCCCGCGTCAGTGCACGCCGGGTGAGACAGGCGAGCGACGGGAACTGCAGCTGGAGTTAAAAGTGCTTGCCGATGTCGGCTTGCTGGGGATGCCCAATGCAGGCAAATCCACCTTTATCCGTGCCGTATCCGCTGCCCGCCCCAAGGTGGCGGATTATCCTTTTACCACGCTGCATCCGAACCTGGGTGTGGTGCGCGTGTCGGCGGAAAAAAGCTTTGTGATCGCGGATATTCCCGGATTGATTGAAGGCGCAGCGGAGGGTGCGGGCCTGGGGCACCAGTTCTTGCGCCATTTGATGCGTACGCGCCTGTTATTGCATCTGGTGGACATGGCCCCGATGCATGAAGGGGTGGACCCGGTGCGCGAAGCGCGTGCCATTCTGAACGAGCTTGAAAAATACGATCCAGAGTTATATAACAAGCCGCGCTGGCTGGTGCTCAACAAGATGGATCTGGTACAGGGAAAGGGTGAGAAGGTAGCTGCCTTTTTGCGTGAATTCGATGATTATGAGCGTTATTTCGTGATCTCCGCGATCAATGGTGAAGGTTGTAATGAACTGGTCTATGCCATCATGGAACATCTGGAGCAGGCCGTCAGGCGCGAAGAGGCGGCCAAGGCGGATGGAACCCTGAAATCTGAAACTCCAATACAGTAAGAATGCGTGATGAAATCCATTCTGGCCCAGTGTAAACGTATCGTTGTTAAAGTCGGAAGCAGCCTGGTGACCAATCAGGGTGAGGGGCTTGACATTCCGGCCATCCGGAATTGGGCCCGGCAAATTGCCGCGTTGCATAAGGATGGACACAAAGTTGTGCTGGTCTCATCCGGCGCGATTGCAGAAGGCATGCAGAGGTTGGGCTGGAAAAAACGTCCGAGCGCCGTGCATGAATTGCAGGCCGCTGCGGCAGTAGGCCAGATGGGCCTGATACAGGTTTATGAAAGTTGTTTTGGCGAACATGGGCTGCATACGGCGCAAATCCTGCTCACCCATGCCGATCTTGCCGATCGTGAACGTTACCTCAATGCTCGTTCCACCCTTTCCACCCTGCTTCATCTTGGCGTAATTCCGGTCATTAATGAAAATGACACGGTCGTAACCGATGAAATCAAATTTGGCGACAATGATACTCTGGGCGCGCTGGTTGCCAATCTGATCGAGGCGGATGCGCTGATTATCCTTACTGACCAGCAGGGTCTTTACACGGCGGATCCGCGCAAGGATCCGCATGCCACGCTGGTCAGTCTGGCGCAGGCCGGGGATGGGCAGCTGGAAGCCATGGCGGGGGGTGCAGGAAGCCACATCGGCAGGGGCGGCATGCTAACGAAGATTCTTGCTGCAAAGCGGGCTGCGCGCAGTGGAGCGCACACGGTGATTGCGTCCGGACATGAGGTGGATGTGTTACCGCGATTGATGTCCGGTGCCAGCATTGGTACATTGCTGGAAGCACAATGTTTGCCTTTGAAAGCCCGCAAGCAATGGCTGGCCGACCATCTTCAGATCAGCGGCAGAGTAACGGTGGATGCCGGTGCGGCACAAGCGTTACGCAATGAGGGCAAGAGTCTGCTGCCGGTTGGAATAACCAGTGTTTGCGGAGAATTCGAGCGGGGTACGGTGATTGCTGTTCTGGATGAAGACGGGCGGGATATCGCACGTGGCCTGATTAATTACAATGCTGCAGAAACTCGCCGCATTGCCGGTCATTCAAGCAGTGAAATCGAAAACCTGCTGGGCTATGTTGACGAGCCCGAGTTGATACATCGGGACAATCTGATCATATTACAGGCATGATTGCGGCCAGGGAAAGGTTGCAGGGATACGACAGGCAATTCTTCGCCAGTGACCGGATACAGCCTTTTCCGGATTGAGCCTGCTCTTCTTTTTATTTCCAGAAAGGAAATACGGGCGGACATGGTTTGATGTCCGTTCGATCATTTGCGGGGTTGTATTCGGATTGCAGCTGTTTGCTCTATCTCCGCCTGCGTTATACCCAATAGGCAGTCCGGGTCATTACCTTTGCGCTCATCTGCATGGCCAGTCTGACTGGCAGCGACAGTTCTGCCCCGCCCAGTTCTCTCGCGACATCTCCATGTTTTGCTTCATCGGAGATCATCTGGTGGATGACCGCCCGGCTTTTAGTATCTTTTTCGGGTAGTTTTTTCAGATGGCCTTGCAAATGTATGCCGACCTGGCGTTCGGTTTCTGCCATAAATCCGAGGTTCCATTTGTCACCCAGCAGTCCGGAAAATGCGCCGATAGCTAGAGAATGCGTATACCAGAATGGATTGAGGAGACTCAGGTGGCTTCCCAGTTCATGCACGCGCCGCGATGTCCACGCAAGATGCTCGGTTTCTTCGTCCGCTGCCTGCCGCAGTTTCTTCTGTAACCCGGAATCGCGTGCAGTCCACGCCTGGCCCTGGTACAAGGCCTGGGCGCAGATTTCGCCACTGTGATTGATTCGCATCAGTGCGGCCGCAAGTTTTTTCTCGCTTTCGTTCAATGCTGTATCCGGCAGACCGGAATCAGGAAACGGACGAATACTGCGGGCTTCACTGAACAGCGTACGCAGGCCCTTGTCGAAATGCACGATCAGGTTGTCGATATTCAGCATACATTGCTCCCTGGCAGGATAACGGTAAGATTAAGCATATTCCTCGGCCAAGCTGGTAGAAAGAAATTCTGGTACTGGAAAAGACAGGCGCAGCCAGCTCAGGCTGGAATAATCCGCGCACCCCATGAAAATAGTAACAATTGTGGAACAATCTATCAATGGATTCAAAGGCAGCACGGACCCTGTTTTCTGCGGAAATATTTTTGTAACATTTGTTGTAAAAATGCAACAGACGTCTTGTCTGACATTTGATGAGTCTGTCAGAATACGCCCTGACTTCTCATAAGTAGTTAAAATTTGAGAGGTTTTCCGGAAAGCCAATTTTAGTGAATCAAAAAGTAAATTAAGGAGAACTTTGATGATGAATAAAAGCTTAATTGCACTCGCAGTAGCGGGAGTGTTCGCATCTTCGGCTGCCATGGCTGCTGTGGATATTTATGGTCAGGCAAACGTTTCCTACGACGCTGTGGACAACGACGGCGGCAGGGATAGCCATGGTGTAGGCAGCAATGCCTCACGTATCGGCTTCAAGGGTTCGGAAGACCTGGGTGGCGGCCTGTCCGCAATCTGGCAAATCGAAAGTCAGATCGCAATCGGCAATGGCGCTGGCCCATACGATAACCCCGGTTCCCAGACTGGTCTTGGTTTCCGTGATACTTTCGCCGGTCTGAAAAGTGGTGGCTTGGGTTCGGTAAGACTGGGCCGTATGGATACACCATACAAACTGGCTACACGTGGCATGGACATGTTCCACAACACCATTGCGGATAACCGTTCCTTGATGGGTATTGGGCACGACATCCGTACGAACAATACGGTGAATATCACTACTGCTAATTTTTCCGGTTTCAGCGCATCGGCTTCTTACTATGGCGACCAGCAGGGTAACGCACCACAAAGCACAACTGGCTGGTATAACTCTGTAAACAATACCAATGAAGGTTTTTCTGTTGCCGGTATGTTTGACTCTGGTCCGTTCTATGCTACTGCCGCTTATCAAAGCAACAGCAATGGCCCAGCACCAGCGAACTTCTTCAGCAATTCCGATGCATGGAAAGCTGCTATTGGCTACTCCGTGGCTCAGTTTGCGATCAACGGTATTTATGAAAAAATCAGCCAAAAGAATGGCAACGGCGATACTAGATCCTGGCACCTATCCGGAAAGTGGAACCTGACTTCTGCTGATTCCATCAAGGCATCTTATACCGATATCAATAACAATATCTACGACGCTGCCAATTCTGGAGCGAAGCAATATGCTATTGGCTATGATCATAAGATGAGCGTTCGTACCACGCTGTATGCTTTGTGGTCCAAGCTGGATAATGACTCCGCAGCGGGCTATCAGCTTGGCTGGAACAGCAGCGGAACCTCCACAAGCCAGGCTTTGATTGGTAACTCCCCAAGTGTATTCTCACTGGGTATGAAGCACTCCTTCTAAGTCCTGCTCTTCGCAAGAAGATCAGTAGTTAGATGCTAAACGGACACCTCAGGGTGTCCGTTTTTTTTCAAGAGATTGGGGGTGTAGGGTACCGGATAATTTTTTTTTAAAGCATGAATATCTGCTTCAGAACAATCTATCGTTGCCTTCAACCGGACGCAAATTTATGATTTTGTAGATGTTCAGCCTTCTGCACTTCAGGCTGGGCTTGTGGTACGGTAACTGGTGTGTCTGCCATGTAGCAACGGCGCAGCCCCATGTGGGATTACGCTGACGGTGAAGGTTCTACCGGAAGACATGTAATGTACTGCATGCGTGTTTATGTTATAAACCAAACAGTTGGGCTAAAGCGGCGCCCGGATCGGCAGCACGCATGAATGCCTCGCCTACCAGAAATGCATGAACCTGATGGTTGCGCATCAATTGCACATCTTCAGTCCGCAGTATGCCGCTCTCGGTTACCACGATACGTTCCTTCGGAATCTGCGGCAGCAGGTCCAGCGTATTTTGCAGCGTGACTTCAAAAGTACGCAGATTGCGGTTGTTAATGCCGATTAGCGGGGTGGTCAACTGCAATGCGACATCCAGCTCTGCCTGGTTATGCACTTCGACCAGGACACTTAACCCCAGGCTGTGTGCCAAGGCTTCCAGCTCCTTCATCTGTGACAAATTCAATGCAGCTGCTATCAATAGGATGCAGTCCGCTCCCAGTGCGCGTGACTGGTAAATCTGGTACGCATCGATCATGAAATCCTTGCGCAACACCGGCAGGAGGCAGGCTGCCCGCGCTTCCTGCAAATACCGGGCGTTACCCTGAAAATATGGCTCATCCGTCAACACGGAGAGACAGGCGGCACCGTGATGCGCATAGCTGTTGGCTATTTCAGCCGGACGAAAATCTGCCCGGAGTACTCCTTTGCTGGGGCTGGCTTTTTTAATTTCGGCGATCACTGCGGGTCGGCCAGCCTGGATATGGTGGCGTATTGCATCGAAAAAATTTCTTGCAGGAGGGGTTTGTTCCGCCATTGCGCGCATGACTTCCATTGAGTATTTGGCTTTTGCGGCAGAAATTTCCTGTGCTTTGGTAGCTAATATTTTTTGCAGAATATCGGACATGGCAGACCCTAATAGACAAGGTGTGCATTTTAACTGAAGTGCAGTGGTAAAATGTGCTCTATGAAAAAGAAGCGCAGTGCCTTCCGTCATCTGGCAGTATGGCCGGGATTCAGCCGGGTTGTGCGGTTTTTTCAGAGGACGAAGGGTTACACCTGGATGATGAGGGGGTATCAATGGATGACATAAAAACATATATGCAGCAGGTTGGCAAGCAGGCAAGAGCCGCTTCACGCATCATGGCGCAAGCAGCTACGCTTGAGAAAAATCTCGGTCTGGAAAAAATGGCTGCTGCAATCCTAAGCGGGTCTTCCCGATTGATTGCTGCGAATGTCAAGGATATTTCTGTTGCGCACACGAATGGCATGGATGCTGCCTCAATTGATCGCCTTACCCTGACGGACAAGTCCATACGCAGCATGGCAGAAGGGATGTTGCAGATTGCTGCATTGCCTGATCCCATAGGTGAAATCAACGACCTGAAATTTCGTCCTTCGGGTATCCAGGTCGGGAAAATGCGAGTGCCGCTCGGTGTGATTGGCATCATATATGAATCGCGGCCCAATGTGACTGCGGATGCAGCGGGCTTATGCCTGAAATCCGGAAATGCAGCTATTTTGCGCGGAGGATCGGAGGCAATTCATACCAACCAGGCCATTGCGGCCTGTGTGCTGCAAGGCCTGCGTGAATCCGGGTTGCCAGAGAGTGCGGTGCAAGTGATCGACACCACGGACCGAGCCGCGGTCGGTGAACTCATCACCATGCAGGAATATGTGGATGTGATTGTGCCTCGTGGTGGCAAAAGTCTGATTGAGCGTATTTCGCAGGAAGCAAGGGTGCCGGTTATCAAGCACCTGGACGGTATCTGTCATGTATATATTGATGAAGAGGCGGATTTGCAGAAAGCCATTCGTATTGCAGATAACGCGAAGACCCAGCGTTATGGGGTGTGCAATGCGATGGAAACCCTGCTGGTCGCTGCCAGCGTGGCTGAGCAGGTATTGCCATCATTGGCGGATATTTATCGTGACAGGGGGGTGGAACTGCGCGGGGATGAGATGGCGCGTAGGCTGGTTCCACACATGGTTCAGGCGACCGAGGAAGACTGGCGCACCGAATATCTTGCGCCGGTTTTAAGCGTCAGGATTGTAGCTGGACTGGATGAAGCGATTGCTCATATCAACACATATGGCTCCAGCCATACGGACAGTATCGTAACGGAGAATTATTCCAGGGCGATGCGATTTTTACGCGAAGTGGATTCCAGTTCGGTGATGGTGAATGCATCCACGCGTTTTGCCGATGGTTTTGAATATGGGTTGGGGGCCGAGATCGGCATTTCCACTGACAAGATCCACGCGCGAGGACCGGTAGGGCTGGAAGGATTGACCTCGCAGAAATATATCGTGCTGGGGAGTGGGCAGATCAGAACCTAGCAGTATGGTTTTTCTCCAGTGGAAGGGGCATGGCTTTCGGCCTGTCATGATTACGGAAGAATAGGATGAAACAGACTACCGCAGTAAATGTGCCGGATATCGGGGATTTCAGGAATGTGCCGATCATCGAGGTGCTGGTCAAGCCGGGCGATAGCGTAGCGGCAGAGCAGCCACTGGTTACGCTGGAAACCGATAAGGCAACCGTGGAAATTCCTTCCCCGGTGGCCGGACGGGTGAAGGAAATTAAAGCCAGGATGGGTGACAAGGTCAGCCAGGGTGATCCGATTGTAATACTGGAAGCAGAGGTTGCAGAGGAACAGTCGGCTTCATTAGTATCCGACCGGAGCCTAGGGGCAGGCGCGGGCGGGCAGCCCACCCCGGAAAATTTTATTTCTTCCCCTGTAGTTCCTGAAAATGCGATTCCAACTGCCTTGAAAAAAGGTGACTTCCATGCGGAAGTTGTCGTACTGGGAGGAGGGCCTGGCGGCTATACTGCGGCTTTTCGCGCTGCAGATCTGGGCAAGCAGGTCCTACTGGTCGAACGCCATTCCAGATTGGGCGGGGTGTGCCTTAATGTAGGCTGCATTCCTTCCAAAGCGTTGCTGCATGTCGCGAATGTGATCAACGAGGCTGAGGAAGTCTCGTATCAAGGGCTCACTTTTGGCAAGCCGGCAATCGATATCGGTAAGATCCGTAGTTGGAAAGAGGGCATCGTTGCCAAGCTTTCCGGTGGTCTGACTTCCTTATCCAGGCAACGTAGGGTGCAGGTAGTGCATGGCGTTGCGAAATTCAGTTCGCCTAACCTGCTGGCTGTGGAAACGGAGGAGGGGGTAAAAACCATCACGTTTGATCATGCCATTGTTGCAGCGGGTTCGAGCGTAGCGCGTATTCCTGGTTTTCCGTACGATGATCCGCGCCTGATGGATTCAACTGGCGCATTGCAACTGCAAGATATTCCCGGGCGCATGCTGATAATCGGCGGCGGCATCATCGGTCTGGAGATGGCTACGGTTTATGATGCGCTTGGTTCCAGAGTTTCCATGGTCGAGCTGGCGGATGGCCTGATTCCCGGCGCAGATCGCGACCTTGTCCGGGTATTGCACAAGCGCATTGCAAAACGGTACGAAGCTATATATCTGAAGACCCGGGTCGCCAGGATCGAGACAAAGGAAGAGGGGCTGCATGTCGTTTTTGAAGGGGAAAATGCTCCGCAGCCACAGCTGTATGATCGCATTCTGCTTGCTGTAGGGCGCCGCCCGAATGGGCGGGAGATTAATGCGGAAGCAGCGGGGGTGGCGGTTGATGAGCGCGGCTTTATTCCGGTGGATCAACAGCAGCGTACGAATGTGCCGCATATCTATGCAGTTGGCGACATTGTGGGTGATCCGATGCTGGCGCACAAGGCAACGCATGAGGGTAGGGTGGCTGCGGAAGTGATTGCAGGGTATAAGGCCAGTTTTGATGCGCGCGCGATTCCATCGGTGGCGTACACCGATCCGGAAATTTCCTGGATGGGTCTGACGGAGACACAGGCCAATGTGCAGGGGATCGCCTACGAAAAAGCAGTGTTTCCATGGGCGGCGAGCGGTCGTGCGCTGTCGATGGGGCGCGAAGAAGGGTTGACTAAGCTATTGCATGACCCGCAAACCGGATCGATCCTGGGTGCCGGTATTGTGGGCCGTAATGCCGGTGACCTGATTGCCGAAACTGTGCTTGCACTGGAAATGGGGGCAAACATGGAAGACATTGGTCTGACGATTCATCCGCATCCGACGTTGTCTGAAACCGTCGGCTTCGCAGCAGAAATTGCCGAGGGCAGTATTACCGACTTGTATCTGCCGCGAAAAAAATAAGGCGGGACTGATCCTGCTGCGTGGAAGACGGATGTGAATATCCATGGATAGTAAACATTTCCCCGGGCAGGATGATCATGTCCTGTGTTCCCGGGTAAAGAGGGTTGTAAACGAGCCTGGCAGGGGGAATTAGCGCCTGTTGCCGAGGAGCGATCCAAGTACGCCTCGGATGATTTGCCTTCCGACGGATGAGCCTATGGCCCGGGCTGCGCTCTTGGCAAATGCTTCCCCGATTCCTTCACGGTTTCTGGAGGTGCGGCTTCCCAATAGTCCTTCCAGCATTCCTCCCAGCCCTGGCACGTTGCCTGTTCCAGTTTCTGTGGAATCTGCAGTATCAGGCAGGGTGTTTTTTTCCGTTAGAGTGGTTGTACGTTTTTTGATGTTTTCATAGGCCGATTCGCGATCAATGACTTTTTCATAGTGACCGAAAAGCAGGGAATGCTGGATGATGGTGGCTCGTTCAGCCTCATTGATCGGCCCGATTTGAGCCTGTGGTGGCACAATCAGAGCGCGTTCAACCATATTCGGACGTCCCTTCTCGTCCAGGCATGAAACAAGCGCTTCGCCAACGCCAAGTGTGGTAATAGCTGTTTCTTCATCCAGATATGGATTGTCATGCATGGTTTCAGCTGCTGCTTTAACTGCTTTTTGGTCTCGCGGGCTAAAGGCACGTAGTGCGTGCTGCACGCGGTTGCCAAGCTGGCCCAGTACCTTGTCCGGAACATCTGCCGGATTTTGTGTGACGAAATAAATACCTATTCCCTTTGAACGGATCAGGCGCACCACTTGTTCAATCTTGGTGAGCAGCGCATCCGGTGCATCGTCGAACAGCAAATGGGCTTCGTCAAAGAAAAATACCAGTCTGGGTTTGGAAAGATCCCCGGCCTCCGGCAGATTTTCGAATAACTCTGAAAGCAGCCACAGCAGCATGGTCGAATAAACCTTGGGAGCAGAGATCAAATGATCGGCAGCCAGAATATTAATCATTCCAAACCCATTTTCATCGGTCTGCATCAGGTCGGCAATGTCGAGCATCGGTTCCCCAAAAAAACGGTCGCCTCCCTGCGTTTCAATCTGTAGCAGGCCGCGTTGAATCGCTCCGATGCTGGCGGCGGAAATATTGCCGTATTCCGTTTTGAAACCGGCGGCGTTTTCTCCGACGTGTTGCAGCATTGCCCTTAAATCTTTCAAGTCAAGCAAAAGGAGTCCGTTGTCATCTGCGATTTTGAATACCAGTTCCAGAACACCCTGTTGTACCTCGTTCAGATTGAGCATGCGTCCGAGCAGCAATGGACCCATATCGGAAATGGTAGCACGCAGGGGATGGCCAAGTTTTCCGAATACATCCCAGAATGCAACCGGATAGGCGCGATGGGAAAAATTTTCCAGCTGAAGCAGGGTTACTCTTTCGGTAACCTTTGGGTTGTTTCCTCCCGTCTTGCTCAGGCCGGATAGATCCCCCTTGATATCGGAAACAAACACCGGCACTCCGATTCTGCTGAAAGATTCCGCCAGCGATTGCAGGGTGACTGTTTTGCCCGTTCCGGTCGCTCCGGTAATCAGTCCGTGGCGATTGGCCATTTGCGGCAACAGGAAAAGTTCTTGCTTGTCATTTTTAGCGATTAGTAGCGGTTCGCTCATATGGGCTCCAGATAAATTGGATGGTCCTGCACGGGATATGGCAGGTTTCGAAGGTTACAGGATGGCATTTTCCCAGGATGAAAAATAGAAAAAAGATACCGTTAATTGTATTGCACAAATCAATATGGAAAAACGACCTGTGATTACAAATATGTTTTTTACCATTTTGTCATGTTAGACTCGATAGGAAACGGCATTTTCACCAGATCAGATTTTATTGCATTGGATGGTGAATGCTAATCCTTCTTCTTCAGGAGAAACGTCCCAATGTTCAAACGTATGATTCAAGGTATTGCGGTTTGTGTGATCGCCTATTCTGCCGCTCCGGCACTCGCATTTGATTTCGGCGCGATTATCAATAAGGAACTCGGCATTCCGGTAGATCCCGTTTTGCCGGATACCAAGCAAGAGAATACGGGCAAACCTGTGGATAAATTATCCGGTTTCAGTACCGGAGAGCAAGTCGGTAGCTTGAAGCAGGCGCTGATTCAGGGGGCGGAAACGGCTGTCTCCAGCCTCGCCCGGGAGAATGGCTATCTTGGAAATGACAAGGTGCGCATTCCTCTGCCGGAAAACCTGCAAAAAGCAGATGGCTTGTTGCGTACATTTGGCATGGGTGCGTATGCTGACGATTTAACCGCTTCAATAAACCGCGCTGCCGAAAAAGCAGCCCCGGAAGCGAAGGATCTTCTGATCGGTGCCGTGAATAATATGAGCGTGGAAGATGCCAGTAAGATATTGACGGGAGAAAATGATGCGGCTACCAGATATTTTCGCGAGCATACGGAAACTGCGCTGGCTGGAAAATTCAAGCCGGTTATAGCTGCTTCCATGCAGAAAGTGAAACTTGCAGAAACCTATAATCAGTTTGCTGCAAAAGGCGCGATGCTCGGCATGATCAATCCGGGGGATGCCAACCTGGATGATTATATTACCCGTAAGGCGATGGATGGTTTGTATTTGATGATGGCGGAGCAGGAAAAGGCGATTCGTGCCAATCCGCTGGAAGCAACGGGCAACCTGGCAAAGAAAGTGTTCTCGGCGATCAGGTTTTGATTTCCGGTATTGAGTTTCACAGGGTAGGGATGTCCGGCAGAATTCACCGGTTTTCTGAGCATGGCTGAATCCGTCAGTCTGTTATCGTTTTTTATTGGGAGTTTTCTTGCTGCTACTTTGCTGCCCGGGGGGTCGGAAATAGCGCTGATCAGTGTGCTGAAATGGTATCCGGAGTCGTTCTGGACAGCGCTCTTGCTGGGTACTTTAGGAAATACTCTGGGTGGTATGGTTTCGTTCGGCATGGGCTGGGTGCTACCCCAAACGCAGAAACTCAGGCATGTGGAGAAATTACGGCGTTTTGGTTCGCCCGTGCTGCTGCTTGCCTGGGTACCCTTGCTAGGTGATGCAATGTGCCTGGCTGCCGGGTGGCTCAGGCTCAATTTATGGCATGCGGCTTTATTTATGGCAATAGGGAAATTCGCGCGTTACTGGGTTATTGGCATGACAGTCCAGATTTGAATTAGCCAGCCAAGGCAAAATGAGGTATTTCTAATGCCGTATCTGGCTGCCTGGTTTTGTGAGTGTTTTAAATTATCTTTGCTATATTTACAGAACACGTGTATAAGACAGTCTGGTGTTTGATTCAAAGTTTTTGCGATACTGGTTTTCCATGTGCAATCTTCGATTCAAATAGTTTTGCGGGGAAGTTCCCCCGTTTTTAGTTAAGGAAGTAATTCACATGGCAACTGGTACAGTTAAATGGTTTAACGATGCAAAAGGTTTTGGTTTTGTTACTCCAGATGATGGTAGCGAAGATTTATTTGCGCACTTTTCAGCAATCAATATGAACGGTTTTAAGTCACTTCAGGAAGGTCAAAGAGTTACCTTTGACGTGACTCAAGGTCCTAAAGGTAAGCAAGCTTCTAATATCCAGACTCCATAATCGGTTCTGGATGAGAAAAAGCCCGGCATTAAAATGCCGGGCTTTTTTTGTTTCAGGCTGGTTTTCTGACTGTAATCCCGAGTGTAATTGAACTGGGATGGTGCTTTCTTCCTGCGATGGAATCGCCCGCTTAACTGGCAGGAAGAGGCTTTTCCAGCATCTGCAGCCCCCATGCCACGCCAAATCCGTTTACTTCACCAGTCACGATGCCTAGTCCACCTTCGCAACGGCTGGAGGATAAATCAATATGGAGCCAGGGGATGTTATCGACAAAGCGTTTCAGGAACAGGGCGGCCAGTATGTGGTCGGCTTCGCCATCCAGTGTGCATTGTTTGATATCAGCAACTTTCGAGTCCAGTGCCGCTTCATAGTCTTCATCCAGCGGGAAGGAGCATAGCCGCTCTCCGCTGTCCTTGCCTGCCCTGATTGCACGCTGTAATAGTTCATCGCGGTTTCCGAGCACACCGCTGTAGCGCGCACCAAGGGCCATCGCCATGCTTCCGGTCAAAGTGGCAAAATCAATGATCAGGTCCGGCTTGGCGCGCGATGCCAGGGTGAGAGCATCTGCAAGCACCATGCGGCCCTCGGCATCGGTGTGAATAATTTCAATGGTCGTCCCGTTCAGGGCGGTTACGATGTCGTTTTGTTTGTAGGCTTTCGGACTGATGTGGTTTTGTGCGATCGCCAGCCAGCAGTCGATGTTCACCATCATTGCGTTTTTTGAAGCGGCCAGCAGGATGCCAAGTGCAACGGCTGAACCGTTCATATCCTCGTGCATGCCGTGCATGTAGCGCGCTGGCTTCAGGTTGTGTCCGCCAGTATCGAAGCAGATGCCCTTGCCAACCAGTCCTATTGTTTGCCTGGCCTCGGGATGGGTATATCGCAGATGTACGATTGCCGCGTCTTCATCTTCGCTGCCCTGAGCCACAGCCACAAAGGCTCCAGCACCAAGCTTGCGCAGTTTTTTCAGGTCATAGTCGTTCTGTTCCCATCCCTGTTCTTTTGCAAGTTTTTTTATTCTGGCCCGGTATTGGGTAGGCGTCAGCTCGTTAGGAGGAAGGATGGTCAGTTCCCGGCACAGCAGGCTGCCTTCTGCCTGTGCCTTCAGGGATACAAAGGCCAGTTTGTCGTCAAAGCCATAGAGCTCAATGTTCTGGAGTGGTTTTTGATCGCTTTTTTTCTTGTGATCCGGCAAAAGAGAGCCATTTACCCAAGAGGCATACACAGCGAGTTTTGCTGCCTGCCGGCGCTGGTCCGGTTCTCCGAGTACCACGATGGCCAGGTTTTTTGGTTTCTCTTCCAGCAGGAGTTGCAAGGCCTTGCGAACCTGGGTCTGAAGGCTAAAAATTTCTCTGGAAAAATCCAGCATGGCCCATGTAATCAGGCCCCCGCTGGGGGTATTCGCAGAAACGGGTGTGCTGGCAAGTTCATCCGGTTTGAGTCCGCGTCGTGCCAGTACAGCCTTGAGCAGGGTATCCTGCGGCAAGTTCCGGGGTAATTTTTTTTCTTTCGGCAGTAATATCAGCATGTGCTGGCTGACAGGGTCATGGGGGGTAGCTGGCGAGAGGCTGAGTTGTGCTAGCATTAGGGTCTCACTGGGTCATGGTTTGTTCGGCATTATACAAACAGTTGTTATTCATTCTCGCGGAATTTCTATGCGTCAGTATTTGTATTTGTTAAAGCATGTTTTGAATCATGGTGCAAAGAAGAGTGACCGCACCGGAACCGGCACGATCAGCATCTTCGGCTACCAGATGCGATTTGATCTGGGGCAGGGTTTCCCACTGGTCACGACCAAAAAATGTCACCTGAAATCCATTATTCATGAACTGCTCTGGTTTTTACAGGGCGATACCAACATCCGGTATCTTAAGGAACATGGTGTCCGGATCTGGGATGAATGGGCAGATGGAGAAGGCAACCTTGGGCCGGTATATGGCATGCAGTGGCGCTCATGGCCGGCGGGGGACGGGCTTGTCATTGACCAGATTGCGGCGGTGGTGGAGCAGATTAAAGATAACCCGGATTCACGCCGGTTGATTGTTTCGGCCTGGAATGTGGCCGAACTTGATCGGATGGCGCTGGCCCCCTGTCATATTCTGTTTCAGTTTTATGTGTCGGATGGCAGGCTTTCCTGTCAACTGTACCAGCGCAGCGCGGATATATTTCTGGGGGTGCCGTTCAATATCGCATCCTATGCACTGTTAACCCTGATGGTGGCGCAAGTATGTGGCCTGAAACCAGGTGATTTTGTCCATACTTTTGGGGATGCGCATCTGTACAGCAACCATCTGGAGCAGGCGCGGCTGCAACTGGCGCGTGAACCGCGTGCGCTCCCCGTGATGTGTCTTAACCCCGAGGTGAAAGATATTTTTGCTTTCAGGTATGAAGATTTTACGTTGACAGGTTACGATCCGCATCCTGCGATTCAGGCTAAAGTGGCAGTATGATGGGTAAGGAACGGGAGGAGAGGAAGAGTCGCCTCTCAATTATCGTAGCTATGGCCAGGAATCGGGTCATTGGGCTCAATAATGCCCTGCCCTGGCGTATTCCTGCAGACCTCAAGCATTTTAAATCACTTACCATGGGGCATCATATGATCATGGGGCGCAAGACATATGATTCCATCGGTAAGCCGCTGCCCGGACGGACTACTGTGGTCCTGTCGCGCAATCGTGCGTTAAAAATGGATGGGTGTGCCGTGGTGCATTCTTTGGAGGAAGCGTTTAAGGCTTGTGCCGGGGATGATGAAATTTTTATTGTCGGTGGCGCGGAGCTCTATGCATTGGCCATGCCGCTGGCGGACATAATCTACCTTACCGAGATTCAGCAGGACATGGCGGGGGATGCATATTTTCCGGAATTGGATAAAAATTCATGGCTGGAATCAGTGCGGGAGCGGTGCAGTCAGGAGACACCACAGAAACTGGAATTTCATTTTGTGACTTATCGCAGGAAGTAATCGATGAGATCGGAGATTGCCGACCTCATCGATTCCGGCATGATCCGGGAGTCTGGTTTTCCAGGAGCGCGAGCTTGGTTTTGGGGATAAACATGGAAAATATACCGTGACTCACTGGATAGATCGCACACACGTCTGTAATTCGCATTGCCCCAAAATCTGATGGGCTCTTGATCAAGGCGTATTATTTTTGCTCTAGTTGTTTAGTCTCACGCAATCCACATAGTAGCGGGGGCCTTCATTATTTTCGTTGGCCACCAGGCCGTGAATGTCGGTTTCAAATCCAGGAAACATCTGGTTAAAATCGCGTGCAAACTTAAGGTAATCAACGATGGTTTTATTGAATCGTTCGCCTGGGATGAGCAACGGGATGCCGGGTGGATAAGGTGTCAGTAGCACGCTGGTGACGCGTCCTTCCAGTTCGTCGATCGAAACGCGGTCGATTTCACCGTGCGCCATTTTGGCGAAGGCATCGGAAGGTTTCATGGCAGGTTCCATGTTGGAAACGTAAATCTCCGTTGTTAGCCGTGCTACGTCATTGATTTTGTATACGCCGTGAATATGGTCGCAAAGATCGCGCAGACCGATTTTCTCATAGCGTGGATATTGGGTGACAAATCCCGGCAGAACGCGCCATAATGGCTGATTTTTGTCGTAGTCATCCTTGAATTGCTGCAATTCGGTTACCATGGTGTTCCAGCGCCCTTTGGTAATCCCGATCGTAAACATGATGAAAAATGAATAGAGGCCGGTTTTTTCCACCACCACACCGTTTTCTGCAAGGTATTTAGTGACGATGGCAGCAGGGATGCCGGAGTCAGCAAAGTCTCCGTCTACATCCAGCCCGGGGGTGATAATTGTAGCCTTGATTGGATCAAGCATGTTGAATCCAGGGGCCAGATTGCCGAAGCCATGCCAGCGATCGTCAGTGTTCAGCATCCAGTCTTCGCGTGCGGCCATGCCCTCCTCGGAGAGATAGTCGGGCCCCCAGACCTTGAACCACCAGTCCGCCCCCCATTCTTCTCCAACTTTGCGCATGGCGCGACGAAAGTCTAGCGCTTCAGCAATCGATTCTTCAACCAGGGCTGTGCCGCCAGGAGGTTCCATCATGGCGGCAGCAACGTCACATGATGCGATAATGGCATACTGGGGACTGGTAGAAGTATGCATCAGGTAGGCTTCATTAAAACAGTCGCGGTCCAACTTATTTGCCTCGCTATCCTGTACCAGGATCTGTGATGCCTGGCTCAGTCCGGCCAGCATCTTGTGGGTTGACTGTGTAGAAAATACCATGGATTGCTTGCATGGCTGGCGGTTTTGGCCTATTGCGTGCATGTCCCTGTAGAAATCATGGAAAGCGGCGTGCGGGAGCCATGCTTCGTCAAAAAGCAGGGTATCAATTTGCCCGTCCAGCATTTGTTTGAGTGTTTCTACGTTGTATAGCACGCCATCGTAAGTGCTCTGGGTGATCGTCAGGATGCGTGGCTTTTGTTTTTTGTTTTTGATGAAATGATTGGCATCAATCTTGCGCTGGATTGTTTCCATCTTGAATTCGTCCAGTGAAATGGGTCCGATAATACCGAAATGGTTGCGTGTCGGCATCAGGAACACGGGGATGGCACCAGTCATGATGATGGAATGCAGAATGGATTTATGACAATTGCGGTCCACCACTACGATATCGTCCGGTGCGACTGTGGAATGCCATACAATTTTATTGGAAGTGGAAGTTCCATTCGTTACAAAGAAAAGATGATCGCAGTTGAAGATACGTGCTGCATTGCGCTCACTGGCCGCCACAGGCCCAGTATGGTCAAGCAGCTGGCCAAGTTCATCGACGGCATTGCATACATCTGCGCGCAGCATGTTTTCACCAAAAAATTGGTGGAACATCCGGCCTACCGGAGATTTCAGGAAGGCAACGCCCCCGGAGTGGCCGGGACAATGCCAGGAGTAGGAGCCATCCTGGGCGTAGTTGACCAGTGCGCGGAAAAACGGTGGCGCGAGCGAGTCCAGGTATAACCGGGCCTCGCGGATGATGTGGCGCGCTACAAATTCCGGGGTGTCTTCATGCATATGGATGAATCCGTGCAATTCGCGCAGGATGTCATTGGGTATGTGGCGTGATGTACGTGTTTCGCCGTAGAGATAAATTGGAATATCGGCATTTTTGAAGCGTATTTCTTCCACGAAGGCGCGTATGTTTTTTAACGCGATAGTCGTTTCTTCCAGACTGCCGCCGCCAAATTCCTCGTCGTCGATTGACAGCAGAAAGGCAGAAGCTCTGCTTTGCTGTTGAACGAACGACGTTAAATCCCCGTAGCTGGTTATGCCCAGCACTTCCATGCCCTCTTTCTGGATGGCGCTTGCCAATGCCCGTACACTCAGGCCACTGGAATTTTCTGAGCGAAAGTCTTCGTCGATAATGATAATGGGGAAATTAAATTTCATTACAGTGCTCCTTGCTGGAGAATTGTTCGGGGGTAACAGGATGGGGCCGGATCGGATAACGAGAAGCTGGCAACGATGGGTTGGAGTTACGTTAGCAGAAATAAGGGTGTTGGTTATATGCTTTAGAGGTGTTTAAGCCGGGCCAGATTATAATTCCTGCAGTCACAATGGGCTAGTCAGTTTTCGGGTAAATAGGGGTTAATCAAGGACTGGACCAAATCGATGAGCGCCGCGCGGAACTGCTGTTCGTCGCACCCCATGAGCACTGCGTCTTCCAGCGCATCTTGGCATATCTGGCGAATTTCTTCCATATTTTCGTTCAGTACCTTGATCTTTTCCACACATGCGACTACCTCGCCGGATGGGCTACGCCAGATGGTTTGAGGACAGGTTGCCATTGAATGAATGTCCCGGTAAGGTTCGTGAAAAATAACGGATGGAGGTTCTGCCATCCACCCTGCTTTATATTTTATCTACGCGTTGGTGTCAAAGAGACGGGCTTTAAATTCCAGCTGGAATTTATATTTTGGGCAGGGTTACTCCAGTCTGGTTCTGGTATTTTCCACTCCTGTCATGGTAAGAGGTTTCACATACTTCGTCAGATTCCAGGAAAATTACCTGGGCTACGCCTTCATTGGCGTAGATTTTTGCCGGTAATGGTGTGGTATTGGAAAATTCCAGGGTAACATAGCCTTGCCACTCAGGTTCCAGTGGGGTGACGTTGACAATGATGCCACATCGCGCATAGGTGGATTTACCAAGGCAAATCGTCAGAACGTTGCGCGGGATGCGAAAATGTTCCACGGTCCGTGCTAGCGCAAAAGAGTTTGGTGGAATAATGCAGTAGTCGCTCTTCAGCTCGATGAAAGAGTTGGCGTCAAAATTCTTCGGATCGACGATCGTGCTGTTGATATTGGTGAAAAGTTTGAATTCGTCCGAGCAGCGGATGTCATATCCGTAGCTTGATGTGCCATAGGATACGATACGCTGCCCCCCCATTTCTTTCACCTGCCCAGGTTCGAAAGGTTCGATCATGCCATGCCGTTCGGCCATGTGACGTATCCACTTGTCTGATTTAATACTCATGTCTATTTTTTTCAGGTGAGGAGGGGGCAGTTTAGGAATAAGAACGTGTGATCGTGCGGTGCATTTTTTTGGTCATGTATTTTGTATCACGATCTTGGGGAATGCCGAGCTGTAGTCCTGGGCCATTTCAGCAATTTTTACCGCGAGGCGACGTGCAATCTGCTTGTACACTCTGGCAGCTGCGTTGTCCGGGTCGGCCACTACAGTTGGGTTGCCGGAATCCGCCTGCTCGCGGATATGGATATCCAGAGGCAAGGAACCCAGAAGTTCTATATTATAGTCATGGCACATTTTTTCAGCGCCACCGCTGCCAAAGATATGTTCTTCGTGGCCGCATTTTGAACAGATGTGCGTGCTCATGTTTTCTATAATGCCCAGAGTTTTGATGTTCACTTTGTCGAACATTTTCAGCCCCTTGCGTGCATCCATCAGTGCGATGTCCTGTGGCGTGGTTACGATGACCGCGCCGGTGACCGGGACTTTTTGCGATAAGGTAAGCTGAATGTCTCCGGTGCCGGGTGGCATATCCACGACCAGGTAATCCAGTTCGTTCCAGCGAGTCTGATGGAGCAGCTGATCCAGTGCCTGGGTAACCATCGGGCCGCGCCATACCATGGGTACATCCTCGCCCTGGATCATGAAGCCAATGGACATGACTTGCAGCCCGTGTCCCAGCATGGGTTCAACCGATTTTCCGTCGCGTGAAACCGGTTGTCCTTTGATGCCCATCATGGCGGGCTGAGAGGGGCCATAAATATCTGCATCCAGAATTCCGACCCGCGCACCTTCTGCTGCCAGTGCCAGCGCCAGGTTCACGGCGGTAGTGGATTTCCCCACGCCCCCCTTGCCGCTTGCCACGGCAATAATGTTTTTTACTCCGTCCACCAGCTTGATCCCTCGCTGAACGGCATGGGGCACTACCTTGCTGCTTACATGCACGGAAATGGATTCGGCATCGGGCAATGCACTGCGCAAATGGCTTTCAACCATCGTGCGAATTTCATTCCATACACTTTTTGCAGGATAGCCAAGCTGGATGTCAAGCGACAGGTGATTGCCGCTGATCTGGATATTTTTTGCCGACTTGCTGGAAAAAAAGTCCTTTTTTGTATTAGGGTCAGTTAATTTCTCCAGTGCGGCCTGTACATCTGAATCGGTAAAGCTCATGTGCTATTCCTGCAATCGAATCCTTGGGGCGAACATTCTACCCAAGATTCCACGCCACGCCTATAGTGCAATTTTGCTACAATTACATTAATTTACACTGGGTTTTACATTCATGTCGCGCACGATATTGGTTACCTCCGCATTGCCTTATGCCAATGGCAGTATTCATCTGGGTCACCTGGTTGAATATATTCAGACAGATATATGGGTACGTTTTCAGAAAATGCAAGGCAATACCTGTTTCTATATTTGTGCTGATGATACGCATGGTACGCCCGTCATGCTTCGCGCAGAAACGGAAGGCATCACTCCTGAACAACTGATTGATCGCGTATGGCATGAGCACAAATCTGCTTTCGAAGGCTTTCATGTTGAGTTTGACCACTATGGCAGCACCAACAGCGACGAAACCAGAGGGTTTGCAGAGGAGATTTACCGCAGGCTGAAAGCTGCAAGCCTGATTGAAGTGCGTTCTGTCGAGCAGTTTTATGACCCCGTCAAGAAGATGTTCCTGCCTGACCGCTTTATCAAGGGTGAATGCCCCAGGTGCCATGCCAAAGATCAATATGGCGACAATTGCGAAGTCTGCGGTTCTACATATTCGCCTACCGAATTGATCAACCCCTACTCTTCTGTATCGGGTGCGCAACCGGAGCAACGCAGTTCGGAGCATTATTTTTTTAAATTGTCTGATGCGCGTTGCCATGATTTTCTGAACAGCTGGACGCAGGGCAGGTTGGATAAGCAGAAAGTTGCACCGCTGCAGGCAGAAGCAGCCAACAAGATGCGCGAATGGTTTGCTGCTGGCCTGTCCGACTGGGATATCTCTCGTGATGCGCCGTATTTTGGCTTTGAAATTCCGGATGCTCCTGGTAAGTATTTTTATGTCTGGCTGGATGCCCCGGTTGGCTACATGGGGAGCTTCAGGAGACTGTGTGCGGATAAAGGGATCAATTTTAATGAATACTGGCGTGCAGATTCCAATGTCGAGCTATATCATTTCATTGGCAAGGACATCCTCTATTTTCACGCATTGTTCTGGCCTGCGATGCTTGAGTTTTCGGATTTTCGCACCCCAACGCAGATATTTGCGCACGGTTTCCTTACGGTTAACGGAGAAAAAATGAGCAAGTCGCGCGGGACTTTTATTACCGCCGATAGCTACCTCCGTCAGGGGCTGAATCCGGAATACCTTCGGTATTATTATGCCGCAAAACTGAATGGAACCATGGAAGACATCGACCTGAATCTGGAAGATTTTGCAGTCAAGGTGAACAGTGATCTGATCGGTAAGTTCATCAACCTGGCCTCGCGTGCGGCGGGTTTTATTGCCAAGCGTTTTGGCGGAAAACTTGCAAAAAAAGGTATTAGGTCAGAGTGCGCCGAATTAACAATGTTTATGCTAAAAACTCAGAATTTAGAGGATATTGGTTTTTTATGGGAGGGTGAATCCATTCATACCCAAAACATTGCCAAACTATATGAGCAGCGTAATTACGCCCATGCGTTGCGTCAAATCATGTATCTGGCCGATATTGTGAACAAATACGTCGATTGCTATAAACCATGGGAGCTGGCCAAGGAGGAAGAAAACCATGACAGATTGCATGAAGTCTGTACGGTTATTCTGAATGCATTCAAGAGGCTGACGGTTTACCTGAAGCCAGTACTGCCAAAGCTGGCTCAGGATGTTGAAATTTTTTTCAATATTCAACAGCTTGTATGGAGTGATGCGGATGAGATGTTGCCTGATCACCATGCAATTAATCCTTATTCACACCTGATGGCCCGTATTGAGCCAGAAATGATTAAAGCCATGATTGCTGCCAATCAGCAAAGCCTAAAGCCCCTGCCTGAATCGCACTCTCCTGCGCGGCATGCAGAAGCACAGCTGCATGATTCTGTGCAGCAGAAAGCTGCCGGAGGGGAGGTATCTTCGGTGATCTCGATAGAGGATTTCAGCAAAGTAGACTTGCGTGTGGCGAAAATTGTCAAGGCAGAGCATGTTGAAGGGGCGGAGAAGTTGTTAAAGCTGACGCTGGATATCGGTGAAGAAAGGTCGCGCACGGTATTTGCCGGAATCAAGTCGGTGTACGATCCTGAAAAACTGCAGGGAAGAATGACAGTCATGGTCGCCAATCTTGCGCCGCGCAAGATGAAATTTGGTTTGTCGGAAGGGATGGTTCTGGCAGCTTCCGGTGAGGCTCCTGGCCTGTTCATTCTCAGTCCGGACGACGGCGCTCAGCCCGGTATGCGAATCAAGTAGACATGACATGATGCGTATCCGGGTAGATATGCCTAAGGTTCCTTAAAGTATCTCGCTCATCCGGTTTTCTTTTACCATTGGCCTTTTCTAGTGGCCTGGATTGAAATTGCCTGCTGATTGCAGGATTGTCAATGTCCGGGGCGAATTCTGCAGGCTTTTCAAATCAGGTTGCCTTGTGGTCAGGGCAGTGGTGGGAAATGACCCGGCTGGGTAGCAGGCGATGCTGTGGGTAAAAGTAGAGTGTTATTGGACAGATGCGTTATGGGTAGATTATTTGAACGTTCTGCTCGCCCAGCAGTTTTTTTAATTGGGCCAGTAAGTCGTTGTGCAGGGTCACATTCCAGTTTTCTCCCAGCTTGAGTTGTGTGCTCGCGTAGGTGTTGCAGTAGTGCATGATCGTCATGCATTTGCCATCACGGTAAGGCGTGAGGAGTTCCTTTAGTTGGGATACGCTGATCTGCATATCGGATGAAATGTTTAGCTCCAGGCATTTCGCGAAAGCAGCGCGTGCTGAGGATAGGTCGAAGAGTTCCTCGCAGTTTACGCGCATGTTGTTGGAATATTCATCAAAACTGGCTTTCCCGCGTACCACCAGCAGCTCATCTTCTTTTATCCATGGGCGGCTGGCTTCGTATAGCTCATTGAATACCGTTGTTTCCAGCTGCCCGCTACCGTCATCCAGCGTGACTATTGCCATTCGCCCGCGCCGTGTTTGCTGTATCTTTATGGCAGATATGATACCCGCCAGGATAACCTGCATTCCACTACGTCGGTTATTGCCGTTTTGTGGCAGCATCTGAGGGGAGAGATCGTTCAGGCGAGTTTTGACAAAGAATTGCAGTTCGTTTGCATATTCCTGGAAGGGATGGCCGCTCAGATAAAAACCCAGGCTGGATTTTTCATGTTTTAATTGCTCGCGCAGTGTCCAGCGCGGGACGGTTTTCATCTCTGCCGGCATGGCACATCCTTCGTCTGCGCCGAACAGGTTGTTCTGATGGATGGATCGTGCCTGCTGTTCTGCGGCATTCATTGCGGTATCCAGTGATGCCAGCAACTGGTGACGATGGGCCGAGATTGAGTCAAATGCTCCGCTACGGATCAGTGCCTCAGTGGCACGCCGATTTACTATGCGTTTGTCTACCCGGCGGCAAAAATCAAAAAGATCACGGAATGGCCCCCCGGTTTTGCGAGCGTTCGTGATATTGTCTATAGCAGTCTTTCCTGTACCCTTGACCGCTTCCAGCCCGTATGCGATGGTTTTTTCGTTGATTGGCGTAAACCGGCTGGCAGATAAATTAATGTCGGGCGGTAAGATGTCAATTCCCTGCGCCAGGGTATCCAGGAAGAAGACATGTACTTTGTCGGTATTGTCCATGTCCGATGACAGTGTGGCGGCCATGAAAGCTGCCGGGTAGTGCGCCTTAAGATAGGCAGTCTGGTAGGACAGCAGTGCATAAGCTGCAGAGTGTGATTTATTGAAACCGTAGCCTGCGAATTTTTCCATCAGGTCGAACAGTTGCGCTGCCAGTCGCTCGCAGATGCCGCGCGCCACAGCCCCGTTCACAAAGGTGTCGCGCTGGAGTGCCATTTCTTCAGCGTTTTTCTTCCCCATTGCTCTGCGCAGCAGGTCCGCCGCTCCCAGAGAGTACCCGCCGATAATCTGCGCGATCTGCATGACCTGTTCCTGATAAACGATTACTCCATATGTGGGTTTGAGCGAGATTTCCAGATCCGGATGGAAATAATCTGCTTTGGCTCTCCCATGTTTGCGGTTGATGAAATCTTCCACCATGCCCGATTCGAGCGGGCCTGGGCGATATAATGCGACTAGCGCTACGATATCTTCAAAAGTGTCAGGCTGTAGCTTGACAATCAGCTTTTTCATGCCTGGGGATTCAAGCTGAAAAATCGCGGTAGTATTGGCTGCTTTGAGCAGATCGTAGGTTGGTTTGTCCTCTAGTGGCAGGTTGTCGATGGAGAATCTGGAGTTTCCAGGCATACCGTTTATATATTTCACTGCCCAGTCAAGAATGGTGAGCGTGCGCAGTCCCAGGAAATCAAATTTCACCAAGCCCACTTTTTCGACATCATCCTTATCAAACTGGCTGATGCCCTTGTCGCTACCTTCGGCATAATAAAGCGGGCAAAAATCGGTCAGTTTTCCCGGTGCAATCAGCACTCCACCTGCGTGCATGCCTACATTGCGTGTCAGGTCCTCCAGCCGCTCCCCAAGTTCGAGCAATTCTTCCACGCCTTCTTCGCTGTCGATGATTGTGTTGAACTCGGGTTCCTGTTCTCGCGCTTTTTTCAGTGATACCGGCTTTACTCCCTCCAGTGGGACAAGTTTGGAAAGGCGGTCGCACAGACCGTAGGGAAGATCCAGCACCCGCCCGACGTCACGAATCACCGCCTTAGATGCCATGGTGCCAAAAGTGGCTATTTGTGAAACGCTTGCTTCACCGTATTTTTGTTTCACGTAATCGATGACCCGCTCGCGCCCATCCTGGCAGAAATCTATGTCAAAATCGGGCATGGATACCCGCTCTGGATTCAGGAATCGTTCAAACAGCAGAGCATAGCGAAGCGGATCCAGGTCTGTAATGCCCAGGCTGTAAGCCACGAGTGAACCTGCTCCCGAGCCACGGCCGGGGCCGACCGGTACGTCATTACGCTTTGCCCAGCGGATAAAGTCAGCAACAATCAGAAAATAGCCGGAGAACCCCATTTTTATAATGGTTTCAATTTCGAATGCCAGGCGTACGGAATACTCCTCCGATTTAGCTGTGCGGGTGTCCAGGTCAGGGTATAACTGCAGCATGCGCTGTTGCAAGCCTTGCTCGGATTCAGTACGCAGAAAATCGTCCAGACTTTGACCGTTCGGGGTGGGGAAATCCGGCAGGTGAGACTTGCCCAGCTTCAGGGTAAGATTGCAACGCTTGGCAATTTCCACGCTGTTCTGTATTGCCTCGGGAAAATCAGCGAACAATGTGGTCATTTCGGCTTGGGTCTTGAAATATTGCTGCGGGGTAAATCTGGATATGCGTCGTTTGTCGTTCAGTACATATCCTTCGGCGATGCAGACCCGCGTTTCGTGCGCCTTATGCTCATCCTTGCCCAGAAATTGGACCGGATGAGTGGCGACCACGGGTAACGCCAGTTTTGCTGCGAGTCTGGCTGTTTCCTGTACATGCAGTTCTTCTTGCGTTATGCCGATACGCTGTATTTCCAGATAAAACCGGTCAGGGAAAAGTTCTGCCCATTCCAGGGCCAGCTGATGTGCCATTCCCTGATTGCCGTTCAATAGTGCTGTTCCAACGTCACCAAGGTGTGCACCTGATAATGCAATGAGCCCTTCCGTGCCTTCATACAACCATTTCTTGTGGATTTCCACGCGTCCACTATTGAGTCTTAAGAGATAGGCTCGAGTCACCAGATCACATAATCGCAGGTAGCCGGTATTGGATTGGCACAGCAATAGCAGACGGAACGGCTTTTCCGGCTCGGCCGGGTTGTGGATGGATACGTCGCAGCCTACGACGGGCTTGATTCCATGGGTGCGTGCTGCCTGGAAAAACTTGATCTGACCGAACAGGTTATTGAGATCGGTGAGTGCCAGCGCGGGCATGGCATCCTGTCGTGCCATAGCAATTGCATCGGGGATGCGGACTATGCCATCGGTTATGGAATATTCGCTGTGCAGGCGCAGATGGATGAAAAGGGGTTGTTGGGGCATGACAATGAATAATGACTACACCCTGAATTTTACCATCAGTTACCCGGCGGAAAAGTCGAATGATGGGTGTCTCTGGATAGGGTGATACGGTCTAAAAAACCTTGAACTAAGCCTTAATGTTTTAAGGGAAAGTTTGCGAACTGCAATGCCGGGTAGGTTCACCGCTGTTTTGGCATGAGTGTGCGACTGGCTGTCAGGATTCGGCGCGGATGCTTGCAGTAACTTCCTTGCCAACTCCGCGGTATCCAGTAAATTTTCCGGTCGAGTCGAACATTGGTTCGCCGCTGATCATGAAATATTGCTGTGAACCGTTCGGGTTATGTCTCCGGTAGATAAAATCCAGGAACGGCTGTCTTGCTGAAATGTAATTTTTCAGCATAGTCTGCTCACTCTGGTCCCAATGAGCTGCCTGCGGTGTGTTAGACTCGTCGAGCAGGTCGTTCACCTGGATGCCGAGCATTTCAAGAACCGGACCGTAAATGTTGGTAAAGTGTCCTGATGCGTCCTGCTCCCAATGCCAGTCGGAAGACAGCTCGGTTAGCCTGCGAAAACGAGCTTCGCTTGCTTTCAGTTCCGCGGTACGAGCTTGTACCGTTTGCTCCAGTATCTTATTGTAATTCTGCAGTTGTTTATATAACAGGCGTATTTCCAGCATGTTATGAATTCGGGTCTGCACCTCGGTCAGATCAAAAGGCTTGCTGATAAAATCTTTTGCGCCGGCTTGCAATGCGCGCAGCTTCTGGTTCGGCTGGGCGGTAATGACGAGGACAGGAAGGTAGCTATCTTTTTCAAATACCTTTAATTGCTCCATTACCTGATATCCATCCATTTCAGGCATTTGCAAGTCAAGCAAGATCAGGTCATACTCATTTTTACGGTAAAGTTCGCAGGCTTCAAATGGATTCTGTGTTGATGTAATACGCGTATAGCCGGCGCTCTTAAGGATTTCCTCTAGCAGGTTTACATTAGTTTTCTGATCATCAACGATCAAAAGACTGGCGTTAAGAATGTCGTTGCGGCTAAGCATAATTTTTTAGGGATGACTATAATTATTAGAAATGAATGGAATCAACAGGAAAATTGAAATTCCTTATGCCTTGAGTTCTGAGTTGAAATGAGCCCCGCATGTTGCATGCGGCATGTTATTTTTTTCTGTTATTTCAGTCTATTAAGCGCAGGTTCGCCATTGTAAGGGATTTGTCCATCAATTGCATCTAAATACACGCTTTTTCATGCGTTTCAAATCTGGTATCTGCGAGGCTCATTACATTGAGTGAGCATTGTGTATTCATTTTGCGTATACATAATATGTCCAATGCAGAGACTTGTTTGGCACTTCCTGGACTCTATTTTTAACACATTCAGATGCGAAAAATATAATATAAAAAATGCAGGTGTTTTTGTAAAGTAGTATGGCAGTGGTGAATCCAGAGTCGCTTGGCCAGGTTTTTGAAGTGAGAAGCTATAAAAATCAAAAATGCATGGTTTGATCTTCGGGTTGCATCACATTGTTTTTGCCAAATTGTGACATTCCTTGAATTATTATTCAGCCGCCCCTGCAAATTTGCATTGACGCCAGGCTTCGAATACTGCTACTGCTACGGTGTTGGATAAATTCAGGCTGCGGCTGTGAGGCAGCATGGGTATATATAGGCGCTGTTCGGGGAGCAGGGATGCCAGTATTTCTGCAGGCAACCCCCGGGTTTCTGGCCCGAACAGCAGCGAGTCTCCAGCCTGAAACTCTACTTTGTGATAAGGATGTTTGCCCTTGGTGCTGAAGGCAAGTAGCCGCGAGCCGGGCAAGGACTGTATGCAGGATGTGAGGCTATCGTGTATGCGTATATTGGCATGTTCGTGATAATCCAGTCCGGCACGTCGTAGTTGTTTGTCTTCCAGAGTAAATCCGAGGGGTTGAATCAGGTGTAACTGTGCCCCGGTATTTGCGCAGAGGCGAATGATATTTCCCGTGTTGGGAGGGATTTCGGGCTGGAAAAGGATCACATTCATCATGACCGGGCCTCGTGCTAAAAATTAAAGATGAATTTCCGGTGCCTGTTGCGGGTCATTCTTGAGTTTTTGTACAGGATCGGCCGACATTCGACAGGCAATCCCCGGATCGTAACCTGCGGAGGCATTGTGCGGCAAGGTTCGTGCTATGACCCAAGCGCTGATTTCAATGGCTCCTGCTTTGCGTAAGGATTGTGCCAGTTCATCCAACGAGGCACCGCTGGTCATTACGTCATCGATTATGGCGACATGCTTTCCCTGGAAATTCTGCGTGCAGTTGAATGCCTGTCGAACATTCTGATTTCTTTCTTTCCGTGTTAACGCAGCTTGAGGTGGGGTATCGCGGTTGCGTTCGCAGGCATCCGGCAGCAAGGGAATGTTCAAATGCCTCCCGAGGTGTCTAGCGAGTTCCAGTGACTGGTTAAATCCACGGCTGCGCAAGCGTTTGGGGTGGTGAGGCATCGCAACAAGATGGTCGGGATGTTGAGTGATACGCTGCGCGAGTTTTTCTGCAAGGCAGTGTGCCAGCATCAGTTTTTCTTTATGTTTCAGTGCCTGCACCAGCCGGTTGATCGGAAATGCATAAGCAAATACCGCCACGGTGCGGTCGAAATGGAGTTTCTCTTGCAGGCATTGGCCACAGGTTGTGCCATCATGGGTGGGTAGAGCGCATATTGGGCAGCAGGTTGCAGGCAGATAAGGCAAATCAGCGTCACAGGCAGCGCACCAGCCGCCAACCCGGCTGAGGGTGCCACATAGAACACATGGTTGTGCGGGTAGGTGTTGCCATAATTTTGTGCAGATGTTCAAAAATTGGCGGGTTAAAATTGACAAGTTTGCATCCTTTCGCGGATCATGTCGTACCGTTTAAATCATCAGAATTGCATGTTATGGATATTCAAGCTGAGCAATATAACCTTTCTGCCAAAATGAAATCTCCAGGTCAAATATCTACCCGGACGCTGCCTTGGAGCAGGGAGGAGGTTGATGAACTGTTCAAGCTGCCTTTCGCTGATCTGCTTTATCGTGCGCAGCAGGTACACCGTGAATATTTTGATGCCAATGCGATACAGTTGTCCACGCTATTGTCTATCAAAACGGGCGGGTGTCCGGAAGATTGCAGCTATTGCCCACAGTCTGCGCGCTATGATACCAGCGTGGGTGAAAAGTCATTGCTGGATATAGAGAATGTAATGGCTGCAGCCCGTACTGCGAAGGATGCGGGAGCAACGCGTTTTTGTATGGGTGCAGCCTGGCGCGGGCCGAAACAGCGTGATCTGGAGCCTGTTCTGGAAATGGTGCGCAAAGTAAAAGCGTTAGGTCTTGAGACCTGCGCTACGCTGGGTCTGCTGAAAGACGGTCAGGCCGAGCAGCTTCAGGAAGCTGGGCTGGATTATTATAATCATAATCTGGATACGGCTCCAGAATTTTACGGCAAGATTATTTCCACTCGCGATTATCAGGATCGGCTGGATACCCTGGAGCGAGTGCGCAAGGCTGGTTTGAACGTATGCTGCGGAGGAATTGTCGGGTTGGGGGAAACCCTGGAACAGCGTGCTGGCTTGATCGTTCAGCTGGCGAACCTGGATCCCTATCCTGAAAGCGTACCCATTAATCTGTTGGTGCAGGTTGAGGGTACTCCGCTCGCTGGTACCAAGGCATTGGATCCGCTGGAGTTTGTGCGCACCATAGCGGTAGCGCGTATTACCATGCCCCGTGCGCGCGTGCGATTATCTGCCGGGAGGCAACTGATGAGCGAAGCGGTCCAGGCTTTGTGCTTTCTTGCCGGCGCGAACTCGGTATTCTATGGAGAGCAGTTATTGACTACGGGGAATCCCGATGTGGAGAGAGACCGGGCGCTGTTCGATAAGCTGGGTATGTATCCGGCTTAAAAGCCTAATGTATATTTTCAAGCGGTAGCCTGAAGTGGAGATATCGCGGTTTATTGGATCCAGCCGGATATCATTTGACGCCACCATGGCAGGTAACCATGATGTATGAAGGCCTGAGTTTGCCCATGTTTGGAAATTCATATGCCGTTTGAGGTTTTACAGAATGCACTGGAGAGTCGGGCTGCAAAGGGGCTCATGCGCCATCATCGTGTTGTGAAGGGATCACAGGGCACACGCGTAGAGGTAGATGGAAAACCGGTTCTGTCTTTTTCCAGTAATGATTATCTCGGATTGGCATGCCACCCCTATGTGCTTGCCGCGTTGCAGGAAGGTGCACGGGATTATGGGGTCGGCGCAGGGGCGTCTCATCTGATCAGTGGCCATTTCAGCGTTCATCAGCAACTGGAACAGGCATTGGCTGCGTTCACTGGCAAACCTGCAGCCATTTTGTTTTCTTCGGGTTACCTGGCGAACCTTGGCGCGGTACAGGCGCTGGTTGGAAGAAATGACCGGATTTTTGCCGACAGACTGAATCACGCGTCACTCAATGATGCAATGTTGCTGTCGCGTGCCCGGATTCATCGCTATCGTCACAACGATATAGCGCATTTGGAACAGCTATTGAGACAGCCGCACAGTGGGCGCAGGCTTGTGATTACCGATGCGGTTTTTAGTATGGATGGCGATCTTGCACCGTTGCCGGAGCTGCTGGTGCTATGCGATCAATATGATGCCTGGTTGCTGGTGGATGATGCGCATGGCTTCGGTATACTGGGGAAGGAAGGGCGGGGATCCTTGTTTCATTCTTGTGATCTTGTGAAAAAAACTTCTGCAGCCAGCCTTGAAGATTATCCGGTAGCTCCAGTGGACAGGCAAGCATCCAGGTTATTTTCGCCGCGCATCATTTACATGGCTACACTGGGCAAGGCGGCAGGCGTAGCAGGAGCCTTCATAGCTGCGGAAAAGATCGTGATTGATACCCTGATCCAGAATGCGCGCAGCTATATTTATACAACCGCCAGTCCTCCTGCGTTGTCCAGCGCATTGCTGACCAGCATACGCCTGGTGCAGAAGGATCACTGGCGGCGTATTCATTTAAGGAAACTGATTGAGCAGTTGCGGGCAGGGCTGGAAAAGTTGCCATGGAAACTTCTGTATTCAGACACGCCCATTCAGCCGCTGTTGGTAGGGAACAGTGATTCGGCGGTAGCCTTGAGTGATAGCTTGTACAGGCGTGGTATCTGGGTTCCTGCCATCCGACCGCCAACTGTACCCCAAGGCACTGCACGGTTACGCATTTCTTTGTCCGCTGCCCATAGTGAGCAGGACGTGGCTCAATTCATTTCAGTACTGCATGAACTTGCATCCTGAAAGTTCTGGAGCCACCCCCCCGTTATTGCTGATACCTGGTTGGGGCATGCACTGCGGTATCTGGGGGAGAATGGCGGAACAGCTTGCCTTGCGTTTTCGTGTTCATTGTGTAGATTTTCCTGGGTACAGTAATGACCATGTTGTCTGCCCATACGATCTGGATGGTTTGGTACACTGGTTTTCTGATCGTTGGGATTCCGAATACCCGGGAGAACCGCTGGCTTTATGTGGCTGGTCGCTAGGAGGGTTGGTTGCACTGCGCTGGGCGCACCTTGTGCCGCACCAGATCAGTAAGCTCGTACTGATTGCCACTACCCCCAGCTTTGTTCAGCGCTGTGGGTGGGAATATGCAATGCCGGTAGCCACACTGGATGAATTTTCTGTTTCTTTTCTGAAGAACCACGAACAGACATTGAAGCGGTTTATTGCTATGCAGGCTCTTGGTAGCGAGAATGAGCGCAGGGTGCTGAAAGATTTGCGTGACCACCTCTGTGGCAGCAGGCAACCGAATATTGCGGCATTGCGTGAAGGGTTAAACATCTTGCGTGATACGGATTTGCGGATGTTTTTACCACAGATTACGCATTCATCCCTGGTGATCGCAGGCGAGAGCGATGTACTGGCCGTACCTGCCGCTTCAGTATTTTTAGCGCAGCAACTGCCGAATGCACAGCTGTTTAATATTGACGGGGCTTCCCATGCCCCGTTTTTATCTCATCCAGACAGCGTTATACAGCGGATGGAGGTGTTTTTAAATGGATGATTATCTGCTTGACAAGCGCCGGGTGAGGAAAGCGTTCAATCGTGCAGCGAATCAATATGACGATTTTGCCGTTTTGCAGCATGAAATTTGCAGCCGGATGTTGGAACGTTTGGACTATATCAAGCAAAAACCTGTATCCGTGCTGGATGCAGGCAGTGGAACCGGCTTTGGGATGCGAGAATTGTCGCAGCGATACCCCGAGGCTCACCTGATTTCTCTCGATATGGCAATTTGCATGCTACAGGTATCGCGAAGCCGTGTAGGCTGGTGGCATAAGTTATTCGACAGGAAAAGATACAGTTATGTTTGTGCTGACGTAGAGGATTTGCCGTTAGTCAAAAACTGCATTGAATTGGTATGGTCGAACCTTGCCTTGCAATGGTGCAATGACTTATCGGCCACTTTCAGAGAGTTACATCGCGTATTGAAAGTGGACGGACTGATCATGTTCAGCACGTTCGGGCCGGACACGCTTAAGGAATTGCGGAGTGCTTTTCAGGGAATAGATGGATACAGGCATGTCAATCGTTTCGCCGACATGCATGACATCGGCGACATGCTGAAATCCGCGGGGTTTGCCGCACCGGTGATGGACATGGAGATGATTACGCTGACTTACCATGACCTGAAAGGCGTCATGCACGATTTGCGCAGCATAGGCGCACATAATGCCACTGCCGGTCGCGGGCTGGGTATGATGGGCAAGGATTCCTGGTTGGCATTGCAGACCAATTACGAGAAATTCCGGCAAAATGGCAAGCTTCCCGCTACTTTCGAAGTGGTCTACGGACATGCTTGGAAGCCTGAACGAAAACCGCAGGTCACTGCAGAAGGTGCGCATATTATCCGAACCCCTTTTAAACTATGAAACCTAGATGATCTGTTTACTGAGATCGGATAGTAAAAAGACACATCTCCGACGCTGGGCAAAAAAACCTGCAATACTTCGGTTGCTTCGTGTGAATGGATCATGATATTTGGTCTATATGGTTCGTACATTTCGTGCAGTTCAAGAGAGTTTCCCTGGTATTGTTTTTACGGAAGCTGACCCTACGGAGTAGGATCAGCTTTGGTAAAAATAATATTGAAAATAAAATTCGCATATGATTGCTGAGGATGGATTTTCAACCGGTTGTGTGCGGTAATCCGGTGAGATGTTCCGGCTGGATTTGCTTTGATTTTTCTGAAAGGCGGTGTACTGTAGTATCGGGTTGTTGGTCATTCCGGTCAGTCAATGGATAGGAGGCAGAAAGCAACATGAGAATCAGGAATGCTTTTTATGCGCAGTCTGGAGGTGTAACCGCGGTGATCAATGCCTCGGCTTGTGGTGTGATCGAGACGGCGCGTGCCAACAAGGACAAAATCGGTAAAGTCTATGCAGGCCGCAACGGTATTGTTGGAGCACTCGCGGAAGATTTGATAGATACCGGAAAGGATACTGCCAAATCCATTGCCTCACTGCGTTATGCACCGTCCGGGGCATTTGGCTCCTGCCGCTTCAAGCTGAAGGGGCTGGAGGAAAACAGGTTGCAGTACGAGAGACTGGTTGAGGTTTTCAAGGCGCACAATATTGGTTATTTTTTCTATAACGGCGGAGGTGATTCTGCCGATACCTGCCTGAAAATTTCCCAGTTGGCCAATAAAATGGGCTACCCCGTTCAGGCCATTCATATACCCAAAACGGTGGATAATGATTTGCCGGTTACGGACTGTTGCCCGGGGTTTGGTTCTGTTGCCAAATATGTTGCAGTATCGGTTCGCGAAGCCAGTTTTGATGTGGCTTCCATGGCACAGACTTCAACCCGGGTTTTCGTGATGGAAGTCATGGGCAGGCATGCGGGCTGGATTGCCGCTGCCGGTGGTCTAGCTTCGGACAAGAATTGCGAGTTGCCGATTGTGATTCTGTTTCCCGAAATTCCCTTCAGCAAAGAAAAATTTCTGGCCAAAGTGGATGCCATGGTGCAGCAGTATGGTTATTGTTCTGTTGTGGTATCCGAGGGGGTGCGGGGGGAGGATGGAAAATTTCTCTCTGACCAGGGTTTGAGGGATGCTTTTGGCCACACCCAACTTGGTGGGGTGGCGCCCGTGATAGCGAACATGATCAAGGATGCGCTGGGTTACAAGTTTCATTGGGCGGTGGCGGATTACCTGCAACGAGCCGCGAGGCATATTGCTTCCAGGACGGATGTGGAACAGGCCTATGCGCTCGGTAAGGCTGCCGTACAGCTGGCACTGAAGGGCGAGAATGCAGTTATGCCCGCGATTGTTCGTCTCGCGGACAAGCCTTATCAATGGAGTATTGAGGTTGCGCCACTGCAAAAGGTGGCAAATGTCGAAAAAACTATGCCGCGCAATTTTATTACCAAAGACGGGTTTGGTATTTCCGAAAAATGTCGTGGCTATATGCTTCCCCTTATCATGGGTGAGGACTATCCGCCGTATAAAGACGGTTTGCCACAGTATGTCCGGCTTAAGAATGTGGCAGTGCCCAAAAAACTGGCTGATTTTGAAATATAACGAAACAGGGGGACGTCGATACTTCCCCGGGCATCATGACCAAGGAGCATGGGAGCAACAATTTTGCTTTTTCGTGTGCATCCTGTTTGCGAGTCCAGCGGTTGATATGTCGCATATAAAATCCGGAAATGAATTCAAACCACCCCGAAATCGGGTTGTTTTTCGGCATGGAAAGAAGGAGAAATCCCCATTCCATACTGGTTTGGGGATTTTTTGTTTGTAAATGGCTGTCCGCGTAAAAGTCTTAAAGTTGTGTAAAATCATATATTTGTTATGAAATTCCAGAATGTCAGGAAGAAACAAGGTCGAAAAATAGATGAGTTCTATTCTTATCGGTCTGTAGGGTAGAAATGGACAAGGTATAGATAAAAATAAAGCCAACTGGTTAGGTTGGCTCATTGTTGCTGTTTGTAAGGCTGAATTGTTCGTTGTAGAAGATTGTTTTGAAATCCAAGGGGGCTTGGGCCAGTCGCAAGGTCTTGACCGCCAAGGTGTTTGTCGATGCCGTAAAAAATCAGGGTTGCCAGTTGAGTATGGGTGGAAGGGGTGCTTGGCGAGATAATATTTTCGTCGAGCTCAAGTACGGCGGGTTTATCTACAAGCGTATAATTCCGTTGCACAAGCCAGAGCCTCGATTCTGGATTACTTCGACTGGTATAACCACGATCGATCCTATTCCAGCTTGAACCGATAAAAGTCTCATCAAATTTATACCGATTTGTTACCATCAGTCAAAAAGGCATGGATGCTATCGCATCCTACCCTCCTGACCAGCATTACTCAAAATTGCACTTCATTCCTGAATTCGCCTAGCAAATTCTCTAGCAAATTTCTCTAGAAATTCAGAAAATGCTGCTTTATCGTAAATATTAGACTGATTTTTATTGCCCGAGGAGTGTCCATTTTTGTGAAAATGAGCTAAGGCAAATGCCCTATAGATTGGATCAGAGAAAGAGTACAACCCTGAAGTCTGATCAAACCGTGTAATAGCTCCATACTCGTCAGTCGTTAATTTTTGAAGTGTACCTTTTAGGCTATTTTCAGGGTAATTCGATACTTTTTTTCTAATTTTTGTTAAAAGACTTGTTCTGGCGGACCCTCGTTCCCCAAATGAGCATAACGCTTCTAATGCTAAACTGACATGATTATGTTTTGTTTTTCTGCGCTCTTTGAGTGCTTTATCAAAAGCACTTCTAATACTATCCGAGGCATCTGCAACATAATGATTGAGTGCTGTTTCAAAGTGCGTTTTGTTTAGCTCTAGCTTTTTGTCAGAGGTTTCATTTATTTCTGCTGCTTGGCACATGTAAAAGCAAATGTGATGACACATAGATGCCAACCCATTAGAGTATCGAGCAATAAGTGATTTTAAATCTTCTCCAAAGGAAATGTTTAGAGCTTCTTCACCTTTGCTTACAATATTTTCTATTTCTTTTTCCGACATTAAGTCCACATGAATTTCTGCAACGCGATTTCGCATTTCAGGGTCATACTCAATTACTTGTCTTGCGGTATCTACTGCCCCAAGCGCGACAATTTTCAAGGCGTCATATTCATCAGACATATCCATGAAAACTTTCATTAGTTGAGCTAACTGTGGTTTTTCTGAATTATCAACCTTATGGAAATCTTCTATGATCCAGCAGCAATTTGCTGCTCCCAATAAGCGGCCAAGAAATTGGGGGGTTAATTGTGGAGGAAGTATTCGTTGTTCTTTGCTTGTATGTTCAGTTGTTTCAGACGATTTTAGTTTGCTACTAATGGCCAAATATGTTGCCGCCAAGTCAGTGGATACAGCCGTCTGAGAAGCTATTGTGCGCTCTGATATATAGTACGTAGCTAATTGATCAAATGCATTAAGAATAATTTGATTAAATGTCATACCCTTCATGCAGTGGGACGTAATATGTGCCTCATAAAGCTGGTTAAGCTTATTGAGCAATAAAGTGGTTTTCGCAGAGCCAGAATGGCCATAAACAATTATCTGTTTTCCTGGCATCTGAAGAGCATTTACTAACCTATCGTTAATCAATTCCCTATCTATAAATGTAATTCGAGCGGGTTTTGTTGGTGTAAAAACATCTTTAACTAGGTAATTATTCATTTGGTTACTTATTTTTATCATGAGAAAGTTTTTTACTTTCCCCGTTCAAGTAATACGGGGGCTGTAAATGTATCAATTGTTAAATGTAGCACCTGTTCGACGGTTCAAGGGGCTCGTTGCATTTTCTCCCGCTTTGGCAGGATTGATGTCGTATTCCTTCTCTTGATTTATTTCGCGCTTGTCTTTGAAGCGCTTAAATTGTGTAAACCGGCCCTGGCCAAAATCATGAATAACGTGGCGTTGATGATTGTGTCATGGTTAGGATTTTAGTCGGGACAGGAGAATCTCCAGGAAATTTTTTCTGTGTATGAAATGTTACAATGTCTTCGGTCTGTAAAATCAATTTTTTTCAAACACCATGACGGGGCTGCTGCTAATGCAAACGCAGGGGCGCCCGTGATCAATCTCAAGGAAGATACATGACAGCCCGCATCATTGATGGAAAAGCGATTTCCCAGGAACTGCGTGCCGCGTGGAAGGTGCGTGTGAACGAAATCAAGGCGCGTGGCGTTACCCCGGGTCTTGCGGTCATCATTGTCGGTGAGGACCCCGCGTCCAGGGTATATGTGGGCAACAAGGTGAAAGCCTGTGCCGAAGCCGGGATATATTCAGAGCATATCGCATTGCCTGCTGATACTCCGGAATCAGTCCTGTTGGCAAGAATTGCGGATTTAAATGCAAACCCTGCGATCCATGGGGTGCTGGTTCAGCTTCCGCTGCCTCGTCACATCGATAGCAACCAGGTGCTGGAAGCCATCCGCCCGGACAAGGATGTGGATGGTTTTCACCCGATGAATGTCGGGGCGCTGGTTACGGGTAATACTGCATTTCCGCCCTGTACCCCATCTGGTACAATGAAACTGCTGGAGAAAATGGGTATTGAAATCGAAGGCAGGCATGCGGTAGTGGTTGGTCGCAGCAATATCGTCGGAAAGCCCATGGCGCTGATGTTGCTGCACAAAAATGCAACGGTTACGATTTGCACATCCAGAACCGTTAATCTCGCCAAATATACCCGGGATGCAGATATTCTGGTGGTTGCTACCGGAAAACCCGGGATGATTACAGGCGATATGATCAAGCCCGGTGCAACGGTGATAGACATTGGAATTAACCGGATGCCGGACGGGAAGTTGACGGGTGACGTTGAATTTGAAAGTGTAAAAGAAGTGGCGGGCTACATTACTCCGGTGCCTGGCGGTGTTGGGCCAATGACGATTACCATGCTGATTGAAAATACCATACAGGCTGCAGAACGGGCAATAATTCGAAATTAATCGTCATCCCGAACCAATGGAAATGACAATTTATAAATCAACTCTCAAGGAATGAAATGACTACAGTTACTACCCCTTCCGGATTGCAATACGAAGACTTAGTTGTTGGCACCGGGGGCGCCGTCGCACAAAGCGGGCACACGGTTACCGTACATTACACCGGCTGGCTTACTGATGGGACAAAATTCGATTCCAGTAAAGACAGAAACAATCCATTTCAATTTACTCTGGGCGCGAGAGAAGTCATCGCCGGCTGGGATGAGGGTGTGCAGGGTATGCAGGTAGGTGGCGTGCGCAAACTGACGATTCCTTCATCGCTGGGTTATGGACCGCGTGGCGCAGGTCGCGTTATTCCGCCAAATGCAACGCTGGTTTTTGAGGTTGAATTGCTGGAAGCGTTGTATGCCCGTGGTTAAGGGCGTGGGGCAGTTTACCGGGCGGACACAGCGTGGCTCGCCGGGATTTGGAATTTAGAAGTAACCCTGCTGTACGGTTGGGCGGATTTTTTGTTTAAGCATGTGTCCTTGGGATTGAAGCCCTGGTGGAGGGGGTAGCTTGTGTACCTTCATCAGGCCTTTGCCTGCGTAATGGGGTGTAATGGGTTTATCAGCTGCACCCTGTAAATCAGTAATGGGTGCCTGTATGTTACCCATCGGCTTGCATTGCGGATTGTATTGAATGTTCCCTGTTCCCGGCATTGCTGTAATGCAGGCAGGTCGGGGGGCTTTTGGCCTGTTCACTTGGTCTTAGCGGTACAACTGGAATGCGTTCAATGATTCCTGCCTTTCCGGATCAAAAAATATGTGCCAGTTTTCAAGTGCTGCTGTGATCGCCCTTCACGATGATTATCTGAAGAATCTGTCCGGACATATATCACAGGACCCGGATATCAGCCTTCAATCCGGACTGTGGCAATGTGTGACCAGAAACCATCGTAATAATTGCCTTTTGTGGGAACAGGAAGATTTGGCTCGCCGCACCTTGTCCAGCGACCCGGAAATTGCTGCCAATAAGCGTGCGATTGATCGGTACAATCAGGCACGGAATGATGCCATTGAAAGTATCGATGAGCACTTGTTAATTTTTTTGGGGCTGGTGAATGCAGATTCTGCACGTCAGGATGCACCTGTTATCCAGATCGGGCAAAAAGCACGCTTGAACAGTGAGACCGCTGGCAGCATGGTGGATCGGTTGTCGATTCTTGCATTGAAGATACGTGCGATGGGTCAGCAGGTGGTGCGTGCGGATGTGGAGGAAGCGCATCGGGTAACTTGCCATGGGAAACTGCAACGTTTGAATGAGCAGCGTCATGATTTGGCTGCCTGCCTTGACGAGTTGATGGCGGACACCCGGGAGGGTCGTGCATATTTCAAGATTTATCGCCAGTTCAAGATGTACAACGATCCAGAGTTGAACCCTGTACTGGTGGCAGAGAAGAATTTGCGGCGTTTCCAGGCCAAGTAGAGGGACTTAAAAGATCCTGGAGTGTGCCTGTTCCGCTAAGCTGTCCAAAGCCACCTTCACTCGCGAGATTACTTCTTCCCAGTTGCCGATCTCCCTTTGCCGGAACAATCTATGGGTTGGATACCAGGGACTGTCATCTCTGCCGAGTAACCAGCGCCAGTCGGGTGCAAAAGGTAACATTACCCAGGCAGGTTTGCCAATTGCCCCTGCAAGATGTGCTACCGATGTATCAACGGAAATCACAAGATCCAGATTGGCAATCAGGGCTGCGGTGCTGGCGAAATCTCCAATATCTTCTTTCAGGTCGATGAAATATAGATTGGCAAGGGGCTGCTTCGCCTGATCTGTGCCATCGCCTTTTTGCAGGTTATAAAATACTACATTTTTTACCGTTCCAAGCAGATCAAGCTTGCTTAAGGGCAAGGAGCGATTCTGGTTGTTCGGGTTTTCTGGGCTTCCGGCCCACATTAATCCCACCTTGAATGCGCGTCCGGTATCCGGCATTTTTTTTCGCCATGCATCTATCCGGTTTTTATCGGGGAAGAGATAGGGGATGGGTGTGGGAATTGCATTGCTTGCCGTATGTAGCCTTGAAGGCAGGCTGAGTAATGGGCAATGGAAATCGTACCGGGGGGCGGGTTCGCCTGGTGAGACAATTTGTTTTATTCCCTGCACTGTCTGAAACAGTTGTTTTAGTGCTGGCTTGCACTCAAGCAGGACATGTACATTGAGAGAGGCTAGTTGAGGAATATATCGGATGAATTGTATTGCATCGCCAAGCCCTTGCTCTGTGTGTATAAATATGGTTTTGCCAAAGATGTCCTGTTCCTCCCACAGTGGATGCGAGAAACGCTTTTGTTCTCCGGCCAGTTCTGGCGTTTTCAAGCGCCATTCATACTCTTTCCACCCGCGTGAAAAATTAGCGGTTATGAGTAACGACAAGGACAGGTTCCAGTGCGCCTGGGCAAAATCGGGCATTATGGAAATGGATTTTTCGAAACAATGAATTGCATCGTATGAATGGCCTGTGGCTTCCAGGAGCAGTCCTAGATTGTTATAGGCTTCTGCATAGTTGGGATTGAGTTTAATCGCCTGACGAAAACATTGCTCAGCTCGTGAGGGATTGCCTAAGGCTTGTAGCGCTAACCCCAGGTTATTATGGAAGTCTGGAATGGCAGGCTGGATTTGAATGGCTTGTTCAATGAGCTGTGCTGCTTTTTCTGAGTCTCCCGACTGATAGGCAATGACCCCGGAATATTGCAATGCAATCGCATTCTGCGGGGATTCATGTAAAACCAACCCATACATGGCATTGGCATGCACAATATGGCCCAGCTGGTGGTGCTTCAATGCTGCGGATAACATCCAATGAATGTCTTTTTCGCGCTCGCGCGGTTGCAATGGCGTGTAGGAGACGGCACCAAGTTTTCCGCAACAATTCTTGTAGCGTTCCCCACTCCCGCAGGGGCATTTTTCGTTTCGACCCGGCGTGTGGGGAATGGCAGGCGCTTCCAGGGCTGTCATCTGCCTGCGGGCGTCTGCGTGTCCAGTATTGTTCGCAAGGATGCGTTGAAAAACTGCCTTGGCAAATGAATATTGGCGCATATCCAGGTAGTTGACTCCTAGCTGGAAAAACTGGACGGAATTGGTGATATGAGCGGGCAGGCGGTTGACAAACTTTTCTATTTCATTCGGGGCAAGTGCCATCCACAGGTTGAATAATCCGTGAAAGCCGAAAGGCTGTTGGGTCGGGTAGGTGGTTTCGAAGGAAAATTTTTCTGCTGTGTGATCTGGTGCGAATCGTATAGCGTATTTTTCTTCCAGAAACGGACGGTATTGGCGGCAAATCAGTACATCTTCCTCCAGCGTTCCATTAAAGGGGATTTCTTTTGTTGCGAGCAATAATTTTCGTGACCGAAGGGAAAATCCACCGTTGCCAACCCTGTGGTTGTCTTTATATTGACCCCATACCGCGCCGATATAGTCATAGTTTAAAAATTCATTTGTCCATGCATTGGGATGAATAACGTAGCCATCCCATTGGATAAGCAGGACAAACTCGGTTTCGATATGGTGGTGCAACTGGTGCAGTATGAATTTTGAATATTCCTGCCGCGAACGGATCGGTGGTATTTTTATTGTATCGATATCCGGAAGGTTATAGTCCCGGTCTGTCAGTAAGAGTGTGCGGCTAAAAATGCATTTTTCGCTGGATTTTCGTAATGCGTCAATGGCAAATGGATAATTAATGCAGTCGACACAGCAAAGCGTGACAGGAATATTAGGTTTCATTGCAAGACAGGTAATGGGTAATTTTGGGGTGGCCGTGGGTTTGACGGGCTATCCTATTACATACATGGTAAAGATAGAATAAAGCACAGTTTTGTATCGGCCTTGAGCTGAAATCGGATCAATTAAGAATGAATTCTGATGGTTGCGCTGTTGCCCGGTTTTTTGGAGCAGGTTGTTCATTGGTCTGTGTTTGGGTTTGCGGGCTTACGCTTGTTTTGCCTCATTGTTTTTAAATAAGCGACGATTTCTTTTGATATTCTAGCCCGGTTCGGGATCTTCTGCGTAAGTGCTGGCATTCGTGTGTTCAATCGAATGCCGGATGGATTTTCTATCCAGCGTATCAGATATTCTGGCCGGATATATTCAACTACGCTTATAGGGTAGTTCAGCTCAGGGCCCTTGTTCCCGCCCGCACCATTGATTGTATGGCAAGGCATGCAATACTTGCGAAAGTGCAGAAATCCGCGTCGGACGGCAGCGGATGAATTGACGGGGGGGGAAAGCCCCGGAAACTGGGATGCGAATGTCGCAAGCTCGATGCTCTTTATTTGATATGGCATATCGGAAGCGCCTTCCTGGAGCAGTATTTTTGATTTCATGTTGTCCCAGATCAGGTATAACGGTCCCAGCGGTACAATTTCATTACCCTGTAGCCGGTTGGTCAGGGTAAAGGGTGAGTGGTCATCGTGAGCAAAAGCAAAATAGGCATCATGGGAGAGAAATTTAGCAACCGGGATGCTCGCCTGGTACCCATCCAGGGAAAGGAACACGATTTCCTCTGCAGCTTCCCATTTTTTGCCAAATGTTTTATCAAGCAAGTTGCGGGCAGGGAAAGCCTTGTAAGTTTGCTGGCTTTGTTCGTGGACTTCGACAATTTTTATGGACTGGATAGGGGTAAGCGTAGCCAGGTCACGAAAATCCAGTTTTTTGACAAGTTTTCCCTGATCCTTGAATTCAATTCCCATCTCATCTTGTGAAAAAGCAGCCCCTGGAATGCAGATATTGCAGCAGATTGCCCAGAGAACCAGAAAGATGTTCTGTAAATTTGCAGAAAAAAATGGATGGTTCATTCGGTACCTTTGAAGCTGGGGTTTAGTAATTGACGAAACCATGGCGTTATGACGCCCGTAATTCCGTGCTGTTTCCATGGCAAAACGCTGATGTTCCATAAGGATGGTTGGATGGTATTGGCGTTGCTGCAATAATTTTATATGATCTTGAAAGCTTGCGTCTGAAAGACAGTATGTCTGAATCTGAAGGTATCGCATGCCCATGGGGGATGGCCGGAGGAATGGTCCCATACTGGAAAGATGGGGGGATGTGTGATGTGTGGAGAGGCGTTCTGTAGCAAGGGAAGCAGGTTTGATTTAAAGCTATGCAGGAAAATGTGGAGGTTGTTGGTTGTTCTGGTATCGTTGTCGTTTCCGGTAGCCGTATCGGCTGAATGTATCAGCTCACAAATCTGCGATGATTTTGGACAAAATTGCCGGGTTCGGGATTTATGTTCCAGTATTACGGATCTTCCGTCTACTAACATACCACCCATTCAGCCCCTGCCATCCACGGAGTTAAAACCATTGCCCGCATTGACACTGCCTCCGCTGGGAACATCGAACTGTCAATATATGCAAGTGAATGGAAAGTGGCAGAATGTATGTCATTAAATAAGGATGCGGGTGCGATGACAGGCGTCTTTCGGCCATATTTATGTAATGGTAGGGCGAGAACCATCTAGTGGAGAATGGGTCTAATTAATGTTGTGATCCGGTATCAGGCCTTAAAGCGATGCGCTTGTGTTATTTTGATCATTAAACGATAGAGCAGACGACCAATGAAACAAAAATTGTTTTTTATGATGGCGGCAATGTTGCTTATGGCTGACATGAGCTGGGCGAATACATCGAAAAGCAGCCATGCTTCGTTAGCAAAGGAACAATACATAGAAACGGCGCAGGCGGCAGCGAATGGGAATGCGGGAGCGCAATTCAAGCTTGGGCTGATGTATCACGAAGGGGATGGAATTGAACAGGATTTTGCAGAAGCACTGAAATGGTATCGTCTGGCAGCGGCCAGAGGGCATGCGGGTGCCCATACCAATATTGGAGTAATTTACAAATATGGCCAGGGGGTTCCACAAAATAATGCGGAGGCGTTGAAATGGTTCCGGCTTGCAGCAAACAAGGGAGATGCAAGCGCCCAGTCCAGATTGGGTTATATGTATCACCGTGGGGAAGGGGTGACGCAAAATACAGCGGAGGCGCTGAAGTGGTATCGTTTGGCCGCTGTGCAGGGCAATGCAAGCGCCCAGAACAATATCGGATCCATGTATCACAATGGTGAAGGTGTTGCAAAGGATTATGCTGAAGCCTTGAAATGGTATCGTCTGGCCGCAGCACAGGGATATGCGGCTGCGCAAAATAATTTAGGAATAATGTATGCAACCGGGCAGGGAGTTGATAAAGATTTTGTGCATGTGCATATGTGGCTTAGCATGAGTGCGTTGGCAGGCGATGCAGATGGTTTGAAATACCGTGATATGGTTGCGACGCTGATGACCCCGCAACAATTATCCGAGGCGCAGAAAATGGCGCGTGAATGCAGGCAAAAAAAATTCAAGGGATGTGATTGATGCCTGGATAGTGACCTACAACAGCGACCGCACCCATCAAGGCAAGATGTGTTGCGGACGCACCCCGATGCAAACTTTTGTGGCACGATAAAATCACCACATTGAACCGCTAGATTTGAGTTGACAGTCACTTTCGTCAAATTTGGTTGCGACTGCTACCTATCAGGTGTAGTAGTCCAGACTTCAACTGCCAGACATTGTCCGTTGTTCGGCCATTGCTGCCGGTGGCATCTAGATGAAACTGCGACCGGTATGGAGTTATTACCGGACATAGGCGCTGAAATTATTCAGAACGGCTGCTTTCTCGATACGAGACTGCGTACTATCGACGCACAGCGGACAACTGACATTCCGGAAAGCAGACCTTCAACGTTAAGTTGAGGGGCGCCGCGCTTTTGCGGCGTCGCTCTTGAATGACGGGTTGGGCATCTGCGCTCGCACCTATGAGATGGGACCACCACACTTTGGACACTTGGCTTCACCGCCGACACAGCTGAACAACCCAGCACTGAAGTCGCACTTATTGCACTTGGCTTTGGCAATGACGGTAGTCCGAGGACCGCCGCTCGCTGCGACTAGCGGGCCGCCGCAGCCCGGACATGACGCGGTGCCACCTATCGAAGCATACGTTGCTATTGTGGTTACGCATTTAGGACAGTGGTGGCCGATAAACACATTGGACTCCATGCTTGTCTCCCTAAACAATCTTGACGCCTGTGACTTTTTGCATGCCCGTGGCCACAGTTCTTACATGTGTGCCGGGTTGCAGCGTGACCGGGCCGCTTTTTGCGCCGATGCTCAAGCCAGTCAGCGATTCGCCACCGTGCGCAATAGTTTCAATCAGGCCACCGAGATTGATGCCCTGCTGCTCGGACTTGGCGGCTGCTTGGGACAGCGACTCGTCGATTTTGCACAGCAACTCAAGAATTACATCTTGAGCGATACGCTGCTTCTCGTGGTCGATTGCGTCACTGCGTCCGAGAAAGACCTGGCCTAGTGCGCCGATGGGGTCGTCAAATGCGCCAAAAAGCGCACCGATAGCGTTGCGATTTAAGACCGATTTCTTTCGCTCGCTCAGTCGCGTTTTGAATCGCCCCGGGTTTCGTGGAGGCTATTTGGTTTAAGTTCATGCCACCGTAGCGGCCTGTTTAGCGAGTTGCCGAT
>NZ_CAJNBL010000010.1 GCF_905221025.1 Candidatus Nitrotoga fabula
TTCAAGGCCCATCATTTGGCTTAGTTCGGCAGATAAAACACCTCGATCTGGTCCTTATGCCTTGCGAATCAGGCCTTGACCGGCATGCCGTAATGAACCCGAAGGTTGTCGAGGATCAATAACACCTTCTTGTCGGCGCCCTTGATGAGGCGCCGCAGGAAGTCGATCAGGATGCCGACATTGAGCGCGCCCTCGAAAATCTTCCAGCGCATCGTCCCTTTGTTGTTCACGCTGGAGATGATGGACATACCTTCCCACTTGCTGTTGATGCAAACGACCGGTGTTTCCTCTTGGGGGCAAAGCTTCCCCAAAAAATTAAGGTAACGTTTACTGGAAAAATCTCGGAGTCGATTAAACGGTCTATGGTTCGGGTTCGTGCCAAATTTCTACTGAGTTTTCCAGTTTTGAGCATAGTGCTCTTTTCACCCGATATTCGAGATTGCTGGGGTCAATCTGCAAAGCCTGCTCAAAATACAATCCACTTTTCCCATAATCCTGAAGTTTAAAATAACAGGTGGCCAATTCACTCAAGGGAAATACATCCAGGAGCCGCTTGTCATATGCAATCGCATGTTCAGGGCTGCCAAATGGCCAACTGAGAATGCAGCAATGATAAAGGCTGAAATTCCGGGATGGAAGGACTGCTGAAAATCCGGATGCCCGGAAGTGCCCCGTGTGCGAGGCTTCTTTACGAAAGATACAGTTTTACCGAAACATCGGAAGATGCCTGGTAGGCACGATTGGACTCGAACCAACGACCCCCACCATGTCAAGGTGGTGCTCTAACCAGCTGAGCTACGCGCCTGTATGCCGAATTAGAATTGTAACCGAATTGCCGGGATGGTTCAAATTTCACCGGGGCATGCCGGGTACTACAAGGCTACCGCAGATTACAGGCACGGCAAGCCCATGCGCCTCGGCTCACATTGCTGTGGTCCGGGCGGCAAGGTGGCGTAAAATGCACGTTTTGTTCCTGCATGAATTTCTCTGGCTACCTAATTATGACCATACGCACACGTTTCGCACCCAGCCCTACCGGCTATCTGCATATTGGCGGCGCACGCACCGCACTATTTTCCTGGGCTTATGCCCGCAGGCACAAGGGAGCCTTTATCCTGCGCGTAGAAGACACCGACGTAGAGCGCTCGACGCCCGAAGCAGTGCAGGCCATTCTGGATGGCATGGCATGGCTCAACCTGGATTACGACGAAGGCCCGTTCTATCAGATGCAGTGCATGGGCCGATACAAAGAGGTCATCCGCAACCTGCTCGACCAGGGCTTGGCCTATTACTGCTATGCCTCTTCGGAGGAACTCGATGCGATGCGCGAGGAGCAACGTGCGCGCGGAGCCAAACCGCGCTACGACGGCCGCTGGCGGCCGGAGCCGGGCAAGGTGCTGCCGCCTCCCCCATCAGGCGTAAAGCCGGTCGTGCGATTCAAGAATCCCGTATCCGGCGTGGTTGCATGGAATGATCTGGTAAAGGGACAGATCGCATTCGACAATGAAGAACTGGACGACCTCATCATTGCGCGGGCCGATGGCACCCCCACCTATAATTTCTGCGTGGTGGTGGATGACTGGGACATGAATATCACCCATGTGATCCGCGGCGATGACCATGTCAACAACACCCCGCGCCAGATCAACATTCTCAGGGCACTGGGCGCCAGCGTGCCCCAGTACGCGCACCTGTCGATGATACTGGGGGACGACGGTCAGAAGCTTTCCAAACGGCATGGCGCAGTCAGCGTGATGCAGTATGAAGAAGACGGCTATCTGCCGGAAGCAGTCATCAATTACCTGGCCAGGCTGGGATGGTCGCACGGCAACGAAGAAATCTTTTCGGCGCAGCAGTTCTGCTCCTGGTTTGACCTTGACCATATCACTCCGTCCGCCGCGCAGTTCAACACCGAAAAGCTGAACTGGCTGAACCAGCACTACATCAAACAGGCCGACAACGGAAAGCTGGCAAAACTGGTTGCCCCCCGCCTGCACGCTCGGGGAGTGCTGATCAGCTCCCGACCCGACCTGGAATCCATCATCGCCCTGTACAAGGAACGGGTGGCAACCCTGAATGAGCTGGCAGACGCAGCGGAGGTCTTCTATATCGACCTGCACCCCAACCAGGAGCTGCTCGATGCCCAGCTTTCTGCCGAAGCGCTGCCCGCCCTGCGCGACCTGGCGGAACACCTGAAGGACACCCCCTGGGAAACCGCGGCCATCGGAGCCGCGATCAAGGGAACCATCACCCGGCACGGGCTGAAAATGCCCAGACTGGCCATGCCGCTGCGGGTGATGCTAACCGGGCAGACACAGACGCCATCGGTGGATGCCGTAATTGCCCTGTTCCCGCGCGAAGAAGTACTGGCGCGACTGGCGCGATATATTTAGCATTTAATCGGGCATCCGCCTTTACAAGGACAGGCCCGATCATTATAATGCGCGCACCTTTCGGGGGTATAGCTCAGCTGGGAGAGCGCTTGCATGGCATGCAAGAGGTCAGCGGTTCGATCCCGCTTATCTCCACCAGAATGGTAACAAAAAGCCCTTTAGTCCCCATCGTCTAGAGGCCTAGGACACCGCCCTTTCACGGCGATAACACGAGTTCGAATCTCGTTGGGGACGCCAGACATATCTGCGTATTAGTTTTTACACCTGCCTGTTATTTGTATCTGCTCCCTACCCGGGATTGATTCCGGAGTATATTTCCAGAACGCAGGTCATCCCCTGCTAAACCGTTACCGCACATGGCTCATTTCACGAATTAGAAGAAAATTCACTGCTGACGGCCAGGGCATTTCAATCCCCCACCGGCTCCATTTGATTCCGCACCGGTTCCTGCGCTGAATAAACCCGGCATGGTTTCCCACAGCCTACCCAGACTGCAATTCCCCCTCAGCCTTGAATTCCGCCTGTAATGCAACGTACAGCATATTTTAATTGAGATCACTGATAAAATTAGCTTGTTTATCATATAACCCATTTCTTCAACGATCATGACGGATCCCACTATGCCCAATGACCTCCCCGCTCTTGAAGATAAGCTTGAGTGGCAAACAGAGAAAATGCGTATTCTTGAACATATATGCAAGTGTGAAATGCCTCACATTATGGGTGTCCATGGGGACTGGGGCAGCGGCAAAACCAGTTTTATGCGTCAACTGGAAAAACTCTTGAAAGAACGCTTACTACCTAACGGCGAACCACTCGACCTTCCAGATACAATCATCCCTATCTGGTTCGATGCATGGCAATATCAAAATGAACCGGTTCCGGTTGTCGCCTTGCTCCACGAAATACGCCGTCAGATGCAAGGCATTGAACGGTTGAAAGCTAAATTCGAGGAAATAGGTACAATCGCTCTCTACTCCTTATTAGACGGGGTCTCTGGTATAAGCAGGGCAATCGGCCTAGAGGGGATCAGTGCCGAAAAAATCGAGCAACACGCTGAAAAATGGGAACAGCAACACCACGCACAAGCCCTCGCCTCTGACACCATCCGCAATCAATTAAAAAAAACCATTCAATGCCTGTTGCCCACAAAAGAATACCGCCTGGCGGTATTCATCGACGACCTCGATCGATGCAACCCGAAAGCCGCCTTTCGCTTGCTTGAAGGTTTAAAAATTTACCTCAGCATTCCCAATTGCGTATTCATCCTAGGCATGAACGAAAGAATTCTGGTGGATGCAATACGCGAGGAAATCTCCGCACCCAAAGATACCTCCGGGGAAGAACTTAAACTTCGTGCGGCCCATTATCTTGAAAAAATTTGTACTGACATCTACCGGTTGCCCATTCCGAACGATCCCCTGAAATTTTTATTACATTTTATACCAGACGAAAACCACAAAACCGCTCTACGATGTGCGATTCTCAATAAAAAATCCGATTCAAAGCCAGCGATTCCTTGTCTGCCCCCCAACCCGCGCCGACTCAAGGCGTTAGCCCGTCAATGGCTCTGTTTTTCGCAATACCTGGACTTTCCAGAAGAAAACACCGAACAGCAGAAATACTGGGCGGCGCGCATACTGATTGCAGCTTATGTACATCAATTTCACCGGGATCTGTGGGAACGCTGGCATTTCAATCCAGATTTCTTCATGCAAATCTCGGCATGGTGCAATAACCAGATCACCGAGGAAACTCACGACAAGTACAAATGGATCGGGGCGCTTAAACTCTCCGGAAAGCAAAATAACGACGGAACATGGACATCCGGGTTTCCTAATCCAGGCGATATCGACACTTTCTGGATGGACAGCCTGATCAATGAACATCCCAACCTTGTTGCGCGAGATTTCACGTCTTTGCTGAATCGCACCCGCTTACTCCAAACCTCATCATGACCATCAAACCGCTCGACCCCTCCCTGCCCAAACTTTGGGACGACTTCACGCTACGCCCCTATCTGGGCGAAATCCGTCGCCGCCACGGCATCGTCGAAACGCTTGCGCTGCCATCCATGCGCGACTTACCGCCGCTTCGAATTGAAACCACTTTTGTATCACCGCTATTATCTGAAAAACAGGTATATCCGGACACCGACCCCAGCCAATGGCCCAAAGGGCAAAATCTACTGGATGCATTGGGAGCTTCCCAGCAATTGGTCGTTCTGGGCGACCCCGGTGGCGGCAAAACCACGCTGAGCAAGTGGCTGGCGTGGCGCCTGTCATCGGGGTTAACCTCGCCTCTTCCTCCTGTTCTTGAAGGGCGCATGCCGCTGCCTTGCATTTTGCGTGAAATGCCGCCAGCAGCGTTTACACCAGATATGACTTTACCCGATCTAGCGGGTCTGATGGCAGACATATTGCTCGGCGTCAAAGCCGACGACAACCTCAAAGCCAGCCTACACGCGCGTATGCGTTCAGGACATTATGTCCTCATCCTGGATGGCGTAGATGAAATCCCCGTCGCACACAGAAAAATCGTTGCCGAATGGATCAAACAGGCAAGGTTTCAGAAAGCCTGCGTACTTGCCACCTCCCGGATCGTTGGCTATAAAGACTGCCCGGTTGACCGCAGCATTCCAGAACCCGATGATGACCTGAAAATCCAATCCTATCCGAGCTCCCATGGAGAGCTGCCAGTTTGGCTGGATGCAAAAACAGATATACCCGGGTTCGAGAAATGGGCGAAAATCCTTTACCTGATGCCATTTGACCAGCACCGCATCAACATTTTCGCTGAAAACTGGTACCGGCAACGCTGCGGAACGGAACTGGAAGCAAAACAAAAAACCGAGGATCTGCTTGCCTCTTTAACGAAGTCGGAAGCAACCAGGCAATTGGCCCGCACCCCCAACCTGCTCAGCCTGATGGCCATTGTGCATCGCGAACGCGCCCATCTGCCGGATGGCAAGGCACTGCTCTATGATGAGATTGCCAACGCCTACATCAATACCATCGACCAGCAACGCAATATCCTGCCTGGGGATGCCCTTGCCCCTTATGGATGGAAAGAACGCAAGACATGGCTGGCTTATATCGGCTTCCAGATGCAGCAACTCCGAATGAATCCAGACATAACAGAGTTTCCGATAAGAGAAATAAGCGACGATGGCCTTCTGGCACAAAAAACAGACGTGGAAGCATGGCTGGCAGAAGCCATGGAAGATTCTGGAGTAAAAGCTCCAATTTCAGCTGCAAGAGAATTTCTCGCGTGGGTGGCGCGCCGTAGCGGCCTGTTATTACCTCGCGGAGAAGATCGCTATGCCTTTGTACACCTGAGCTTCCAGGAATATTTCTGCGCCTGCTACCTTGATTCCCGCATCGTAAGGCCCACCTTCTTTTCCGGGAACACGACAAACCCAGACTCGGTTAACCCAAAAAATCTGCGTACCTGGAGTGGACTTTCCATCTGGCGCGAAACTTTTGTTTACCTTTTTGAACTTCTCTCAGCAGAGCGCGGCTCCGACTGGGTAGATGCCCTGGCAGATATCCTGTTTAGCCAAAGTTCTGATAAAAACCGGGATTTCGAGAAAAATCTTGGGACGCTTACTGGACTCATTCTCGCGAATCAACACATCCGCAGCAACGGAAAATGGAAAGAACAGCTAAAACATATTGATTTTCGCGGCACTTCTGTCTCCGACCTCTCGCCTCTGGCAGGGCTAGGAAATCTGGAGACGCTTGATCTTGAGAGCACTTCTGTCTCCGACCTCTCGCCTCTGGCAGGGCTAGGAAATCTGGAGATGCTTAATCTTGAGAGCACTTCTGTCTCCGACCTCTCGCCTCTGGCAGGGCTAGAAAATCTGAAGACGCTTTTTCTTAGTAACACTTCTGTCTCCGACCTCTCGCCTCTGGCAGGGCTAGGAAATCTGGGGATGCTTGATCTTAGGAACACTTCTGTCTCCGACCTCTCGCCTCTGGCAGGGCTAGAAAATCTGAGGGTGCTTTTTCTTAGTAACCCTTCTGTCTCCGACCTCTCGCCTCTGGCAGGGCTAGAAAATCTGAGGGTGCTTTTTCTTAGTAACACTTCTGTCTCCGACCTCTCGCCTCTGGCAGGGCTAGGAAATCTGGGGATGCTTGATCTTAGGAGCACTTCTGTCTCCGACCTCTCGCCTCTGGCAGGGCTAGAAAATCTGAAGACGCTTTTTCTTAGTAACACTTCTGTCTCCGACCTCTCGCCTCTGGCAGGGCTAGGAAATCTCTCAATCCAGTATGAGTGATTATAACCTGCGCTCAACCATTAACAGACGAACAGCTGTTCCAGATACTGCAGCGCCAGTCTCGCAGCACTGGGGTATGCTACTGCGGGCTGGCCAAAATACAACGCAATTGTTACACACTGTTTGCACGAGGTAAGCTTGTAGCATATCAGGGGAATCTTACGGGTGTCAGGAATGTAGTCTGCCAGAAAAACAGGGAATCCCCAGGGAAATCGCAATCTGGAAGAAGACTGCTGTTTCAGACCGAATTCCAATCAAGACTCGGCGTTGATCCGCCATCTTAGAAACCTGAAGCACCGGATAGCTGCTTGTTAAACACTTCACCGGGGCATTGCACCCCTGGGGATGGAAACCTGCGGCAGGCAACCCATACTCCGCCTGCCGCAAATTTTGGGAACGAAAGCGGATTTTTATTTCTTCTTGATTTTTGCGCTGGCAACTGCGTCTTTCAATTTGCTGCCAACCTTGAACTTGACGACATTTTTGGCAGCAATCTTGAGCTCCTTGCCGGTGGCCGGATTGCGACCGACCCTGGCAGCACGCGTTTCAACGGCAAACGTGCCAAAACCAATCAGCTGAACGTTGCTTCCTTTGGTCAGCGAGGTCTGAATCGTGGCCATCAATGCGTTCAGGGTTTCCTCCACGCTGGCCTTGGTCTGCTTCGTGGATTTGGCTACTGCATCAATCAGCTCGGTTTTATTCATAGTATTGACTCCCTAGTGGTTGAAAAGACGGTGCACTGTACCAAGTCATGCCATCAATTACAAGAAATTATAAAAACTATTCATGCGTTGAGTAACATTTTTTTAACAGATGGCGTGGGTTTTACCCATTTAAAAACCTATTCTGCAAGGAACAAGGCCGAAAAACACCGCACAACAACCCAGGAGATGGCGGCACGGACCAATATAACATTTTGATTTATAATAATCTAATATTTACCACCCTGATCATTCTCCACCAACGATCCGGTTTGCGGCTACCGTCACGCCAGCCTTTAACCACGCCAGCAGCAAAAACCCTCGTGAATGCAGCATTTATGCCATCAGGATGGCGTCGCATGCCAGAGCACCTCCATCCCGGCTTCGCCCGGCTGTGCCTGGTACGTGCTGGCTATGGCTATGCCGGGAATGCACACCAGGACATCACCGCAAAACAGCAGCGGCAGTGCATCGCGTTGCCAGGGCAATATTTCATGCTGCTGCAGCAGATTTTTCAGGCTATGCTGGCGACTCGCAGCCCCCATGCGAATGCGCTCTCCTCCCCTGCGTGGACGTATCCTGATTTCCCCGGGGTGGAGTTTGTCGAGACGGATGCCCTGCCCGGTGACCGGCATGAAAATAAGCGTGCCATGGGGAACAGGCAGGGATATTTCGGGTTCGCCATGCCAGACCAGGCAGAAATCTGCCACGGGCGGCAGCGCAGGCATGGTATAGGCACGGTTGCGGTATCGCCGCATTTGCCAGCCCTGCCAGTCGATGCACAGCTGTGCATCGTCACGCGCATTGCACAATTGCCGGTGCATTTCTTGTAACCGCGTGCTGTCCGGGATAGGCGCACCCTGTACGGCCAGAAAATAGCGCAACAGATTTTTGCCGCGGGCAATCTCCAGCGCGCGCAGCTGGCTTACCTCCAGACGATGATCTGCAACCGCTTCGCGCGCATCCTGTCTTGCCAGTTCGTCCAGCAGCCCGGCCGCTTCGGCAAACAGCCGCGCGCTGCGTGCGAGCGTTTTCCGGCAGGCGGGGAAACGCTGTTCCAGCAGCGGAAGAATGCGGTGACGCAGGAAATTGCGCGGGTAGGCTTCATCGGCATTGCTTTCGTCTTCGACCCATTGCAGGGCGTGCTGACACGCATAGTCAAGCAGCCGGGAGCGCGGCACATCCAGCAGCGGTCGCAACAGGACCGGCGCACCTGCGCGATGCTTCACCGGCGGCATGGCGCTGGCTCCGCGCACGCCTGACCCGCGCAACAGTTGCAGCAGCAGGGTTTCCGCCTGATCATCCTGGTGGTGCGCCAGCGCCAGATAATCCGCCTGTTGTTGCGAGAGCGCATCGTGCCGCAGCTTGCGTGCCGCCGCCTCGATGCCCAGCGAGCGCAGCGGCTGGATGTCCACCCTTTGAATTTGCAGCGGCACGCCGTATAACGCGCATAGATCCCCGCAGAATGCTGCCCAGTCGTCTGCCTGCGAGCTGATTCCATGATGCACGTGCATTGCACCTAGACGCCATGCAAAGCGCAGGGAAAGCTGGTAAAGCAGGTGCAGCAGCACCACCGAATCCAGCCCGCCGCTCAGGCCGAGCAGGATGGAGCTGCCGCGGGGAATCAGGGGGGCAAGGACTTCGGCGACGTGCCCGGACAGGTCAAAGTTCGGTTTCCCTGAATTTGCCATAGCCCATGATGCGGTTGAAACGGGCTTGCAGCAGCTCGTCCATGGATTGGGATTGCACCTGCTTGAGCACCTCCTGCAGGTTTTTTTTCAGGGTTTGCATCATTGCCTGGGCATCACGGTGTGCGCCCCCGGTCGGTTCGCTGATGATCCTGTCTATCAGCCCCAATGCTTTCAGCCGGGTTGCGGTGATGCCCAGGGTTTCTGCTGCATCGGCGCATTTGTCCGAGTTTTTCCACAGGATGGCGGCGCACCCTTCCGGCGAGATGACCGAATAGGTGGCGTATTGCAGCATCAGCAGAGCGTCCCCGACTGCAATGGCCAGCGCGCCCCCGGACCCGCCCTCACCGATGATTGTGCAGATGATCGGCACGCGCAGTTCTGCCATGACATACAGATTCTTGCCGATGGCTTCGGACTGGCCGCGCTCTTCGGCGCCGATTCCGGGATAGGCACCCGGCGTATCGATGAAGGTCATGACCGGAATACCGAATTTCTCCGCCAGGCGCATCAGCCGCATGGCCTTGCGGTAGCCTTCGGGACGCGGCATGCCAAAATTGCGGTATTGCCTTTCCTTGGTATCGCGCCCTTTCTGGTGGCCGATGACCATCACGCTCTGGCCTTTGAAACGCGCCAGCCCACCGACAATGGCCGGGTCATCTGCAAAGGAACGGTCTCCGTGCAGTTCCTGAAAATCGGTAAACAGGTGCTGGATGTAATCCAGGGTATAGGGCCGCTGCGGATGGCGTGATACCTGGGAAATTTGCCATGGGGTGAGTTTGGCGTAGATCTCCTTGGCAAGGGCAAGGCTTTTCTGTTGCAAGCGATTGATCTCGTCGGAGATATCCACCGCCGAATCGTTATGCACAAAACGCAGTTGCTCGATTTTGTTTTCCAGCTCGGCAATAGGCTGCTCAAAATCCAAAAAAGTGGCTTTCATAAATTCCGTAATGGTTTGCTTGTTGAAATGATACCGTATCCGGCCCGTTACCATCCAGAAACATCCGGGGCTGCGGGCGTAGCAGAATGTCCCGGCCAGTTCGGGCGCTCACCGGCGATGCCGGGCAGTGGATTGCTCCGGCATGGTTCTTCCTTATCCGCCAGCCGGTCCGGGAATCGCTCATCCCCGGCATTTTACCAGTTGACCCGGACCGGGGAAATTCTTGCGGGAGCGGTATTTTATTTTAACTACCGCAACGCGTATTTCTCCAGGGGCTTTGCCAGCCGCCATAGCTTCCATGCCGCGTTATTTTTCAGTACAAACCGGTAACCGAGCCTTGCGCCGGGCAGATCCAGCGATAGCTGCCTGACCCTTCCGTTGCGCAATGCTTCCCACAGCGGAACCAGATACCCCTGTTCCAGGCGCAGGACGGAATCGCGCCAGGCATGCAGGTCGCCCTGCAGCAGCGGACGCTGCAAACCTTCCCAGGCAACCAGCATATCGCCATCCAGGGCAGGCAGGCGGGTCCAATCTCCCGCTGCCGGCCCGGGATCAATACCAGCCGTGCGGGCAAACGCCCCCGCCAGGAAACTGTCACCGCAAACCCGTTCGTAAGGCGAAGCGATTTTCCCTGTCGCTCTTCCCCCGCCCCATAGCCACACGCTATTGACAGGCAGATCGCCGCGCGTCTCGCGCGTTCGGTTTACCTCATGATCAAAAAAGATCATCTGGATTTCATTGAATATCTTGTGCCAACGCAAGGCATCCTTGCCTTTCGGCAGGTGCATTTGCACGCCTCTGCCGGATGCCTGGGCCAACGGGGTAGTCACAATTTCCGGAGCATTTTCCACGCGCAGGTACCAGCGCTGCGGGCTGGGCGCGAAAAAATGCAGGCCATCGGCATTAAAATGCAGGTTCAGGCTGGCGCACAACTGTGCCGCCTCTTCCGCGCCCAGCACAAGATCGGGTTGCAGAAGCAGCTGCGTGCGCCGCATCTGCAAATGCACCGGGTCCGCGCGCAGCCAATAGCCGTCTCCCGGCTGCATCCCGTCTGCTGTCAGGGTAACTAGTGCGATGGGTTCATCCTGCTGCCGTTCCATGACGAATTTCTGGCAAAGCCATTGTTCCAGCGTGTCACATGAATACCCATTCTCCGGCAGCGGTTGCAAAGTGGCTCGCGCCAGCATTTTTTCCAGAAACGGCACCGGCAACCCGGCGCAGGCATCGGCACAAATCTCCTGCGGCAAAAACAAGCCGGGAATAACAATGTCTACATTTCTCATGGCGAATTGACCCGAAAAACAGGATGCGAAGCGGAAGCAGCCCGGCTGTACCCCTCTACACCGCTGAAATGGAACAGGAAGTCGCCGCAAAGCCAGCCTTGCACGGCGAACGGCATGTTATTTGCGGAAAGGAAATTTTCTGCGGGCGCCCGTTTCCCGCCCCACGATGCGCCCTCTTGTGGCAAACTAGCACACAATCTGTTTCCCATTTTTTCAGGCATTCATAATTTGCGTCCTTACGAACTCTTTATCGGTCTGCGTTATACCCGTGCCAAGCGGCGCAATCATTTTATCTCCTTTATTTCGCTGATCTCCATGCTGGGCATGGCCCTGGGCGTGGCCGCGCTGATTGTTGTTCTCTCCGTGATGAACGGCTTCCAGAAAGAGATCCGCGCGCGCATTCTGGGTATTGCGCCTCACCTGCAAATCAGCGTGGAAGGAAGCTCCATGTCCGACTGGCAGCCCGCACTGCGACTTCTGTCCGGATACCCGCAGATTGCGGCTGCTGCGCCCTTCGTGAACGGGCAGGGCATGTTGTCGTTTAACCAGAATGTGCAGGGGGTCATGGTACGCGGCATTCTGCCACAGGATGAGCTCAAAATTACAGACCTGACCGACAAGATGAAGACGGGTTCGACGGATGCATTGCAGGAAGGCGGCTTCGGTATTGTGCTGGGCTCCGACCTTGCGCGCACGCTGGGGGCCAGGCTACATGACAAGGTTTTGCTGATCTCGCCGCAGGGGCAGATTACCCCGGCCGGGATGATGCCGCGCCTCAAGCAGTTTCGCATAGTCGGCATATTCGAGATCGGCATGGCACCCTACGACAGTTCGCTTGCGCTGGTTCATCTCAAGGACGCCCAGAAGCTCTATCAAATGAATGATTCTGTCAGTGGCGTCAGCGCCCGCCTGCATGACCTTGACCTCGCCCCGCAGGTAGCAGCCGAGATTGCGCAGCACCTGCCTCTCACCCAGTATGTCAGCGACTGGACGCGCCAGCACGCCAACTATTTCCGCGCGGTACAGATCGAAAAAAAAATGATGTTCATCATTCTTTCCCTCATTGTGGCGGTAGCCGCATTCAACATTGTCTCCACGCTGGTGATGGCCGTTACCGACAAGCAGTCCGATATCGCCATTCTGCGCACGCTGGGTGCCTCTCCTGCCAGCATCATGAAGATATTCATCGTCCAGGGCGCACTGATCGGCCTGATCGGCTCAGTACTGGGCGTAACGGGCGGCATCCTGCTATCGCTGAACATTGATACCGTCGTTCCATTCATTGAAAGAATGCTGGGCATGCAATTTCTTTCCAAGGATGTATATCTGATCAGCGAATTGCCCTCGGACCTGCAGCGCAAGGATGTCCTGACCGTGGCGGGCTTTTCCTTCTTCACCAGCCTGCTTGCGACGCTGTATCCCAGCTGGCGCGCATCCAGGACGCAACCGGCGGAGGCGCTGCGCTATGAATGAAATTGTCATTTCCTGCCATGGCTTGCGCAAAACCTTTGTACAGGGCGAACTGAACGTGCCGGTGCTGAAAGGTGTCAACCTGGACGTCATGCGCGGCGACCGCATCGCCATCCTGGGCAGCTCCGGCTCCGGTAAGAGCACCCTGCTCCACTTGCTGGGCGGGCTGGACAGGGCCAGCGAAGGCAGCGTCTCCATTCTCGGACAGGACGTACAGGCCATGAGTGAAGCGGAACGCGGCATTCTGCGCAACCGGACACTGGGCTTTGTGTACCAGTTTCATCACCTGCTGGCAGAGTTCACCGCGCTGGAGAACGTGGCCATGCCGCTTCTGATCCGGGGCATGAACCGGGAACAATCCGCTCCGGTTGCAGCCCGTATGCTCGAGCTGGTCGGCCTCGCCCAGCGTACCGGGCACCTGCCTGCCGAACTGTCGGGCGGCGAGCGACAGCGGGTCGCCGTCGCGCGCGCGCTGGTGACCGAACCTGCCTGCGTGCTGGCAGACGAGCCGACCGGAAATCTGGATCGCACCAGCGCGCAGGCATTGTTCGAACTGATGCTGGAACTGAATACCCGGTTGCACACCAGTTTTATTGTAGTCACCCATGACCTGGAGCTGGCGGGAAAAATGCAGCGTCAGCTTCGCCTGATGAATGGAGTGCTGCACGAAACCTGACGCAGCGTAATCCTTCCGCAACAGAATCCGGAAAGTTACGATGACGGAACCACGGAAACCTGCAAACGCTCTTACGGGCTGATCCGGCCTGCATGCAGCGCCTGATGTGGACAGGACGGGACGTCGACCGGACTCTCCGGCATGGCCGTCCTGATATCCCCCTACGGTTTCAGTACGAAATCGACGCGATTCGGCTTGCCCTGATCTTTTTGATCTTTCGCCACTTTCCCGGGAGCCACCAGGAACATTCTTTCGTTCGACACTTTCCCACGTTCTTCCAGATGCCGTTTGACTACCAGCGCGCGGCGCTCAGCCAGTGCCTTGAGTTCATTTTCCCCAATCGGCGCGTTGATATACATCAGGTTTTCCATTTCCTTCGCCGGAATGGATTTCGGCAAGCCGATGAAATTGCGTGGTTTGGAGAAACTTTCCGCCTTGTAGGCGAGTTTCAGATATTTTACATATTCATCAGGCCCGACCGTCACCTCTTCAGGGTTAACAGACTCATCGCCCCCCAGTTTCAGCTTGAGAATTTTTTGCGCCTTGACCTTATTTGCAATATAGACACGCCGCGCGCCATCCAGGTCTGTAACCGGATCATAGCGGCCCATGATTTCCAGTTTAAGCGCAGGACGGTCGTTCAGCGCCTTGGACAAGGTGGCAAGCCTCGTCTCTGCCGCAGGCGACAGGTTGCTCAGACCGGGTTCGAACTCCACATAGGCCAGTTCGTCTCCTCCGCCTAGAGCCGCAGCCAGCAGTGAAAACGGTGAGATGATCGCTTTGGTCAGCAGGTTGATGATAACCTTGAAAATAAGCCCGCCGATGCTAAATTCCGGGTCGGACAGGGAACCGGAAATCGGCAGGTTGATATCAATCTCGCCGCGGCTGTTTTTTAACAACGCAACGGCAAGCAATACCGGCAGCTTGGTGGCATCCGGGCTGTCCACCTTTTCGCCAAAGGTCAGCTGATCAATAAAAACGTTGTTGCTGGCATCCAGCTTGCCATTCTGGATGTTATATTTGACATCCAGTGACAATTTTCCCTTTGTGACCGGGTAGCCGGCATATTTCGCCGAATAGGGAGCAAGCCGCGTCAGCTCGATCCCCTTGGCATTGGCTACCAGATCGAGGAAAAGCTGGGCACCCAGCGGATTGAGCTTGCCGGTAATGGCCAGCGAGCCATCATCGTCAATCTTTCCGTTCATGATGACATCCGCCGGCGTGGGATCATCCGAGGCAACCTTGGAAACCGATCCCGCCAGCCCGGTCAGATTGGCAGTGTAGCTAGGCTTGATGAAATTGTCCGTAAAGTTGATGTTCCCGTCCTGCAGTGTAATCTGTCCGATGCGAATCAAGGGTCTTGAATCGGCGCTCTGGCTGCCTTCCACCTTTCCGGCATTTGGTTCCTGCTGGGCTGCGCGGGCAGGCATGGAGGTGCCGGACAATCCTTCCGCTGGCGGCAGCTTGCCCGGAGAAGGTGCGGATTGCGTCAGACTGGTTGGTTTGGATTTTCCCTGGTCGTTTTTTACCAGAATATCCTGCAGGTTAAGGTGTCCATCGGTATTGACAATGATCCGTGCATAAAAATCGGAAAGCGCGATATTGCCAAGAGAAACTGCCAGCGGATTTTTCTGCGTATTGACCTGGGCGTTGACATTGCCGAAATACAGCGATTTCCAGCTCACAAAATCATCCCCGGTAATTTTATCCAGTGTATGGATATCCGCCAGGTTGAGCGAACCGGCATAGCTGGCGCGAACCGGGCGATGTTCCGGAAGTTGCAGCATCAGTTTACCCTTGGCACCTATGCTTCCGCTGGTGAAAACGGCATTAATCTGATCGGCAAAATACGGCTGGAATGCATTCACTGCCAGTCTCTTTCCATCGATTTGCAGATTTGCGCCAAACGGGCTCAAAGTCAGGCTGCCGTTCGCGCTCAGGGTGCCACGCTTGTTGTGGCTGAGTTTCAGGCTCAACGGGGAGGGGGAAGCGGCAGTACCTGGCGGTACCAGAGCAAGGTTTCCTAGGGTTATATCGACATTGCTCAACTGCTGCACTGCCGGTTTTCCTTCATTCCTGGAGGCCACCTGTTCGTCAGCAAACTGGAGATCTGATTGCTCGATTTTCAATTGTTTTAATGCAGCCTGCCATGGCCTGGATGCGACAGGGGGGACACTTTCCGTTGCGGGTTGCTTACCGGACCCGGAGCGATCAGCAAGCATCGACATCAGATCAATTTTCCCATCGGGGTCGCGCTTGACCCTGATTTTTGCGGCATTCACGGTAACGCCGTCCAGCGTGGCAATTTGCTTTGCCAGATCGAACTCCAGCCCATCGAAGGCAATATCGCTGGCAGAAATGCTGTTGTTTTTTTCCTTTGGCAATTTTACCTGGAGGTTATGCAGGCGGACGCTGGCTTGGGTGAACAGCAGATTGATTCCTGTATCAGGCCACGCAAGCTGGTAAGGCAGTTTGGCATCCAGCAGCGTGCCCCCCAGATCTGCTGTGAAGAATGGGGCAAAGTATGGACGCAGGTTTTGCGGCTTCAGGGATGTGATCACCACCTCGCCCTGCATGGACTTTCGGCGGAGCGACAAAGACCCCTGATGATCCAGAATCTCGCCCGCTTCCGTTTCCAGCCGGGCATTAATCTGCGCAGGAAAATCAATGTCAGTGCGTAGCTTGGACAGGCTTGCATCCAGGCGCTTGACCACCAGCGCTGCAGGGCCGAAGGCAGGGTCGGTTGTCCCATCGCCCCAGCTCAAACGCCCGTTCACAATTTCGGCACGTTCAAGCGAAAAGACAAACGGCTGGGGCTGCGATTTTTCAGGAGATGGTTTAGGGGCGGCCGGCTTGCTGTCCCGCCCTGTTGCAGGCAGTTTGAACGCATGCAGCAAATTAAAGGAGCCATCCTTCATCCGGCTTACTTCTATGTCAGGCCCTTCCAGTTTAATCTGGCGCAACCTTGCCAGATTGTTCAAAGGTTCCACTCTATCCAGCAGAACCGTAAGTTTGTCCCACTGGATCAGCGGTGCTCCTGATTTTTCCTGCAGATGCAGCTTGCGTATGCCGGCCTGTCCACTGAGAACAACCTTTTTCGAGCTGCTTGTCTGTTCAAAACCAAGGTTCAGGCGCGTATCCAGCAAACCGGAAGTCAGCTCGAAATTAAGCGGTACCGGAACAAAAGGCATGTACGCCGGAAGCGCCAGACCATCAAGATTGATCTGCACGAAAGTTTCAATGGACGACGTAAAGGGCTTGGATTTCCCCTTGATCACAAGTGGAGTGCCATTGATCTTCGCGCTGAAGGCAGGCAATGTGAAAATTTCGACCTTGTGCGGCAAATTAGATAGAAACGGGATGGACAAATTCAGATCGGAAATGGCATGGCGTGATTTCAGCACGCGATCGTCATAATCGATGCGTCCCTGCTGGACACTGATATTATTAAAAGAAAAGTACGAAGGGGGTTCATCCGGCTTCTGTTTAGCCAGTTTTTCCAGAATCCTGTTTACGATGTCAGAGAAATTGAAAAGATTCTCCCCGGTACGGATGATGCGCACAACCGGTTTTCCGATCCGGATTTCGTTCACTACTGGCGCCAGATGGATAATGCTGGCCGTAGAAAGATTGGCATAAAGTTCATCTATGGCCAGGATCTTTGCCCGCTGATCCAGTTCATAGACGGAGATGTCACGTATCGTTGCCGTCAGCCCGAAGGGATTGATCGAGACTTCCCCGAAATCTACCCGTCGCCCGATTTCTTCGCCAATTTTTTTGGCTACGAATGATTTGACTATCGGGGGGCCGACAAAAAACAGAAGAGCGCAAAAAACAATAAAGACAATAGCAGCGATCCGACCCGCCGATAACAGCCTGCGTTTGCGCTCAGGGGTGAGGTTCAATGCAAGTTTGTTCATAGCAGTGGGTGTCATTTGCCATCCTGTCAGGCCATGCTCAGGCCGCTTAACTGCGCACCACAGGCGCAGATAAAGATACAACCAGCCCAGGCTGCAATGCCATTAACTGTTTCACATGGCGGCAGATGGCGTCCGGCCGTAAACTGGTATTTTCAGTGCGCAATCCCCCTGCGGGGAACATGGGGGGAAAAATACGAACCCGACGCTCCCCGTGAAAAAACGATTTGCCCGGAAAAACAGAAAGATTGCCGGCAAAAACAGGGGCATGTACAGCGATCAAGGATCTTTCAGAAATTTTTTCTTCCCGCCGGTTTAACGGGGATCTAATTATCCGTGTATTCCCAGATCCGGAATCCCGAGTCTCAGGATTCCGAAGCAACCATCAGCGACGAGAAATAATGGCACCCAGAAGAAGGCCTACTGCTGCGGCAATACCCACGGCCTGCCAGGGGTGAACATGCACATAATTATCGGTCGCCGTGGCAGCTGCCTTGGTTTTTTCGACTACTGCAACCTGGGCATTACCCAGACGTTCCTTGGCAGCCTGCAAGGATTCCCCTGCCTTGGCCCGCGCGGCCGCTATTCTTTCCCCTGTCTGATTGGCAGTTGCCTTCAGCAACTCCTCTGCATCTGCAACTACGACTCTCAAATCATCCATGAGCTTCTCCTTTGAAATATCCACTGTTGCGGTTGTCACTCCAAACGTACTTCCTGAAGTTTTTGCTTCTGGCATGTTCATGATCCAGTTCCTTCCATTAAGAAACGCCCGTGGCGTTAGGGTTTTACTCCTGTAATCACCTAAACCGTTTTCACTATAACAACCAAAACTGATCAAAGCAAGCATGTTCATGGCTCTGTGCGATCCATAATCGGGAATATACCTTCCATTCGCTCCTGTAGCTGCGGATTTTCAGCGGGTCCTGCCGTTCCCAAGCAGGTAGCGCGGATATCATGATCTTCTGCGCTGCCTCACTGCTTCGAACAGACATATGGCTGTGGCCGCGGCAACATTCAGCGATTCACAGCTGGCCGACATGGGAATGGTGATATGCTGGCCTATTATGGTCCGCAGGCTGTCTGACAGGCCTGCCCCTTCATTTCCGATGGCAAAGGCAATATTTCCGCGGAGACAGCAATCATACAGGCAGGCCGCTGCATTCACTTCCATAGCAAAAATATTCCCCTGGAATGCAGCCGCAATTGCATGCAAGTCCATGGACTCGTAGATGGATAGTGCAAAATGTCCGCCCATCCCCGCGCGCAGCACTCTGGGTGACCATACATCCGCACACCCTCGGGATAAATATATCGTATCGCAGCCTGCCGCTGCAGCAGAACGCAGAATGGAACCCAGATTCCCTGGGTCCTGGACATCCTCCAGTAGCAGGGAAAAGCGGTTTTCTACCGGAATGGCCGGAACATGCGGCAACGGAATGAGGGAAAGGATTCTGCTGGTCGATTTCAGTTCGGACAGATCGGCAAACAGCCCGGCATCCAGTTGCAAACGCGGCACATCAGGAAACATGTCCAGTAAATTCGTTACCTCCTGATTCTGCATGGAATTTTCCGTCAGAATCATATATAACGGTTGCTGGTTGCAGAACTGATGATAAGCCTGTAACAGATGGGTGCCATCCAGTAAGGTCTGCCGGATTTTCCGGCGATAACGTGCCGAACCCGCCAGCCTGAGCAACTCTTTAAAAAAAGGATTACTGCGGGAATGAATGAATTTCATGACTCAGTTCGCACGTGCCATTCACGCTTCGTCCTGTTCGAGAAGGACACTGATTTCTTCCAGCGACGGCAGTTCCTGCAAGGAACGCAGATTGAGATCATCCAGAAATTTTTTAGTGGTAGCGTACAAAGCGGGTTTTCCGGGAACATCGCGCGTGCCGATTATCTCAATCCAGCCACGCATCTCCAGTGTTTTCAGAATTTGCGAAGATACCGCAACACCGCGTATTTCCTCAATATCACCGCGCGTCACCGGCTGTCGGTAAACAATGATCGCGAGGGTCTCCATAACTGCCCGCGAATAGCGGGGAGGTTTCTGCGGGGAAAGACGGTCCAGGTAAGGCTGCATTTCAGGCCGCACCCGAAAACGCCAGCCATTGGCTACCCGGTTGAGTTCCACTCCCTTTTCTGCATATTCCTGTGCCAGCTGCTCCAGGTTCTGTTCAATAAAACGGCTTTCCAGTGGAAAATCGCTTAGTTTTTTCAGTTCCACCAGCGACAAGGGCTCCGTGGAAGTCAATAGGGCAGCCTCCAGGATTCTCCTGAATTGCGCCGCATCCGGCAACGTATTTGTCCCTTTACTCTGCGGTAAGGCTTCTACTTGCCCGGACATAGATACATCCCAAGGTTTCCGTTTGCATAATTTCGACCAGTGTTTCCTTGGCCAGCTCCAGAATTGCAATAAAAGTCACTACCAGGGACGCAATACCACCCTTCATATCGAACAGATTCGCAAAGGGCTCAAACTCGCCATGCCGCAGCGTGCTTAACACCCGGGTCATTTGTTCGCGCACCGACAATTCCTCACGGCGAATCTTGTGGTGAATATTCCGTTTGGCGCGTCCCAGCAGGACCATCCAGGCTTGCTGCAGATCTTCCGCAGTAAGATTCGGCAAATTTTGCGTTGTAACCCGTTCGATCACAACCTGAACCAGTTGGAAATCGCGCCCGGCCTGCGGCAGCTCGTCCAGTTTTTTCGCGGCCATCCTGATCTGCTCGTATTCCAGCAGGCGACGCGTCAGCTCGGCACGCGGATCCTCTTCTTCCGCATCCATTTCTTTCGGCGGACGTGGCAACAGCATGCGTGATTTAATCTCCATCAGCACCGCAGCCATCAGCAAATATTCGGCGGCCAGCTCCAGGCGGTTGCGCTGCATGATCTCAATATAGGCCATATATTGCCGGGTAAGCTGGGCCATGGGAATATCGAGCACATCCAGATTATGCCTGCGAATCAAGTACAGCAATAAATCCAGGGGCCCCTGAAAAGTCTCAAGGACGATTTCCAGGGCATCCGGAGGAATGTAGAGATCGTGTGGCAGTTCCAGCAATGGCTCGCCATGAATGTGAAATCCCTGCGCACTCCCTGAAGATTGCTCCTGATTTTTCACGTTTTACGAGTACCTGACTGATAGACCAGAGAGTGGCATGTTCACTGGATCAACGATAAGCAAGTCCCATCGCTTCGCGTACCTCTCTCATCGTCTCAGCAGCCAGCCGGCGTGCCTTATCGCTTCCCTCTGCAATAATGCTGCGTACCAAGGCAGTATCCTCCAAAAATAGCTGGGCTCGCTCACGCATCGGCCTTTGCTCCGCCAGCACTGCATCAACTACCGGCTGCTTGCATTCGATGCATCCTATGGATGCACCCCTGCATCCCTGCTGCACCCAGTTCCTGGTGTCTTCACCCGAATAGACCTGATGTAGCTGCCACACCGGACAGTGATCAGGATTGCCGGGGTCGGTTCGACGCACGCGCGCCGGATCGGTAGGCATGGTGCGGATTTTTTTTGTCACGCTAGGCTCGTCCTCACGCAGACTGATTGTATTATTGTAGGATTTGGACATTTTATGCCCGTCCAGCCCGGGCATTTTGGAAGCTGCGGTGAGCATGGCATGCGGTTCGGATAAAATCATTTTTCCACAGCCTTCAAGATAACCGAACAGTCTCTCGCGATCAGCCGAACCGAGATTCTGCTGTTCTTCCAGCAATGATCTGGCAAATTGCAGCGCCTCGTCATCCCCCTTCTCCTGGTAACGAAGACGGAACTCATTATACAGTTTTGCATTTTTGCCCCCCATTTTCCTGACGGCAGCCTGTGCTTTTTCTTCGAAATCCGGCTCACGGCCGTAAATATGGTTAAACCTGCGCGCAATTTCTCGCGTGAACTCGATGTGTGGCACCTGATCTTCGCCTACCGGTACCTGGGTGGCACGATAGATGAGGATATCCGCGCTTTGCAATAGCGGGTAGCCGAGAAATCCATACGTGCCCAAATCTTTGTCAGACAGTTTTTCCTGCTGGTCCTTATAGGTCGGAACACGTTCCAGCCAGCCACGCGGAGTAATCATGGAAAGAAGAAGATGTAGCTCGGCATGCTCGGGAACCCTGGATTGAATGAACAGTGTTGCCCGGCTCGGGTCCACTCCAACCGCCAGCCAGTCAATGACCATATTCCACACGCTTTCTTCAATGATCCTGGGGGAATCATAATGCGTAGTCAGCGCATGCCAGTCTGCAACAAAAAAATAGCACTCGTATTCCTGCTGCATTTTCACCCAGTTTTTCAAAACGCCATGATAATGTCCAAGGTGCAGACTACCGGTTGGTCTCATGCCTGATAAAACACGATCAACAAACATAATTTTTACTTTATAGTCCGAAAATAAAATTAATTAACTGAATCAATCCCATCACGGGCGGACCCAGTATCCATCCCAAAACAGGCGTAACCGCAAGAAAAATCAAAACAAACATGCCATATGGTTCTACTCTCGCCAAGGTCAGAGCCAGCCGGTGCGGCAGCAGGCTCACGGCCATGCGCCCGCCATCCAGGGGCGGGAGCGGCAGCAGATTCAGCACCATTAATACCACGTTGATTTTGATCCCGATCTGCGCCATCTGCAATAACGGTTCAGCAAAGTAATTTCCGTGCAGCGTCAATGCCAGCCTGGCAAGAAGGGCCCAGAATAAAGCCATGAACAAATTGGCAATCGGACCGGCAAATGCAACCCACAGCATATCCTGCTTGGGGCGGCGCAATGCGGAAAAATTCACCGGGACAGGTCTGGCCCACCCGAACAGAATACCGCCCATCCATAACGTCAGCAACGGCAAGAAAATTGTGCCCACAGGATCAATATGGCGAATCGGGTTCAAGCTGATGCGCCCCTGATTATAGGCTGTCATATCCCCAAAATGCCGGGCAACATAACCATGCGCCGCCTCGTGCAGGGTAATGGCAAACAAAACCGGAATCGCCGCAATTGCAATAGTCTGTATCAGCTGTTCAGCCTGCATTTATTTCTCGATTATAAATGGCGAAACATCGCCTTTTCCCGATCTTACAACCACTGGAATATCCTGGGTCAGGTCTATCACAGTGGTTGGATCCAATCCAACAGCACCACTATCTACTACCAGATCGACCTGATGCTGCAAACGCTCCCGAATCTGTTCTGGATCATTCAAAGCAAATTCTTCATCAGGCATAATCAGGGTGGAACTGATTAGCGGTTCGCCCAGCTCTTCCAGCAATGCCAATGCAACCGGATGCTCAGGAATGCGAACCCCGATCGTACTACGCCGGGGATGCTGCAGGCGCTTTGGAACTTCCTTGGTTGCCTCAAGGATAAAGGTATAACTTCCTGGAGTGTTATTCTTCAACATTCGGAACTGAATATTGCTCACCCTGGCGTAACGAGCCAGCTGGGACAGGTCACGGCAAACCATCGTCATGTGGTGTTTGTCATCCACTCCACGTATTTTCCGGATGCGTTCCACGGCATTCTTATCCCCAAGGCAACAACCAAGGGCATAACAGGAATCGGTCGGATAGGCAATCACTGCCCCATTTTTCAGCAGGGCGACAGCCTGCTTTATCAATCTGGACTGTGGATTGGCTGCGTGTATAGTGAAAAACTGCGACATGGTTAGCGTTTCGCTTCCCACGCCAGCCATATGGGACGGCAATCCAGAGGAAAATCGGGCAGGCGTCCCAAATCCCGGTAGCTTTCTCCTGGCCCGTGAAAGTCGGATCCGCAAGAGGCCAGTAAATTAAATTCCTTGGCATAACGGGCAAACTCGACATACTGTTCCGGCGTATGGCTGCCGCATACCACCTCGATTCCTTGTCCGCCCAAATTGATAAACTCGCCCAGCAATTCGCGCATGGTCTTCTGTCCCATTCCCTTGCGGGCTACGGTATAACGGCCTGGGTGCGCCAGCACGGGAAATCCGCCGCTGCCGCTGATCCAGCTTACCGCATCCTGCAGGGAAGCCCAGTGATGCGCCGCATATCCGGGTTTATTTTTTACCAGATAATTCTTGAATACGCTACGCACATCCCTGCAGTGGCCTTGTTCAACCAGAAACCGGGCAAAGTGGGTACGGCCGATCATGCCGCGGTTGCCTGCATACCGGTAAGCCCCTTCCAGCGACCCGTGAATGCCGGATTTAGCCAGTGAATCGGCCATCAGCTGCGCACGAGCGCCCCGACCATCTCGGATACTGCGTAAACCTTCTGTCAGCGGCCTGTGTGATGGATCGATGTGCAGGCCAATAATGTGCAGGGTATGGCTACGCCAGGTCACGGAAATTTCCACGCCGTTAATGAACTGCATGCCATGCTGTTTAGCTGCATCAGACGCTTCAGTTAACCCAGAAAGATCGTCATGGTCAGTCAGGGCAAGAAATTTAACCCCACGTTCCGCTGCTCGGGCAACCAGGGCTGTTGGCGACAGGAGTCCGTCCGAAAAAGTTGAGTGACAATGCAAATCGTAATCTAACATTTAGTAACCATAAATATTCTCACCCACTCTATCTATCCGGATAGACGTTCAAAGCCGAGAACCTGAGGCTTCATTCCGGTCGGGTAAAACCGGTTTCTTATTCTCGAAAGCAATTCTTCTCCACAGCGCAAAAGGCCGGATTCCTGGTCAATCTGTATTACCTTCTTTCCTGTCATTTAATCGATTTTTTCTGAATAGATTGTTTCAGCACGATGTACAAAGGCATCTACAAAGCTATTGGCTATGTAGTGAAAAATTGGGCCAAACACTTTTTCTAGTAGTTTGTTTGAAAATTCATAATGCAACTGGAATTCTATTTTACAGGCAGCTTCCGAAAGCGGTATAAAATGCCAGTCTCCGTCAAGATGCTTGAATGGACCGTCTTTCAGCGTCATTTCGATGTGATGGGGTGTCTGGCGCACATTCTCAGTGGTAAAACTCTGCTTTATATGATGATAATTGATATGGACCGTCGCATGTACGGTACTTCCGTCTACCGAGGTAACGCTGGCTCCACCACACCAAGGCAAAAAATGCGGATAATCTTCAACATTATCAACCAGCACGAACATTTGTTCCGCACTGTAGGGAACCAGCACTAATTTCTCAACCAAAGCCATTCTAGCAGTACATCCGTGCAAAGCTGGTAAAATATGTCAATTATGAGCATAGTTCAAAATAAAAAAGCATTCCATGACTACTTCATCGAAGATCGCTATGAAGCAGGTATCATCCTGGAGGGATGGGAAGTCAAAGCAATCCGTGCCGGGCGCGCCAATCTGAAAGAAGCGTATATTACCGTGAAAGATGGCGCCCTGTATCTCTTCGGTTCGCACATCAGCCCATTGCCCACTGCTTCCACCCACATACATCCTGACCCCGTTCGTACGCGTAAGCTTCTACTGCATGCAGCCGAAATCAACAAGCTGATCAGCAAGGTGCAGCGCGCCGGATATACCCTGATGCCATTGAACCTGCATTTTAAAGGCGGGCTTATCAAAGTGGAGCTCGGTCTTGCAAAAGGGAAAAAAATGCACGACAAGCGTGATACCGAGCGCGAAAGAGACGCACTCCGGGAAGCGCAGCATGCCATGAAAAAATCACGCGGGTAACGGCATCCCCCAAAAATATTTATAGCCTCATCCGCATATAAATGCCAGCACACTGCAACTGCCATCCAAGACCCGCATACACGCACAATTACCCCAGGCAGGTTCTTAGGTCTACATAACCACCGCAACTAACATCAAAGAGAACCCAGACTTGCCCTGCATACTGCTATCGAAAACAGAAGATATAGTCCGGTTCCCACAAGCATCCAGTATCCATCAAACTGCTTTAGCCAGTTCTGTACGCAGGGCAGCAACTATAGAATCATAATGATTCGGATCCGTATTCCTGGATGCCTCATATATGGCAGTACCTACCACAAAGGTATCGGCCCCGGCTCTGGCGACTTCTGCAATATTACCCAGATTCACATCACCATGCACTTCCAGCGCAATGTTGCGACCGCTATCATTAATCTTTTTACGCGCCGTGCGCACTTTATCAAGCGTTGCAGGAATAAATTTTTGTCCAACAATCAGGCCGGTCTGTTTGGACATGATCAGAACAACATCCAGCTTGCCGATCACGTGGTCAAAATAACTGAATGGGGTAACGGGATTCATGGCCAGCCCGGCCTTGCAACCATTCTCATGTATTAAATCCACGACACGTTCGATGTTGTCAAAAGATGGAAGATTATATTCATCCCGGTCCGCAGCTTCCGGATGAAAAGTGATGATGTTTGCACCTGCCTTGGCGTAAGCAGGAACCAGATCAGTAAGAGACTGATCCACATTGTACCCGCTCGTCAAATGTACTTCGATTGGTGCTTGTGTGATGGGTCGAATGGCCGCACACGCCTTCAGACCATTCTTGTATGTAGGCACAAAATGCCTGTTCATCACTTCCAGGTGAATAATGTCTACCCCGGAATCCAGGACATCGACAATTTCCTCTCCAAGTTTGGCGAAATTGGCAGAAATAATACTTGCTGCGATCTTGTACATTAAAATACCTTTAAAATGAAGTTACACAGTTTTTTATTTTACCCGAAAATCCTGTGGCGCCAATTTCCGGCTGTCGCTCAAAAGAACGATATAGGGTATTTCTATATGCCAGCTGCTCCCCCCAGCACTGCTGTCGCAATGGTAGACAGACCAATAACCAGATTCAAGCCGACCAATCTGCGTATAGTGGCCAACATCGCCCCTGATCCTGGCCAATCCTGAGAAGCAACCTTTAACCTGAAGCGCCTGAAACTAATAAAAAACACATATATGAAGATTGACACCATCCCCATGCCAAACAGGGCCATCAAATGAACATGGCTGGAGACATGGGTCAATCCGCCATACAAATAAACCATACAGAAACCAGTGATCAACAAAATAATGACTGACAGCCACACCCAGTTAAAAAAACGTGCAAACACATTATCCCAGAGACGCAGCCGGTCCGGCGGTTGGAGTATTTCCCCAGCGGCAGCACGCAGTATCATATAGGCAAAGAACATCCCCCCCACCCAGATTACCACTGCCAGGACATGGAAAAATTTTAAAAAACTCATCAATCTTTCATTCCCTGTTGCAGGATTTCTCTTACCGGCCTGAAGCTGTTCCTGTGTTCATGGGTTGCTCCATATTTTTTTAATGCTGCCAAATGAATCTTAGTAGCATACCCTTTATGAGCGGCGAACCCGTACTGTGGAAATGTTTCATGCAGCAACAGCATCGCAGCATCGCGCGCAGTCTTAGCCAAAATAGAAGCTGCAGAAATCGAAGCGACACTACTATCCCCCTGCACAATCGCACGGCTTGGTATGCCGGTATCCGGGCAATGCAAACCATCCACAAGAACTTCTTGCGGGCGGAGCTGCAATTTTTCTACAGCTCGGCGCATGGCCAACAGGCTGGCATGAAAAATATTTACTGTATCAATCTCCTGAACAGAAGCCTCCGCTATCGCCCAGTCTATAGCATGTTGTTTGATTTCCAGAGCCAGATGGTTACGTTGCTTTTCGCTGAGTTTTTTTGAATCGTCCAGTCCCAATATTGGGTGGGAATCATCCAGAATAACCGCTGCGGCAAAGACGGGGCCTGCCAGCGGACCACGACCAGATTCATCCACACCGCAGACCAGTAGCGACGGCTTCATCTGGAACCTTCATTTTGCAACCCCAGATATGGCAGGATGGCATGTGCCGCTTTATGAGCATTGCCCTGCCGTAATAGTGTATGCATATTGTTAAGTATTGCCTCCAGTTCGGCAACGGCTTGCCTGTTGAAAACCCAGTTTAGCAGCGCTTGTGCAAGGTTTTCAGGAGTAGCCTCATTTTGCAGTAATTCCGGCACTATAAATTTCCCGGAAAGAATGTTCGGCAATCCAAAATAAGGCTGGTACGCCTTTGTTTTCAAAAACCAGTAAGACAGGGCTGGCATCTTGTAGGTAATCACCATGGGGCGCTTGAGCAGCGCAACCTCAAGTGTGGCAGTACCTGAAGCAACCAGTACCACATCTGAAGCAGTAATCGCTTCGTGGGCATGACCAAACAGGATCCGGAAAGGCAAATCCTGGCCGCCGCAATGCCGCAGGATTTCCATAAAAATATGATGTGTTTCACTCGTCGCCAGAGGTACCAGAAAAATCGCCTCAGGCAAAGTTTTGAGAATCAGTCTTGCAGTATCAATATAGGTTGCAGCCAGCTGACTTACTTCACTCTGACGACTTCCCGGGAGAAACGCAAATATTTTGCCTTTTACCGGCAAGCGCATCTCTTTTCGTATCGCGTCCCTATCCGGCCTCTCAGGCAATATTTCAGCCAGGGGGTGACCGACATAGGTTACCGGAATACCAGCTTGCTCATATAGCGGTGCTTCAAAAGGAAACAGTGCAAGCATGTGCGTCACCGCCTTCCTGATCTTGTGAATTCGCTCACCGCGCCATGCCCAGATAGACGGACTGACATAATGCACTGTTGGAATCCCGCGCTCCTTAAGCTTTGACTCAAGACCCAGGTTAAAATCCGGTGCATCCACTCCAATGAAAACATCCGGCGGATGATCACTGAAATACGCCTGGAGCTTGCGGCGTATCCCCATAATTTCAAACAAATGCCTGAGCACTTCAACATATCCGCGAACCGCAAGCTTCTCCAGTGGAAACAATACTTGCATGCCGATTGCCTGCATTCTGGGGCCGCCGATACCGACAAAGCGTACGCCAGGCACAACCCGTTTCAGCTCTTCCATCAGATGACTGGCAAGCAAATCTCCAGAAGCTTCACCGGCAACAATACCGATCACTTTTACTGGCTGTGTCATATAACAAAGTTAACGTAGGATACCGCGTTGCGAACGGCCAAGGAAATCAAGCAATACATGCAACTCTGGATATTTATCCGCTTGCTCGGAAATTCCTGCCTTCGCCTGCTCCAAGGACAGGCTAGATCTGTACAGGGTTTTATAAGCGCGTTTAATGGCCATGATCGCGGCATCTGAAAATCCACGCCGCTTCAACCCGATAGAATTGATACCATGAGGAGCGGTCGGATTTCCTGCGGCGGTGACATAGGGGGGAACATCCTGAGAAAGCGCAGCCCCCATCCCGGTGATTGCGTGCATGCCAATTTGACAGAACTGATGTACCAGGGAAAACCCGCCCAGAATTGCGTAGTCTTCAATCCTGACGTGTCCGGCCAATGATGCGTTGTTGGCAAATATTGTATGACTGCCAACCTGGCAGTCATGTGCCAAATGCACATACGCCATGATCCAGTTATGATTCCCTACCCGCGTTACCCCGGCATCCTGTGAAGTACCAATATTAAATGTACAAAATTCACGAATTGTGTTGTTATCACCAATTTCCAGCCGAGTCGGCTCCCCTGCGTATTTCTTGTCCTGCGGGATTTCACCCAGCGAACAGAACTGAAAAATACGGTTGTTCTTCCCAATTCTGGTATGCCCGTCGATCACAACATGAGGGCCAATATGCGTATTTTCGCCAATCTCGACATGCTGACCAATGATTGAATATGCACCTACCTCAACATTGTTTGCCAGTTTAGCGTCCGGATGGATAAGAGCCGTCGGATGATGCATTACAGTTCACGCACTGTACACATTAATTCGGCCTCTGCCACTGTCTGCCCGTCAACTTCGGCAGCAGTGGAAAATTTCCACAAACCACGCATATTTCGAATAAACGATGCTTTCAGTATTAACTGATCCCCTGCAGTTACCGGCTTTTTGAAACGCGCTCCATCAATACCGACAAAATAATACGCCGACTTGTCGTCCGGTCTGGAATCCCTTGTCTTGAATGCGAGAATAATCGCAGCCTGTGCCATCGCCTCAATGGTCAATACCCCAGGCATGACCGGATGATGCGGAAAATGACCGCCAAAAAATGGTTCATTGATCGTAACATTTTTAACAGCCACGATATCCTTGCCAGGCTCGCACGACAACACGCGATCAACCAGCAAAAAAGGGAATCGATGCGGCAAATATTTCAGAACCTCGTATATATCCATTTGAGTGTCCGTGCTCATGAACCTTCCTTCCTCAATGTTTCCACCTCATGCTGCAGTGCTTTCAGTTTATTTGCCAGTTCATCCAGATGGCGCAGCTGAGCCGCATTTTTGCGCCACGTCTCATGCGAACTGAATGGAAAAATTCCAGTGTAGGTACCGGGCTCACGAATGGATTTTCCGATCATCGTATAAGAAGAGATCTCTACATGATCCCCGATCTGGGTATGCCCCAGAATACCAGTGCCGCCACCAATTCGACAATGACGCCCAATAACCGCGCTCCCTGCTATCCCCACACATCCGGCAATGGCGGTATGGGCGCCGATACGGACATTGTGCGCCACCTGAATCAGGTTATCCAGCTTGACCCCTTCCTCAATCACAGTGTCGTCCAGTGCTCCACGGTCTATGGTTGTATTCGCACCGATTTCCACATCGTCACCGATAACCACACGTCCGATCTGGGGAATTTTCAGCCAGCGGCCTTTATCCATGGCCAGACCAAATCCATCCCCGCCAATGACCACACCAGAGTGTACAATCACCCTGCTTCCCAGTATACAATTGCTATATACCACCACATGTGGATGCAGAAGAGTATTGTCCTCTATGACTACCCTAGAGCCAATGCAACATCCTGCCATTACCGCACTGCCAGCCCCTACCCTGGAATCTGCTCCGACTACCACATTCGGACCAATATAGGCCCCAGGGTCAATATACGCACTTTCTTCAATCACAGCACTGGGATGAATACCGGAAGTGACTGGATCCGGAGGATTCAGGAAGGCTGAAACCTTAGCAAAATAAAGATAAGGATTATCGCTGACAATACGGGGCAGCTGCGTTGATTCCGCATCTGCCGCACCGACTATAATTGCGCTGGCACCGGTACTGGCCAAGAACGGGCGATATTTACCACTTGCCAGAAAGGTAAGATGTCCTGCCTGCGCGTTTTCCAGCGTAGCAATTTGATGAATGACTGCCTCGGAATCCCCCAGCAATCGGCCTCCGAAGCGCTTTGCTATTTCATTAAGACTATATTCCGCCCTCTTCATAGAATTCTGGCAGCTTGCGACACTTTATTTTTCATTCGCCATATATTTCAGGACTTTTTCAGTAATATCAATATTGGGATTACGATACACCGCTTCTTGCAAAATCAGATCATATTTTTCTTTTTCTGCCAGGGTCTGAATGGCTTTATTGGCATGTTCCAGAATAATTGCCATTTCTTCATTTTTACGCAGATTCAAATCTTCACTGAAGCTACGCTGCAGGCGCTGCAAATTCATATTCAGATTGGCCAATTCACGTTCCTTGTTACGTTTTTCAGCTTCCGGAACCGTCAATCCTTCCTTTTCTATGAAAGTCTGCAGATCTCTCCCCTGCTTGATCATTTTTTTGATCTCCTGGTCACGTGCAGAAAATTCCTTCTCGATTCGTTTTTCTGCCTTCACAGCAGGAGCAGATTCGCGCAGAACACGCTCGGTATTGACTATGCCAACCCGAAAATCAGCCGCAAATGACTGGGCACATCCAAGAACCAGCAATATATGTAAAAATTTTATTCCCGGAATTTTCATCTTTATCTCCTAACCAAATTCCTAACCAAATTTAAAATAGTGTGCCTAGCGTAAACTGGAACGCCTGCAGCCTATCACCCGGTTTCTCATTTAACGGCATCCCAATGCTAACTTTAAGTGGCCCCATCGGTGATACCCATATGACGGCCAGACCCGTAGTATAACGCAAGTTGTCGGTTAATCCCGTTTCTGCCACGCCCCATACCGAACCGGCATCCACAAAAACACTCATGCGTACTGATCTGTCTTTTCCCATCCCAGGCATCGGAAATAACAACTCAGCATTTCCGATCAAACGTCTGGTTCCCCCCAAGGAATTATTGTAACCATTAGCGGTGTCGCGTGGTCCTAGGGCAAATGGTTTATACCCGCGCACCGAACCGGGCCCACCTGCATAAAAATTCTTGAAGAACGGCACGGGGTTGCCGCCATAACCGTCCGCGTATCCAGCTTCCCCATTGATCATGAAAGTGAAGTTATCGGTTATCGGATGAAACCAGGAATGCTGGTATGTAAGTTTATAAAATTGCTGATCCGCAACTGGCAAGGCAACTTCCACAAATGCACGCTGCACCATTCCTGCCGTAGTCCAAATGGCGCTGTCCCGGCTATCCTGACTCCAGCCAACGGAAGCCAGCAGATTGGTTGTGGAAGGGCCATAGAATTTTACATAGTCCTTCATCTGCGAAGAACTGAGCTCGGTGAGCGTCAGGTCAGTATTCTCTGCGGAGATGGCATAATGAGTATGCTCAAAATCGCTGATCGGCACACCAATACGCATCCCTCCTCCTATAGTAGAAGACAAGTATGGCGCAAGAGCAGTATATGTTGCATTTATATCCCGCTTAAAGATGTCAAATCCCTGACTGACTCCATTGTCAGTGTAATAAGGGTTCGTATAGGAAAGCGAATAGATTTGGTTAATTTTTCCGGTATTCACCTGGGCAGTCAGGTTCTTGCCTGTCCCGAATAAATTGCGCTGTGTTACCGAACCAGTGAATACCAGCCCAACAGTACTGGACATCCCTGCACCAATTGAAAAATTGCCCGTGGATTTTTCCTTTACGGTCATACTGACATCCAGCTGGTCATTGACGCCCGGCACAGGAAGAGTTTCAACATTCACTTCACTAAAGAAGTCCAGACGGTCTACTTTTTGCTTGGACCTCTTAATCTTGGCCGTTGAGTACCATGCGCCCTCCATTTGGCGGAATTCACGCCTGATTACTTCATCACGGGTTTTAGTATTCCCTGAAATATCAATATGCCGCACATAAGCTCTAGATCCAGGATCGACCATAAAGGTAAATCCAACTTGATGTTTTTCTTTATTCACATCCGGAACCGCATTGACATTCGCAAAGGCATAACCATCCTCACCAAGACGGTCACTGATTTGCTTGCTCGAGTCGGTCAGTTCTTTCCGGGAAAAAACATCACCCGTTTTTATCTTGATTAATTTACGTGCCTCTTCATGAGACAAGATATTCTCGGGCCCTGCCACGTTTACCTCGGAAACAGAATACTTGGGGCCCTCTGTCAGATTAACCGTAATGTAGATATGCTCTTTATCCGGCGTGATAGATACCTGGGTGGAATCTATCGAAAACTCGAGATACCCCGAATCCAGATAAAAAGAACGTATGGATTCCAGATCAGCAGACAGTTTCTGTTTGGAATATTGATCGTTTTTCGTAAACCAGCTGATCCAGTTTGGTGTATCCAGTTGCATCAGGCTCCTCAGTTTTTTTTCACTGAAAGCACGATTGCCAATAATGTTAATATTCTTGATCTTGGAAGTTTCACCTTCTGTCACATTAAAAACGAGAGCAACACGATTACGGTCGAGCTCGGTAACAGAGGTATTGACTAACACACCGTATTTCCCTTTAGCCACGTACTGGCGCTTAAGTTCCTGCTCAGCCTTATCCAGCGCAGATTTGTCGAAAATACGACCATCCGCCAATCCAAGTGATTTCAGATTTTCACGCAAGGTATCCTTTGGGATATCTTTGACGCCGTTAATTTCAACACTGGCAATGGATGGACGTTCGTTCACCAGAACGATTAACACGCCTTGCCTCACTTCAAGGCGAACATCCTTGAAAAAACCGGTCGCAAACAAAGCACGGATTGCAGCTGCTGCATGCTCATCATCCAGTGTGTCACCAACCTTGACCGGCAAATAGCTGAATACCGTTCCTGCTTCTGTTCGTTGTATCCCTTCAACACGAATATCTTTCACCTCGAAGGGCTCGATAGCCTTGGCAGACACAGTAGATAAAAGCAGCACCAGGCCCGCTAGAATTTTTAATTTCATTTATTGTTTCAACCTAAAACAGGCGGCTAATGTCGTTCAAGAATGCTAGAGCCATTAAGGTAACAAGTAATGCAATGCCAATTTTCTGTCCGACAATCCATGCATTGTCAGACATTGGACTACCCTTGATCAGCTCAACAGTATAATACAGCAAATGCCCTCCATCCAATAAGGGAATGGGAAGCAAATTCAATACTCCCAGACTAATGCTTATCAGCGCAAGAAAATTTACATATGCAACCAGGCCCATTTGTACAGACTGACCGGCATAATCGGCAATGGTTATCGGACCGCTCAGATTTTTCAGCGACATTTGTCCTGTTACCATTTTTCCTAACGCCTTCAAGCTAACTTTGGCAATTTCCAGTGTTTTACGTGCCGCATGAAACAAAGCCGGAAGCGGTGCATAACGTACTTCCTCCATTAATAAATCAAATTCCCGACGGTCTACGTAAGGCGCAGCACCAATCTTTCCCACTGTCATATTTTCTTCACTGATTACTTCCGGAGTTAGGTGAAATACCGATATATTCCCGTTCCGCTCAATTTCCAGTTGCAGTGGCTTTCCTGGATGACTACGCACTTCTTGCACCAGTTCATTCCAGCTCTCCATGTACTTGCCATCCACACGCAGAATTTTATCTTTCGGAAGTAGTCCGGCACGCTGAGCAACCCCATCTTTTACCAGATCACCGATCACAGGAGGAATCAAAGGCTGGTAAGGCTGCAGGCCAAGTGCCTGCAAAAAATTCTCCCCCAATGCATCCGGAGTCAGCCCCTCCAGATTGAGCAAGTGCCTGACTGTATCTCCTTCTTGGGTTCGTACTTCAATCCGTGCTTCAGGTACTCCCTCTAATGCAAGATCCAACAGCATCCAGCTGACCTGCTCCCAACCCAGAACAGGTTGTTCATTGATGCTGACGATGGTTTCATGTGACTGGAGCTGCGCTGCTGCCGCCGCAGTATCCGGCACTACCTCTCCAATCACAGGTTTGAGGGTTGGCACTCCATAAATAAATAGTGCCCAGAACATCATAATGGCCAACAGGAGATTGGCGACAGGTCCGGCAACGACGATAGCCATCCGCCGCAGTACAGGCTGACGGTTGAACGCGAGATTCAGCTCATGGGCCGGCACCTTCCCCTCTCGTTCATCCAGCATTTTCACATAGCCACCCAAGGGGATCGCGGAAACCACCCAGTCCGTATCGCTATTTGCAAAGCGCTTGGTAAACAGCACCTTGCCAAATCCAACCGAAAAACGCAATACCTTGACCCCGCACATTCTGGCCACCCAATAATGTCCCAATTCATGGAACACAACCAGAATTACAATGGCCGTTATAAACGCCAGAAGTGTGGTCACGAAACGAAACTCGCAGACTGGATCAATTCGTTGGCCATCATGCGCGCAGCTGCATCAGCTGCAAGCACATCCTCCAGCACATCGACTTCAGATACTGGCAAATTGGCCAGAACCTGTTCTATTAAACGTGGAATAGCAAGAAAAGAAATACGCTTTTCCAGGAATGCAAACACAGCCACCTCATTGGCTGCATTCAACACCGCAGGGGATGTCCCACCTGTTCGCAGCGCTTGATAGGCCAAACCAAGACCCGGGAAACGTACCAAATCCGGGGCAATAAAATTGAATGTAGCCACCTTAAACAAATCCAATGGTTCCACACCAGCTTCAATTCGTTCTGGATAGGCAAGCCCATAGGCAATCGGCGTCCGCATGTCTGGATTACCCAGCTGCGCCAGCACCGAACCATCCACATACTGCACAAGCGAATGAATAATGCTTTGAGGATGCACAACGACCTGGATCGCCTCGGCGGGAGCATTAAAAAGCCAGTAAGCCTCAATCACTTCCAGCCCTTTGTTGATCATGGTGGCGGAATCAACTGAAATCTTGCGCCCCATTGCCCAGTTGGGATGTGCGCATGCTTGCTCCGGTGTAACATGTCGCAACGCGGACAACGTACTATTAAAGAAAGGGCCGCCCGATGCAGTTAGCAAAATTTTACTGACCCCACTGGCAGCGAGGCTGTTCCCTCGGTAGCATGAATAATCATGTGGTAACGCCTGAAAAATCGCATTATGCTCGCTATCAATCGGCAGCAGTGTGGCTCCATTTTTTTGCACTGCATCCATGAACACGCGCCCTGACATTACCAGCACTTCTTTGTTTGCCAAAAGAATTTTTTTACCGGCACGCGCAGCCGCCAATGTAGGACGCAAACCTGCAGCACCAACAATAGCTGCCATCACGGTATCAACCTCGGGCAACGATGCGACTTGTTCCAGTGCTTCAATACCGCATAACACCTCTACATCCAGTCCGGTTTCGGCAATGCGCTGCTCTAGGCGTGCAGCTGCTGCATCATCCATCAATACGGCATAACGCGGAGAAAACCGGACACATTGATCAAACAGAACATCATCACGACTCTGTGCGGTCAACGCCTGTACCCGATATCGTTCCGAATGCCGGGCAACCACATCCAATGTGCTGGTTCCAATACTTCCGGTAGAACCCAGAATAGTCAGGTAACGAACTCCCATCATGCGAGCCTTTGATACAGCATCAGCATTGCTGCCAATGGTAATGTGGAGGTCAATGCATCAATGCGGTCCAGCAATCCGCCGTGGCCAGGCAATAACGCACCACTATCCTTGACACCAGCCTGTCGCTTCATGGCCGATTCGAACAAGTCTCCGATAACCGCCAATCCTACCCATCCCCACGCAGCCATCAATACTCCAGGCATAGCCCCGTTAATAACAGAAAAATCCATCTTCCAGGCAATCAGTAACACATAAACCGTTACCCCAATCAACGCACCCAGCACTCCCTCCCATGTTTTACCGGGGCTAACATTAGGCGCAAGCTTGTGCTTGCCAAATTTGCGTCCACTGAAATAAGCAGAAGTGTCAGCTACCCATACCAGCCCCATAACTGCCAGCAACCACCAGGGACCTTGCTCACGCAAATCAATCATCGCCAAACCAGTCGGAATCAGAATGATCCACCCAACCAGCATTAACAAAAACGGTATGTGTACTTGCCAAGCAGCATACAACCAAAGAGGAACAATAATCAGCCATAGCAACGCTGACATCCCGTATATCAGGAAATGCAACGGTTCTTGCAGGATTGGATAGTATATGTCAAACCATACGATAAGCCCCATCATGAAGATGGTCAGCCACAGGTAGGCATGAATACCCTGATTTGACAGCCTGGACAAACGAGCCCATTCCAATGCACCTTGCATTACCATGATTAGTACCAGAACGGACCATCCTAAAGCAGGCAACAGAAAAAGAGCTGAAAGAAACAACACCAACAGCAGAATTGCTGTAATGGCACGTTGTTTAATCACCTGTTCGACCACTTTGCATTCCCTCCTCCCGGACCTGCTCACTAGTGCGGCCGAACCGACGTTCGCGCTCGCGATAGGAGTGGATTGCCAACTTCAATGCCTCGGCATCGAAGGATGGCCACAAAATATCGGTGAAATACAATTCGGTATAGGCCAACTGCCATAACATGAAATTACTAATTCGCTTTTCACCACCAGTGCGAATGAACAAATCCGGCTCGGGTGCATAGCTAATGGAAAGATAGGCCTCTAGATCTTCCTCTTTAAAACGGTTCATCCGCTCCGGGTGTGCTTGCAACATTTTCTGCATGGCTTGCATTACATCCCAGCGGCCACCGTAATCTGCAGCAACCGTGAGTGTCAAGCTGGAATTATTTGATGTTAATTGCTCCGCATCACTAATGCGTCGCTTGAGATTTTCATCAAAGCGGCTTCGATCGCCTATTACTTTTAATCGAATGTCATTTTCATGTAATTTTGATACTTCTCGTTCAAGCATTTTGAGAAAAAGTTGCATCAGAAAAGAAACCTCTTCCTGCGGACGCCGCCAATTCTCACTGCTGAAAGCGAACAGGGTCAAATAGCTTACCCCAAGTTCACGGCATTCTTTCACAATCTCGCGCACTGTTTCCATACCTCGCTGATGACCCGCAACGCGAGGCAAAAATCGCTGTTTCGCCCAGCGACCGTTGCCATCCATGATAATGGCAATATGACATGGTATTGGATTTGTATTTGGAACGGCGCGTGCAGAGCTCTGAAATAACGCCATCACGACTCTCTGGAAGAATCTTGGGACACCTGCAACCTTGTGAATCTCACAAGTGAGCAATCTGCCCACTTTTTCATGATATACGCCCCATATAACAATATGGCTAAACTGCCATCAGATCTGCTTCTTTTAATTGCAGCAGCTTATCCACTTCTGCTACAAAATGATCCGTAAGTTTCTGCACCTCATCTTGCCCACGGTGTTCTTCATCCGTACTAATCTCTTTATCCTTGATCATTTTTTTAAGTTGCTCATTGGCATCCCGACGTATATTACGTATGGCAACCTTGGCGTTCTCTGACTCGCCACGCACAATTTTTATCAAATCGCGACGACGCTCTTCAGTCAGCATTGGCATGGGAATCCGGATCAAATCTCCATGAGTCGCCGGATTCAATCCAAGATCCGCGGAGCGGATCGCTTTTTCAATCGCAGCTATCATATTTTTCTCCCATGGTTGCACTCCGATTGTCCTGGCATCAATCAGCGTTACATTGGCAACCTGACTAATCAATATTGGATTGCCATAATATTCCACTGTCACATGATCCAGAATACCCGTATGTGCCCTACCGGTTCGCACCTTACTAAAATCCGCCTTAAGCGTTTCTAACGATTTTGCCATTTTCTGCTCAGCATTTTTTTTGACAGCAGCAATCATCCCCTCTTGTCCTCTCTCAATAACAATGTACCAGCGTTCCCTCATCCTCACCCATCACTACTCTCTTCAGTGCATCATGCTTGAATATACTGAATACAATTATAGGCAAGCGCTGGTCGCGGCATAAAGTCAGTGCCGTCGCATCCATGACCTTGAAATTTTTACTTATCGCTTCATCGAAACTCACTTTCTGATAACGAACAGCAGCAGGATCCAGCTTCGGATCAGCGGTATAAACCCCGTCCACCTTAGTCGCCTTAATGACCACCTCCGCATCCATTTCTACGCCACGCAGTGCTGCGGCAGTATCGGTAGTGAAGAATGGATTTCCTGTACCTGCAGCAAATATCACCACTTTTCCATCTTCCAGGTAACGCAATGCCTTGCCCCTGATAAACGGTTCAGCAACCTGCTCCAAATTAAGCGCCGATTGCACCCGGCAGTCCAAACCAGAGCGTTTCATCGCGTCCTGCAAAGCCATGGCATTCATCACGGTGGCCAGCATTCCCATATAATCAGCAGTTGCACGATCCATTCCTTCCGCGGCAGGGGCAACCCCACGGAAGATGTTGCCACCACCAATCACGACCGCCACCTGTATACCCAGACCGACCACCTCGCCAATTTCTCTGACGATACGTTCAATCACTGCTCGATTGATACCATGAGTGTCATCGCCCATTAGTGCTTCCCCTGACAGTTTCAGGAGAATTCGCTTATATACTGGAACGACTGACATTTATTTATACTTTCGCAGCAGCGGCAACTTCTGCAGCATAATCCACGGCCACTTTTTCTATGCCTTCGCCCACCACAAACACCTGAAAAGCATTAACCCTCGCCCCACGATTAGCCAACAATTTTTCCACCAGAATATCTGGATCCTTTACAAAGGGCTGACCAAGAAGCGTAACTTCAGACAAGTATTTAGCAATACGTCCCTCCACCATCTTTTCAACGATATTGGCTGGCTTGCCGCTTTCTGCCGCCTGAGCGGTGTAAACCTTGCGTTCAGTATCGAGAAGATCCTGGGACACCTGATCCTTCGATACACAAATCGGCTTGCTTGCAGCAATATGCATAGCCAAATCCTTGGCCAATGCATCATCACCACCGCTCAGATCCAGCAGCACTCCAATTTTGCTACCATGCAGATAAGTTGCCAGCTTACCTTCCGTACTGAAACGGACAAACCGGCGCACAGTGACATTCTCCCCCAGTTTCATAACCAGAGTCTTGCGTGCATCTTCCACTGTTTCTCCACCAGCCAGCACAACAGAAGCCAACGCTTCACTATCCTGCGGGTTGTTTTGTGTGGCAGCCTGGGCCACACTATTTGCAAACTCTACGAAATTATCATTTTTCGCCATGAAATCCGTTTCGCAATTCACTTCAACCAACGCACCTGTCTTTCCGTCCGCACTGATATAGGCACTCACTATACCCTCGGCAGCGACGCGCGAGGCTGCCTTGCCGGCCTTGACACCACTTTTAATGCGCAACAATTCTTCGGCTGCCTTGAAATCTCCACCAGTTTCAACAAGCGCCTTCTTACATTCCATCATACCGAGACCAGTTACCTCACGTAAATCCTTTACCATCCCTGCGGTAATTTCCGCCATTTCCAGCTCCTTGAAAACATAACCAAAAAAAGGGGCTTTCGCCCCTTTTAGCCTTGCTAAAACAATTACTCTGCGACTTGCGCCACAAGCTCATCAAGCGCCTGCTCTCGTCCTTCAAGAATAGCATCTGCCACTCCGCGCGCATACAAACGTATCGCCTGACTGGAATCGTCATTACCCGGGATTACATAATCCACTCCAGATGGGGAGTGATTAGTATCCACCACACCAATCACCGGGATATCCAGTTTGCGCGACTCGACAATAGCTCCTTTTTGATAACCGACATCAATCACAAAAATTGCAGTAGGCAAACTTTGCATGTTCTTGATCCCGCCAAGGCTGCGATCCAGCTTCTCCAGTTCCCGCTGCATCATCAAGCCTTCCTTCTTGGATAACTTCTCCATGGCTGTAGCATCCTGCATCATGGCTTCCAGATCATGAAGCCGCTTAACAGATTGCTGCACGGTCTTGAAATTAGTAAGCATACCACCCAACCAGCGGTGATCCACATAAGGGCTGCCACAGCGAAGAGCCTCCTCTTTTATGATATCCCGGGCCTGACGCTTGGTCGCCACAAACAGTATGGTTCCCTTGTTTGCAGCAATCTTGCGCACAAACTTCAATGCGTCGTTGTACATTACAACGGTTTTTTCCAAGTTGATGATATGAATCTTGTTCCGATGGCCAAATATGAACGGAGCCATCTTTGGATTCCAGTAGCGAGTCTGATGTCCGAAATGGACACCGGCTTCCAGCATTTGACGCATGATTACAGCCATTGTTTTCTCCAAACAAACGTATAGGGTTAAATCTTCCACTTGCGAGATCGACCCTTACGGGCACCCCAATTAAGCAAGTGTGCTAATTTCCTGATATTTAAAACTTAAAACCAAGTTAATCTAAATGAACAGGTCTGATATTATAACCCAAGCAGTTATTCAACTCAAACGAAGCCAGGCTGGGTCTTTATCCTCCCCAAAGCTGAAACTATTCGACAGATCAGATTTACAAACACTGTAATGCTCTATAATTGCAAAAGTAAAATATTTTCCGGTTAACTGCCCATACATCAGAAAACCTGAAAGAAAATCCCTGACGTGCCACTTTAGAAAATATGGCTGTTATCCATGCTCACAAGGAACAAAAGCCAGAAAAACAGCACAACAACATGTTTCCAAATTAATTATATCTCTGAGAGGGAATTAACGATTATGAATTCTTTTATTATTGAAGGTGACACATGGTAGCTGAAACACACCCCGGCCTAGCTGATGATTTCAAAGAAGGAATAAAACTTGCCACTACCAATGATTTCATCAAGGCGGCAGAACTATTCAAACGGCTTGCCGAAAAGGGGCATGCAGAAGCACAGTTTTATCTGGGGCTTATGTACGAGGGGGGGCGCGGAGTATCAAAGGACGACCATCAAGCTGCATTCTGGTGGGAAAAATCTGCTGAGCAGGGTAACATCCTGGCACAGAACAATCTCGGCCTCATGTACGAACAAGGCAGAGGAGTCCTGCAGGACTACAGCAAAGCAGCATACTGGTTCCTCAAGGCTGCTGAGCAGGGCGACCCTGAAGCGCAATATACCATTGGATTCATGTATGCGAACGGTGAAGGTATTTCGCGGGACTACCTTCAGGCAATATTTTGGCTAACTAAAGCTGCAGAGCATGGAGATGTTGCAGCGCAGTTCAAGGTAGCACAACTACATCTTGGAGTTCTTTACACACCTGACAACAACGTCAAACAAGATTTTATTGAGGCCTACAAATGGTTCAAGATTGCCAGCCTGGAAGGAGATCAGAACGCCAAGGACGGGCTGGAGGTTGCTGAATCCTACCTTGCACCATCCGCCATTGAAGAGGCACAAAGACGGGTGGATGAGTGGATTGCAAACAGCAGGAAACAGCATCCTTAAAAATCCACCACTATAAAGAAAAAACCGGCAGCATTCCTTAATATGTAGTAGTTTCGATTTGACCCGACAGTCACTCCCGACAAATCGGGTAACCGTCAGATCGGGGGTAACCGTCAGATCGGGTTCGCGACTACTACAGATAAGGTGACGTTCTAAACTGCACGACTCGTCACCTTATGCTTCCCGATTTATTTGACGTGTTCCGCCCGCCATTTCCGCGCCATGGCCTGCGCCTGTTCAACTTGGGTGGCGTCCAGCTTCCATTCGGCATGTTTCCTGTGCAGCTCAGCCTCATCTATTCCTTCTCCGGCTGCCAGGTTAAACCACATGTGCGCTTTCATCCAATCCTGTGGTACACCCTTTCCAGTTTCATACAGCAGTCCAAGTCTGTACTGCGCCTGAGCATTGCCTTGCTCGGCAGATTTAAAATACCACGAGGCTGCTTCATGAAAATCCTGTGGGAGCCCATGTCCTTTTTCATAAAGCTCGCCTAGACCATTTTGGGCAAGATGATTACCCTGATCTGCTGATTTGCGATACCACCACGCAGCTTCCTTATAATTCCGTGGCATTCCTTTCTCATGATGGTACATATAACCCAAATTGAACTGTGCACCGGAATGTCCCTTGCCTGCTGCCTGATGGTATAGCCCTGATGCCTCAGCATAGCTTTGCGGCACACCCAAACCATACTGATACAGAAGCCCAAGCGCAGACTGCCCATCGGGGTCTCCCTGCTTGGCTGCAAGCTGATACCAATCCGCCGCCTGCTTGTAGTCCTGTGGAACACCATGCCCTTTTTGATACATTACACCCAAGTTATATTGAGCATACGCATCCCCGGTAGATGCCATCTGGCGAAATTCCTTAAGCGCAGCAGGATAATTACCTTTCTCGTACGCCTCAGTTGCATCCTGCAAATCAGCATGTGAGCTGGCACTAATTGCAAACAAGGCCACTGCCAGGAACACTCTGAATTTATTTACCATAATTGAATTGTGCATTTTCGTTCCTCGTAATTTAAGTCTATCAACTCGACAGATTCGGTTTTACCCTGCACTTTCGCTGCTACCACCTGCCAATACAACTTACCAGTTTTACTAACACCATTATTACAGTACCACTAAGCTGGAGAGGTTAATTTGATCTCTGCCAAAGCGCATCCTATCACTATCATCCTCAGCACTCAAACCCCATTCAAGCCAATAATTCCCAGTTACGCCAAATTTCCAGGTAATGCTTTCAGTTACTTGTCTTTGTACTGTTTAAATACAATTATTTTGTTACCAAACAAGCTACTGACTGCCTATATCATAAATTCACACAAAACATGATCATCAATAATGACCCTAAAATTGCTATCCCGAATATTACCAATGCAAAAAACTTGCAAATGCAGTATATACTTGCATTTAGAATAAAATATGCTGGGAGATTGAAATGTTTCAAGGATTAACATTCGTCGCGTTATTCCTCCTGTTCGGACTGAGCGGGAATATCGCTCATGGTGAAACCCAACCCCAACCGTTACCTACTGCTTCACGGGGTGAGTTATTGTATTCGACTCATTGCATTGCCTGTCACAGCACTCAAATACATTGGCGTGAAAAAAAACTGGTTAATAACTGGGAAAGCCTGCTTTCGGAAGTACAGCGCTGGCAAGAAACCTTAATGCTCGAATGGAACAAGGATGACAACAAGGAGGTCACACGCTATCTGAATGTCATATATTATCACTATACCATAGCAGAATAAACGGCATATTTTACAGAGCTCTGATCACACCTTAACCATTTTGGCTCTGCCAAAATACTATTCCTGGCAGATTTACCAGAAGCAACTGCAAAAAACCAAAAAAGTTAAGCAGATAAAATATCTGTCTCATTCATCTTTGAAGATATGCCACGCGTCATGTAAGAACCCGCATCCCTGTTATAACAAAAATGTCTGCATATAGAACGTCGATTTAAAGATAAAATTCAGTAGCACCAAAAAGAATTTCTTCTTTACATTCTTACATTTGCAAACTTTGGATCAGAATAAACAGTACAAAAAACTTTTCTTGGCTTTCTTTTTTTGCTACTGCGTATTACCTAACATTTTAAAGCTTAGCGTTAATGAGCAACACAAAACCGAAAGATTCTAACACCTATTGCCACACTTACTGCATACCCGGGAAATATCCAGATCAATGGCGAAAATTCAGCATAGAAAATTTGAACAAATTGACTTCAAAAATATCATCATAATTTACAAACATATGATGTTCAAACAGGATTAATTGCCAGACCAGATTGACCGCACTCGCTTCCCCTCAAAAAAGACCGTTCCTTCTTTAAATTTTCTGGTCTCTTCTGTATAAATAAAAACTCTTGGAATTTGCATTCATATGGCCGTAAATCACTACGAAAATTTCCCTGTTGCCTCTATTCTCCTGCCCAAACCTATCAGGCATGCGGTTGAAACCATTTATCACTTTGCCCGCCAGGCAGACGACTTCGCTGACGAGGGCAATTGGTCAAATTTGGAACGATTCAGTAAGCTTGACCATTTCCGCACTGAGCTTTTGTGCATTGCTGCAAATGAGGAACCACAAACCCCCTTGTTCCGCGAACTGGCGTTCATCATCGAAAAACATCAGCTTCCCCTGCAATTATTTCATGACCTGCTTGATGCCTTTGCGCAAGATGTGGTCAAAAAGCGCTACGCGAATTTCGACGAAATCCTGAATTATTGTCGCCGTTCCGCCAATCCGGTCGGCAGATTACTGTTACATCTGTATCAGGAAGCCACTCCTGTAAACCTGGCCTATTCCGATGCCATATGCTCCAGTCTGCAACTCATCAATTTTTGGCAGGATATTATGAAAGACTACTCCATCAACCGAATCTATTTGCCACAGGACGAAATGGCGGATTTCGGGGTAACAGAAATGCATATTGCACAGTGCCGTGCAGACCAGGAATGGCGTAATCTCATGCAATTTCAAAGTCTCCGCGCACGCAACATGCTGCAAAGCGGAACTCCGCTAGGCAGCATACTCACCGGTCGCATCGGCATGGAAATGAGACTGATCATTGCAGGCGGCAATCGCATTCTGGACAAGCTGGAAACCGTTAAATTCGATATGTTTCACCACCGCCCTGTATTACGTCCTTTGGACTGGATTATCATGCTTGGTAAATCTGCGCCATTTGGTTTTTGAAGGAACAAACCAGCCAGCTACTCAGAATACGTTAATATGACACCCGATCAATACTGCAAAGACAAGGCGGCTCAAAGCGGTTCAAGTTTCTATTACAGCTTTATGTTCCTCCCCCCGGACAAACGTCGTGCAATCACTGCACTATATGCTTTTTGCCGGGAAGTAGATGATGTGGTAGACGAAAATTTGAATGCAAACGTGGCACGTGCCTCACTGGCCTGGTGGCATACCGAGGTAATTGCCATTTACAACGGGAGCCCCCAGCATCCGGTTACTCGTGCGTTGGCCCCGGTAGTCAGGCAATACCACCTGCCACAGGAACATTTTCATGAAATCATCAAGGGCATGGAAATGGATTTGCTCCCACATCAATATGCAGATTTCCCATCCCTGAAGCAGTATTGCTATCGCGTGGCATCCATAGTAGGAATACTCGCCGCCAAAATATTCGGCTATACCAACCCTGACACCCTCAAATATGCACAGGATCTGGGCCTTGCATTCCAGCTTACCAATATCATCCGCGACGTTGGAGAAGACGCCCAACGCGGACGCATCTATCTCCCTATGGAAGAATTAAAACTTTTTGGTATAACCAGCAATGAAATTCTTCACAGGCTGGACAGTGAAAATTTTCAAAAACTCATCCAATTCCAGATTGATCGCGCACAACATTACTATTACCAGGCATTTGCACAGCTTCCCGCTGCAGATCGCAAGGCGCAGCGCACCGGTCTTATAATGGCAGCAATTTATCAGGCAACCTTAAAAAAAATCACTGCCAGCGGATGCCCTGTACTTACTAAGCGCGTCTCACTTACGCCTCTCCGCAAGCTTTGGATCGCGTGGAAAACCTGGATGCAGAACTAATTGTCTATGACTTGACCGTGAATGTTACCAGCTAAATAACTCGAACCAGGTAAACATCATTCTGCAAAATTCATGGCTTCAAATTTTACCAGCCATACCTGCATGTACGATTTACACACCAATCCGGCACGGCAGAATTTTTGCCTGAAGGCAATACCTAACCTTATCTGGATGCAACGCCTGAATCATCAGGAAAAACGAATAAGACCAAGGCACTGTAGCCCATTTTGACCCAGTTTAAACAGCTAACGCAAACCATGAATCCAGACCATGACCGACAAAAGAAATATCATGTCGCCATTATCGGTGGCGGATACGCCGGTATGGCGGCAGCGGTAACCCTGAGTACGGCAGGAGTACCCGTTACGGTATTTGAGACTGCCAGAACGCTCGGTGGTCGTGCCCGTGGCGTTTGGCATAAAAATACACAACTCGATAACGGCCAACATATTCTGCTGGGCAGCTATCACCATACTTTACAATTAATAGAACAGGTCGGCGGCAATATTGAACAGGACTTCCTGCGGTTGCCATTGCAATTGAAACTGCACAATAGATTCGAATTGAAAGCATGGCGTCTGCCCGCTCCCCTGCATCTTCTTGCCGGGCTTCTCGGCGCAACCGGGGTATCTTTTAACCATCGCCTGTCAGCTGCAAAATTCATGTTATCGCTGAAACGCAGCAAATTCACCCTAGACTACGATGTCAGTGTATCGGAACTATTGCACTTCCATAACCAAAATATAAACCTGGCCAGATTTTTATGGGAACCGATCTGCATTGCAGCCCTCAACACACCAAGCCATATTGCCTCTGCAAAAGTGCTGCTGCATGTGTTGCGCGACAGTCTGGGCGGTTCGCGTAGCGATAGCGATATCCTACTGCCTCGCATCAATTTTTCTGCGCTATTTCCAGAACGAGCCGCCGAATACATCAAACATCATGGTGGAAAGATTCTCACTGCCTGCAAGGTAGATGCCATTGTTCCGCATGGCAATGAAATCGAACTCATCATTCATTCTTCGACAGCAAATCATTCCTCGCATCCGAGGATATTCAGCCATGTCATATGTGCAGCATCACCAGTGAACGCCACGCGACTGTTAAAATCTGAACCTCAGATTGCATGCATTGCAGAGCAAATTGCTGCAATGCAACACCAGCCCATTTATACAATTTATCTGCAATATCCTGAAAAAATTCACTTGCCCTGCCCAATGCTTGGTCTGGACAGCTGTATTGCTCAATGGCTGTTTGATCAGGGGCAGATCTCCGGACAAAATGGGCTGATCGCTGCGGTAATCAGCGCACAAGGAAAACACCAAAAATTAACGCATGATCAGCTTGCGAAAGAGATCGTCCGCGAAATATACGAGCAATTGAATATAGCGGAAGTCCCAATATGGCAGAAAGTGATCGCAGAAAAACGAGCCACCTTCTCCTGCGTAACGAACCTGTTCCGCCCCATTCATACCACGCCTCTTGCCAACGTACTATTGGCTGGGGACTACACAGCTGGCGACTACCCTGCCACTCTGGAAGGAGCCGTAATAAGCGGGATACGCTGCGCGGAAAAAATTACGTCCGAAATCGGGTTCTCCTGACAATTTTCCAGAAATTCCCTTATCCCGGAAGGCAAGAACACCGACCGATGTGAGAATATCTACTTTTCCGGCATTAACGATCGTGAATTTTCGCATCCCCTGCTTCTTGACCACAATTATCAACCAAAACCGGTTTTCCGGCTCGCCCGAGACCTCCAGTTCAAGCTATCCCTATTTCATCTTCCTGGCTTTCCATTCCAGACTAAATTTCATATTCAACATTGCTCCCAGAAAATAATATCTGGTTATTCAGCGCAACCTCAACCAACCAGAAATTTTTCTGCTCTCACTCAAATAGCAAAGCACCTATCCTATCTGAACGAATGAATAACCACACCCGGGCACAGAAATGCAGCGATCCTAATATTGAGGCGGAGCAAAATTATCAAAGCGTGTATATTCGCCACGAAAAGTCAGCTCAATCTTGCCTATCGGACCATTACGCTGCTTTCCGATAATAATTTCGGCTTTTCCTTTATCAGCTGAATCCTTGTCGTACACTTCATCACGATAAATAAACAGGATTAAATCCGCATCCTGTTCAATAGCACCGGACTCGCGCAAATCGGACATCATCGGTCGTTTGTTTGGGCGCTGTTCCAGGCTGCGGTTCAGCTGCGACAATGCAATTACCGGGACATGCAACTCTTTTGCCAATCCTTTGAGAGAGCGTGAAATTTCAGAAATCTCGGTAGCCCGATTTTCACTTGCCTTGCTGGACGGAGAAGACATCAATTGCAAATAATCAACAATAATCAAGCCCAAACCATTATTCTGACGATGCAACCTGCGTGCTCGCGAGCGTAACTCAAGCGAATTGAGCGCAGCGGTTTCATCGATAAAAATTGCTGCATCATTTAAACGGCCCAGCGCATGGGTCAAGCGGGGCCAGTCATCATCCTGCAACCGGCCCGTGCGCAAATCATGCTGATTGAGCTTTCCAACAGAGCCTATCATGCGCATCGCCAACTGAGCGCCACCCATTTCCATGCTGAATATTGCCACCGGCTTGCAGCTATCCAATGCAACATTCTCGGCAATATTGATGGCGAAGGCCGTTTTCCCCATGCTTGGGCGACCAGCAACAATGATCAACTCGCCAGGCTGCAACCCGGAAGTCATCCTGTCCAGATCGGTAAACCCGCTTGCCACACCAGTCACATCGCTGGAATTATCACGACCGTACAAGGTTTCAATACGCTCCACTACCTTTGTCAATAAAGGTGGAAGGGGGGTAAAACCCTGGCGACCACGTTCACCGGCCTCAGCAATTTCGAAAACCCGGCTCTCCGCCTCATCCAGCAACTGGTCCGCATCCCTTCCAGCCGGGTTATAAGCGCTGGTCGCGATTTCACTGCCAACTTCTGCCAGTTTGCGCATGACGGCACGCTCACGCACAATCTCTGCATACCGTCGAATATTGGCGGCAGACGGCACATTCTGCGCCAGGGAACCGAGATACGCCAATCCACCTGCCTTATCCAGCTCAGCATTGGCTTCCATGGATTCTGCCACAGTAATCACATCCACTGGCTTGGCATGCTCAGTCAGGCGCGCAATATGCCGGTATATCAAACGGTGTTCAAAACGATAAAAATCCTGTTCGCTGATCAGATCAGCAATTTTATCCCATGCGCTTGGGTCCAGAAAAATGCCGCCTAATACTGACTGTTCTGCTTCCACCGAGTGGGGCGGCAATTTTAATGCATCCAGCTGGGAATCTGTGGAAGGAATATGGAAGTTCTGCATGGTTCCGGGTTATGGCTCGTCAACTGGCTTTGGCATTTTATCACCGGAAAACACTGGGAAAATTATTACCTGCAGAAATAAAATAGAGCTGTTGCCAGCTCTATTTTATTTCCAGAAAAACATTCGGATATTATGGCTTTTGCTCGCCCAGTACTGAAATTGTGATATTTGCCATCACATCCGTATGCAATGCAATAATGGCCGGATAATCACCAATTTGTTTTATATGTCCTGCCGACATTCGAACCTGGCTTTTTTCCACACTAAATCCTTGTTGAGCCAATGCAGCAACAATATCGGCATTGGTCACTGAACCAAACAGCTTACCGTCTACACCCGCTTTTTGCATAATTTGAACGATCAGACCATTGATTTTCTCTGCACGTACCTGCGCTTCTGCAAGCTTGGCCTGTTCCGCAGCTTCCAGTTCAAGACGCCGTGCCTCGAATTCTGCCTTATTGGCATCGGTTGCACGCTTGGCCTTGCCCTGCGGAATCAAGAAATTACGGGCATAGCCATTTTTAACGTTGACTATATCTCCCAATTGGCCAAGGTTCACCATTTTTTCCATAAGTATAACTTGCATGCTCAGCTCCTTCAGTGCAAATCTGTGTAAGGCAGCAACGCCAAAAACCTTGCGCGCTTGATAGCAACGCTCAACTGGCGCTGAAAACGAGATTTGGTTCCGGTAATACGTGCCGGAATGACCTTGCCATTTTCGGAAATAAATTCCTTCAATATGTTCAGATCCTTATAATCCACCTCAGGAATTTTTTCTGCAGTGAACCGGCAAAATTTACGACGCTTGAACAATTGACGCGAAGAGTTCGTCTTCTTGTCATCTTTTTTCTTAAATACACGAGCCATTCTGTGCTCCTTATTCCAATATAATATTATCAATGTGCAACACGAGCTGGCTGGTTCGCATGCTGCGCTGGGCTAGAAACCCTTCTGCCTTTACCCGCTGCCCCACTTGCAACTGGTTAACCTGCAAGGCGGGGGTACCCAGTGCCAATGCAGGGATATCGCAATTCACCTGACGCACCATTCCAGCCTCCGTCTGCATGGAAGAATGACGAATTCTGAATGCGACCCGCGCCAGTCCTGCAGGGGTGTATCGCAAATCATCCAGTTCAGCAAGCTCTCCACAAACAGAAAACCGGTTGCAGTCCAAACTCAATCAGGAAACTACAGGAACATCCGTGGGAACCGCTGCATCACCCTGGGCAACCTGTCCTGAACCTGCTGCAGGCGCAGTCAGCGAGCGGGATTTCTCCTCTCTCATCATTGCCGAAGGAACCGTCACCGCAGCCTTGGTTTTGATGGTCAAATGACGCAGCACAGCATCATTGAACCTGAATGCATGCTCCAGCTCATCCAGAACCTCCTGGCTGCATTCAATATTCATCAGGACGTAATGCGCCTTGTGGATTTTTTGAATCGGGTAGGCCAACTGACGACGCCCCCAGTCTTCCAAACGGTGAATCAGACCATCTTTAGCTGTTACCAGGGTACGGTAACGCTCCATCATGGCTGGCACCTGCTCACTTTGATCAGGATGCACGATAAATACAATCTCATAATGCCGCATTGGATCTCCTTTTGGATATAAAGCCCCCCGCCATGCGCAACAGTGGAGCAAGGTTTAACAATTTTTTATTATATCAAACATATAACTATCCGGTCAAACCTTGGCCCGCCCACCCCGGCAATTCACTCAAGCATCCGGGAAACCTGAGTGAAAAAACGGCTATTCAGCTCTTCCAGTCCCAGAGTGTGCAGCACTGCCTGTAAGCGGCTGGCCGCGCGATTGCGCGGCAGGTTCTTATATTTTGCAATGATGAGCTCATTTTTCATTGAATGCTCCCAGCCAACCAGCTCCGTCACCGTCACCTGATATCCGTGCGCTTCCAGTTGCATGCAGCGCAGGACATTGGTTACATGGCTTCCAAATTCACGGGTATGTATGGGATGGCGCCACAGTTCAGTCAAATCACTTTTCTCAAGGCGTTTATCCTTGTTCTTCCTCAGCACGGCTGCCACCTCAGCCTGACAGCAGGGAACCAGGACGATGAATTGCGCCTTTTTACACAGTGCAAAGCGTATGGCATCATCGGTAGCCGTATTGCATGCATGCAGAGCTGTAACCACATCCACAGCAGGCGGCAAGCCCGCAGATTCAACCGACTCCTCAACTGAAAGATTGAGAAAAGTCATCCTGGAAAACCCCAGCCGCGATGCCAATTCCTGCGAGTGCCGGACCAGATCAGCGCGCGTCTCAATGCTGTATATATGTGACGCATCGTTCAACGCCTTGAAAAACAGGTCGTACAGAATAAAGCCCAGGTACGACTTGCCAGCCCCATGGTCTACCAGAAAAATATCGCGCCCATCCTGCTTGATTTTTTGCAACAACGGCTCGATGAACTGATAGAGGTGATAAACCTGCTTGAGTTTGCGTCTGGAATCCTGATTCATCTTCCCATCACGGGTAAGAATGTGTAGCTCCTTCAGCAAGTCGATTGACTGATCCGGCCTGATTTCATGCATTGCAAATAATTACCCAATGAAATTATAGCGATCTATCCATTATTGAAAAAACACAGAGTGGAAACACAAACCCATTCAAGATAATCTTTTGTCATGAATTTGTATGTCGCCATTAGCCACTATCAGATGCTTAAGATTTTCCATCTCTCAAAGTGTAAAAACGAGAATCCCACTGAATAGCAGCCGGGAAGATTTCAGATTCTTGCACTACAGACCATAAAGCGACAACAGAATCCGGCAAGATGCTTTTTTATTTTGTTACATTTTTCGACGTTTTAAAAACGGTTCTTTCGTCTTGTTTCCTTCTGACGAGAAACTTCGGATAGCCTGCACGAACAACGCACATATTTTGCATATCTTGGAAATTGGTCAGAACAGAGTGGACTATTATGCGACAATTTTTCAGACCGGGTAGCACCAATGATATAACCTAACAGGTGCTTCAATAGCAAGAAGCAAGTGCACCCATTATAATAAGTTGCGCAATCGGTATGATTGAAACAACATGTCCAAACATTAAACAACTGATTGGCTTCCAGCCCTTGCAGAAATTATTTCTTCCGCGTCTGCTTTGACTGCGTCACAAATCCTCTTGCCACAAAACTCACCTGTTTCATGGCAACTCGAATCTACCGTTAAGTACGTGCAACCTTACTGGGTGTCGGAATTCTTCGAGTTTGACTTTAATTTGTCAGGGAATTTCCCAAAAAAATCTTGAACGGGGTGCTTATCCCCATGATGGCCATCAAGTGTCTGCGAGGCGTTGTATGCAATTGCATCAACCGCCTTTCTGATCAATTCCTTCTGCATCGATTTGTCCTGGTCATCCAGAGACTCCAACTGTTTTTTGTAGCTGTCATATGATTTAGCCAAGGCTTCTTTATGAGCATATTCCTGCTGCAACCGTTGGTATTCGCTGCGTCTTTTGGAGGCAACAAAAGCCAACCAAATTATCGGAACATAAATTGGAGTTTTATGAACCAGCCCTTTAAGAACTGATTCCCAAGTATCAAAATTATACAATTCAAACCAATGGTCTCCACCTATTTTGAAAGAAGATAGTATGGCCACAAAAAACATCAATACAATGGACATCAAGAAAACAACGGTTGCATATTGAATCGGTTTATTGAATGAACGCTTCAATTCCCCATACGCTGCCGCCAAACCGGCGCTAGTCGCTCCCGGTAATAGGCTCTCAATCTGTTTGTTTAAGGCGTTGTATTTATCCACCTGCTTATTTTCAAATTGACCAAGCATCGTAATGCGATCTTCAAAATCTTTCTCAAGTCCACCTTCTCGAATGTCGTCTTCGTTGAGTTTTCCAAAAATCTTCGTGTGAAACTCAGCAAGGTCATCCTCTTTTTGTTCTACGTCGGAAAGGATTTGATTAATTTCAGCCCGCCTGGCTAATATTTCCTCTTCTGCATCAGCCAATAACTGTTTTTTTGATGGATTTTTCGCTTCTCCAACCAGGATTTCATCATGATATGCGTTAATTTCATTGACCTTGTCCTCAACTTGTCTCGCGCACGTTTCAACTTTTTCTTCCAAGCCGCCCTGTCCTTCATTACCAAATAGCTTCGCATTAAGTTTTTCAACTGAATCGTAAGATAATTGAATCTCAGATTGGCTTTGCTTAGCCTCGCTTCTCATGTCCTGTATTTCGCCCAATAACCCGCCAGCACTAGCCTCAAAGCTTTCCATGTAACCTGACACAACTTCCGCAAACCCTTTGACAGCCTCCTGCATAGCTTTGGCTGCTTTTCCATAAGCAACCATATAGGGCCGAACATACGTGATCAGGTTATCCGCATGAGCGTTGGCTTGCTGTATGTGGACTATGTTGCGATCGCTGTTGAATAGGACTATCCGCTGGGCACAGGGTTTTGCCTGGGTATTGAAACTATCCCAAGTGCCTGATGGGATCAGTTCTGGATCAATCGAATTGATCATTTTATCTATGAATGTGATGATCTTTTTCAATCGGGCCAATTCCTGAACCGAGGTAATAACGGTCTGGTCGTCCACTTTGGCAGTTTTTAACTCCGCCAGTAATTTGTCCCACTCCGCATGAATAAGGATGATCGTTAAACTGTTGAATCCAGCGAGACATCTATACACCTCAATCAACATATTGATTTTAATATCTTAGCAGATTGAATATAACTATAATAATTTTTTATGCAAACGCTTATTGAACGGGACACAGATACCTTTATAAACAAGGGTCTTAGGAAGTTAAAGCGGTTTCAATCTCAACAATTTGAGTATTTCAAGGTAAAGATTATCACGACGATGATTAAAACGATATTCAGTTTCTTTCAGATGCAGATAGAACGTATGTCCAGGTACACCATTAAATTTGGCCAACCTTCGTTTTGCATAGCTCCAGAACGACTCAATACCGTTAATATGTCGATCGCCATTCGCAAATTCATTGTCTCCGTGATTCACTCTGAAATGTTTGTCAAACCCAATATCAACCAGGCCGTCATATCCCCTCCAGCCATCCGAATGAATGATGGTAGCGGGTTCCACATGCCCTCTGATGATGCCTTGCAGCGTGGCTTTGGAACAGTCTGGCACGATCTCGGTATACACTTTACCTTGCCGTTTCAGCAACCCGAATACAATCGTTTTACCATAGGCACCCCGCCCGCGTTTACCTCTTACACGATGCGCCCCGAAATACGATTCATCCACTTCTACCGCGTCTTTAAGTGGAGTAGCAACCTCACAGTCTTCCGCCATGCGAAGGCGAATTCCAAGGTAGATGCTGTTTACAGACCGTACCGAAATTCCAATCAACTTAGCCGTATTGGTAGCAGTAAGATCGAGTGCAAAACATTTTACAAGTTGCCTGAATTTAGCCTCGCTGATTCGTGAACGGACATAGTATCTATTTTTATTAACCATATTAGGAAGTTAGCACATTTTATAATGCCCTTAACTTCCTAAGACCCATAAACAATAACAATGACCGTAAGCCACGAACTGATAAAACTTTGTGAGTGCAGAAATGGAAGAAGCCTTGCATAATCACAGCCCGGAAAACAATACCGCACAACGGCTCACGCTGCCTGGATGGCAATTGGTACCCAGTCACGCAAGTGTTACTGACTGTAAAGATATGGTGTAAAAACCGAAAAATCCAGTGATTCGCCAGGAAAATCACAATTTCAAATTGGATTTCTATAAATACCGCCTGAAAGGCATTTTTAAAGAAACAAGGAGCTCTAAACTGATGCTCACCTATGGTTTTCTTATTTTAAAATTAACTATTTACAGGGGGCGTATTCGTGACACAGAAACCCATCCAGATTATCGACACCGATCTACCCGCACTGCTGCGTTCCATAGTCTCCAACCATCCAAACCATACTGCCATTCGTTTCGAAGGCAAGGACACCAGCTTCCACGAATTTACGGCACTCACTGACCGTGTGGCCGCCGGACTGCACGCGAAAGGGATTCGTAAGGGGAATCACGTCGGATTGTATTGTCCAAACTCTGAGGCATTCGCCGTAGCGTATTTCGGCATCATCAAAGCCGGGGCCACTGTAGCGCCAATCAATCTCCTGTTCAAACCGTCAGAGATCGAGTACATACTGCGCGATGCAGATGCAGTCGGGCTGATCTATCACGAACTGTTTGCTGATTCGGTCCATGCCTTCCGGAACCAGTTGCCCGGTCTGAAAACGTTCATTCGTATCGGTACTGCACAACCGGAAACGGGCGACCATGCCTGGGCGGATATCGCATCTGCCACTGCACCCGTTCCGAGCGTTTCATTCAATCCCGCAAGCGATGTCGTTTCAATACTATATACATCGGGCACAACCGGGCAACCCAAAGGAGCGATGCTCACGCACCGGAACCTTGCCAGCAACACCGCCAGCGTTATGGAAGCCATGCATTTCACAGCCGGCGAAACCGTCATTCTGACGGTATTACCGATGTTTCATGCTTTTGCCGCAACCGCATGCATGCTGACGCCGCTACTGCATGGGCTTACCTTCGTGCCCGTTCCCAGGTTTGATCCTGGCTCGCTCGGGGATACGATTATACAGTCGGGCGCGAATGTCCTGATGGCTGTCCCCAGCATGTTCAACGCACTGCTGCGCTTGCCCGACGAGCAGGTCTCTAAATTTCGCGGCCTGAAGTACTGCGTTTCCGGTGGCGCCGCAATGCCGGTAGAGCTGATGAAAAGGTTCGAGCAACGTTTTGGCGTGGCCATATACGAAGGGGACGGGCCCACTGAGTGTTCTCCGGTTACCTGTGTCAACCCGATCAACGGCACACGCAAACATGCATCGGTCGGCCTGCCTGTGCCGCGCGTAAAGATGAGCATACGCGACAAACAGGGACAGGAGGTTGCCACAAGTGCCATTGGCGAAATCTGCGTGTGCGGCCCAAGCATCATGAAGGGCTACTGGAAACGTCCCGCCGAAACAGCCGAAAGCTTCTACGGGGACTGGTTCCGTACCGGGGATTTGGGATATCAGGATGCCGATGGGTATTTCTTTATCGTCGACCGCATCAAGGACATGGTGATCGTAAACGGCATGAATGTTTACCCACGCAAGGTGGAAGATGTTCTTTATCGGGATGCACGCATCCTGGAAGCGGCGGTTATTGGCGAACCGAATAAAACCCACGGCGAGATCCCCGTCGCATTTGTCGTCCTGCAACCCGGGCAATCGGCAGGCTCCGCCGATATCCGCAGGTTCTGCGCACAACACCTGGGAGCCTTCGAAATTCCACGCAAATTCATCTTCGTCGATGCCCTGCCGAAAAATGCCGCGGGTAAAATCCTTAAGCGGGAGCTGCGCAGACATGGCGAAATCGAGCGTGGCATAGAATGCTGATCCAGCATATTGTCAGCATTACCAATCCGGGCCAGATTCTGAATAGCGGTCCAGCATTTTTCCCGGCTGAAACTCTGCCCGGGCTTTCAGTTATAATTACCGTTATTTAAACAAGTCACAATCATGGAAGCCGAACAACTCAACGCAATTACCCATCAGTTACAGGATCTCCATTTGCGCAGTACTGAACTACGGAGGTATCTTTGACTTCGATGGCAAACAGGAACGGCTTGCCGAAGTCGTAATTCTTGCCGAAGACCCCTCTATCTGGCAGGACAACAAACGGTCTCAGGAACTGGGGCGCGAACGGAAACTGCTGGAAGGCATCGTCCATACGCTTGATCAGCTAGGTCAGGATCTGGATAGCACAAGTGAACTGCTGGAGATGGCGCTGGAAGAAAATGACGATGCCGGCCTTCTAAGCATTTCGCAAGACATTCAAAAAATAGAGCAGAAAGTAGCGGACATGGAGTTCCGCCGCATGTTTTCCAAACCAATGGATTCCAACAACTGCTTCCTCGACATTCAGGCAGGTTCCGGAGGAACGGAAGCCCAGGACTGGGCCGCAATGCTGTTACGCATGTACCTGCGTTACTGCGAAAAAAAGGATTTTCAGGTCGAAGTGCTGGAACAGTCTGATGGAGAAGTAGCCGGCATCAAGAGTGCGATCCTGAAAATCACTGGTGAATATGCTTATGGCCATCTTCGAACCGAAACCGGGGTGCACCGGTTGGTGCGCAAATCTCCCTTTGATTCCGGTAACCGGCGGCACACATCCTTTTCCAGCGTATTCGTATATCCGGAAGTGGATGAATCCATTGAAATTGACATCAATCCGGCAGACTTGCGCGTAGACACTTACCGCGCCAGCGGCGCAGGCGGGCAACACATCAACAAGACCGATTCAGCTGTACGGATCACGCATATCCCTACCGGCATCGTGGTGCAATGCCAGAATGACCGGTCACAGCACCGCAATCGCGCAGAAGCGATGGCCATGCTGAAATCACGCATGTACGAGGCTGAACTACGCAAACGCAATGCCGAAAAACAGCTTATGGAGGACGAAAAAACCGACATCGGCTGGGGACATCAAATCCGCTCTTACGTACTGGACCAGTCCCGCATTAAGGATCTTCGTACCAACGTAGAAATCGGCAACACGCAAAGTGTTCTGGATGGAGATCTGGATGAATTTATTAGCGCCAGTTTGAAACAGGATGTGTAAACATCATGGTAACTATCATTAAATGGCTTTGTGTTTGGAACATGGAGCCATCCCTTGCATAGCCAGTAACAAACTGTATCCGACTGAGCTGGACCTCCCGACTATTTTCCATCTCTAAAGGTATCCAAACCTTTATGCCAAAGCAAACTGAAAACTGACACCCGGTACTCTTACCATAGGGCCAAAACACTACTGCCTGGCGAAGCAGCCGCCTGAAGAAATAATCACCCCAGCAAGCCAGTTCTTACGGCTTGCTTCCCCTTCCCCCCATTATCGTGAAAAAATTTAAATCATCTGCTCAATATCTATTTTATTGAAACCATGGAAACAACGATGTTGCATCATTGCAACCGACTGAGTTTCTAGAAAAATATTTAAATCCAGAACATGTCTTTTCTGTAAAATAATAGTTACAATTATCATTTGCATCTTATGCTGCCCGCCATCGCAAATATCCAGAAACAGGCAGTTTATTGCGCAACAGTCAATACCACGTATCACCCTGATTAAAAACAAATGAAAAATAAACGCTTTTGGATTGTGAGCGGAATTTTATTGGTTGCAGGACTTGCCATCCTTCTGTTTTATGGAACCCAGAAAAAACCTTCCCCATCCATGGGGCGCCACGGGAACAAAGAGAATGCCAACCGGCTCATTCCGGTAGCGGTGGCTACCGCCCAGTCAGGGGCCATTGATGTGATCATCAATGCGCTAGGCACAGTTACTGCGCTCAACACCGTTACCGTCAAGCCTCGGGTAGATGGTCAGCTTGTACGCGTGGCCTTTAGGGAAGGCCAGTTCGTGAACAAGGGAGACCTTCTTGCAGAAATTGACCCTCGCCCATTCCAGACACAGCTTGACCAGGCAAACGGTCAGTTAATTCGGGATCAGGCATTACTCGCCAATGCGAAGCTTGACCTGGATCGCTATCGGGGACTGCTGACCAAGGATTCAATAGCCAGGCAACAGGTCAACACCCAGGAATCTTTGGTCAGGCAATACGAGGGCACGGTCAAGGCGAACCAGGCTTTGGTAAATAATGCACGGCTCCAGCTTGAATTCACCCACGTCAAGGCGCCGATTGCCGGTCGTCTCGGTTTGCGCCTTGTCGACAACGGTAATATGGTTCGGACAACAGATACCAATGGATTAGTGGTTATTACCCAGATCCAGCCCATTACAGTAGTTTTTTCCATTCCATCGCATCATCTCTCTACCCTATTGGGTAGACTGCAAACCGGTGATCCAATGACAGTCGAAGCCTGGGATCGTGAAGACCGGAATAGATTAGCAGTCGGCAAGCTGCTAACCGTAGACAACCAGATTGATACGACAACTGGCACGGTAAAACTCAAGGCCGAATTTACAAACTCTGACAATGCTCTTTTCCCGAACCAGTTTGTCAATGTTCACCTGCGTACTGAAACACTGCATGGAGTGACTTTAATTCCAGTCTCGTCTACCCAACAGGGCATACAGGGTACTTTTCTTTATGTGGTAGATAAACGCAATACCGTCATCCTTAAACCTGTGACACTCGGACCGGTTTCAGGCAACCTTGTAGCAGTAGACAAAGGGTTGGTTCCAGGGGAACAGGTTGTCATCGATGGTGCTGACAAGCTACGTCAGGGTGCCCGGGTTGAAATTATACGCCCCGGCAGACTAAACGCAGCAGAGAGAGGGCACCCTAAAGGCGACGCGTACCGGGAGCAGCATAAAGCTCCCAGCGGAAATCAGGGTGGAGGATGAATTTTTCACATCTTTTTATTATCCGGCCAGTAGCTACCTCCCTGCTAATGGCAGCCATCCTGCTGTCGGGAATGCTGGCCTACCGATTACTGCCGATATCTGCATTACCGGAGGTGGATTACCCGACTATTCTGGTTACCACTTTTTACCCTGGTGCAAGCCCGGACGTAACGACATCTTCCATTACCGCTCCTCTCGAGCGGCAGTTCGGACAAATCCCAGGCCTGAATCAGATGTCCTCCAGCAGTTCAGGAGGAGCATCCGTCATTACATTGCAGTTTGGACTGGATATCAGCCTGGATGTGGCTGAACAAGGGGTGCAGGCAGCAATCAACGCTGCCAATTCCTTTCTTCCGGCTGATCTGCCAATGCCTCCTGTGTACAGCAAGGTTAATCCGGCGGATGCTCCCATCATTACAATGGCCATCACTTCCGAGACTTTACCACTGCCTAAGGTACAAGATCTTGTAGATACCCGCCTGGCACAAAAAATTTCACAGTTGCCCGGCGTTGGCCTCGTTAGCATCGGGGGCGGCCAGAGACCTGCGGTACGCATCCAGGCCAATCCCAAAGCCCTGGCCGCACACGGCCTAAATCTGGAAGACATCCGCGCTGCTATCGGAAATGCCAATGTAAACATGCCAAAGGGAAGTTTTGACGGCCCAGCGCGCTCTTCTACTCTCGATGCCAATGACCAGCTAAAATCGGCCGAGGAATATCGAAATCTTATCGTCGCCTGGCGCAATGGCTCGCCAATTCGTTTAAAAGACATTGCAGATACCATTGATAGCGCGGAGAACACGCGCCTTGCTGCCTGGTCCAACCAAACACGGGCCGTAATACTTAACATCCGGCGTCAACCAGGATCCAATGTTGTAGAAACGGCAGACCGCGTCCATAAACTTCTGCCTCAATTACACGCTACCTTACCCGGTGCCATCCAGGTAAAAATACTTACGGACCGGACGAATGCGATCCGCAACTCGATAGAAGATGTCAGCTATGAACTGATGCTCTCTATCGCTCTGGTGGTAATGGTAATTTTCCTTTTCCTGCGCAATGGCCGTGCAACCTTTATCCCGGCCATTACAGTACCGCTGTCACTTGTCGGTACTTTGGGAATCATGTACCTGGCTGGCTTCAGCATCAATAACCTGACGCTGATGGCGCTCATTATTGCAACCGGATTTGTGGTGGATGACGCTATCGTGATGATCGAAAATATCACGCGCCATATTGAGGCCGGAGATTCGCCCCTGCAAGCTGCACTCAAAGGTTCAAGGCAAATTAGCTTCACCATCATTTCCCTTACCCTGTCTCTCATTGCAGTGCTGATTCCCCTGCTATTCATGGAAGAAGTGGTTGGCCGCCTGTTTCGTGAATTTGCCATTACTCTCGCCGTAGCCATCCTAATTTCCGCAGCAGTATCCCTGACACTCACCCCCATGATGTGCGCAAGATTACTTCAACATGTACCGGCTATACACCAGGGCCATTTTTATAAAATAAGCGAAGGGGTTTTCAACAGGTTAATCCTGCATTATGGAGCAATGCTCAACTGGGTGCTGGACCGGCAATTTTTCATACTCATGGTGGCAGGCGGCACACTGGTTTTGACCATATTGCTGTACATACTGATACCCAAAGGTTTTTTTCCGATACAGGATACCGGAGCTATTCAAGGCATGACCAGAGCGCCACAGACTATTTCCTTTTCTGCAATGGCGGAACGCCAGCAGGCAGTTGCCCGGATTATCCTCAAAGACCCTGCAGTAGAAAGCCTTGCATCCTTTATTGGCGTGGATGGCACCAATGTTACCCTGAACAGTGGCCGCATGACCATCAACCTAAAACCCAGGAGTATGCGCAATGCCACAGCAACCGATGTAATTCGCCGGTTACAGACAAAACTATCCCTGGTGCCAGGAATCGAGATGTACATGCAACCAGTGCAGGACCTGACAATCGAAACGCGGGTAAGCAGTACCCAGTTTCAATACAGCATTGAAAGCGTCAGTCAGGCTGAATTAGCTGGATGGGTACCCAGAATTTTGGAGCACCTCCGCAAATTACCTGAACTGATTGATGTTGATAGCGATCTACAGAACCATGGATCACAGGTTTATATTGAAATCGACCGGGACACGGCAGGACGGCTCGGGATTACTCCTGCCGCAATCGATAATTCACTGTACAACGCCTTTGGACAGCGACTCATATCAACTATTTTTACCCAGTCCAGTCTTTACCGGGTTGTGTTGGAGGTCAAAAAAGAATTTCAGCAAGGACCCGCTGCACTAAATGATATTTACGTAATTTCACTTAATGGTAACCCTATACCCTTATCGTCAATCGCCCGTATTTCAGAGCATGCAACCCCGCTATCCATCAACCACCTCAACCAGTTTCCTTCGGCTACTATCTCCTTTAACCTCGCACCTGATGTCTCTCTGGGCGAAGCAGAAGCCGCAATTCATGCCGCGGAACAAGAAATTAGACTACCCCCCAGTATTCAAACCAGCTTTCAGGGTACTACCCTCGCCTTCAAGGAATCTCAAAGAAACATACTGCTACTGATCATTGCATCCATCATAACCATGTACATCGTTCTGGGTGTACTTTATGAAAGCTACGTGCATCCCATCACCATTCTTTCAACGCTTCCTTCTGCCGGAGTTGGGGCATTGCTGGCACTTCTGGTATCCCGCACTGACCTTGGAATAATCGGCATTATCGGAATTATTCTGTTAATTGGTATTGTCAAGAAAAATGCAATCATGATGATTGATTTTGCCCTGGATGCGGAGCGCAATGAAGGCAGAAAGCCACGCGATGCAATCTTTAATGCCTGTCTGTTACGTTTCCGACCCATTCTGATGACTACAATGTGCGCCCTGCTTGCAGCACTTCCATTAATGCTTGGCACCGGTGTCGGCTCTGAATTACGTCACCCTCTGGGCATTACCATGGTTGGAGGGCTATTGGCAAGCCAGCTGCTTACCCTGTTTACTACACCCGTTATTTATCTTGCCTTTGACCGGTGGGGAAAACGCTTCAAATCATCCATGACTCCCGACTATACATGAAGCTTACCCCAATTTTTCTGTGATGCACTTGTCAGAAACCTTCATAAAACGACCCGTTGCCACTACGCTACTTGCACTGTGGATTCTACTGCTGGGGGCAGTGGCCTATAAGCTGCTTCCCGTAGCAGCCTTGCCACAGGTTGATTTTCCAACAATATCCGTGCAGGCAAATCTTCCTGGGGCCAACCCGGAAACAATGGCTGCCACTGTGGCTACCCCGCTTGAAAGATCACTAGGACAGATCTCCGGAGTCACCGAAATCAGTTCAACCAGTTCCCTCGGACTGACTCGAATTACCTTGCAATTCGATATGAGCCGCAATATTGACGGCGCTGCGCGTGATGTTCAGGCCGCAATAAATGCATCACGAAACCTGCTACCCACCAGCCTACCCAATACCCCTGTCTACCGCAAGGTCAATCCCAGCGATGCACCGATCATGATTCTGGCGCTTACATCAGAAACCTTGAGCCGAGGACAGATGTATGATGCTGCCTCGACCATCCTGGCTCAAAAAATATCCCGGTTAAAAGGAATTGGCATGGTAACCGTGGGCGGAGGCTCACTGCCGGCCGTGCGGGTGCTGCTCAACCCCAATGCCATGAATAAATACGGCATCAGCACTGAAGATGTAAGAGCTGCAATCATCGCTACCAATGTGAATCGGCCCAAAGGGTCACTGGAAAAAAAAGAACAGTCCTGGCAGATACTAGCCAACGATCAAGCAAAAATCGCAGCGGAGTACCTTCCGACAATTATTGCCTATCGTGGGAACGCACCGGTACGTCTCTCCGACATTGCCAGGGTAGAAGATTCTGTACAGGACATCCGGAATGCCGGGCAATTTAATGGCAAACCTGCAATCATGCTGATCCTGAATCGCGAAGCAGGTGCCAATATTATTGAAACCGTAGATCAGGTAAAGAATCTCTTGCCCAATCTGCGCGCTTCCATACCGGCAGCCATGAATCTGTCCGTAGCATCCGACCGGACTCCGACGATCCGCGCTTCGCTGGAAGGAGTCGAACACGCACTGATCATTGCAATCATCCTGGTAGTATTCATCGTATTTCTTTTTCTCCGGGATGCCCGGGCTACTCTGATCCCTGGCGTTGCGGTCACCGTATCGTTAGTAGGGACATTTGGAGTCATGTATCTGGCCGGTTTCAGCCTGAACAATATTTCTCTGATGGCCATTACTGTTGCGACCGGTTTTGTCGTAGACGATGCTGTGGTTATGCTGGAAAACATATCCCGCCACATCGATAATGGCATTCCCCCCTTTGAAGCCGCAATAAAAGGAGCAGGCGAAGTAAGTTTTACCGTGGTGTCAATGAGCTTGTCCCTGGTGGCAGTATTTATACCTATTTTATTAATGGAAGGAATTGTCGGGCGTCTGTTTCGCGAATTTTCCATCACACTTTCAGCAGGCGTACTCATATCCCTGCTTGTTTCACTCACCATTACCCCCATGATGTGCGCAAGGCTATTGCGACCACGATCCGTATTAGCCCCTGGGCGTTTCCTTCAGGCGACTGATCGCATTTACCAGTTATTACTGCACGGCTATCGGGTATCCCTGGACTGGGCACTCGCACATGGTCGCCTCATGCTCATCATGCTCCTCGCCACGGTATGCCTTAATATTTATCTTTATACAGTCATTCCCAAAGGTTTTTTTCCTCAACAGGACAGCGGGCGATTAATGGGTGCCATACAGGCAGACCAGGGGATCTCATTTCAGGCAATGCAAGAAAAATTGTCGACTTTCATCAATATCATTAACCAGGATCCCGCCGTAGAAAGTGTCGTAGGCTTCACCGGTGGAGGGCCGGTCAACACCGGTCGCGTTTTTGTGGGGCTGAAGCCGCTGGCCGAACGTCAGGTATCCGCGGAAAAGGTTATCTCCCGATTACGACGCAAACTCAATCTTGTACCCGGAGCTAACCTGTTCCTGCAATCTGTCCAGGACATCAGAATGGGCGGTCGTGTAAGCAATGCGCAATATCAATATACTCTTCAAGCAGATAACATTGATGAATTGCGTACCTGGGAACCGGTCATTCGCCGTGCATTGCATACACTACCACAGCTTGCGGATGTGAATACCGACCAGCAGGACAAAGGGGAAAATACATCCCTGATCATCGACCGTGATGCCGCCACAAGACTTGGAATCTCGCAGCGACTGATCGATACGACATTAAACAATTTATTTGGCCAGCGCCAGATATCAACAATATACAACCCATTGAACCAGTACCGCGTGGTTATGGAAGCGGCTCCTGAATACTTGCAGAATCCGGAAACTCTTAAAAGCGTATTATTTATTGCCCCGGGGGGGCTGCAAATACCACTGGCCGCTTTCGCCCGTTGGGAAGAAACGCCCACACCATTAGCGATCAATCATCAGGGACAATTTGCCGCTTCAACCATTTCATTCAATCTGTCGGATGGCGTTTCACTTTCAGAAGCCACACGTGCAATTGATGAAGCAATGGCAAGAACAGGGGCGCCCTCTTCTATACAGGGAAGTTTTCAGGGGACGGCCAAAGCTTTCCAGATGTCTCTTGCCAACCAGCCTATACTCGTTCTCTCTGCCCTGGTTGCAGTATACCTTGTGCTCGGCATACTTTATGAAAGCTATATTCATCCCATAACCATCCTCTCGACCTTGCCTTCAGCCGGTGTCGGGGCGATTCTTGCCCTGCTCGCTTTCAGAATGGATTTCAGTATCATTGCCATGATTGGTATCATACTGCTTATCGGTATTGTTAAGAAAAATGCGATTCTCATAATCGATTTTGCTCTTGAAGCTGAACGGAAACGCGGCTTAAGCCCGCGCAACGCTATCCATGAAGCCTGCATTTTGCGGTTTCGTCCAATTATGATGACTACCATGGCAGCCTTGCTGGGTGCCGTTCCTCTCGCAATTGGCACTGGAATGGGCTCTGAACTGCGCCAGCCACTCGGAATCTCTATTGTTGGCGGACTGATTGTCAGCCAGTTATTAACGTTATATACAACCCCTGTCATTTATCTGTATCTTGATCAGCTGCGTCTTTTTAACAAAGGAAACAGACAGTCACGGTCTGGCCATCAAGCTCTGAAGATTACAGAATCCTCATGAGTCATGACAGGTTAACCGGGACTGGCATTTTTACCCAGAACACATTTTTCCCATGAAGCATTTTATTATTTTATGGTTTACCATACTGAACCTGGCAGGCTGTGCCTTAGGTCCGGATTACAAACGTCCCCATGTCATTCCACCAGCGAGCTACAAGACCCCCCCTCCGCACTGGAAATTTGCAAAACCTGGCGATCATCATCCCCGCGGCATGTGGTGGGAAATATTTAATGATATTCAGCTCAATGCACTGGTACAGCAAGTATCCATCTCCAACCAGAATATTCATAGTTCCGAAGCACAATACCGGCAAGCGCTCGCCCTTGTGAATGCGGCACGTGCACGACACTTTCCGGTTATATCTGGAACCTTTGCCAATACCAGAGGACAGGGAACAGCCGCAACAAACAGCGGGGTAACCATTCCCGGCATCCCCAGATCGGGGATAACTGAAACAAACCGGTTATTGGCAACCATTTCATGGGAAGCAGATCTGTGGGGACGCATAGGGCGCACGGTTGAATCTAACCAGGCAGCCGCAGAAGCCAGTGCAGCCGATCTGCAATCAGCCCTGCTGAGTATTCAATCATTGCTGGTACAAACTTACTTTCAGCTGCGCATAAACGATATACAACGCCAATTGCTGGAACAAACTGCCATCGCATACCAAAAATCATTGAAAATTACACAAAATCGTTATAGTGCCGGTATTGCTGGACGTTCTGATGTAGTACAGGCAGAAACGCAGTTAAAAGCAATCCAGGCACAAGCCCTTGATCTTGGTGTCGAAAGAGCACAGTTTGAACATGCAATCGCCGTCCTGATCGGGAAATCCCCGTCCAACTTTACACTTAAGCCAAGCACCGTTGTTCCAGTGCTTCCAGAGTTACCACCCGGCTTTCCTTCCGAATTGCTGGAGCGACGCCCGGATATTGCAGCAGCAGAGCGACGCGTTCAGGCAGCAAATGCACAGATAGGCGTCACCCAGGCCGCCTTCTTCCCGTCCCTGATACTTGGAGCATCAACAGGGTATCAAAGCTCAGTGCTTGCAGATTTGCTATCCTCATCCCAACAGATATGGTCTATCGGACCGAATATTGCGGTCGCGCTATTTGATGGTGGACTTCGGGCCTCACAAAAAGAACAGGCCATTGCGTTGTATAACAAAAGCGTAGCCGATTACCGCCAGACCGTTCTAACTGGATTCCAGGAAGTGGAAGACCAACTCTCAACACTGCGCATCCTGAGTGAAGAAGCCAAGGTTCAACAGGCAGCGAAGCTGGCTGCGCAAGAATCGGTTATGCTTTTCCATAACCAGTATAAAGCAGGTACGGTGAGTTATCTGAATGTGGTTACAGCCCAGGCAAGCGCTTTGGATGCGGAAATCCGCAGCCTGAGCATAACCGGGCGAAGTCTGGTTGCCAGCGCGATTTTACTTAAAGCACTCGGAGGAGATTGGCGATCCGCATCATTGCCCATGTAAAGCGAAACGATTTTGTACCAATGGGACCATCCGTCCCATAATATATGGGTGGCAAAAATGCTTCAGATTTTTAACATTTGAACGGGTGGCGCAAAACAATAGTTTCATCACGCTCAGACCCAGTGGAAACCATATCAACCGGAACTTCACAAATTTCTGCAATTCTTTCAAGATAACTACGGGCCTCTGCTGGCAGATTTTCATAATTCTTTACCCCAACAGTGCTGCCGCTCCAGCCTGGCATCTCTTCATATATTGGTTCACAATCGATCAGGGATTCTGCCCCTACAGGCAAGATATCGCTGAATTGACCCTGACTACGATACCCGACCCCGAGCCGCAATGTCTGCACACCATCAAGCACATCCAGCTTGGTTACACATAAACCGGACACACCATTTATCTGAATGGAACGCTTAAGTGCTGCGGCATCAAACCAGCCGCAGCGGCGCGCGCGGCCGGTTGTAGAACCAAATTCATGACCCTTCTCGGCCAGGTGCTTGCCTACCTCGTCGTCCAATTCGGTTGGGAAAGGACCAGATCCAACGCGCGTGGTATAGGCCTTGGTTATTCCAAGTACATAATGCAGCATTTGCGGACCAACGCCACTACCTGTACAAGCGGCGCCTGCAATGCAATTACTGGAAGTTACAAAAGGATACGTTCCATGGTCTATATCCAGCAAGGTTCCCTGTGCGCCCTCAAACAAGAGGTTCGATCCAGTTTTATTCGCCTCATATAAAGCACGCGGCACATCCAGTATCAGAGGCTTAATACGCTCAGCCAGTTCCAGCGTATCATCCAACACCTTCTGAAAATCCACTGGTACAGCATTGAAATAATTTTTTAATACATAATTATGATAATCCAGCACTTCGCCCAGCTTGGCAGCAAAGCGCTTGCGATGAAACAAATCTTGCAGACGGATCGCACGACGGGCAACTTTGTCTTCATATGCAGGGCCGATACCACGACCTGTCGTCCCAATTTTAGCAGCGCCTTTGGCCAATTCACGGGCTTTGTCCAAAGCTTCATGATGAGGCAGAATCAACGGACAAGCCTCAGATATGCGCAAGCGTCCATAAACATCCACGCCGGCAGCAGCCAAACCATCCATTTCTTTAAGAAGCGCCTTCGGTGACACAACCACGCCATTGCCGATATAGCACATCACGTGCTCTCGAAGAATTCCAGAAGGAATAAGATGGAGTACCGTTTTTTTCCCGCCGATTACCAGCGTGTGACCTGCATTATGCCCACCCTGAAAACGAACCACGCCTTGCGCATGATCCGTAAGCCAGTCGACTATCTTTCCCTTACCTTCATCGCCCCATTGGGTACCGATCACTACCACATTTTTCGACATGCTTATCCCTGATCCCTTATTGATCGTTTCCATCCAAAATAAATCCAAGGCAATGAAGAAAATTACTTTTTAATATCAACTACATGCCAAGCACCGTCGCGCATGACCAGTTCTCGGTCACAGCCCAGCTCAGAGCGCAACTCAACCTTTCCCAGATAATCGACTATTACAGTATGTCCTTGCTCGCGCAACTGCGAAATTTTTTTATTCAACACATCATTATCGGAATGTGGTGCCAAAATACCCTTCGGTTGAGAACGGTATCCCAACAAACCATGCAATTGACGTAAATCCATGCTGAAACCCGTAGCCGGACGGGCACGACCGAAGCTTTTCCCCACATCATCATATCGGCCGCCCAACGCTATCGCATCATGACTTCCCGCATGGAATGCCGCAAAAACCATACCACTGTGATAGTGATAGCCACGCAACTCAGCAAGATCAATTCCAATGCTATGTGCCAGCGGTTGCAAACGATCTGCAGTCTGTTCCAGTTCATTCAGCGCTGCAGTCACTTCCGGATAATCTGGCAACTCGTTCCGGGCACGCGCTATCACATCGACCTTTCCGTATAACATGGGCAGGGCCATAAGTGCATGTTGCACATCCGGAGACAAATCGGCTACCAATATCCGTAAAGCAGGTACATTTTTTCCCTGTAATGCACTAGACAACTCTGCCTCCAGTTTTTTGGTTATCCTGGAGCGGCTAATCAAAGCACGGAACAGTGCTACATGACCAAGGTCAAGGTGTACCTCTTTCACACCAACCAAATCCAAGGCCTGAAGCATTAACCGTTGAATCTCCAGATCACTATCCAAACCACTGTGGCCATAAAGTTCTGCGCCTATCTGCAATAATTCTCGTGTACGCATTATTCCCGCAGGTTGCGTATGCAGAACGCTCCCGACATAGCAAAGACGGGTAATTCCCTGACGATTAAGCAAGTGCGAATCAATGCGCGCCACCTGTGGGGTAATATCAGCGCGCAATGCCAAGGTACGACCACTCAGCTGGTCAACCAGCTTGAAAGTACGCAAATCCATATCATGACTGTCATTGATCTGGAGAGACTCAGCATATTCCAGCAATGGCGGCACAACCAATTGATAACCAGAGCAGCGCAATAAATCAAGTATACTGACACGCATACCTTCAATACGCCACGCCTCTTCAGGCAAAACGTCCTGTATGTATTCTGGCAATAACCAGTTTGAGTTCGCCATCATTTAACCCAATACAATAAGATCAACCCGGACAACATGGCAGTAATGCCCAAAAAACGGATTTGTCTTTCCGAAAGTAATGCCAGTTTATGCAGCGTATCACGCCACAGGTCTGGGAACAAAAACGGCATGATGCCTTCAATAATCAGCATCAATGCCAACCCGGTAAGCCAGTAAGTCAGCATATTAACAATCCTGCTTATTTGCCTGCCTTGCTGGAATTCCTGAGATACTTAAAGAATGCAGAACTGGGATCCACCACCATGACATCGCTTTTGTTCTTGAAGCTTTGCTTATATGCTTCCAGACTGCGATAAAATGCATAAAATTCAGCATTGCGCCCAAATGCACTAGCGTAAATCGCAGAAGCCTTCGCATCACCCTCACCTTTGATTTTTTGCGCATCGCGATATGCATCGGCAAGAGTTACCTCGCGTTGCCGATCTGCATCGGCACGAATTTTTTCGCCTTCGGCATTACCTGTCGCACGCAACTCATTTGCAACACGTTTACGCTCGGCATCCATCCGGCGATATACTGATTCACTGATTTCAACTGGAAAATCCACCCGTTTCAAACGCACATCCAAAACCTGGACGCCGATCTTGCGTGCATCCAAGTCAGCTTTGTGACGCAGCGTATTCATAATTTTATCGCGTTCACCGGATACCACTTCATTAATCGTACGCTTACCAAACTCTTCTCGCATGATTGAATTCACTGTCTGCGTCAAACGAGTTTTTGCACGGGCTTCATCCCCGCCTACACTGATATAATATTGTTTTACATTCTCGATGCGCCACTTTACAAAAGAATCCACCATCACATTTTTCTTTTCTGCAGTGATAAAACGTTCCGGTTCCACACTGTCAAAAGTCAAAATACGGGAGTCAAAATAACGCACATTCTGTATAAGTGGAATTTTAAAATAAAGTCCCGGCGTGGTCTTCACCCCAACCATTTCCCCAAGCTGCAAAACGATTACTGCCTGCCGTTGATCAACAACAAACATACTCAGACTAGCCAGGACTAAAGCCCCAACCACTCCAATCAATACATTCATAAAGCCCGATTTCATTGGCGTGCCTCCCTGTTACGCCCTCGTAGTTCTTCGCGTATGCGCGGCAAGATTACCGATGATTCATTCGCCGGGACGGGTGAGACCGCTTGCTGCTCAGTTTGTCCTGCAACCTGTGTATCCGGTAGAGGAATTCCATTCTGTCCGGTACTTTGAATCAGCTTGTCCAGTGGCAGATACAACAGGCTGGTACCGCTTTTCTGATCCACCATGACTTTGCTTGTACTAGTCAAAATCTGTTGCATCATTTCGATATACATACGTTCACGCGTTACCGCCGGCGCCTTTTCATATTCAACCAATATCTGTTTGAATCGACTTGCATCCCCCTCGGCGCTGGCTATCACACGCTGCCGATAGCCCTCCGCCTCCTGCATCAAACGAGCTGCAGCTCCTTTCGCTCTGGGAATCACATCATTAGCATAGGCCTGACCCTCATTTTTCTGGCGCTCCCTATCCTGCCCAGCCTTGACTGCATCATCAAATGCAGCTTGCACCTGCTCAGGAGGCTGTGCATTTTGCATGGTTACTTTGCTCACCAGAATCCCTGATTTATAACGATCCAAAATCTCCTGTATTAGCTTGGTAGCCGCCGCCGCCACCTGCTCACGTCCTTCATACAGCACAAAATCCATCTTATTCTTGCCAACAATTTCACGAATGGATGTTTCCGCTGCCTGTCGCACATTCTCATCCGGCGCACGATTATTAAACAAATACTCAGCTGGATCCTTCAGAACATATTGCACGGCAAATTGAATGTCGATTATATTTTCATCATCGGTCAGCATCAGCGACTCTTTCAGAATCTTGTTCTTAACATTTTCACGATAGCCGATTTCTACCGTCCTGACCTGACTGATATTCACCACCTCGACAGATTCAACCGGGAATGGGATATGCCAGCGAGGCCCTGGCTGAGTGGTTTCAACAAAACTACCGAACCGCAATACCACTCCTCGCTGGCTGGCATCTACAATATAAAATCCACTGGCAAGCCAGATCAGTATCGCTATACCAACAACCAACCCCATGCTGACATTGGATTTTTTATGTGCCCCACCCCCTCCACCAGTACCCCCGCCTTTATTACCAAAGAGAGCGGAGATTTTTTTATTAATATCGCGTAGCACTGCTTCTATATCTGGTGGGCCACCACTGTTTTTGTTGCCCCATTGCGGGTCATTCAATCCCATAAATCATTCCTAGGTCAAGCCAAACACTTCAGTTTCATGAATGGCAATTTGCTCCTGTGCATTACCCACCTCTGCAAGCGCTTCACGTAGTTGATCCACCCCTGCCCCGGTTTTAGCGCTCAAATGAATGGATGTAATTCTACCATAATCGTCCCGTTGCACGCCTACAGGCAAACCCTGCAAATCAATCTTATTAAAGATCAGAATTTGCGGGACATGTTGTGCACCAATTTCCATTAAAACCTTGTTTACTTCGGCAACCTGACCAAACCGCTCCGGGCTACTTGCATCCACCACATGTAACAACAAATCCGCCTGAACCGTTTCTTCCAATGTACTACGAAAAGCAGCAATCAGGCTGTGCGGCAGATGGCGAATGAACCCGACAGTATCTGATAATACTATCTGGCCCGAACCCTCAATAAATACACGCCGGGTAGTAGTATCTAGCGTGGCGAATAACTGGTTCGCCGCATAGGTATTTGCACGGGTCAATTTATTGAATAATGTAGACTTACCGGCATTTGTGTAGCCCACAACTGACACAGAAAACACACTGGCACGGGTACGGGATTCCCGTAATATCTGACGGTGCCGACTTGATTTAGCGAGACGTTCCTTTAATAAAACAACACGCCTATCCAGCTTGCGCCTGTCCAGTTCTAACTGTGTTTCTCCCGGTCCGCGGGCGCCTACAGCATTCTTTTGTTGTGCCAGATCGGCATGCATACCGACCAGCCTTGTGGAAAGATACTTGAGCTGCGCCAACTCCACCTGCAATTTTCCTTCATGGCTTTGCGCTCTCAAGGCAAAGATATCCAGGATCAGCATAGTACGATCAATCACTCGCGCCTTAATTTTTGTTGCAAGGTTACGCATTTGCGCCGGGGAAAGATCATGATTAAAGATAACCAGTGGTATATCATGCTGTTCTACAATAGCGGATATTTCATCCACTTTTCCGCTACCCACAAACAGCGATGCATCCGGCCGAATCCGCCGTCCTTCCACCACAGTAATCACGCACACGCCCGCGCTTTCCGCCAGCAAGCGTAATTCCTCTAAACTCTCCCCATAATCGGGCACACCAAAATTTACGCTAACGAGTACTGCCGTGTTAATTGCCGCAGTGTTACTGTGCATCACTCGGCATCAATTGGAATAGATATAGCGCGTACTGGAACAATGGTGGATATGGCGTGCTTGTAAACCATCTGGGTGATCGTGTTTTTTAACAAAACCACATATTGGTCGAAGGATTCAACCTGGCCTTGTAACTTGATTCCATTGACCAAATAAATGGCTACCTGCACATGCTCTCTGCGCAAAGCATTCAGGAACGGGTCTTGTAGTTGTTGCCCTTTTGTACTCATAGTATTTGCTCTTAATTGTTAATGGCAGGTAGTTACTTTACTGGATTTTCTAATGGTTCGAAAGAGCATGTCACTTTTAAATTTTAAAAAATTCTAATCATTTAACAAGTTGCAGCACCATATAGTTATTTAAACATTCAAATTGCGGATTCGTCTGTTTCACCCGTCCGGATTCGAATAATTTGTTCCACTGATGTAACAAAAATTTTTCCGTCCCCGATCTTTCCTGTGTGAGCAGCTTTAATTATGGCATTTACGGCTGCATCGAGCATTGAAGCCACGACCACCACTTCAATTTTGATTTTAGGCAAAAAATCCACTACATACTCTGCCCCACGATACAGCTCAGTATGTCCTTTTTGCCTCCCGAACCCTTTCACATCGGTCACAGTTAAGCCGCTCACTCCTAACTCCGACAAAGCTTCCCTCACTTCATCAAGTTTAAAAGGTTTGATAATAGCCTCGATTTTTTTCACAAAAACTCCCGCAGCAGTCACATATTTATGTTACTGTATAAATTATTTAATAATCGTCCTGATAACGCACAGTAACTGGGAAACGCCAATCCTTCCCAAACCCACGATCAGTAATCCGCGCCCCAACAGGCGATTGAACACGTTTATATTCACTAGCATGAATCATTTTTACCACCCGCTCAACATCCTCTTTCGCATAACCTCGCGCACCAATTTCAGCGATTGTTAAATTCTGCTCTACGTAAAGTGACATAATACCATCAAGTACATCATACGACGGCAAGCTATCCTGATCTTTCTGGTCTGGTTTCAATTCCGCGCTAGGTGGACGCGAAATTATGCGCTCCGGAATAACCCTGCCTAACTTATTTCGAAAAACGGCCAGTCGATATACCCAGGTTTTGCTTATATCTTTAAGTACAGCAAAACCGCCCGCCATATCGCCATAAAGTGTACAGTAACCAACGGCCATTTCTGATTTATTACCTGTTGTCAGCACAAGCGAACCGAATTTATTGGATAAAGCCATCAGCAAGTTCCCGCGTATCCGCGCCTGTATATTTTCTTCAGCAGTATCCTGGGCCCGCCCCTCAAACAACCCATGCAATGAAGCAAGATAAGCATCAAGCAACGGCTTGATGCTTATCTCATCGTAATGCACAGCAAGCGAACTCGCCATTTCACGAGCATCATCCAGGCTCATTTGTGCAGTAAAGGGAGAGGGCATCATTACAGCGCGCACACAATCCGCACCCAGGGCATCTACCGCTATTGCCAAAGTCAGCGCAGAATCAATCCCGCCAGACAAACCCAGTATTACACCCGAAAAACCGTTTTTGCCAACATAGTCCCTGACCCCCAGGCATAATGCACGATAAATACTTTCCTCGTCCGTGAGACACGAAACTCTATCCCCGGCAATTATCTTTCCATCCCGGAACTCAATCAATCCAAGGGATTCTTCAAATGAAACAAATTGATGAGTTAACACACCTTGTTCATCCATTGCGAAAGAGGCACCATCAAACACCAACTCATCCTGCCCGCCCACCATATTCGCATAAATTACCGTCAGACCAAATCGGGCGATACGATCGCGAATAATTTCATAACGCAACTCTTGCTTGCCAATGTGGTAAGGTGAGGCGTTCGCTACCAATAACACCTTGGCTCCAGCAGCAGATACACTTTGTACAACATGCTCCTCCCAAACATCCGCACAAATGCCAAGTCCAAACTTGGTACCCTGAATTTCAAAAATGCACGAAGATTCACCTGGAACAAAATAGCGCCGTTCGTCAAACACAGCATCATTCGGAAGTTCATGTTTATAGTAGGTGGAAACAATTTTCCCGTCACACAGTACAGATACAGCGTTATAACGTTTATTGTCTATTTCATGAGGATGTCCGACTAATACAGAAAGCCCCCAGACTTGCCGCGCAAGCTTCTGTAATGACTGATTGCATGCCTGATAAAACCCTTTCCGCAACAACAAATCTTCGGGTGGGTAACCGCACAAACTCAATTCTGGTGTCAGTAACAACTGGGCTCCTTGCTGTCTGGCTCTTTCTGCAAATGCAAGAATCTTGGCAGAATTTCCCGCAAGATCACCCAGTATGCAATTAATTTGTGCGATTGCAAGTTTCATAAATAAATCTCAGGAGTGCTATTAGGAAACAATTGAGTTTTCTATCATTAATTTTAAGAACTACCTGAATAGGAATTAATAGCCACAAGTTACTGAACGAACATTCACACGGGATACTCGGATCAACTTGCTTAGAAAATCTGCATCAACCACCCGATTGTGCCTACGATAACCCAGGTTTTCGGGTTACCCCCTCGCTGCAGGCAGGCTACACTCGCGGCAGGTGGATAAACTTGCAGATCGTGGTTGTATCCGGTAGCAGCTCTTTGCCAGAATTGATCCTAATAAAACGTTACACCAACCTTGACACAGTAGATATCCGACATCCGGATTGCCGAGGTTGATCCGGCTACAAAAAGCAGATCCGCAACATACGTTCGAACCCGATCTGCGGTCTGCCCTGACCGCTCTGAGACTAAACCGCACGATTGTAGCACTCCATCCCTTTGAGGGAATCCCTGAGATCTATCCCGGACAGAAATATCTCCCACCATGTCCGTTTGAGATAAAACTCAAATATGCCGGTTGCAAAAACCAGTTGACCCATTGTCATCCGTCTTTGCATTCCGGTATGTGCAATATCTTAAATAACCCATGACTTGTCCGTTTTTTCGGACGAATTTAACCTGGAATATCTCCGATTAAAAAACCACCTTATGCAACTGAATTTCTCAACATCCATCCTGTCAAACTAACAGGTGATTATTATCTTGAATGCATATTTTTAAAAAAATTGACTGCATCTGCATCATAACTTCTTAGATGCATTAAAATTGTGTTTCAATGATCAGCGTTGCCGCACTTACTATAAAACCGGACAACGACAATTAAGATATTATGATGCCTAACACTCTCTAAAATCACCATATTCTAAACAATGGGGTCAACATGAAAAAACTTGTTCAATCTGTAATTTTACTTCTAGCACTTAATGTTAATGGATTCGCTTCTGCAGAGGAACATATTGCCACAGGCCATTCTTTTGAACAGCTACAAAAACAAGCTGAAGCAGGTGATGCCAGTGCTCAAGCCCGCCTTGGATGGATGTACGCAAACGGTATTGATGTAAGCATCGATCCAGACAGATCCTATTATTGGTATCAAAAAGCAGCGAATCAAGGATTTGCTAAAGCCCAATACGAACTCGGCACAATGTATAACAGCGGTGAAATCGTAACCAGTGTTGCGAAGGACCCAGTTAAAGCAGCCGAGTGGTTTCAAAAATCAGCTGACCAAGGACATGCCAAAGCTCAATTCGAACTTGGGATGATGTATCTCACAGGCGAAGGGGTATCAAAAGACATTTCCAAAGCCGTGGAATGGTATCAAAAAGCTGCGGCGCAAGGGCTTGCACAGGCACAAACCAACCTTGGGTGGATGTACCAAAATGGAAAAGGAGTAGAGAAAGACAGCGTTCTCGCTTATGCCTGGCAAGATTTGGCTGCCGCACAGGGGGATGAAAATGCTAAAAAACTCCGTGATATAATTCCGATCAATTTCTCCCAACGCACCGAGGCGAAAAAACTATCAACAAACTGGAAGCCAGGTCAGGTCTTAAGCAGGCAATAATATACCCCATACCAAATAAGTATCTTCAAATTATATTGTGACACATCGAATATCTTGCTGTTTATTTTGGTACATATCCATTCATCCCAGGCAAAACTTGAACAGGATGCCATTCAGAAATGATATTTTCCGGGTATTACATTTACGTTAAATCATGCAATACATTTTCAATATAAGAATTGCATTACGATTAGCTGGACAACTATCATCACTTCATCCACAGACTGAAATATGAATTCGAAAGAGGCTCGAAAATGTCGTTAGCAAATATTCATAAAAGCATTGCAACAAAATTTCTCCTAATCCTTCTATGCATCACAGCCGTGAGCGCCCATGCTCAACCATGGTCTTCAACTGCAGAACAGGAAGCGCAGCTTGCAGAATTAAGACAGCAAGCGGAAGCTGGCAATCCAGACGCCCAGTACAATTTGGGGTTCATGTATGATACCGGAAGGGATGACACCATCCTTTCAAAGGATACCAGAAAGGCAGCAGAATGGTATGAAAAGGCCGCCATTCAGGGACATTCCAAGTCGCAGTATGCCCTTGGGTCGTTATACATCACTGGCTATGGCGTACCTCTTGATTATGTAACCGGTGTGGAATGGCTGCAAAAAGCAGCAGATCAGGGGGATGCAGAAGCCCAGCTGGAACTTGGATGGTTATACCGCGACGCTAAAGGAATACCCGACGACCCCGTCAAGGCATTGAAATGGTGGCAAGGCGCGGCTGAGCGTGAATTCGCCCATGCGCAGTTCACCCTCGGTCTGATATACAACAAAGGAGAAATCGTTCCTAGGGACATCTCCAAAACTGTCGAATTATGGAAGAAAGCCTCGATGCAGGGATACCACCCTGCACAATTCAACCTCGGTTCCATGTACTATTTTGGAGAGGGTGTACCTAAAAATGCTGCCCAGGCTGTCGAACTATGGGAAAAAGCCGCTGCATACGGGTATACCGATGCACAGTACAATCTTGCTTTAGCTTACCTCTTGGGCAGCGGCGTGAAAAAGGATGAATTTCTGGCCTATGTCTGGGCCAGTATTGCATCCGGATATGGTGGCAGCGAAAATGCAAAAAAACTTCGCGACTCAATCTCCTTAACCAAAGATCAGCAGGAGTTGGCAAGCCAAATGCTCATGAATTGGCAACTGGGAAAAGTCTATCGTTAACAATTCAAATTGTTCTGACCCGGAATAAATTTTCTTTTTTTATTCCGGGCTACTGTATTAAGTCATTGACTGGCGTTAAACTTATAATAGATGGAATCAATAATTACATTTCTAAGAAAAAATTTTTGCTAATAACCAGCATCAAACAAGGCATAATTCAACACAGTTCTATCCTGGCGTAAACTTGCCCCCTGCATTACTATAAAATTCTTCAAATCCTGTCTGTTTGAACTTACCAAACTCGGCAAAGAAAGCCTGGTGCCGACGCCTATAACCATTTTCTCCAGAGCACCACAATAGATCCTGACTCACACAACCAAATTTTTTTAAGAAACATAATAGTAGAAAGTCACAATTCCCTAACATACATCCTTGTTCTTCTTCCCATTTCAGGCAAGGGTACTAATGATTTTCCGGAATCGGTGCCGAGACAGAACAAACAGAGAACTTCCAATCAATAGCAGCGCGAGCATCTGCGGCCACACCACTTCGAACCCGGCCCCCCGAAACAGGACGGCTTGGGCTATCGAAACAAAATGCGTGGTTGGGGCGAGCAGCATTATATATTGCGCAATTTCCGGCATGCTTTCGCGTGGGGTTGTCCCCCCAGACAGCACATCCATTGGCAGCAGGATTAATACTACCAAAAGACCAAACTGTGGCATGGTGCGCGCAAGCATTGCCATGGAAATTCCCAATGAAGTGGTGGCAAACAGATGCAGTGCGGCGGAAAAGAAAAACAGGACTAGCGAACCTTCGATCGGCACCTGCAGCAGTCCCTGTACGATAAAGGACAAAGAAAAGATTGAAGCGATTAGTGTCACTAGCCCCATGGACCAGACTTTGGCAAGCATGATCTCGCCGGGGGTAACCGGCATCACGAGCAGATGCTCAATAGTTCCGTGCTCGCGTTCACGAATCAGTGCAGCACCGGTCAGGATAACTGAAAGCATGGTGAGATTGCTAACCAACTCCATAAGCGATCCGAACCAAACTGGTGTCAGGGATGGATTGAAACGTACCCGCATGGACAACTCGACCGGTGGCACGGCACTGCCGCGATATCGCTGGACAAATTCATTCACTTCACTCAATACGATCTGCTCGATGTAACTGCTACCAATAAAAGCCTGGCTCATGCGCGTTGCATCCACGTTCAGCTGGATCGTCGGAATACCCCCCGCTAGCACATCGCGCTGAAATTCAGGAGGAATATCAAGGGCAAAAGTAAACTTGCCAGCATCCATACCAGGATCGACTTCTTTCAGCGACACCAGAACCGGCGCCATAAAGTGTGGTGGGTAAAAAGCCGAGATAATGCGCCCCGACAGCGGTGACCCGTCCTCATCCACAATAGCGATCGCGGCCTTGTGCAAAGAATCAGGTATTGCAGTAGCCGCAATGTAAATCGCCACGGAAAAAGTATAAATGATGAGCACCAACATGATCGGATCACGCCACAAACTCCACAACTCTTTGATACCGAGCTGATATATATTGGATGCACGGCTCATTATCAGCTGTCCTGCTTTTTTAGCAGCAAGATTGATAGAACCACAATACCCAGAGCAGCCAGCAACATGGGCCAGAAGAACGCACCTAAATCATGCATACCCAGCGCCTTGGCGAAAACCCCACGGCTGATCACGAGAAAGTGAGATGCAGGATAAACTTCGCCAATAATTTTTCCTGCTCCTTCCAGCGTCGAAACTGGATTGAGAAGGCCGGAAAACTCAATTGCCGGGAGCATAGTGCCAAGCATGGTTGCGAATATTGCCGCAATCTGACTGCGGGTGAATATAGAAGCAAACAAGCCGAACCCTGTAGAAAATATACTAAAGATCAACGCCGCCAACATAAGCGCAGTAAAACTTCCGGTCATCGGCACACCGAATATTGTTACGGCAAGTACCAACATCAGCAGGAAATTTAACATTGCCAGAATAATATATGGAAGCTGTTTACCCAGCAGGAACTCAGCCCGGGTCACTGGGGTGACGTAGAAATTAATCATCGAGCCCAATTCCTTTTCGCGTACCACCGACAGCGCTGTCAACATACATGGAATCATCAGCATGAGAATGGGGATAACCGCCGGAACAATCGAAGGCATGCTCATCACGTCAGGGTTGTAACGAAATCGCGTTTCAATCTTTGCCAAGCCAGCAGTTACATCCTGACCAAAATGGTCTTTCGTGATATTTTTCAGCCATCCCTGATGCATGCCCTGCACATAACCCTGAATGACTTCAGCCCGCATGGTCATCGACCCATCGATCCAGGCAGCGATCTGAATCGGTTTGCCGCGTTGCACATCGCGAGCAAATCCGGGCAGAATCTCAATGGCCAATGACAATTCGCCGCTACGCATGCGCTGATCCAATTCCGTATAACTGGTTAACGGCGGGCGCTCGGTAAAATAGCCTGATCCCGAGAGATTCAGGGAATAATCGTGGCTAAGAATGGTCTGATCACGGTCGAGCACTGCATAACTGAGATCATTAACGTCCATGTTAATGCCATAACCAATAACAAACATCAAGATCAAGCAACCGATCAGCGCCATCGCCCCACGCACCCGGTCGCGGCGCAATTCCAGCCATTCGCGCAACGTATAGCTAAATGCCCGGGACATACTGAAACGACGGCGCAATCCTGAAGCCCAACCTGTACCAGAAGCAACAGAACGAATAGCAGGCGGGGAGAAGGGGACAACCGGCAAGATCGCTGCCATACCGGCTTTTTTCATATACTCGATGAACACTTGCTCCAGTGTTCCTGCCCCACATTTTTTTAGCAGTTCTGATGGCTCATCGCTAACCATTACCTTCCCCGCGTGCATTAACGAAATACGGTCACAGCGCTCTGCCTCATTCATGAAATGGGTCGAAATGAAAATCGTGATCTTATCCTTGCGAGCCAGGTCTACCATCAACTGCCAGAAATTCTCACGCGCAATTGGATCAACGCCGGAGGTAGGTTCGTCAAGAATCAACAGTTCAGGCTTATGCACCATCGCTACCGCCAATGACAAACGCTGACGGATGCCCAATGGCAAACTCCCAGGCATTGCGTCGGGCACTTTGTCAAGCCCAAAACGAAGCAGCATTTCCTCTACCCGTGGCGGAATTTCCACTTCATACATGTTGAACAAACGAGCATGCAACACCAGATTTTGCCGTACCGTGAGCTCCGAGTACAACGAAAAAGACTGCGACATATAGCCTACCCTCCGCCGGGAGGCAATATCATGTGAATTTACTTCATGTCCGAAAAGCCAAGCCTTTCCCCCGCTTGCCGGGAGCAAACCGGTAAGCATCTTCATGGTGGTCGATTTTCCGCAACCGTTGGAACCAATAAAACCAAATATCTCTCCACGGCGAATGCTGAAATTGACATGATCAACCGCCACGAAATCACCAAAATGCATGGACAGGTCATGCGCCTCAATGGCGATTTCCTGCTCTTCCGAGGTTGAAAATGGAGAAACTACTACAGCATGGTATCCACGCCTCTGCTCCTCCGGAAGCAGCGCGATAAATGCCGCTTCCAGCGATCCCGCGCCAGTCTGTTGATACAGATCACATGGGGTGCCGGTGGCAAGTATTCTGCCTGCATCCATTACCACCAGCCAGTCAAACCGTTCTGCCTCGCCCATATAGGCCGTGGATACGATCACGCTCATATCTGGACGTTGGTTGCGAATATGTGAAATCAGATCCCAGAACTGGTTACGTGCCAGCGGGTCAACCCCTGTAGTCGGTTCATCCAGAATCAACAATTCCGGATCATGAATCAGGGCACAACACATCCCCAGTTTTTGTTTCATTCCACCTGAAAGCTTCCCGACCGGACGGTCAAGAAATAGATGTAAGCCCGTACTGACCGTAAGTTCATCAATGCGCCGCCGTCTTTCGGCTACTCCATGCCCAAACAAACGACCAAAAAACTGCAAGTTCTCCTCTATCGACAAAGTCGGGTACAGATTTTTTCCAAGTCCCTGCGGCATATAGGCAATATTCGGGCAAGTTCCAGTCCGGTGGGAAACACTGGCCATGTCCCCCCCCAATACCTCTATCCTCCCTTTCTGTATTGCACGTGCCCCGGCTACAAGAGACATCAGACTGGACTTTCCAACTCCGTCCGGTCCAATCAGACCAACCATACAACCGGCCGGAATATCCAAATCTATCTCTTTCAATGCCAAAGTTTTTCCGTAACTGAGAGAAACCTGTTTAAGACGCGCAACAAAATGATTCTCAGTCAATGCCGACATCATTTCAAAATCTCGACCGTCAATTCTCTTGGCCATTCTGCATGCCGATCCAGTTTTACCCAGGCCACGCCGGGCAGGCCAGTTTTGACCTGCTTGCTATATTTTTTCAGCAAACTGGGAGCAATCCTGGCCTTCACCCGGAACATCAGTTTTTGCCGTTCGCTTGCTGTTTCAACTGTCTTCGGAGTGAACTGTGCAGCGCTGGCCACAAACGAAACCCTTGCTGGAATGACATAGCCAGGCGCAGCGTCAAGCACTATGCGGACTTCACTGCCAAGCGCCACCCTGCCGACAATCATCTCCGGCAGGAAAAAATTCATATATACATCCTCAAGATCAAGAAGATTCAACACCTTGCCCCCGACCCCGACCACCTCTCCCGGCTGCACAACACGGAACTGGATTCGTCCATCGCGCGGAGCCTTTAAATCATTGTCATGAATATCTATACGAACACGTTCCACTGTCGCGTCAGCCGCTTCAGCCGCAGATTGTGCTCCCAGTATCAGTACACGCCCCGTAGCGATCGCTGCATCGGATGCCGCCACCTGTGCTCTCGCCGCCATGATGGCAGCTTCTGCGCTGCGCAATTGGGTACGGTCATCATCAGCTTCCTGACGCGATGCACCCCCTTCTTTAGCTAATGCCAATGATCTCGCTGCACGACTGCGTGCAGCAGAAAGCTCAGCCTCACGCTGCGCCACCACAGCTACAACTGCTGCACGTTCTGCTTCGCGTTGTGCAAGTTGGCTGCGTGCAGTCGCAATAGCGTTATGTGCCTGCTGAGCCTGCGCCTCGGCTTGACGCAACTGCGCATTCAGAGAATCCGAATCGATTCGTGCCAGTATTTGTCCGGCCTTCACAAAATCACCTTCATTAACCAGGATATCTTTGATACGTCCGGATGAACGTGCCGCCACATCGATCTCGGTAGCTTCAATACGCCCGTTACTGCTGGCGATGAAATCGGCATTCTTATCTTTACCAAAAAATTGTTGAACCAGCACCCCTACCACCACCAAGGTAATGATCACGATCATCATCCGCACAAACCGGGAACTGTTCAGATTTTCCAACAGATTGGTCAGCATTCCCGGTCACACTCCCTCATCCAAGATACCCCCGCCACCTCCCAGTGCCGCATACAGCATCACGCCACTAGCCAGGTAAGCACGACGGGTTATCACAAGCATCTGTTCAACAGCAAACAGCGAACGCTCGGCATCCAGCACCTCCAGATAATTGGTAGTACCATGCTGGTAACGCAAAGAAGCCAAACGGCTTCTTTCACGCTGGGCAATAAGAGTAGCTTTCTGTGCCTGTATCTGTTCGGACAACCAATACCGCTCTGCCAGCACATCAGCTACTTCACGAAAGGCATTTTGCACCCTGCGCTCGTACTCAACAACCGCAGAATTCCGCCGTGCATAAGCCAAATCAAGATTCGCCTGGTTACGACCGCCATCAAATATAGGCAGACTGATGCTGGGCATAAAATTCCACGCACTGCCAGAGCCAGAAAACAGACCATCCAATTCACGGCTGGCAACACCCAGAGAACCAGTAAGAACGATGCGTGGGAAAAATGCCGCCCGAGCTGCGCCAATATTCGCATTCGCTGCTTTGAGATGCCTTTCAGCCGCTCTCAAATCCGGCCGCTGAACCAATAAATCAGAAGGCAAACCCACATCAATACTGCGCACAAACCCAGCCTCAATTCTGCTAAGCAAATGGGGCCGGGCCGGAATTGACCCCCCTACCAGAAGCTCTAGCCCATTATGATTCTGTTCGCGCATACGCTGCAACACTGCCAATTCAGCGCGTGCCTGATTCAAAAGAATCTCGGCCTGAATTGCATCCAGCCGTGCAGCAGAACCGACCTCAAATCGCCTCTTGGCAATCCGCAAAGAATCCTGCCGTGTCTGTAAAGTACTCCTGGCAAGGTCGATACGTTCGCTTAATTCACATTCAACAAGGTAACTGTTCGCAACCTGGGCAATCAATGAAGCCCGAACGGCATGACGTGCCTCGTCCGTGGAAAGATACGTTTCTAATGCCGCAGTATCAAGGCTGCGCAGGCGGCCCCAGAAATCAATTTCCCATGTACTTAAAGCAAACGATAGCTGATATTGGTTCAACAGGAACGAGTTCGCCGTACCTGGCTGAATTGGCAACACATCAGTCGGAAGCCGTAGCCTGGTGGCTGAAGCATTTCCACTGAAGCTCGGCAATAAATTCGAATGCTGAATTCCATATAGTGCCCTCACTTCTTCGACGCGACTCACTGCCAGTAAAAGTTCGCGGTTATTGCTGAGAGCACTGGAAATCAATTCCCGCAATTGTTCATCGCCAAAATATGACTTCCATCCCGTATTTGCTACCGAAATACCAGCCGTCTCAGGCGTGGACCGCGGGAAAGTTGTAGCGGTAGGCAAAGAGGGGGGGACATATTCGGGCATTATGGTGCAGCCCGCCAGAACTAAAAACGCTAACAATGAAACGAAAAAGACTTTTATACTCATTCTTTTCGTCCAATTGATCCAAAAACAAATTTACAGAATAACGCAGGTTCAAATATGAAGTGCAAAGCCTGACTTGAAGAATACCTGATTAGGTGATTTGACGTAAGCTGAATTTCAGAGAGTCCAATGTTTCGTAATATGTGAGCAAAAACGGAGGATGGAAATGAAAAATTACCGAGGGCGGAATACAGTCCAGAATTCAGGGAACAGGCAGTACGAACCTATCAGGAAAACGGCTTGTCAGTGGTTGAGGTTGCCAAACGGCTATCGCTGCCGAAATCTGAATCGCCCTGAGTTTTTAGGAGGCTCAAATATCTGAGAAGATGGAGCCATGAACAAATCAAACAAATATTCCCCGGAAGTAAAGGAACGCGCAGTCCGTATCGTGCAGGAACACCGCAGTAACTATCCCTTGCTGTGATCGACAGTTGAATCCATTGCACCGATGATCGGCTGTTCAGCCCACACACTATTTGAATGGGTGCGCAAGCATAAAATCGACCCAGCTTGCGAAACGACGTAACCAGCGAAGAGCGCGAGCGCATCAAAGCTATGGAGCACGAAATTAAGGAATTGCGCAAGGCGAACGAGATTCTGAAACTGGCCAGCGCTTTTTTGCCCAGGAGCTCGACCGCAAACTCAAATCCTGAGAGATTTTATCGACTGGCACCGCAACACCTTCGGGGTTGAGCCGATCTGCAAGGCATTGCAGATCGCCCCGTCGGGTTATTGGCGCCATGCCGGCCGGTAGCACAACCCGGCTTTGCGTTGCGCGCGCGCAACGTGATGCAGCCTTGATGCCACGCATCCAGCGGGTGTTGCAGGTCAACCCGCAAGTCTACGATGCCGATAAGGTCTGGCGCCAGCTCAATCGCGAAGGGCTGTCGGTGGCACGCTGTACGGTTGAGCGGCTCATGAAGCGTCTGGGGCTGGAAGGTGCCAGGCGCGGCAAGGCAGTACGCACGACGGTTCCGGACAAGGCGCTGCCGTGCCCGCTGGATCGGGTGAACCGGCAATTCAGGGCAGATCGTCCCAAACAACTGTGGGTGTCCAACTTCACCTATGTTTCCACCTGGCAGTGCTGGTTGTATGTGGCCTTTGTCATCGATGTATTTGCCCGGCGCATTGTGGGCTGGCGGGTCAGCCGCCACATGCGCACAGGCTTTGTGCTGGATGCCCTGGAACAGGCGCTGTATGCCCGGCAGTCCGGGCAAGCGAACGCGTTGGCAGAGACGATCAATGTGCTATACAAGACTGAACTGATTTGTAAATGGGTTTTATGGAAATCTTGGGAGGTCAGGAAGTTGGTTATACTGGAGTGGGTGACCTGGTTTAACTACCACCGGCTGTTAGAATCCATAGGGTATATACCGCAAGCAGGAGATGAGGCAACCTACTACAGGCAATTCGCCGAAAAGAGCAATTCTAAGGTCTTAACTTAAACCAAATAGCCTCCACGAAAACCGGGGCAATTCAGGTCAGCATCGAACTTCTGCCACACCGTTCCGCTACTAAAACAACCAAGAAATCTAGATTTGTTTCCTATTTTTCGGGACGCATTTGTGGAAACAATATTACGTCGCGGATACTAGAGCTGTTGGTGAGCAGCATTACAAACCTATCGATACCGATACCTTCCCCGGCAGTGGGTGGCAGACCATATTCCAAGGCATGAATGTAATCACTATCCTTAAACATAGCTTCTTCATCACCCGCCTCCTTAGCCGCAACTTGTGCATCAAACCGTGCTTCTTGGTCTTCAGGATCGTTCAATTCGGAGAATCCATTGGCAATTTCACGTCCTACCATAAACAGTTCAAATCGCTCAGTTATATCCGGGCGCATATCGCTCCGACGAGCCAATGGAGAAGCATCTGCAGGATAATCAATGATAAATGTAGGTTCAAACAACTGATGCTCTGCCAGCTCCTCGAAAAGTGATAGCTGCAATCCCCCAACACCATCCGACATCCTATATTTTGCCTTTAGATCACATAGTTCGCTTATCAGAAAATCTCGATCATTCAGCTGCGCATCCGTGAACTGGGGATGATATTTCTTGATTGCCTGTGCAATGGTCAGACGAGCAAAAGGTTTCTCTAGATCAAGCTCACGTCCCTGATAAAAAATGACAGTAGTTCCGAGCACCTTGCGCGCAACTTCCCTAAACAATTTCTCGGTAAAATCCATCAGATAATGGTAATCACGATAGGCTTCATAAAACTCAACCATGGTAAATTCAGGATTATGCCGCGTAGAAAGACCTTCATTGCGAAAATTACGATTGATTTCGAATACCTTTTCAAATCCGCCTACTACGAGTCTCTTGAGATATAACTCAGGCGCAATACGAAGGAACAACTGCATATCCAGCGCATTGTGGTGGGTAATAAAAGGTTTGGCCGCTGCTCCACCAGGAATGGAATGCATCATCGGTGTCTCAACTTCAAGATAACCATGACGTAAAAAAAACTCCCGCATAGCCTGAATTACCTTGGAACGGATAATAAACGTATTACGTGTTTCTTCATTGGTAATAAGGTCAACATGTCTCTGCCTATATTTTTGTTCCTGATCAGCCAAACCATGGAATTTTTCAGGAAGTGGCCGTAAAGCTTTCGTTAACAGGCGAAGACAAGTCACGCGCACTGAAAGTTCACCGGTTTTAGTTTTGAACAATAATCCTGATGCGCCAAGGATATCCCCCAAATCGTAATGCTTGAATGCATTATGAACCGATTCTCCGGTATCAATGTTATTAATGAACAACTGTATACGCCCACTCATGTCATGAATTGTGGCAAAGCTGACTTTACCCATCACGCGCTTTAACAGCATGCGGCCTGCTACAACCACATGTATATTCGCTGCTTCCAATTCATCATGACTCATTTCTCCGTATGCAACATGCAATTCATCGGCCAAGTTCTTTCGTTCGAAATCATTCGGAAAAGCCACTCCTTCTTTACGGAGCGCAGCGAGCTTGGCACGACGCTCAGCAATGATCTGGTTCTCATCTTTCTGGGAAATATTTAATTCGGTATTCATGATATTACTTGTATAATTAGGAACAAATTTCAGAAGTGCTTTTCTTTGCATGGAATTGAGGCAAGGGAATCATAATGTGTGTAATTCAAGCCATAGACACCAGTCACGGTATAAATCTATCAATATTCCACATTATCCCGAGTCTGTCTGAATACCAAGGAATAATTTCCAAACTATTCGATAAAACATTAAATCCTTAACTTATGGTACAACCTGCTGAACCACTGCTCCTTAAAAAAAGCAAACTATGTTCGATAACTTAGCAATTGCAAATCTAGGGTAAATTGACATCGCCTGCCGCTGTAACAGATGACACCGGATTTTCATTCACAATTTGAAAAAAAATCTCGTTCCGCTTTACCATTCCAAGTTCACTGCGTGCACGCTCTTCTGCAGCATCTACACCCTGCTTTAGATCGCGCACCTCTGCATCCAAAACTGCATTACGCATTTGAGTCTTCTGATTGAGACGTTTTTGTTCTTCAACTTTGCCAGCCAAGTCCCAGACCTTAAGCCAACCACCTTTTCCAAACCACAGTGGGTACTGCAATAATATTAACAAAGCCACCAATATCAAATATACCCAGCGCATATAAATAAAATAATTTATGCTAATATATAAGCCTTATGCTATCTGGTTATATGCATCGCGTCCAGGGTAAAACGCACTATCGCCCATGTCTTCTTCAATACGCAGCAGTTGATTATATTTCGCCATCCGATCGGAACGCGACATAGAACCTGTTTTAATTTGCAAGGCATTGGTTCCTACTGCTATATCAGCAATCATCGTATCTTCAGTTTCCCCGGAACGATGCGAGATAACCGCTGTATATCCTGAACGTTTCGCCATCTCTATAGCAGAAAAGGTTTCGGTCAATGTGCCAATCTGATTAATTTTAATCAGTATAGAATTGGCCAATCCTTGGCGGATTCCTTCCCGCAAGATCTTGGTATTCGTCACGAATACATCATCTCCTACCAATTGCACACGTTTTCCCAATCGCTGGGTGAGTAATTTCCAACCTTCCCAGTCATGCTCACTCATCCCATCTTCAATGCTGATTACTGGATATTTTTCTACCCAACTGGCTAAGTAATCAACAAACTCTACCGATGTTAGCTTGCGATCTTCGGATGATAAATAATATAGCCCATCGTTATAAAACTCGGAACTGGCACAGTCGACACCAATTGCCACATCTACACCCGGCACATACCCAGCCGCCTCTATACCCTCAATAATCAGTTGCAGCGCTGCTTCGTTATTCGGCAAATCAGGAGCAAATCCACCCTCATCCCCGACAGTAGTTGGCATACCCTTACTATCGATCAGTTCTTTCAAAGCGTGAAAAACCTCTGCGCCACAACGCAGCGCCTCCCTGAAGCTGGCCGCCCCCACCGGAATAATCATGAACTCCTGCATATCAATATTATTGTTTGCATGAGCACCGCCATTAATGATATTCATCATAGGAACAGGCATCCCCATTTGTGCCGACCCACCGAGGTAACGATACAATGGCAATCCAGATTCCTCTGCAGCGGCTTTTGCTACAGCCATGGATACAGCTAATATCGCATTGGCTCCGAGTCTTGACTTATTTTCTGTTCCATCCAGATCAATCATAGTCTGGTCAATAAACACCTGCTCTGCAACATCCAAACCAATAATTGCTTCAGCAATTTCAGTATTAACATTTTCAACTGCCTTTAAAACACCCTTACCAGAGTATCTCTGCTTATCGGCATCACGTAATTCAATCGCCTCCTTATCTCCGGTGGAGGCTCCTGAAGGAACAGCGGCTCTCCCCATAATACCTGATTCCAGCAATACATCGGCTTCGACTGTAGGATTACCACGAGAATCCAAAATTTCACGCGCTATCACATCAACTATTGCACTCATGCCCTATTCCTTCTTCACTAAACATTACGCAAATCTACAATTTCCTCAATCAATCCCAATTCTTTTACTGCATCATCCAGTATCTTCAGGGTTTGCAAGAGAGACTCCAAATGCTTCAAAGGAAAAGCATTGGGTCCATCGGACAGTGCTTTTGCCGGATCAGGGTGCGTTTCCATGAAAATTCCAGAAACTCCGGCTGCAACTGCCGCACGCGCTAAAACTGGCACAAACTCACGCTGTCCGCCGCTTACTGTACCTTGCCCGCCTGGCAACTGTACGGAATGCGTGGCATCAAAAACTACTGGACAACCGGTTTCGCGCATTACCGAAATGGAGCGCATATCAGACACTAAATTGTTATACCCAAATGATACCCCACGCTCACATACCATAATGTTATCTTGACCACTTGCGTCGCGCGCTTTCATTACCACATTTTGCATATCCCACGGTGACAGAAACTGGCCTTTTTTAATATTAACTGGACGACCTGCACTGGCTACAGCATGAATAAAATCTGTCTGCCTACACAAAAATGCGGGTGTCTGCAGTACATCAACAACGGAAGCAACGGGAGCTATTTCTTCAATAGTGTGCACATCCGTAAGTACTGGTACACCAATTTCAGTTTTCACCTTGTCTAAAATTTTCAGACCCGCGTCCATCCCAAACCCACGAAAAGATTTACCCGAGCTACGGTTTGCCTTGTCATATGAAGATTTATAAATAAAGTGAATGCCCAGTTTCATGCAAAGTTCACTGATAAATCCAGCCGTATCCACGGCCAATTGCTCAGACTCAATCACACAAGGGCCCGCAATAAGAAAAAATGGAAATTTCAAGCCGACTTCAAAATTGGAAATTTTCATATGTCCGCTCGATTTGCATTAGAAAGCACGGAAAAATGATGATCGATAGCCGCCTTTACAAAGGCAGTAAACAGAGGATGACCCTCCCGTGGGGTGGAAGTAAATTCAGGATGAAACTGAACGCCAATAAACCAGGGATGAATAGTTTTCGGCAATTCCATAATTTCTGGCAAGGATTCTCCAGGTGTTCGAGCAGAAATAATCAATCCAGCCTTCTCCAGTGCAGGCACATAATGATTATTTACCTCGTAGCGATGGCGATGGCGTTCATTAACTTCAGTCCCATAAATACTTGCAGCAAGAGTATCCGGCTTTACCGGACATCGTTGCGCGCCAAGCCGCATGGTCCCGCCCAAATCGGAATCAACGCTTCGAGTCTCAACCTTGCCAAGGCTATCATGCCACTCCGTGATTAGCGCAACAACCGGATATCTTGTTTCCGGATTAAACTCAGTACTGTTAGCATCTGCCATTCCTGCCATGTGTCGTGCATATTCAATCACAGCAAGCTGCATACCCAAGCAAATTCCAAGAAATGGCAGCCCATTTTCACGCGCAAATTGTATTGCACATATTTTTCCTTCTGTTCCTCGCTTGCCGAATCCACCAGGAACCAAAACGGCGTCCAGTTGCTTTAGGATATCAGTGCCACTAATCTCCAGGTTCTCAGAATCAATATATTCAATATTGACCCGAGTTGACGTGTGAATACCCGCATGACGCAATGCTTCAATTAATGACTTATACGACTCCGTCAATTCAACATATTTTCCAACCATCCCAATCCTAATTTCATACTGAGGATGGTCCAAGGCATCTACAAGCTTAGCCCATACGGATAAATCAGCAGGCTTAAGCTGGTTTAATCCCAACTGCTCGCAAACAATACGATCCAAACCTTGCTCGTGCAACATTTGCGGTACCTTATAGATGCAATCTACATCCCATACCGATATAACTGCATCTTCGCGCACGTTGGAAAATAACGAAATCTTCGCCCTTTCCTCATCCGGAATTGGGCGATCGGCGCGACAAAGCAAGGCCGTAGGAAATATGCCAATCTCACGTAACTTTTGGACACTATGCTGGGTAGGTTTGGTCTTTAATTCACCAGCACTAACTATAAATGGCACCAAGGTTAAATGAACAAAGGCAGTGTCATTTCTCCCATAGTGCAATCCCATTTGTCGGGCTGCTTCAAGAAAGGGCAACGATTCAATATCTCCAACCGTACCTCCGATTTCAACGATGGCAACATCTGCCTTGCCATCGTATGAAGCTGCTGCTCCTCGCTCTATAAATGTCCTGATTTCATTTGTAATATGTGGAATAACCTGGACGGTTTTACCGATGTATTCACCGCGACGTTCTTTTCTGATAACACTGTCATAAATCTGCCCGGTCGTAAAATTGTTAGCTTTTCGCATTTTGGCCGAAACAAAACGCTCATAATGGCCAAGATCCAGATCCGTTTCTGCACCATCTTCTGTAACAAAAACCTCACCATGCTGGAACGGGCTCATTGTACCTGGATCTACATTTATATAAGGATCCAGTTTGAGAAGTGTGACCTTTAGACCGCGAGACTCAAGTATTGCTGCCAGTGAAGCTGCAGCGATACCCTTTCCAAGTGAGGACACCACACCGCCGGTTATAAAAATATATTTAATCATGGATTGTGATGATACCGTAAATTCACATGCCTCTCAAAACAAGAGCAATCATGCCTACAAACAACAAAGCCCTCTTTAAG
>NZ_CAJNBL010000011.1 GCF_905221025.1 Candidatus Nitrotoga fabula
ATCAGCGCCAAAACCGGCAAGACAGCACTTCGTAAGTGTATCTGCATATACATATAAAGATAGCTCCGTTAATAAAATCTACAAAATAAAGATTCGAGATAAGATATATAAAATTTAATCACTAAAAATTCAGAATAATTTTTGGTGCATCAATGGATCACACTGCTTTTCCGTGGCAATTGAGTCTGTAACAACTTCCTCCGGTTCCACCACATGATGCCACCCGTGAACAGCAGAATGAGCGGAATCATGCCAATGATCAATTGAATGATACGGGTTGTAGTTCCGCCGATCACGCCGATATGAATTGGATAGAATGTATTCAGTATTCGTGTCCCGACAGGGGATGTCAGCACATTCTCTACCTGCAATACTTTCCCGGAATATTGATCCATATAGATAAAGTTTCTGCCGTTCGGATGCCATTCCCCGGCAAATTTTTTTCGAACCACCATTGGCGCTTCAGCGTTCCTGGGAAGGCCAATCCATGTGGTGACTGCAGGTAATATCTTGTCTGCCTGATGCAACATTCTGTCGAGCGAAGGCAATGACCCTCCTGCCTGCCGAGGGTGAGAAACCGGCGGTGCAGGACGTGGCTGGCTTTGAGTTATTGCATTGAGCATGCTGGCTGCCGTTTTATCAAATACTAGCGATGCAGCGGTAATTGCGGTAAAAAGAATAAAGAAACCGGCATAGATACCGGAGGCACGATGGACATCAAAATTCACTTTTTTCCATGGAGCGGACCATTGAACGCGCAGTCCAGGTAAAAATTTCCGGTTACGCGGCCACCATAAAATAACACCGCTGATGCACATGCCAACCAGCAGCAATGCGCCGAAACCCAGGATGATTTCTCCGGTTTCTCCACTCAGAAGTTCGGTGTGCAGAAGCGCAATCCACCCGGTAACCGTATCCTCCTGCCGGTGTTCTCCCAGTATTTTCCCGGTGTAAGGATCCACATAGATGAACAGATCATGCGCATTGTTCAGTTTGATTAAATAGGTTTGCTGTGGAGTGCGTGGGATGCGTATGAATAATGGCCGGTCTTTCGGGTATGCGTGCTGCACGGTTTCCAGCACCGATTGCAGAGATACCCGTTCCTCGCGCGGGACCGTTCTCATCCATTCCGGATGGATCAATGTCTCGATTTCCTCGCGAAATACCAACAAGCTACCGGTCAGCCCGCTGATCACCAGCAGCAATCCGACAGCCAGTCCGGTATAGCGATGCAGCATGGAAATCGCTTTTCTGGCGGTCATGGCCTGGATGTCCAGCTATCCGGATGTCGTATGGATGATCTGCCGGCACGGTCCATTTCGTCAGCCTGTCCGGATTGATTCAGGTACATTAATCGATCCGGCGCTTCCTGGTTCAAGATATGATTCCGTGCGGCTGACTAAAATTGCATTTGCGCAATAAATTTCAGCATGCGCGGCGCCCCGACACCCAACAGGCCATTACCGGCAGTGCTCCAGTAGTCCCGGTTGGTTGCATTGTCGAGTACTGCCTGGAAGGTAGTACGCTGGCCGGAAACAATAGTAATAGTGTTGTAACGGGCATCTCTGGCTGGTAAATACATGGGCTGTCTTTCAGATAATCAACATCTTAGAAAATTGTTGGTGTCCCGGATCAACAATGGCTAAATATCAAGCTGAATGGCGAGGATTGCTGACCGTCCGGGTGAAGGTAGGCGGCCCTGGCTGTAATCCACGCCACGGAAGTAATAATCCTTGTCGAACAGATTGTTGATTCCCAGGCTGGTAGTAATGGTTTTTTTGTTCCAGCGCGATTTGTGGGTTACCTGGGCGTTCCATACTGTAAATGAAGGGATCGGGCCGATGGACCCGGAAGCATTTTCCGTTACAGTATTCGCACCATCGCTGAATGAATCGCTTTGATACAAGCCGTTGAGATTCCAGTTCCAGTTTCCGCTGCGGTAGTTGACCCTCTGGCTGAGCTGATGGTGCGGAGCCATGGGCAGTTCCTTGCCCATGAACTGGCCAGAGCGTTGTTCGGTATTGACAAAGGTATATGCAGTAGCCAGCTCAAGCCCAGGGACAGGTTCCGGCCGCCAGGCGAATTCGGTCTCGATTCCCTGGTGGCGGGCTTTCCCCAGATTGCGGAAGCCAACGAGCTGATTCACGAACTCGAGTTTGTTATCGAAATCGAACCGAAATCCGGTGATGGTGGTATCAATGTTTGCGGAAGGTGCCCAGCGGATTCCTGCCTCATAGTTTTTAGCTCTTTCGGATGCAAGGTCGGCTGAAAAAGTGATCTGGGTAAACTGCACAGGACGCATGGATTTATGGGTATTGGCGAACAGGAATACATTGCTGCTGGCCTGATAACCGATATCCAGGCCCGGTAGCCAGTCTCTGGCAGGATTACTGGTTTGTGCACCAGTCAGGTTGTTGCGGTAAAACAGATCAACCTGTTCATGGCGAATCCCCGGAGTGATTTTGAGCTTGTTGTCAAGCAGCATGAAGGTGTCGCTCAGGTAAAAGGCATAGGCGTCATTTTCAAAGCGCCAGTTCCGCGTAACATTGTAGGCTCCGGTCGCCAGACTGCGGGAATCCACCAGGTAATCAACTTCCTCACGCATATAACGTGCACCCAATGAAATCTTCTGCCGGATGCCGCTATTGAGGTGAAAGGTAAACCGCGGTTCCGTGCCATAGACTTTGAAATCTCGAGGCGCGGATTGTTCGTTCGTTGACGGGATGTCTGCGTTGGTAGAATTGCCGAATCTGAACTCGCGGCTGCTGCGATGCCCGAAGTTGATCCAGCTGAATTCTGCGCCGCTGTCGAAGAAGTGGTTATACGTCAGATTTCCGCGCACCGTATCCCCATTGAAATAATCTAATGGCCGGGTGGATTGATTACGGTCCTGCTCATAGGATTTGGGAGTGAGTGCACCCGGTAACTGATTCTGGGTTTTGTAATACTGGATGCCGGCTTTCACCTCGGACCGGTCGGTTACCAGCCAGTGGCTATCCAGCATCAGATTGCCTACTTCCGTCCTGGAATGTTCACGCGCGGTCTGACCGTTCAGGATGTTCGCCTGCAGTTGCAGACCCAGCTTTTCATTGACGAATCCCCCGGTGCGTAAATAGGTATCTGCCAGCAAATTACCACCGGAAAAGACCGACAGCGTTTCCTTGAATGTCATGGATGGTTTGTGCGGGATACGCTTGGTCACAAAATTGATCACGCCGCCAACATTGTTGGGGCCGTAATGAACCGCCACCCCTCCCCTTGCGACATCGACCGACTCAATCGAATTCATGGTCAACGGAAACAAGGACAGACCGGTCTGTCCATAAGGTGCGAGAGTTATCGGTATCCCGTCAACCAGCATCAGCACCTGCTCGCTCCGCAGAGGATTGAGTCCACGGATTCCGATATTCGGCAGAAAGCCGACACCACTTTCATCCATAACCCGCACACCCGGCACCGTGCGCAATACGTCTTCCACCGTGCGCGAACCGGATTCGGAAATTTCCTGGTGGGTGATAACCGACCGCGCTCCGGGATGCTTCTTGGCTGTCTTCGATGTAGCAGGCCCCAGCCAGTCCGCACTGACAGCTACCTCTTCCAGCGTTTTTTCAGGTTCATCTTTTCTGGATGCGTTCTTTTCAGATCCGGCCTGCTCGGCCAGACCTGAGATGGAATAAAGAACTGTATTGGAAACAAATACCAGCTTGATGGCAGTATGAACTGCCCGCTGAAAATTGGCGCGCATCGGATCTCCTGTCTATGTTCGTTCTGATTGTTTAAATAGGAATCGGCTCAACAAAAAATGGCAGGTTTTGTATAAACCCGCCGCCAAAGTAAATTAAGGAGTAATGATTAATTACTATTCTTATATGATAATGCGAATAAAACTAATTATCAACAATTATTGATGAGGGTGCGGATTCGCAAGCTGAAAATGTAGCTGGAGACAAATTCACAATTGCGTAATAGTGTTTTCCGTATTCAATTGAGCTTGATTCCTTAAAGACAGGCAACCCGGCTTCTGGAATCCATGTGCGCATACACAAAAATCAAGTGCAACAAATGTATTAAAGTCGACTGCTATTCAAATCAGGAGTGGCAATTGAACCCAAAAATATTTTTCGCGCAATGCCCAACAAATCTCTGCCTAGCATTACAGCAGGATTATTAAGCAGCCATGGCTGCCGGCTGGACTGCTGCTTATGGTCTTTTGTATCGCTGATTGGTGAACGGCTGAGAAACTGGCCGCTGGATATGGATAAAATCAAATCCGTTGGCAGTATGACAAGCATTGCATGCTTGCGACAATCCATCAAACGATTTCATGAATAAAACTTTCTGCCTGGCCTGAATCGCCTTTGTAAGTTTCTCGACTGGCCCGGATGTAATTGGGCCGATCATTTCAGCAAGCGGTCTTCCCTCAAAATCTGGATGATATTTTTTCACATCTTCTAATCCTTCCAGTATTTCATCGAGTTCGTATTTGGCCAGTTTCCAGTTCGCGCCTGTACCTGCATACCAGAGTTTCGCATGGCGCAGTTGTATTCCAGCCATGATTTCGCCCACGCCAGGAGAATAATTTTGGCTGACATCGGGTAATTCCGGGTTTATATCTGCCTGTTCATCATCAGCCGCATAGGCCTGACCAGAAAATGCCACGAAAAAAAACAACAAATTTAAAAAATTTTTCATTTATTAATCCATTCATTAAATTGGTTAACACGCCTTAAAACTTGCTAAATGAGTCTTGAGTGCCCGAAAACTAACACCACGATCATCTCCAATCAGGTAGGCCTGCACACCGCGCGCTTTCCAGAAATCAAGCTGGCTCACAGCGCGTGGTATCGCACAGAATGGAATTTGATGTTTGGAACATATTGAAGCCATTTTATTAATGGCAGCTTCTATATCCGGGTGTTGTGCTTGGCCTGGCAGGCCATATGATTGTGAGAGATCAATTGCTCCTTCCAGTATCATGTCAATACCAGGAACAGTTAGAATGGCATCAAGATGATCAATACCTTCCTTATCTTCAATCATCGCTACTACCATGATTTCAGCATTTGCCCGTACAAAATAAGTGGGTAAATCTATAGTGCCAAAACCAGTGGTGCGTCCGCCGCTGATGCCACGATTCCCCAATGGATAATAACGACTAGCAGCAACAGCTTGTACAGCATCATCGCGATTACGTACGTGTGGCACTACGATTCCTTGAGCGCCGCAATCCAGAGCACGCAAAATGCTTTCCGGAGCAGCATTAGGAACCCTAATTAATGGTGTAATATTGGCGCACTCAGCTGCCCGAACCATATTTTCAAGTGTTTCTGGGTTTACGCAAACATGCTCCATATCAAGTATTACAAAATCAAATCCTGCATAGCCGATCATTTCAATTATTAGTGGAGACGGGATTGAATTAAGCAAACCAAAAATAGTTTTACCATTAACAAGAGCCTGCTTAAGTCGATTGGTTTGTAACATGAGGTTATTCCTTTAAAGGCAAGAACAACTGCTGTGGATGGGGATGTCGCAAAAAATCGTGATGCGATATATGCCAGGCATAAGCACCCGCATACGGGAATACCAACATATCTCCACAGCGCACTGATATTACTGGTGAATCAAATGAAATCAGGTCCTTGGGTGTACATAATTGCCCAACTACATTTACTTTTTCGTTAGATATTTCAGGACGTGGAAATGGATATTGCCATGTATTTATCGGAACGACATAAAATGGATGGCTATGTCCTTGCGCATAAGGAGTACGGAAGTGATGAGAGCCGCCTCTGCCAACAATAAAATTCTGATCAAAATTTTTTTTTATATCGATAACTTGCATTACATAATAACCACAGGCTGCAGTAACATAGCGCCCTAACTCAAACCGGACACGAATTTCTGGCAGACCACAGTTACTTAATAATAATTTTAGTTTAGAGCTAAAAATTTCCCAGTCAAATTGCTGCTCAGGTTGACGGTAATTAATACCGATACCACCGCCAACGTTGATATGATTTATTTTTATCCCATAGATTTCACACCACAAACGCGCCTGTTTAAGATATAACTCAATTAACTGCAAGTGAGCTTCGGCATCGAGCTGATGAGATAACAAATGAAAATGGAAACCATACAACCGTATCTCAGGATGAGCTTGTATCCAAGATATGCACTCTGGCAAATCCTGAATAGAAATACCAAATGGAGTTGGTTTTCCGCCCATCATTAAAGTAGTGGCGGCTAAATTATCAATGGCAATATTGACACGTAACAATATTGATATCGATTTTTCTGCACGGATGGACAAACTGGCTAGACGCTGCAATTCATTAATACTTTCAACGTGCACACAATCAACATTTTGATGGATTGCCTGATCCAATTCCTGGTCTATTTTCCCAGGTCCACTAAAAATCACTGGTTTCTCTGGAAAATATTTACGCACCCAAGCCAACTCACCACCTGAAGATACCTCAAATCCGGCTACAATTGGAGCCAAAGTCTGAAGTATTGGTAAATCAGAATTTGCTTTAACCGCATAAAATAATTCACAACTTTCAGGCAAAGTGCCAACCAAATAGGCTGCATGTTGCTGCAAGGCAGGCAAATCATAGATATAAGCGCATAGCGGTTCAAAAGCCTGAGACTCTAAGTCACGAATTTTCTCGACAACTTCTGTTAACCTTAATTTCATATTTTCTATCCCCTCAGGATTCCCAAGGGATTATTAACATGTAAATACTCAGATTCTCTATCAGGTCGCTTGAAAAAACGGTTTGTCAAGTTTGCCTTTCCAGGAAACGGTTCTCCATTAAGTAATGCGTTAATACGGCGTGCAGAAGATGCATCGCCAAACTGGCTCTGATAGACTTGAAGATGGTTTCTTACAACTCCCCATAAACGGTTCCAGAGTTTCTGATTGCCGGCACTGATCTGGTTGATTGCTTCGCAAAAATTATTAACAAATAAACAATACGTTACACGCTTCCATCCCTGATCATTGCTATACCAAAGAGATTCGCGTGCACGTTGGCTAATGGCATCTAACTGACCCGAGTCATATCGCTCTTTTAATAACTTTACCCCTTCAAAATCGCGTAAAAATATTTGTACTGGCTTTCCTTTGGCTATCCCAATTGCAACATTTTGCAAATGAGGCTCAAATATGACGCCATAGGAAAAATAACAATACATCACCGGATACATAAGCTTGGAGACATAATGCGAAAACCATTGTTCGGCAGTATCTTCAAAGGTGCTATTAGTCTCCAGCCCCATTTCATCAAGAAGCTTCCGAATATGAATCTCTCCATAGATATGATTCCCAAATAGTGCTCCGGACAAAAGAGGGGTTGTAGAATCAGCAAGTACACCAGAAATATTCTGCCGCAGAATTAAGCCAAATCCTTCAAAAACTTCCTGGGCAAGAATATCGTCTTGTCTTAAATCAACTGAAATAAAAGCAGGCTCTTCCAATATACGAATATCCGGGAATAGCCTCTCCAGACTTGGTTTGATCTCACGTATGATCTTCGTTATTTGCAGGGCGCTCTCAAGCTCATAGAATGCGTTTTTTCGCACACAATTCGTTATTCGAATGTTTAACGAGCATTTGTAGAAATAATGATTTTCTGGGTGAAAGAGAGTACGTATTGAAGAAGTAGGGTAATAATGTTCACCTTGTTGTCCCAGATCGTAGATCTTTCCTGTCTGAATTGCTGCAATAACACTCGAATGTTTAAGTAAATATCGCGCCTGCCACGGATGGGTAGGGATTAAAGTAAATTCTTTATCTACGACAAGATCTGCGGGTGCTTGAGTGGAAATGATCTGATCACAAGATTGCAAAAGCACCGATTTTTGCAATATATATTCGCGGCGTATTGCAAAATAATGCAAAGGGAAACTTGTGCGGGTTTCTGGCGAATAACGCAACATATCCTCGTAACAAACCCCTTGGCGACTTTTTGGTGCAGGATGAAATGGGTGTCCAAAAATTAGTGACTGTTCAGATTCAATGAATGCTTGTAATGGCTTCCTGGAAAAGCAATCGGGGTGGGTTGCACATAACACAGCCGTGGTTACAGCCACACTGTCGCAAATTTGCTCCATCAATTCATCATTTGGTGGCTGATGGTTCTTTAGGGATATTTCATGCAGCAGTAACTTTGCAAGAGTTTCCCAGTCTAACAATGTCCAGGGTTTTCCCGTAGATTTGTAGTAGAAAGAAGATTGATACCGGAAATTACCCGTAATGGACATTCCATCTACCACAGTGAGCAGGCGAGCTCCGGTATATGGAAGCCTGACATGCATGATCTGACCTTTTGTATACTGTAATGCCAATCGGATGGAAACAGGGCAGTCGTTTTTGCCGAATAAAGGACCCACACTCAATTGGCTATCTGGCCCGGCTATCTCACGACAATAGCAATTAAGCAATGTTTCCATAGACCTTCTTCCGGCTTCCTGTTGAGCCATTTGTTCGGAATCGATAAGTTCAGCCAAATTATTTTTGTACATGCTTCCTCCTGATTTGTTGTGGCTAAGAATTGTTAGGACGCAAACGACAGATAACCAAGACCGTCAGATATAGTCCTGTAATACCGAGTGTGAATCCTCCAATAAGAAAAGGAGCTCGTAAATCATATAGCTGGACCGAAGTTCCAGCGATTAATCCAGCAATAACAGATGCCCACTTAGAATTGCTTTCAAACCAGCCAAATGTTCTTCCTGCATTGCCGCTATTCACAACCTCTGCGATGAGCATATGCAATCCAACGAAACCAATTGTCATATTTATTCCCATTATGATGCGCCATATGATGACAGCCGATAGTGATGAGAATATAACCTGAGCAAATAGTGATACACCAAGTAACAAAAAGGAAATCGACATCATGTAAATTAGCTTACGATGCCCTAAATACCGGCTCAGCGGTATTGCGAATAACAAATAGACCAAGTGTGGAAGACCAAACAAAAACCCTGCTAGTGCTATGGAATCCCCATCAGAATAAGTTTTAACCAATTGAATGAAATATGGGAAAGTAATTACTGTGGAAAATATGAATACAAATTGCAAAAAATGAATTTGCTGAAAAGTAACTGTTTTTATTCCTTTAATTTTTTCTGCAATTTTTATCTTCTTAGGTTGCTCTGGAAATACAGGCAAAAATACGATAAGCAGAGCAGAAATGAGCGGTAGTATTGCCAGGTAACGATATAATTCAAGTGGGGACTCTACAACCATCAGCAACCCTAGAATTGCCGGTGCTGTAACCAATGCCGCTCGTGCTGACCATTGCATTAACGTAAGACTACGATTCAGATCAGGACCACTGACTACGGTAGCCAAATATGCGTTAGATGCCGCGAAGGTTCCTCCTAGCAAGCCTTGTAACGATAGCGCAAGGGAAAAGATTATTGTGTTTGGTGCAAATCCGGCAAGGAGAAAACTTCCAGCCAACCCAAGCTGGGCGCGTAATAACAGTCGTTTTTTACCGTATCTATCCGCTAATCTGCCCCACCAAGGGCTACTTATTGCAGTGAAAAAAATTGGCAACACGTACAACCACCCCGCCAAATAATGAGCTTCACTGTGTAATGACTTATCTAGTATCAAGCCAAAGAATGGTGGCATACCAAGCGCAGCGAAAGCAGCAACAAAATGGGCGGACATAATGATGGCCACAATAATACCTTGCTTGTTTTTCATACCGTTTTTAAAAAATTGGGGGCGCTGTAGCCGTAGAACTTGTTAACATCTACCGCACCTGTTTCTGTTTTTTCGGCCAGAGTGGCAGCGATTAACAGGTACTTGATATAAAGCTGGTCATCCTCAAGCAATAGTTGATTCGCCAGCTGAATATTTTCACCGGCCGTTTCAAATTCCGACAAAATGATTTTTATTTGATCCCTGATACGTAAATATAGGGTTGCAACAGATAAACCGAGAATAATCGCATATCGCTCTACCAATACTGCGATATTGAGTTGCAGAGTAATTGTCGTGAACATTTGTGCGAGCGGTAATTCATCTGCAACAAGAATGCGTCGGTCTTGCAATTGAGTAATCCAAGAAGCAAAGCATGGCCACCGGTTAACCAGATAATTTAAATGGATGCGGGCCGAATCGTTATCTTTTAGCAGTATGCGTAAACGAGGCTCTTCCCGGTTTAATACGATTACAGAGTTTTGTTGATTAGATTCAAGGGCAATGCCATATCGCAGCCATAAAAGCAAATGAAGGCGTAAAGTCAGGTCGAAATAATCGCTTAAAAATGCTTCAAGGTTGTTGTCATAAAAATTTTCTGCCACCTCTTCAGCAACAGTATTTCCTGTTGATGTTTGGGCCATTAGTGCCGCCACTGGAATAAGTGTACTTTTATTCAGTTTTTCAACCGGATAATGTCGCAGAATAAAACCTAGATATGCACGATTATCCACATGCCCACCACAATCTTCCCGCGTCAACAGCACTCGATTGGTTATGGATGGTTCATTCGCAACAATTTTTTCCAGTAGCGTTTGAATAATGTCCCCATCTAGGATGGTGCTAGGTTTTATAGTACGAATATTTTTTGCACCTAATGTACGGATGGTTAGTGGTAGTTTTAAATGCCATTCAGGCATATCAAGCATCACCACCGTACGTACCGAAAGAGTTGGTACAACCCGAAGGTACGGGCGTGGCGCACGAATTACCTCAAGCTGTTCAGCTTCTACAAGAAAACCAGAAAGATCGTTTTTCCATACAAATGGATGAACTGGAATCAAGGCATGTGAATCCGCCATTGAGGCAGGCAAGCCCACATCCTCAAATGTCGGCCACAAAGAAGGTAACCTGTGCTCATTATTTTTGCTTGGATAGTAATGAATGAGAGGCACTGCTAACCACTGAAGGTGAAAATCTTTCTGAAACTCAGGACCATAAATGGAAAGCGATTTAATATCGAAACCTAGTTTTGCCCTGGCTGTTGGATAAAAAGGATGATCAAGAAATGCACCGATACGATCATAATGCAGTAAGGTTGTATGCCAGTTGATTACAGGAGTGCTTACTTGCAAGCTATGTAACTTACGCAGCTCTTGAAACCAACGCTCACGTTCGAGCTCGCTAAACCAACGATGTTCAATGGCAATTTGACATTCTTCAGAAAATGCATCAAATGCAGATTTTGCAGACAAAGAAAGGCCAATACTAAAGCAAGAAATAATGTCTTCTATTGTGGATAATTCATTTAAATGATTACTCTTCTGCCATATCAGTGGAAATCCCGCTACCCGCAACTCCTGCATGAATGCGGATTCAATAACTGGTATCCAAAGATAACCACTCTCGTCGAAATGTGTTATTTTGATCCAATCAAAACTAGTATTTGCATATATATCAAGTTCTGAAGGTAATTCGATGTTAGTCATCCGTTCGGATCGGGTCACACACTGACGCACATCTTCGCGCAACAATGCATCAACTACCCGTTGACGTATATATTCGCTATGTTCTTCTGCTATCTTTTGAATGGAAATATTGTTGTCAGGTTCTTTAACAAATAAACTCACTCTTGAATCTCCCATGCTAACTCATTCGTGATTCGATCCATTTCCGAGCCTAAAAACTGAGCATCTGAACCTGCACCCCACAATATTCCCAGATAATCTTTATTAGAATTGGTCAGATGAATAAAATCACCGACCAGGCGTAAAGGTGTGTACGTTACTTGAGCATTATCTAAACTATGGACAAATGCTTCTGGTGCGGCGGCAAGCTTTCCAGTCGTGTGTGCGGTGAAATACCGAATTAATCCAGCAGAGGACGTAGGACATAACTGCGGGAGAGGCTCTCCCATATACAGACGCAAGACAATTTCAAATAATGGGACATTAAGAGCATCCTGCATCAAAAATTCTCGGTAATCTCCTATATTTCTATAATTTATTTCAATAAGTCGCGCACCTTCTGCAGTCATAACAAATTCTGTGTGACATGCTCCAAAGCCAACGCCAAAGCGGCGAATAATATTGATCACCTCATCTTCTTCCTCTCTGGTTAAACCAGTTCCCCAGCTAGCTTCTAATTCGATAAAATTTGGTGGAGGGGATAGCTTGACTTTAAATCCGCCAAGCACGCAGATATTCTGAGCATCACCAATCGTTTCCAATGTATAAAGTGGGCCATCAATATATTCTTCAATAAGTAATGGTTGCCCTGGCAAGATCTTCCATGCAGCAATACATTGCGCTTCGAGTTCATCTTGGCTGTAGCACAAGGAAACCAGCTGGCTAGCGACTCCCTCTCGTGGTTTAACGATGCATGGATAGGGTACGCTATCCGAAATTTGGTCGAGATCTGTCTTATCGCAAAATATTGCAAACCAAAGCGTATCCAGGCCATGTGTCTTCAAATTAGCTCGCATTTGCCCCTTGTTTTTGGCACGGTAGGTGACATGCCAGTTTTTACCAGGCAAGCCAAAATAATCGGCAGCAATTGCGGTGCTGGTTTGCAGATGATCACTATTGGAAAAAATGGCTACCGGCACTTCAGGTCGGCAAGTAATTGTCTCGATTACTGCAACGGGATTAAACACATCACATGCAATGATTTCGTGAGGATACGCAGGAAGTTTATTTTGATTAAAATGTTGTCTGTGATCTTCTGCGTGGTCAGTTAATAACACCACAGATAAACCAAGGCGCTGCGCTGCTGGAATGAATCCATTATTGACTGAGTCAGTCAATACATGAGCCAAGATAATTAATTCTTTCATGACATACTCCTTTTAGAGATCAATTGCTAAATATCAAACTGAATAACAAGCATTGCTGACCGTCCGGGTGAAAGGAAGCGGCCCTGTGTAATCCAGGCCGCAGGAGTAATAATCCTCGTCGAGCAAGTTGTTGATTCCCGGGCTGGCGATAATGGTTTTCTGTTTCAGCACGATTTGTGGTTTATCTGAGCATTCCTAACTATTAATGTAATGAAAGGATTGCGCCAATGGACTCGGGAGCAATTTCAGTTTCGTGCGCAATATATCTGCCATCGTGTGCGAGCCAGATTTGGAAATCTCCTGATTGGGGATAACTGACTGCTCCCCCGGATGTTTCTTGGCCGTCTGCGGTGTAAGAGGACCTAGCCAGTCTGTATTGACGAATGCATCTTTCAGCGTTTTTTCTGGTTCATCCTGCTTGGAAGAGTTCTTTTCAAATCCGGCCTGTTCGACCAGACCTGCGACCGGATAAAAAACTACATTGGAAACAAATACCAAGTTGATGGTCGTATTAACCACCCTCTGAAAATTGGCTTGCATCGGATCTCCTATTTTTTTGAATTATTTAGTGAGAATCGGCATCAACACAAAAGCGGCAGGTTTGCAACAGTCTGTCGCATATTTCACACTATAAATGATTATTATTTTTATATGATAATACAAATGCAAACTATTATCAATAAATACATAACGATTGAGACGCTAACATTAGCTGGCGAAGTGGAAAATACGGAAAAGAAACAAATTTATATTTGCGAAATAATCTTTCCCGTACTCATCGGTTTTGATTATTTACAGATTGAAAATCTCAGCTTATGACATTTATGAGTATCGGTATAGGTGCAATGAACACATTAAAATCTGGCATAAATTAAGTCTGGAAGTAATCCCATGAGGGGACGTATTCGTGCCAGATTTTATGAAATGCATGGTCCATTTACACGTGCGTATGATCAAAATGCACGCATTAATAGTAGCTTTTTGAAAATCCTGCTGGTAATAAATTTCCCAAACTGGAATGTCGACGCAAACGGTTATCTCGCTACAGTTGCCATTTCTTCAACCCCATCCCTCCCCCAATGCCTCCGCCTGCTGCAATACCAGTTCCACTGCTGCATCCTGCTGGTCCGGGGGATATTTGTATTTGCGCAGTATGCGCTTGACCATCATCCGGAGCCGGGCACGCACGCTTTCCCGTTCCGACCAGTCGACGCTCAGGTTTTTGCGCAGGTTTTCGGTGAGTTCATGGGCAATCTTCTTCAGGATTTCATCCCCAAGTTCCCGCACCGCGGATTCGTTGTCGGCCAGGGCATCATAGAAACGGATTTCGTCTTCCGTCAGGCCCAGGTCTTTGCCACGTTCAGCCACCGCGCGAAACTTTTTGGCCATCTCGATCAGTTCTTCGATGACCTGTGCCGTTTCGATCGCCCGGTTCTGGTAACGCTTGACCACGTTGCCGAGCAGTTCGGAGAATTTCTTTTCCTGTACGATATTGCCGGAAAAGCGGGTCTTGATTTCCCCCTCCAGCAGGCGTTCCAGTAATTCCACAGCCAGATTGCGTTCCGGCAGGTTACGTACTTCGGCCAGGAAGGCATCATCCAGAATGCCGATATTGGGCTTGTCCAGTCCCACCGCATCAAAAATATCGACCACTTCTTCCGATACCACGGCAGAGTTGATGATCTGGCGGATTGCCTGTTCCCGTTCTTCGTCGGTACGTTTCTGCTGGCTGAGTTCGCGTTTGATCAGGATGACCTTCACTGCCTGGAAGAAGGCCACTTCCTCGCGGACTGCACGGGCTTCATCCAGGGTGCAGCACAGCGTGAATGCCTTGCTCATGGCGAGAGCGGTATCAGCAAACCGTTTCTTGCCGTCCTTCTCGCCCAGCACATGGTTGGCCGCACCGGCCAGGCGCTTGTGGCCGGTGGTGAGGAAGTCGCTGTAGTCATAGCCATGCAGCATGGCACGCAGGATGTCGAGCTTTTCAGCGAGTACGGCATAGGCTTCCCGGGCATCCACCGTGGGGCGGCCACGTCCATTGCTGGCGGTATATTCCTTCAGGGCGCTGCGAAGTTCATTGGCGATGCCGATATAGTCCACCACCAACCCGCCCTGTTTGTCACGGAACACGCGATTGACCCGTGCAATGGCCTGCATCAGGTTGTGGCCCTTCATCGGTTTGTCGACATACAGGGTGTGCACACAGGGGGCATCAAAGCCGGTCAGCCACATGTCGCGTACAATCACCATTTGCAGCGGATCGGCAGGATCCTTGAAGCGTTTTTCCAGCCGTTTTTTGATCTGGCCGCTGTAGATATGGGGACGCAGCAGCGCCTTGTCGCTGGCGGATCCGGTCATCACGATCTTGATGGCGCCCTTCTCCGGGTCCGGGTCATGCCATTCCGGTCGCAGCTGGATGATTTCGTTATACAGGTGTACGCAAATCTCGCGGCTCATGGCGACGATCATGGCTTTTCCAGTCTGGGCCTGGTTGCGTTCCTCGAAGTGGGCGACCAGATCCTTTGCGACGCTGCGAATGCGGGGTTCGGCCCCGACCACTTTTTCCAGGGCGGCCCAGCGGCTTTTGAGTCTGGCCTGCTGGCTTTCTTCTTCGTCTTCTGCCAATTCATCGACCTCGGCATCCAGCTGGGGTAGCTCTTCCGCATTCAGGGACAGTTTTGCCAGGCGGGATTCAAAGTAGATGGCAACGGTGGCACCATCTTCCCGGGCCTGCTGCATGTCATAGATGTGGATGTAATCTCCGAACACGGCGCGGGTATCCCGGTCTTCGCTGGACACGGGAGTGCCGGTAAAGGCGACGAAGGTGGCGTTGGGCAGGGCATCGCGCAGGTGCTGGGCGTAGCCAACCTGGTATTTTTCTTGTCCGGGCTTGCCTTTCAGGGTGGCTTCAAAGCCATACTGGGTGCGGTGGGCTTCATCGGCAATCACGACGATGTTATGGCGGTTGGACAAGACCGGAAACAGGCCCTCCCCTTCTTCAGGCATGAATTTCTGGATGGTGGCGAAGATAATGCCGCCGGAGGGGCGGTTGCCCAATTTGGCACGCAGGTCCTGCCGGGTTTCTGCCTGTATCGGTTGTTCACGCAGCAAATCCTGTGCCAGGGAGAATACGCCGAACAGTTGTCCGTCCAGGTCGTTGCGGTCGGTAATGACCACCAGGGTCGGATTTTCCATGGCAACTTCCTGCATCACCCTGGCAGCAAAACAGGTCATGGTGATGCTCTTGCCGCTGCCCTGAGTATGCCACACCACTCCGCCCTTGTGGGTTCCTCCGGGGCGAGAGGCGGTCACGACCTGGGTGATGGCGGCCCGCACGGCATGGTACTGGTGATAGCCGGCAATCTTTTTGACCAGTGTGCCGTCATCCTCGAACAAAACAAAGAAACGCAGGTAGTCCAGCAGGGTGGTCGGGGCGAGCAGGCCGCGCACCAGGGTTTCCAGTTCGTTGAACTGATCCAGCGGGTCCAGCGTCGTTCCGTCAATGGTGCGCCACTGCATGAACCGTTCGGCATTGCTGGAGAGTCCTCCCATGCGCGCTTCGCTGCCGTCGGATATGACCAGTATTTCGTTGTACTGGAACAGGTCGGGGATTTGTTCCTGGTAGGTCCGGATCTGGTCCAAGGCTTTCCAGATATCGGCATTCTCGTCGGCAGGGTTCTTGAGTTCCAGCAATACCAGGGGCAGGCCGTTCACGAACAGGATAATGTCAGGACGGCGGGTATGGTGAGGACCTTTGATGGAAAACTGGTTGATTGCCAGCCATTCGTTGTTTGCGGGTTTTACCCAGTCGATCAGGCGCACGAAGTCGCCGCGGGTTTCGCCGTCTTTCTGGTATTGCACCGGGACTCCGCCGACCAGCAATTGATGAAATCGACGGTTGGCAGGGAGTTGGGAAGGAATGCCCAGGTCCATCACCTGCTTGATGGCATCTTCACGGGCAGAGGTGGGTATGCCGGGGTTCAGGAGGGTAATGGCCTCGCGCAGCCGGAAAGGGAGCATTACCTGCCGATAGTCAGCGCGTTCCGGATGTTCAGCATCCGGGGCAAGGTCAGGACCGAAGCGTACCGTGTAGCCCACTTCCGACAGCCAGGCGAGGGCTTCCTGTTCGAGTTTGTCTTCGGTCATTTGGGTTTCGACAGAATGCCATGAAGCGCAAGGTTGATGTAGCAGTTGCACGCCCGACTACTGCTAGTGAGCATTTTAAGGATCGCAGGAGTGTCGAAACTTCCTGGGTTCTGATCCTCAAGTCGCGCGATGACTGTCATGTTTACACCATTCTGAAATACAAAATATATAGGAAATCAATATTTCTATACATGTTACCAGTGATGTATAGAAGAAATGGGGTTTTTTATATACATCATCCAGATCATTTAAGTCAGAACAGCTTCCATTGCGGCTTCGGCTTCTGGCAGGCGAAGCTGGCCGGAGATCAGGCGGGGGAGTAGGGTGTCGCGGAGAGTGGATAGAACATGGACTTGCTTTAAATTTGAGGAAATTTTATTCCGTAATGGCAATACAATTTCATCAAATTTTATAATTATTTCATTTAATGGAAAAATCAAGGGTAAGCGAGAAACATTGCCTCGATTTAATCCTGGAACTGCACCGTCAGTATTCATTTCATTTAAACCCAACCTTTGCAACTGATAAAAACAGTATGTCAAAGGTTTGTTTGATTTCACATAGAACACCGTATCAATCGGGAAAAATGGCTGATCCTCCCAATAGAGACTGCCCACTGTCCCCTTTCTACCAATCACTATGGAAGGCTCTTCTACCAAGGCTTTGTTGTGATAACCAATAATACCCCCAGAACCATATACCGGTATAAATCCGCTAGTTCTATCTGATGCTCTAAGTGCTTTACCATAAACAAGTTCCAGCAATTGTTCGACCTTTCCAACCCTCCACCCCCGCGGCACCAACCCCAACTCCGACTCCTCAAAGCCATCAGGAAACAGTGCAGCCGTATCCGCATCCATGCCTTCCGGTTCGCGGCCTTCCATCTTGGCACGTACCGGGTCGAAATCCATGAACCAGGATTTGAACAGGGCCTGGGCGATGGATTCGAGGGTTTTATTCATCTGCAGGTTCAGTTCAATTTTGTCGTCCAGTATGCTGAGGATGTAGGCGATGGCGCGTTGTTCCGATTCATCAAAAAAAGGAATCACATGTTTCCCGACATGCTCCCATTTTGCTCTGGGCATTTTGGTTCCTTCGGAACCCTGCATTGAGAAATTGACAAACTCTTGCGAAGCCATCCAATAATAAAGAAAGCCTTGATCAATTCCATTTTTTGCACGAACAATCCAGATATCTGTTGAGCAAACTCCATCAAAAGGTGCGCGAACTACTTTTCTAAAGTAAGGCCGAAGTTTCCCAAATAAAATATCCCCTTTTGAGAACAAAGCCTTTGCACTTGATACATCCTCAACTGCACCATACCCATTCAAATGCAGTGTATCCTGCTCAATATGCTCCAAGCCAATGTATTTGAATCCACTTACGTTTTCAGGTGAAACTGTTTTGCGAATTTCATCCGCACAATCAAAAAATACTAAAATATCATTCTCCATCTCTCATCCCTCCTGCACCACCACCTTGTCCCGTTCGATGATCTGACGGAAAGACTCACCGGTCGTGGCCCAATCGACAAGATCGACCTTGTACGGCAGGTCGGATTCAGAAAAATCCTCGGCCAGCGCAGCACTAACCTCCAGCGGCAAAGGCTGTTCGGTAAGGATCGCCAAATCCAGGTCGGAAAATGGCTTGGCGCCCCCCCTGGCCCGCGAACCAAACGCCCAGACCGTATACTGCGGAACATGCTTACGCAATATGTCGCGCACGATGATCCAATGCTCGGGGAGAATGTCGATGGGCGGCGCACTGTCACTCATGCAAGGCGCTCCCGCAACCGGTCGCGCAGGTAACAAGCTTCTTCCAGAAAACGGGGAATGCCCTCCACCACTATCAAGGCGGTATCTTCGTCGTAGGTGTGGCTGGTTTTGGAGCGCATCTCGCGATACTTGCGCCAGACTGGCCAGTCACCCAGCAACAAGCCTTGCTCATTGCCGGATCGGATTAAATCCGGGAAGGCCATGTCGTCATAGTGTTCGGGCGTGGGTGATACAAACTCCAGATAACGCTTGAGCATCTTGTGGCTGATTTCATAGGTGAACTCAAAGCGCTGGATCAGGCCATCGCGAATTTGCAGATCGCTGGTATCCAGCTGGTACCGTGCCCATCCCTCCTCCAGACGCTGGATGGCGCGCTCCAGGGGGGTGATATTGAGTTGCTCGCTGTTCATCGTTCCTCTCCTCAAAACCCCAGCTTCTGCAGATTGGCCTCAATAACCGCATCCAGCCGTTGCGCTTCCTTTTGCTGCTCACGCCACTGGGCACTGAGGCGCTGCATCTTGTCAGAAAAGGCTTCATCGTCCTCTTCCACTAGCTCTGCACCCACATAACGTCCGGGAGTCAGGACATGCCCATGTTCGGCAATTTCAGCCAGTTTTACACTGCGGCAGTAGCCGGGGATATCCTGATACTCTCCAGCACCGGATTCACCGCGCCATGCAGCAACGGTAGCGGCAATACGGTCGATCACTTCATCCGTCAGTTCTGACTGTACCCGGCTGATCATGCTGCCGAGTTTGCGGGCATCGATGAACAGCACTTCTCCCTTGCGGGTGGTTTTCTGTTTGGTGAGAAACCACAGGCAGGCAGGAATCTGGGTGTTGAAGAATAGCTGGCCGGGCAAGGCAATCATCACTTCGACCACGTCGGCTTCCACCATGGCCTGGCGTATCGTGCCTTCGCTGTTCTGGCTGGAACTCATGGAGCCGTTGGCCAATACAATTCCGGCGCGGCCGCCCGGCTTCAGGTGATGCAGCATGTGCTGCAACCAGGCATAGTTGGCATTACCCTGCGGCGGAGTGCCATAGACCCAGCGAGGGTCGCCTTCCAGGCTGCCATGCCACCAGTCGCTGACGTTGAATGGTGGGTTGGCAAGGATGAAGTCGGCGCGCAAGTCCGGATGCTGGTTGCGGGTAAAGGTGTCGGCAGGTTCCCGCCCAAGGTTGAAGTCTATGCCACGGATAGCCAGATTCATGGCGGCCAGCCGCCAGGTGGTTGGATTGGATTCCTGTCCGAAGATAGCGACATCTCCCAGCCTGCCGCCATGGGATTCGATGAATTTCTCTGATTGAACGAACATGCCGCCGGAACCACAGCAAGGGTCGTATACCTTGCCATGGTGCGGGGCAAGAACTGCGACCAGAGTTTTGACGATGCTGGCCGGGGTGTAGAATTGGCCGCCTTTCTTGCCTTCCGCGCTGGCAAACTGGCCAAGGAAGTATTCATACACCTGTCCCAGCACATCACGGGCCTGTCCGGCATCTTCACCAAAACCGATCGTGGAAACCAGATCCACCAGTTCTCCCAGCTTGCCATCCGGTAACTGGGCACGGGCGTAGCGCTTGTCCAGAATTCCCTTGAGCTTAGGGTTTTCTGTTTCAATGAAAACCAGGGCTTCATCGATACGCTTGCCGATATCCGGTTGCTTGGCGGCGGCACGAAGAATCTCCCAGCGGGCGGATTCCGGCACCCAGAATACATTCACTTCCTTGTAGTAATCCCGGTCTTCCAGTTCTGCATCCAGCAGTTCGGGAGTCGCATCGTGCAGGAAATACTCATCTTGCGGGTCTGTCAATCGCCGCTTCAGTTCCGCCCGACGGGCTGCGAAGGTGTCGGAGATGAATTTAACGAAGATCAGGCCAAGGACTAGGTGCTTGTACTCGGCTGCATCCATGTTGGCGCGCAGCTTGTCCGCCGTGGCCCACAGGGTTTTCTTGATGTCGTCTAGCATGTATGCACCGCTGTTATCCAGTCAAAACAAGGAATGGATTGTAAACTGCCAACATTACAATTGCTGTATAAAGATGGTTGATCGTATTGGTTAATTATATTGCTGGGTAATTTTCTGGCTCAGAATCACGATTTCTGACCAGCACCACAGTGGATGGCTCTATCTTCTCACAGCATGAGCATTATCCAACCCGGGGATATGCATGGAAAATGAACATTATTTTATTCCATCATCCGCCTAACACCGCGCCACCGCGATCTCCTTCCAGCTGGTGGTATAACACGGGCTCTTGTTGCCCGAGCGCATTTTCCAGTTCTGCGTGACGCCTTCGGATGCATAGCGCAAGGTGTTCTTGCCCATCTTGCGGTTGATACCGTCCAGTGCGGCCATGCGGGATTCGGATTGGTCCTTGCGGGTTGTTGCAGAGAACAGGCATTGCTGAACGGCTGCTTTCGAAGTCAGTTCAGCCAGCATCACTCCCGCCTTCTGGTAACGAACTTCCGGGCGGTATATTCGCTTCAGGCCCCACAGAGCCGCTTTAATCAGCTGGCTGGTGTCATCGGTCGAAACCGGTAGCGGGATGGACAGGCTGGGGGCGTATTGCGGTTCTGTTTGGTGCAGGCTGGTTTGCAGGAAAACCGAGATCGATCCGGCCAGTGATTTTTGTCTGCGCAGTTTTTCTGCTGCCCGGGTCACGTAAAGGCTGATGGCCTCCTGCAGGGAGGGCAGATCACTGACCCGAATTCCGAAAGAACGAGAGCAAACGATCTGTTGTCTGGGTTCAGTCAGGGTTTCGAGATCCAGGCAGGCGACTCCCTTCAGTTCCAGCACGATCTTTTCCATCACTACGCCAAAACGCGAACGCAGCATGGCAGGGTTGGCCTGTCTCAGGTCCTGTGCCGTGTGTATGCCAATTGTGGCCAGCCTGGGAGCCAGCTTGCGGCCGACGCCCCAGATCTCGCCTGCGGGGATGCAGGTAAACCATTCCTCCTGCTCTGCCGGGTTCAGGGCATTCAGGTCACAGACTCCGTTGAAGCGGGGATGCTTCTTGGCGAGGTGATTGGCCAGCTTGGCCAGGGTTTTGGTGGCGGCAATGCCGGCACAGACCGGCAGGCCGGTCCATTGCCGGACCCGCTTCTGGATGGCCCGGCCAATGGCAGAATGGGGTAAGGGCATGCCGGTGAGTTCCAGGAAGCATTCATCGATGGAATAGATCTCCTGTACTGGGGAGAACCGGGAAAGGATGGTCATGACCCGGTTGCTCATGTCGGCATACAGGGGATAGTTGCTGGAGAAGGCAAGGATGCCATGCTGCCGGGCCAGGTCGCGCAGCTGGAACCAGGGGGTGCCCATCTGGATGCCGAGCGCCTTGGCTTCGTTGCTGCGGGCCACGGCACAGCCGTCATTGTTGGACAGGACAATGACAGGCTTGCCTTCGAGCGCCGGGTTGAACACCCGTTCGCAGGAGACATAGAAGTTGTTGACATCAATCAGCGCAATGCTGCGCATGGTTACTTTACCGGGTGAATGACGTTGGTGACGACGCCCCAGATCACCAGTTCCTGCCCTTCCTTCAGTTCGATATCGGGAAATTCCGGGTTCTCGGCGACCAGGCGCGTCCTGCCCTGCTCCATCGAGAGCCGCTTGACGGTGAGTTCGCCATCCACCGCCGCCACGACGATGTGGTGATGACGGATGTCGATGGAGCGATCGACCACGATGGTGTCGCCATCGAAAATGCCGGCATTTTTCATGGAATGGCCTTTGACCTTGAGGAAAAAGGTGGCAGCGGGGTTACGGATCAGTAATTCGTTGAGATCCAGGCGGTTTTCGATGTAATCATCGGCAGGAGAAGGAAATCCGGCAGCAATGCGGTTGGAGAACAGAGGAACCGACAGAGGGACCGGCTCAATTGCAGGAAGCAAGGCTTCTGCAGGCAGGGATGTCACGGGCTGGGCCTTCTGCCTGTGCAGGAAGGCAAGGACATTCTGTTTCTGGCTGACGGGTATCCGGACCGGGATGGTTTTTTCTCCCCATGGCCCAAGACCGGGTTTGCGGCCCGCGCCTTCGCGACGGCCGCCCCGGGTAGGGGTTTTGGATATGGCTTTACTCATGTGAATAGTGTAACACTATTCATTGAAATGGAGATCAGGAATTTGCGGGGATTTGAAGGACTCTGTGGCAGGGTCAGCGATTGAAATGGTAGTGGCTCCCGGATATGCCATGACAAACTTTTCGCCACACAATCGGGCATGAATGCATGGACGGTAATTGCGTTCGGTCAGATTAACTTGTAGACGACCCGGTCAATGAGCCTGGTTTTTTGCTGTTCCAGCTAGGTAGCCGAAAATCCACAATACCAATCAAAGGTGTCGGTCCATCTGTCTGAACTGTACCTGCCCCTATCCATCAGAGAGTGATGGAGAAAACTGCACGGAATTACCTGGATCTTGCAAAGGTGTCACCAAAAGTGTCACCAATCGGAATTACGAAATAAAAAGGGTTAAGCATTTCTGCCTAACCCTTTGATTTACTGGCGCGCCCGGAGCGATTCGAACGCCCGACCCCTTGGTTCGTAGCCAAGTACTCTATCCATCTGAGCTACGGGCGCATACTAACTGCATCAAACTTCCTTCCTGGCGGAGAGAGAGGGATTCGAACCCTCGGTAAGGCTATAAACCCTACGCTCCCTTAGCAGGGGAGTACCTTCGACCACTCGGCCATCTCTCCTAAAGATCATGAAGTGTACTCAAACCCATGCAAAAGGTCAAGCTACTACATGGGTTCCTGGTCCAGATCGAATGCCTTGTGCAGCACGCGCACGGCCAGTTCCAGGTATTTTTCATCGATCACCACGGAAATTTTGATTTCGGAAGTGGAGATCATCTGAATGTTGATGCCCTCTTCTGCCAGAGTGCGGAACATTTTACTGGCGATGCCGACGTGCGAGCGCATGCCGACCCCGACTACCGATACTTTGGCAATCTTATCATCTCCAACCACATTGGTTGCACCGACGTGAGGCTGTACCTGATTTTTCAGGATGTCCATGGCCTTGGAGAATTCATTGCGATGCACCGTAAAGGAAAAATCGGTAGAGCCATCGACGCCAATGTTCTGAATGATCATATCCACATCCACATTGGCTTCACTTACCGGCCCCAGAATCTGATAAGCAATCCCCGGCCTGTCCGGCACCCCGCGCACGGTAATCTTTGCTTCATCACGGTTAAAGGCTATCCCTGAAATAATCGCCTGTTCCATCTTTTCGTTTTCCTCAAAAGTGATCAGCGTGCCTTCGCCTTCTTCCTCGAAACTCGATAGCACGCGCAGCTTGACCTTGTATTTCCCGGCAAATTCAACGGAACGGAGTTGCAGAACCTTGGAGCCGAGGCTGGCCATCTCCAGCATTTCTTCAAAGGTGATGGTCTTCAGACGGCGTGCTTCCGGCACCATGCGGGGATCTGTAGTGTACACACCATCCACATCTGTGTAGATCTGGCATTCGTCCGCTCGCAGTGCGGCAGCGATCGCCACCCCGGTGGTATCGGAACCTCCGCGCCCGAGGGTCGTAATGTTCCCGTGCTGATCCACCCCCTGAAAACCGGCCACTACGACTATGATATCGTTGGCCAGGTCGTTGCGGATATTCTGTTCGTCTATGCTTAAAATGCGCGCCTTGGTGTGTGCACTGTCGGTAACAATCCTGACCTGGGCGCCGGTGTAACTTTTAGCCTTCAGCCCTGCTTCCATCAGGCCCATCGACAACAGCCCGATGGTCACCTGCTCCCCGGTGGAAACGACCATATCCAGTTCACGCGGATCAGGGTGCGCCTGCATTTCCTTTGCCAGGGCAATCAGGCGGTTGGTTTCTCCGCTCATGGCGGAAACCACTACAACCACCTGATGACCGAGCGATTTGTATTTCGCCACGCGCCGCACCACATTTTTAATGCGCTCTGGACTGCCTACAGACGTTCCGCCATATTTTTGTATAATCAATGCCACGAGTTCCTATACCCCGATAACAAAAATGATGCGGATTCTAACCTAAAACCAGATGACAACCAAAATCCATGAATTTAAGACAACAGAAACCTCCCGGGCATGAGGCAAAATAGCCTCACACCTGCCCAGGAAAAACGGGAGGATTTTCACGCTGGGATTCAGGCTGGGCGTTCCGGAGCAATTGTCCGCATACATCCCGGCCGGACTGGCAACCCGCAGGGTTGCGTCAGCGTTTGAGGTAGGAACGGAAAAAGCGCAGTGCTGCCGGAACGAGCAACGACCGAAGTTTTCCAGCCAGCAAGCCCGGCATGCGACCGATCGCGCCCCTTGCATATCCCCTTGTTTTCCCGCTGGATAGCAGAATCACGACCGCAGTCAGCCCCAAGCCGATCAGATAGGGATGCTGCATGATCAACCTGAAAGTATGGCTACGCGGGAACCCTTCCGGATGAGCCAGCAATGCGGTCGAGCTTCGGGGTGCAGGAAACTGCTGGGAAAAATTTTCGCGATAGAGACGTCTTTTTTCCTCCATGCGCTCCAGGAGGATATGTTGCTGCTCTTCCGGGGAGATGTGCCTGCTCATACCATTTCCTTTACCATTTGCGCATCCTTGTCCAGTTCGGCGCGCAATGTGTCCAGAGGGGATGCCGGGCGTGTCCTGCCCTGACAGGATAGAAAAATTCCACAGGCTGCCAGCACGTACACGGCAACGACTGCCCACGCGGATGCCACACGATATGCCGTATCCCAGAAACTGACAATAATGGCCACACCCAGAAAGACCAGACCAAGCAATGCCAGAATAGACAACAATGCATAACTGATGATCTGGGCGCTGAAGTAATGCCACTGGACTTTCATCAGAACCGGCACCAGCTCCTTATAATCGTCCATGCGATCACGAGCCATCGAGCCAAGCAGTTTAATTTTTTTGATTTTTTCAAACATGACAGTTAACCAGGTTAAGGAATGCAAGTGCTATCCCGAGCGCCACCCCGGAAAACCGGTCAGCGCCGCGCGACCAGCAATCCCAACAGAAAGCCGATAGCAGCGGCATATCCAACCGCCTGTAAAGGATGTTCCTTTACATACCCCCTGGAGCTTTCGACTCCCTCGCGCAGGTGTCTGCGCGCGTTGATTGTCGCTTCCCTGGCACCTTCCTTCGCCGCGGCAATTTTGTCCATCAGTCTTTCCTTGGCTTCGTGGACATCTCCTTCGGACAGGCTGGGCAGGTTCGCAACCAAATCATCCAGATCAGCGCGCAGATTGGCCATTTCAGTACTTGCAAACTCCCCCGCCTGTCTTCCGGCAGACCGGGTTGCATCCAAAACATTTCCGACTGCCGTACCCGTCCGCTGCGCCATGTTACCAGCGGCAGCCACTGCACCTTCTGTCTGGTTTGGGGTTGAATGATTCATTATGGATGACCTCCTGTAGGTTGATAATGGGAAGAACCACGGCACTCAAGCCATGGTGCCGGAAACCCGCCTCCTGTACATAAACTCACAGCTGCCGCATGAAAAAACTATGCTGCTTCCCTCCAATTCAGTTTCCTGCAACGGTTTTACTCCGTCTGTACGCTGGCACACATAGTGCCCAAAAAACAGAGAAATTCCATACAGTGCATGCTTGGGCGGGTACAGTTGCCTGAATCACCGAAAGGGGGCACATTCCTGCTCCAGCCTTCAACGAAAATCTTTCCTTTTCCGAACAAGCTGGACATGAGTGCAGGCTACCTTCTGTCTGCATTCCAGTTTCATCCTGCCCGCATTATACATAGCCGCACAACCCAAAAAGTTCCAGCATGAGAACTCCATTCCGGATGAACATGCACAGGGATTATTTTTTATGTTTGTTCATCCACTCGCTGGCCCGTCTCTGCGCTTCGGCAATCTGCTCCGGTGTCATGAATAGTTCCACGGCGCGCAATCCACTGCCAACCTCTTCATCGTCATCCAGGCTGGAAATATTATTGATCCATTCGCCCGCAACCTTGAACCATTTGCCACCCGCCCCGGAAATGCTGAGCCATTTGTGCGCTTCGATGTAATCCCTCGGAACTCCCAGGCCCATGTCATACATGACGCCCAGATTTCTCTGCGCCTCGGTATCCCCCAGTTCTGCAGCCTTGTTCCACCAGAACAGGGCCTTCTGGGTATCCTGGGGGACGCCGATACCATTGTCATACATGTACCCCAGCTTGAATTGCGCATGCACATTGTCCTGGTTTGCAGCTTTCTCATACCAGAAAGCAGCCTGCTCTTCATCCAGAACCACCCCGTTGCCCTCTTCATACATGACCCCCAATTTATACTGGGCCTGTGCCACTCCCTGGTTTGCAGCTTTTTCATACAAGGAAAACGCGTATTTATAATCCTGTGTAACGCCTTCCCCTTTTTCATACATGCGCCCCAGCGCATACTGAGCCAGCGCGTCTCCGTTATCCGCAGCCTTGAGATACCATTGCCTGGCCTGCTCAAAATCCTGTTCGACGCCCTGACCTTTATAATACATCACACCCAGGTTGAACTGAGCCTCGGCAAAGCCTTTATCCGCCACTTTGCGATACCAATGCATGGCCTGCTTGAAATCCTGCCTGACCCCCTGACCATCGGCATACAGTCCTGCCAAATAAAACTGGGCATCCACATGCCCCTGTTCCGACGCTTTCTTCAACAATTCTGCTGCCTGGGCATAGTCTCCGCGGTCGATCCATTTCATCCCACCCTCAAAATCCTTAAAAGCCTGTTGAGGTATCTTTGCTAACATGAAATTCCCCTCCCTGGTAGTAAACTTATTATTACAATATTTCTGAAGCAGCACGAACCGATCCCAATCTATTGTAGCTTACCTTTCTGTGTAAAGAGGATTCCATGATACGGAATCACCCAGCCAGCCCACCCCGGCCAAATTCCTGAAAATCGTGAGCTTGGCACTCACCGGTTTGCTGTTCAGCGCATATCAGAAAGATATGGACAGCTATTTTCTGTTCCAGTCAGGTCATTCAAATCGATGACTGAATCCAGCACATTGCAGACCGCGCATCTGTCCGCCCTGGTTACTGTAGTATGCCACCCCATCTTTCGCACGTTCCCGTGAATGAAGAAACCGGTTTGCAGAATTGCATGCTCTGGAATGAAGGATATTTCATGCAATCCGGAATTATTCAGGTAATATATCCCTTCAGGTTTGACTGTCTATCTTCCGCCATATCCGGTTTATCCAAAAATTATGTGATCTGCTTCTTCACAATGTCATGTTGCCTATCTAAAATAAGTCTAGGCAAGACAGGATACTCATCTGCCTTCAATCAGAAATTTCAGGGCATTTTTTACAGGGATTTTTAATGAGAACGCATACCAAAGAAACCCAGGCAAATCTTACGCCGGAAATGGCGTTACAGATTCTCAAGGAGGGGAATGCCCGTTTTGCACAAAATGTCAATATGAACCGTGACTTACTGCAGCAATTGTCTGAAACATCCGAAGGACAATTTCCATTTGCCGTAATCCTTAGCTGCATCGATTCTAGAACTTCTGCAGAGCTCATTTTTGATCAGGGTCTGGGGGATCTGTTCAGTATCCGCATAGCAGGAAACATAGCGGACGAAGACATTCTGGGCAGCATGGAATTCGCCTGCAAGGTTGCCGGCGCGAAAATCATTGTCGTGTTGGGACATACAGGTTGTGGCGCGATTAAAAGCGCATGCGACAACATCCAGTTTGGCAATTTCACCGCACTGGTCAAAAAGCTCCGGATTGCAGTTGCAAGGGTTCGCGACCCTGCGACCAACCGCAACTCCCAGAATTCGGAATTCGTAGAAAATGTTGCCAGAGAAAATGTATTTGAAACCATTACCCACATCAAACACAAAAGTGAAGTACTTAGGGGAATGCTGGAGAATTTTCAGATAGCCATTGTTGGAGGCATGTATGACACCCAGACAGGGTTAGTGGATTTTTACCAGTAATCCCCTTACAGAGATCAGCGCAATGAACCAAACCTGCTACCATGGGAACAGAACCCGGCACTGATCCGGAACCATTTTATGCAATCTTCCCGGAATTCTTCCCCCTGTATACCTGACTAATCGCTTTGTGAACTATTTGGATGACGACGATGCGTAAAATGGAAAATTTTCAATCCATGTCTACGCATCCTGCTGGATGGAAATCGAAGGATCCCTTTTTATGACCGACTCAAATCATCTTCCAGTCAGAATGTCCTCCAGTGATGTGGTTGCGCATGCCGGACAGGGGCATAGCCTGATCGCCCGGGGAATGGAAGCGGTTTTGCGCACGAACGACCCTGTTCTCGCAGCAGACCATGAATCGATTTACCGACGTGCGCGGGAAACGCATGACCATCTTATTGAACTTGGAGATAAAACAGGTTTTAACGCCGTATGGACGCAGAAAAATCTGGACGACCTGCAGGAAACGCTGGCTGCTTTCCATGAGCTGGCCGACCACGAATACGGGAAAGCCTATTTCCCATTATCGCTTTTTTACAGCGGCGGCAGAAGCTTCCCGGCCCATGTGGAAAAAGCCCGGCACTACGCAAAACTGGCGCTGGAATGGTGCACTGCCCGCCAGGATATGGAAGACCCTGAAATATGGAACGACCTGGGAAGATTGTACTGGCTTGGAGAAGTAATCGAGACCGATTATGCACAGGCGCTTTACTGGTATCAGAAAGCAGCGGAAAAGGGACTGGCGCAGGCCCGGTATAACCTGGCTGCCTTGTACCAGAACGGACAAGGGGTTATGCAAGATTACCAGCAGGCCGTATCTTGGTATATCCAGGCAGCAGAACAGGGACATACCCGGGCGCAGTATGCTTTGGGAACTCTATACTACTGCGGTAACGGCGTGCCGCAGGACTACAAGCAGGCAGCCTTCTGGTATCGGATGGGAGCGGAACAGGGAAATGCCTGGGCGCAGCTTTCCCTTGGGTATATGTTCGAGCACGGTCAGGGAATAGATCGAGACTATGAACAGGCTTCTGCCTGGTATCAGCTGGCAGCACAACAAGGACTAGCACGGGCGCAATTCAATCTGGGTGCCATGCATAACAGCGGACAGTTGATCACGCAGGATCCACAGCAGGCCCGATTCTGGTTCCTGAAAGCCGCGGAACAAGAGAACGCACAGGCACAATTTGCGCTTGGCAATTTGTATGACAAGGGTCAGGGCGTTCCGTATGATTACCAGGAAGCCGCATACTGGTATGGCAAGGCTGCCCGGCAGGGACACCTGCGTGCGCAGTACGCAATGGCAAACTATTGTGCCAAGGGACGCGGCGTTACCCAGGATTTCGAGCAGGCTTTTCACTGGTATGAAAAGGTAGCTGAACAGGGACATGCCGAAGCCCAGTTCCATCTGGGTAGCCTGTATGAAAAAGGACAGGGCACCCGCCAGGATTACCCAAAGGCGGCATTCTGGTATGGCAAGGCTGCGGAACAAAATCTTGCCCAGGCCCAACTGCACCTTGGGTATCTCTACAATAACGGACTGGGTGTGACACAAGATGACCAGCAAGCCATTTTCTGGTTTTGCAAGGCAGCAGAACAGGGAGATGTCCAGGCACAATATACAACCGGCATGATGTACAGCATCGGCCAGGGCGTTGAACAGAACCACCAGGAAGCCATGCTATGGTTCCGCAAGGCAGCAGAACAAGGGCAGGCTGAAGCACAGTTCCATACAGGATGGATGTATAGCCATGGACTGGGAACCGAACAGAATGAGCACCAGGCTGTATACTGGTATCGCAAGGCAGCCCAGCAGGGAGAAACCCGGGCCCTGGAGCACTTAAAGGCGCTAGGAATCGGAACACGGGATCAGGTCGATCCGGCTGCATGGGAACGCCTGAAGGAATTTACTTTGAGCTGGGACACGCCTGAAGAATGAGACCATCACTGGAACAGGAGCTTCCGCGTCTGGTGCAGGAACAGCGCGATCTTGGCGAGCAGGTTATTTCAGCTGAACTGGAGCTGGAAACAGTAAAAGTAGAAACCGCACAGTTCCAGCGACGCTATTATGATACGGTCGGGCGGCTGTACGCACAGCTGGATGATCTGGAAGCTCAAATTGCCAGCTTTCTGGCGGGCCTTACCCCGGATGACGCATTCGCTCAAGCCCATGCCGAAGGCACTCGGCAACAGGCACGCAAGTCTGCCGAAGAAGCTGGCCTGATCGAAGCACAGCCCCCTCCCCCTCTGGTGATTACCCCGGAGCTCAAGCAGGCATTCCGGCGCGCCGCCATGATGATGCACCCAGACCGTGCCAGTACGGAGCCGGATCGTCAGCGTCGCCACGGATTCATGATCAAGCTGAACCTTGCCTACGAACGTGGCGATCAGCAAGCCATTGAAAAACTGGTACTGGATTTTATCCCGGGAAGCGGAATGCAGGAAGTAGAAAGTCCCGATGAAATCCCTGATCTTGGCGTGGAACTACAGACTCTTCAGGTTGTTCGCCGGACCGGAGAATTGCGTCGACGCCTTGAAGAAATTCAGGACGAACTGCGCGGCAGGAAGCAGTCTGATCTCTATAAAATGAAAGTTACCATTGAAAGAGCAGAAACGCGAGGCGGCAACCCCCTGGGAGATCTGGCAGAAAAAATCCTGCAGGAACTGTCTGAAAAAAAAGCCAAGCTGGAACAAATGATCCTTGCCAGCTAGACCGGGGCTACTATTACAAATACAAAATTCTTGAATACAATCTGCTTTTGACGTGCCCAAGACATGCAGGATTTCATTATTCATTTTCCATCTTTTTCCAGCAGGAAGAATATGGACAACCCAATGAAACGGCAGCAAACCGGACCATAATACAGGACACTATCCCCCGATGAGTTCGGGATTTTAAATCAGCCTGTTGCATTCAAGGATCACAATCCATTCATTCTCTAAAATCTGGACTCTACGCAAAAAATTATTTTTCTGAAAGTGAATTATGCCTATTCATGACCCCAACCAGGCCGACCTGCACGAAGCTCTTATCTATCCTCCTTCCGATGCCTTCATCCGGCAGGCAAACATTTCCGGTCTGGATGCATACCAGGCCTTATGCAGGGAAGCTTCGGAAGATTATGAAGGATTCTGGGCCAGGCTGGCACGCGAACATATCGCATGGAACCAACCATTCCGCACGATTTTAAATGAGAACCATGCGCCGTTTTACCAGTGGTTTGAAGATGGCAAGCTGAATGTTTCCTATAACTGCCTGGACAGACACCTGACAACCCATCCGGAAAAGACTGCGCTGATTTTTGAAGCCGACAACGGAGAGGTAACCAGGGTAAATTATCGCGAACTACATGCCCGTGTATGTCAATTTGCCAATGCTCTGAAGTCGCGCAACATACAGCCAGGAGACCGCGTAATCATATACATGCCGATGAGCATTGAGGCAGTGGTGGCTATGCAGGCCTGTGCACGCATTGGCGCCATTCATTCGGTTGTTTTTGGTGGCTTTTCCTCTTTAAGCCTGAACGAACGCATCGAGGATGCCCAGGCATGTGCCGTGATTACCGCGGATGGTCAGTTCCGCGGCGGCAAGATGTTGCCGCTTAAAACTGTCATCGATGAAGCGCTTGGGATGGGTGGCTGCGAAACCGTTCATAGCGTGATTGTTTATCGGCGCGCAGGGAACGAAATACCGTGGAATACGAAACATGACCTGTGGTGGCATGATCTGACCACCCCTCATGCCTTTACTTGCGAACCGGAATGGGTAGGTTCGGAACACCCTTTGTTCATACTCTATACTTCCGGTTCTACCGGGAAGCCAAAAGGAGTCCAGCATTCGAGCGGCGGATACCTGCTTGGCGCCATTATTTCCATGCAATGGGTATTTGATTACAAGCCATCGGATATTTTCTGGTGCACCGCAGATGTGGGCTGGATCACCGGCCACAGTTACGTTGCCTACGGTCCGCTGGCAGTCGGAGCAACCCAGGTGATATTCGAGGGCGTACCTACCTGGCCGGATGCCGGTCGTTTCTGGAAAATGATACAGGATCATCAGGTCACCACATTCTATACTGCTCCGACCGCCATTCGTGCACTGATCAAACTGGGAGGAGACCTGCCCGGGCAATACAACCTTTCCAGCCTGCGCCTGCTCGGTACCGTGGGAGAGCCCATCAACCCGGCTGCCTGGGTATGGTATTACACGCAGGTTGGCAAATCACGCTGCCCTGTGGTGGATACCTGGTGGCAAACCGAAACTGGTTGTCACATGATTGCCCCACTCCCTGGGGCAGTTGCGGCCAAACCCGGTTCGTGCACCCTGCCCTTGCCCGGCATCCTGGCAGCCATCGTCAACGAGGACGGCGAACGGGTGCAAGGCCAGCACAAAGGATTTTTGGTCATCCAGCGCCCTTTCCCTTCGCAAATTCGCACCATTTGGGGTAATGACGAACGCTATCGCAAGGGATATTTCCCGGAGAATATGAAAGGTGCCTATCTGGCAGGAGATTCTGCACACCAGGATGAAGACGGTTACTTCTGGATCATGGGGCGCATTGACGACGTACTCAAGGTATCCGGCCATCGTCTGGGCACCAGAGAGATCGAAGCTGTACTGGCATCCAATCCTCTGGTAGCAGAAGCCGCTGTAGTTGGCAAACCGCATGATATCAAGGGAGAATCCATTGTAGCTTTTGTGGTGCTGAAAGGATCGCGCCCTGGGAACGCAGAAGCGCAGCAAATTTCCGATGAACTGCGCAACTGGGTGGGAACCCACCTCGGTCCGATCGCCAAACCGGATGAAATCCGTTTTGGCGATAATCTTCCCAAGACCCGCTCCGGAAAAATCATGCGGCGTTTATTACGCTCCATTGCAACAGGACAAAAAATCACGCAGGACACATCGACCCTCGAAAACCCGGCAATCCTGGATCAACTGCAGGAAACAGCACAATAGCAATCCGCACAGACTTCACCCAGTCTTTTCCAACACCTGCCCGAGTCGTTTCTCCGAATCAGGAACGAGCACCTTCAGACGCCCCAACCTGACCGGTATGGGGTAATATCAAACGGTTGCGGCAGGCCGAAGAGCTCATTGCAAAGAATCTCGGCAGCGGCCGGAGCCATGGTCACGCCATAACGGAAATGCCCGCTGTTCAGATACAGGTTTTTCAGCTCAGGATGGCGACCAATAGTTGGAATATTTCGCGGAGATGCGGGTCGCAGCCCTGCCCAATGCTGCACCGGCTGTCTCCCCTTCAGGGAAGGCAGCACCTTTTGTGCACGTTTCCAAAGCATTGCCCGGACTTCCATGGTTATATTTCGGTCAAAACCCACATCCTCAAGTGTGCTGCCTACCAGTACATGCCCGTCTCGGCGCGGAATCAGGTATAAATCCTCCTGGACTACAATATGGCCAAGCGGCATCCTGTCAAATTTGAACAGCAGCATTTGCCCGCGAACCGGTTTAATCTCCAGCCGTAACGCAAGCCGCCCTAATATTTCCTTGCTCCATGCCCCGGCAGTAACAATATAAGCGTGCGCTGAAGCCTTACCGCCCGATGTGCTGAGTGAAATGACATTCTCTTTGGCTGTTTCAATTTCGTTCACAGTGCATTGCTCGACAATACGTGCGCCAAGGGCAACCACATGTGCCCGCAATGCACGCAACAACCGGGGGTTGCGTACCTGGGCAACGTCATCCAGAAAAATTGCGCCCTCCTGCCCATGCAGCTCATGACTGGCAGTATCAGCCCTTTTCCATGAAGAATGATGGCGCTTCCCGCACCATTGCAATGCCGCCAGCGCGTCAAACGGGGGTAGCGCCAGCATTCCGCAGACATCATATTCAGGATCAATACCCGTCAGTTCATGCATTTCCCGGGTCCATGCAGGGAAAAGGCTTGCACCACGACTGGTCAGGCGGGTCACATCATCGGAATAATCCCATGGGAATAAAGGCGACAGGATTCCTCCCCCTGCCCACGAAGCTTCCTGGCCGGTTATACCACGCTCCAGTAGGGTTACGGACGCCCCTTTTTGCAGCAAACACTGGGCAGTGGAGAGGCCTGCAATTCCGCCCCCAATAATCAAAAAATCAGCCTTCAAACTTCCGGTCCGTGACTCACATGATGGTTCAGACAATCTTATGTAACAATTCGCGGGCTGGAGCCAACCCCTAGGCAATCCGGCATGCAATGCGATAACACTCAGCCTCTTAGTTTAAATCAGCAAAATACCCGGTGGATTCCTGATACCAGGTCGACTGCTGCATACGCCTGGCCCTCTGCCGGAACCGACAGCATCAGCTGCACGAACCCAGAAACAAGCGATGAAAATTTTCTGAAGTTGAGCAGCCAATCTCGGAAAGATCCATGCCACGCAACCTGGCAATTTCTTCGGCCACATGCTTTACATAAGCAGGCTGGTTGAGTTTTCCGCGAAAAGGCACCGGAGCAAGATAGGGGGAATCCGTTTCAATCAATATTCGATCTAATGGAATCTTGCGTGCCACTTCCTTCAGGGTAACCGCATTTTTGAAAGTGACTATCCCAGAAAAAGAAATATAAAAATTCATTTCAATCGCTGCCAGGGCAACTTCCAGACTTTCCGTAAAACAGTGCATCACACCACCTATATCCGCTGCATTTTCTTCAGCCATGATGCGTAGAGTATCCTGTGCCGCTTCCCTGGTATGGATAATTAATGGTTTGCGAATTTCACGTGCTGCGCGAATATGGGTGCGGAACCGCATACGCTGCCATTCCAAATCTCCCTTCAGACGAAAATAATCGAGCCCGGTTTCTCCGATAGCAACCACCTTGGAATGCTTAGCCAGATGGACCAACCCTGCCTGTGTGGGTTCTGCATCCGCCTCATGGTCCGGGTGTACACCAACCGAAGCGTAAATATGCTCATATTTTTCTGCAATCTGTTGCACTTCATGAAATCGCTCCAGATTAACCGAAACGCACAGCGCATGAGAAATTTCATTCTGACGCATGTTTTCCAGGACTTCGCCAAGCATGGAAGCAAGTTCCGGAAAATTAATATGGCAATGCGAATCTATGAACATGATGGTTTGATTAATTATTATAGGATTAAAATGTTACCAGACATTATCCTGCCGAGCCTGTCGATGCACCCAGCATCATTCCCCGGTAAGACATCAATATCGACTCAAACAGCAATTTCGGGTTTAGCGGATGCAATGCCTCGCGCCTTGCAGTAATCAGCCTGCCCTGAAAAGTGAGCAGATCAAACATTCCGACCTTGCTGGATAAGTTTATTAAATGTTCCTTGATATCCGTATGATATCTAACCTCACCTGTGAGCTTTGCGCTTCCCAGATCGTAACACCATTGCTGCAACCAATGAATGACATGCACCGGCTCAATGCGCTGCAATTTTTCGGCAAGAGAAAACACATCCAATCTGTAAGGCTGCCGGATTTCCTGCAGAAAGATTCTGTACTCCTCCGCCCCTGCATCCCTTTCAGCCAGGCGAACAGCGAGCAGCGGAGAAAATCCGGCCCGTGCCAGAATAGCTTCAGGATTTTCATACCCCTGCTGCCGCAACCAGGAAGCACTGACTTCAGGCTCTGGTGTTGCTGCCACCAAGGTCAGGCAGCGACTCACGATCGTTGGAAGCAATTGCTGTGCCCTGTGACTGACCAGAATCATCATCATCCTCCCGGGCGGTTCCTCCAGAGTTTTAAGCAATGCATTCGCTGCATTCAGATTCATGGACTCTGCAGGATAAATCAGCACTACCCGCTGCCCACCCTGATGGCTGGACAGGGTAGCGAGCCCAGAAATGGAACGAATCTGCTGGACAGAAATTTCCTTGCCTGGTTTTTTTCCTTTCTTCTGTTGTTCTTCCAGCGCTTCGTCAGCAACTCCCCGTGTCCAGTTTTTAACACTGGGAGCAACCCTAGTTTCGCTGGCTTCCTGAATTTCAGCGGAAAGTGCACTGGGCAGCAACAGGCTAAAATCGGGATGCGTTCCCTGTTCAAACCAGTGACAGGAGGCACATTCTTGGCATGCAGACCCATCATGCCGTGAATTATTGCACAGCAGGGAACGGGCGATATGCATTGAAAAATCAAGCTTGCCTACTCCCGGCGGACCTTTCAGCAGCATTGCATGTGGCGACCGTCTGCGCAACTCCATCCAGCGCTGCCACAGTTCGGCTTGCCATGGATACATTTCGTTCGTTTTACCCATCAGAATCATTTTTAGCAGGGCTGCTGCCCGGAAAGACTTGCCTGTGCGCAGAAAGAAGCAACAATGAACTGGAACCGGATTAAATTGAATTGAATGATGAGCACTCCGGCATGTTCATTGCCGGGAGAAATTTACTGACCTGTATATCGAACTGAATCCATTACCTGCATCACCGTACGGGGAGGCACTTCACCCACCACCGTCACCAGAAAATCGCCTTTAACTTTGCTGTATACATGAACTGCTCCGCGGCTGAAAAGACCCAACTTGCTATTGGATATATTTTCCAGCGCTTCAATAAAGACGGAAATACCGGCCAATCCGTCAGAAAATGCGAAATGAATCGCACTGGCATTCTTACCATGTAGAGATCGGCGCATTTCCGTTATCTTTTTAAAACCGGTAGGCAGAAAAGTCACTTTCCACCCAGTGGTTGCAGCCGGCATGCCCGGGTCGGACGAAACTGACATCAAGGTTTTTTGCTCAGCAGGAACGGGGGGCTGCATCTGAACCGCCTGACTAGAATCTGCCTCTCTGCCTATCCTTAGCTGAATGAAAGTATATTGCTCAACCTTCTGCTTGCTGCGACCATCAAATACAGCAGCTTTCATCAGAAGCCCGGAATCCCTGTGAATCCAGATTTTATGAATGTAACGCAAACTGTCTTTAGGTTGAAAAATTACGGCCTGGGTATCAAAGCCTGCAATACGTGCCTGCTCGGCAGCACGAATCCGGTAATTTTCATTCAGCGCGGAGAGTTGTTCCGGTAACAGGTCGGGAAACCTTTTGCCGCTATATTGCTTTTCTACCTGTATGGGTTTCTGGTCACCTAGATTCCACCAGGCATCATTGTTTCTACGAATAAATTCGCGACGGGGGCCATCCAGACTTTCCAGCTTCTCATGCTCACCATGCTGGTCGGCAACATGCGTAATACGTGCTGTCTGTATATGATTACCGTACTGATAAACAAAAATTCCAGTGTAATCAGTCTGGCGTGCGGCAACCGCACTGATCTGCAGCCAATCCATGTCACTCTGGGCGTCATTGTCTGAGAACGCCGGAAACGCGGCAGTAAACATCACGACTGCCAGCGCTAATCTCGCCTTCATGCCTATTGATCCCCTTGATGGTGCGGCACTGCAGTATGAACGTATGAATTCATGCTATATACATCCAGGCTGGGCGAAACCTCCTGGTGTGCCCTCAGATAATCATCCACACTGTTCGCGGTGGAATCCGCAACAGTGGACTGATGCAACGCGATTGTCGTCCGGGTGGGTTCTGATCCGTTCTGTATCAGCAACCAGGCTGCAAACGTGAACGCCATAACAGATGCCGCTGCAGACAAGGCAAACCATCTGGAATCCTGACGGGGGCGACTAGGGGGTGCGAGCACGGTGGGTTCATCCTGCAAGCGATCTCGTATTGCCATATGAATATTGGTTTGCACACGATCAGGCTGCCGCAGCACTTCACTGATCAGATGGTAAGTTGCCCATTCTTCATGCGCCTCCGGGTTTCGTTTCAACTTATCAAATATGGCATTGGCATCCTCTTCGGGCAGTTCACCATCCATCAGCGCTGAAATTTCCTGCTTCATTATTACCACCTTTTATCTTTACTAGTACCCAGCAATGGGCGCAGATTGGCTGCTATTGCTTCCCTCGCCCTGAAAATACGGGAACGCACGGTCCCGATGGGGCAATTCATCATGGCTGCGATTTCTTCATAGCTCATTTCCTCGATTTCCCGCAAAGTCAGTGCGATACGCAAATCATCAGGCAAGTCCTGCAAGGATGAGTTCACTACATCCACCACTTGTTTGCTCATCAACTCGTTTTCAGGTGTGCTCACTTCATGCAGCAACCCGGCATCCTCAAAACCTTCCGATTCCTCGGCATCGAAAACGGTTGTGGTTGGAGCCTTTCTCTTTTGCGCCAGCAAATAGTTTTTCGCAGTATTAATGCCGATCCTGTACAGCCAGGTATAGAATGCACTGTCACCGCGAAAGGTTGGCAAAGCGCGATAAGCCTTTATGAAGGCTTCCTGGGTAAGGTCCTCAATCTCGACTGAATCGCGCACAAAGCGCGAAATCAACCGTGCCAACCGACGCTGGTACTTGGCAACCAGCAATTCAAAGGCATGTTTGTCCCCACGCTGCACGCGATCGACCAGCTGCTGATCGACTTCCCTCTCACTCATTCTTCAACCCTAAGTTTAATCATGCCGAACCAAAGACTACTTGTCAGTATAACCGGAGTGAAGAACAGAGTCAGTCCCATTCAAAAAATTAGTCAAGAAATTGCGTAATTAGTTCCTAGTGTAAGGCCATTTCCCTCATGGCAGACCAGATTTGCTATAGTTCGCATTTGATGACAATATGAATTTCAGGTTTGTTTCAGATTTTTTTCAGGAATGGAACGAACCTTTTGCTTTCAGAGTACATTACCGAACGGATGGCCAGCATGCCTCAATTTGATGTTTTGATTATAGGCAGCGGCCTGGCAGGACTTTCCCTTGCATTAAAGCTTGCCAGCCAGAGAAAAGTCGCCGTCATCACCAAAAAATCCCTGCTGGAGGGAGCCAGCGTTCTGGCACAGGGGGGGATCGCTGCCGTACTTTCCAAAGAAGACTCGCTGAACGAACATATCCAGGATACACTGACCGCAGGCGATGGCCTCTGCGATCCAACCACCGCAAGCTATGTAATCGAGCATGCCAGACCGGCAATTGACTGGCTCATTGCGCAAGGGGTTCCGTTCTCAAGAGATGCCAGCACCGATTCCGGCTACCATCTTACACGCGAAGGCGGTCACAGCCACCGGCGCATCATTCACGCCGCCGATGCAACAGGACATGCCGTGCAGGAAACATTGGCTTCCAAGGTTATCGCGCACCCCAACATCACCCTGCTGGAACAACATATTGCCATTGACCTGATCACCGGAAAAAAACTCGGCCACCGGCATAACCAGTGCTATGGTGCCTACGCTCTCAACTGCCTGACTGGTGAAGTGATTACCATCGCCGCACATGACACCATCCTGGCCACCGGCGGTGCCGGAAAGGTATATCTATATACGACGAATCCGGATACGGCCACCGGCGACGGTATCGCGATGGGCTGGCGCGCCGGCTGCCGCGTTTCCAATATGGAATTCATCCAGTTTCATCCAACCTGCCTCTATCACCCGCATGCAAAATCTTTCCTGATCTCCGAAGCAGTTCGTGGTGAAGGAGGCATCCTGAAACTGCCTGACGGCACAAGGTTCATGCCTGCACACGATGACCGTGCAGAACTGGCACCTCGGGACATCGTCGCACGCGCCATAGATTTTGAAATGAAAAAGCGCGGGCTGGATTGTGTATATCTCGACATTTCGCATCAGCCACTCCACTTCCTGCAGGAGCACTTTCCTACTATCTATTCACGCTGCCTGTCTCTGGGCATTGACATGGCACGCCAGCCCATACCGGTGGTACCAGCAGCACACTATATCTGCGGCGGCATCGTAACCGACCTGCACGGGCGTACCGACGTGCCCAATCTGTACGCAGTGGGCGAAACCGCCTGCACCGGCTTGCATGGTGCAAACCGCCTGGCAAGCAATTCTCTGCTGGAGTGCATGGTCTTTTCCAATGCCGCCGCGCACAGCATACTTGCCACCCCGCCCGGCCCGTCCATTCAGCTGCCACAATGGGATGAAAGCCTGGTAACCGATGCGGATGAAGACATCATTATTTCTCATAACTGGGCTGAATTACGCCAGTTCATGTGGGACTATGTCGGGATTGTTCGAACTACGAAAAGACTGGAACGGGCGCAACACCGCATCCGCCTTCTGCATGAAGAAATTTACGAATATTATGCGAATTTCCATGTCAGTTCGGATTTGCTGGAGTTACGCAACCTCGTGCTGACTGCCGACCTCATTGTGCAAAGTGCATTATCCCGGCACGAAAGCCGAGGATTGCATTACAGCAAGGATTATCCCGGAACCCTTCCCATGGCTGTTCCAACCGTGTTTATTCCAAACGCCTAGGGTACATTTCCAAATCCTGCATTTCCCCACTTGAGCCAAACTCTCAAGCGCCGGAAAGATTCTGCATCCAGGCTGTCCGGCATAATCACGATGCTGCGAGTAAAATTTGCACCGTGCGGCAAAACAACCAGTACCGTAAGAAAAGGCGTAACCAGGCTATCGGCCAGTATCCGGACATGCATTTGATCGCCATTGCATCCGATCAGCAATAGCTGGTCTCCTTCCATTACCAACTGTCTGTTAGAGGACCCTACAGACAGCCATGCCTCTTGCCGCATGTAATAAAACAGACTGGCCAGAACAAGCAGGATTAGCAACGCTTTTAGCCACAAAGGCATTGCCAATACTCCCAGCACTACCAGTGCAGCGCCATGAGAAAGCAACAACGCGACCGCAAGAAATCTCGAAGGCTGAAGATTAAATTGACGCTGCATAAACTGCTATTTGCATGGCCTGATCCGGATAGTAAAGAATCTCAGCAACTACCCGTTAACGTTTATAGTTCCTTGGCAGCCCTGCTCCCTGGGTTGTAGCCTTTTTTCCGGCATGCACGCCAGTTTTTTTCCCAGAGGGACCGGCAGTTTTTTCCCTAGAAAGGTGGGCAGTTTTTCTGGCGCTTCCTGCTTTCACAGGCCTGTTTCGGGTTTTTTCGAAATTACCTTTCCCAGGGGCAGCCTGTTTTTTATGGACAGGCTGCATTTGCATCCCTGCCCAGTCAAGAACTTTCGAAACCTCTCCCGGTTCAAGTTCCAACAGCGCGCCCCGCTTCAGGCGCGGAGGAAGGTTGACTATGCCATAGCGCACGCGAATCAAACGGCTGACGGTCAATCCCAACGCCTCAAAAGTACGGCGCACAATTCGATTTCTTCCTTCCTTCAACATCACGCGATACCAGTGGTTGTATCCCTCGCCTCCCTCGTCGGTCAGCTTTTCGAATTTTATTGGGCCATCCTCAAGCTCGATTCCTTCCTCGAGCATTTGCCTCATCCGTTCGTCACCCATTCTTCCCTGAACGCGCACCGCATATTCCCGTTCTACCTGAAATCTCGGGTGCATCAGACGGTTGGCCAGATCACCGGATGTGGTGAAAATCAATAACCCGCTGGTATTGAAATCCAGCCGCCCGATGGCAATCCACTTCATGCCACGCAACCTGGGCAATTGATCGAACACAGTGGTACGATGTTCCGGGTCTTCCCGGCTGACAATCTCACCTTCCTGTTTATGATAGAGCAGTACCCGCGGCAAATCGCTGCCAGGGGTTTTGATCGGAATGGTGCGTCTGTTGGCACGAACCACATCCCCTTCATGCACCCGCGTACCCAGCTGTGCCACCACCCCGTTCACTGTAACGAGACCTGCGGCTATCCATTCTTCCATCGCGCGTCGCGAACCCAGCCCGGCCTGCGCCAAAACCTTCTGCAGACGCTCGCCTTGCTGTTCATCTTGTTTCACTTGCCCGCTCACCCCGTAACCACCCGTCTTTCCAGCACAGCCTGCGCCAAAGTTCCGCTGTCTACATATTCCAGTTCTCCGCCAACCGGCAACCCCCGCGCAATTCGCGAGACTTTAATGCCCTGTGCGGCCAGCAGGGTAGAAATATAGTGCGCGGTTGCATCCCCTTCCACCGTGAAATTGGTCGCGAGGATTACTTCCCCAATATTTTCCTGCGCACGTCTCAACAGCCGATCCAGGGGCAAATCTCGCGGGCCGACTCCATCCAGTGGAGACAATCGTCCCATCAGCACAAAATACATGCCCCGGTAGCACTGCGCCTGTTCCATCATCAGCAGGTCCGCAGGCATTTCAACGACACACAACAAGCCTGCATCACGCTTAAGCGAACGGCACAGGGAGCAAATTTCTTCCTCTGCATAGTTGTTGCATTTCACGCAATGATGGATGCGCTCGACCGCCCGGGCAAGCGCTTGCGCAAGCCGCAACGCCCCCGATTTGTCTCGTTGCAGCAAATGATAGGCCATCCGCTGCGCGGATTTCGGCCCGACACCTGGCAAACAGCGCAAAGCAGCCATCATTTCTTCCAGAGCGGAAGGCGTATTCATTGCCAAACTCAACGCATCCGGAAAATCAGAATGGGAGGTTCAGCCCGGGCGGCAAATTCAGGCCCGATGTAAATCCACCCATTTTTTGCTGGGTAACAACAGAAACCTGCTTCATCGCATCGTTCATTGCTGCCACGATCAAATCCTCCAGCATTTCCTTGTCTTCAGAAAGCAGGCTATCATCCAGTAAAATCCGACGCACGTCATATGCACAAGTCACCACGACTTTCACCATGCCGGACCCTGCCTGGCCCTCCACCTCGATTGTGGCCAGCTCATCCTGTGCTTTCTTCATGTTCTGCTGCATCTGCTGGGCCTGTTTCATCATCCCAGCCAATCCACCTTTCATCATATCAGCTTCCTCATACGGTTATTGTATTGGTTTAATTGTATCTTCCAGTAGTTGTGCGTCCAATTGCGCCTGAGCCTCTCTAACGAAGGGATCTTGCATAATGGCATCCACCGCTTGCCGCTGCAGCTTCTGTTTGGCCTGTTGCTCTATTTCAGCCGGAGTGTCTTCATTGCGTGTGCCAGCCAGAACCTGCAAACGAACTGCCTGGCCAAAATATTCCACCAGAGCGGCCTGCAATTTTTCCTGGGCGGTTTTGTTGGACAGCAAATGCTTGTGCTGTGGTACCAGCATTAAAACAAGCTGTCCGTCCGAAAATTTTTCCAGCGTGCAATGCTTTGCCAGTTCACGCGCCATCCCCTGAATGTTCAGCTGCGCCACCAGCGCACTCCAGTCAGAAATAGACGCAATCGACCCCGGTACGTGACTGGAATCCGAAACAATACCCGCAGGTGGCGATTGCTGCACCGCAGTATCCGCGGCGGACAGCACTGGACCCGTCGCCTGCTGCAATGCACCCTGCCTCTGCGTCCCTGAATGCTCCGGCATCCCTCTGGTACCCGTTGGCATAAACGCCAGCATGCGCAACAATGTCATGGTAAAGCCTGCATATTCATCGGGGGCCAGTTCAATCTCGCTGCGACCATGGATCGCAATCTGGTAATACAACTGGATTTCCTCCGGGCTAAAACTTCGGGCAAACCCGAGTAACCGCTCCCGTTCCGGCTCGTCCTCTGCGATCGCTTGCGGTACTGTCTGCGCAAGGGCAATGCGGTGCAGCAACGTCGCCAGCTCCTGCAAGGCAGCATCCAGCGCAAGGCTACGGCTTTGCATGGAACCGGCAATCTGCATCAGGCCTGCTCCATCCTGCTCCAGCAACTTTTGCAAAAGGTCATACAAGTAACCCTGGTCAATCGCACCCAGCATAGTAAAGACTGTCGTCTCATCAACCTTACAACCGGAATAGGCAATCGCCTGGTCAAGCAGGCTCAACGCATCGCGCATGCTTCCCTGCGCCGCGCGCGCCAGCAACGCAAGCGCAGCAACATCAAATTCAATTTTTTCCTGCTCCAGAACAAACCTCAAGTGTGCTGCAATCAAATCCGGGGGCAACTGTTTGAGATTGAACTGCAAGCAGCGAGACAACACGGTAATCGGGATTTTTTGCGGATCGGTGGTCGCCAGTATAAATTTGACATGCGGTGGCGGCTCCTCCAGTGTTTTTAACATCGAATTGAACGCTGCCTTGGAAAGCATGTGCACTTCGTCAATCAAATAAACCTTGTAGCGCCCCACCGTTGGAAGATATTGCGCGTTGTCCAGCACTTCGCGCATATTATCGATACCGGTATTCGATGCTGCATCCAGCTCGACCAGATCCACAAAACGCCCGCTGTCAATCTCGGAACAGGCGGCACATATCCCACAAGGAGTGGCAGTAATTCCAAGATCACAATTCAGGGATTTTGCAAAAATACGTGCAATGGTGGTTTTTCCTACGCCACGCGTACCCGTGAACAGATAGGCATGATGCAATCGGTTCTGCGCAAGCGCATTGCTTAATGCCTGCACTACATGTTTCTGCCCCGCGAGCTGCGCGAAGATTTTAGGCCGCCATTTGCGTGCTAGAACAGAAGTGGCTGACAAAATTTATGTTGTCTCAAAAGTGGTAAGCCAGACGGATTTGACTGAAATTAATACCCGGATTTGGATCTTTTATACTGGCATTTGAAAGATGCTGGAAACGATAGCCCAAATCAAACCGATGCTTGTCGCCAAACCGCAGCCCTGCGCCAAGATGATCCCCGAATTGGAACGCCGTGCTGAACTCCCGGTCTGCAGTGATATGCGTGTTTGAAAGCAGATGAACCCCGATTCCCGCCTCTACATAGGGTGCAGCCCAAGAAAAATTTTTCTGTTGCAGGCGAAATACCGGGGTAAATCCGATATCCGCAGTGTTGTAATCCTTGCCTCCGCGATTCTGGCCATTCCAGCTTCCGGCAGAAACTTCCCAGTATCCGGTCAACAACCAGTTCCCCTTGGTCACCAAGGGTTTTTTCCAGTCCCATTGCGCCCCGAGGCGTGCCATGTTGGCATTGTCTCCAGAATAATCGGTCTGACCGTATTCAACAGAAAACCCGTCAACGGCCCACACATTGCTGCTTAGCAACAATGCATAAACTAGCGCGATTATTTTCTTCATACAATCCTCAGCTCCGAATAGGGAGGCGAGCCCTGACCCCGGCACTTGCAATCAGTGGTTATGGCTGCTTCCTTCCGGACCTGACCAGATTCACCACCTTGCAATGCGGGGAGGCCCGCCAATTCTTTTTCACTTTCAAAAAAATTACAAAACAAGGTCAGAAGTTATGCCAAGCCGGCAACGATCCTCCTGTCCCAGAATTTATCCTGCGCATCAGGTTGAGCCCTGATAACGTCTTTACCCTGCAGATTTTTTTCTGCCATTGGCTACTGTGTACATCATACTATTAAACCAATCGGCTGGCAAAATCAGGCGAATCCTGCCAGACTGCTTTTCCCGACGGAATTTATTTTGCTCTGACCGGATTTCACACAACCTCCCCGGCCCCAACACAACACCAGAAACCCGTTTCTTGATTAGAATTACATTTCCGATCCGGATGCAGCTGCCACAGACTGCATCCTCCATAAGAAAAACCCTATATCCCTAAAGATAGCAAATAACATGGCAAACCCGCAGCATTCCCATCCCGATACAGAAAATGGAATTATTTATGCGCCCTGGGAACGCGTGTTCAAGCGCGTACTCACGCCGTTTGAAAAATTCATCCACCGCCAGACGGCAAGCGGTCTGTTCCTGATGGTGAGTGCAATCATTGCGCTATTGCTGGCAAACAGTTTTATGGCAGAAACCTACCAGCATGCCATTCATACCCCGGTCAACCTGAATATTGGCAACTGGGGGGTCAACATGAGCCTGCACCATTTTATAAACGATGGGCTGATGGCACTGTTTTTCTTTGTGGTAGGTCTGGAGTTGAAACGCGAAATCATGGTAGGTGAACTGTCCGATCTGCGTCAGGCAGCTTTACCTGTCATCGCAGCCGTTGGAGGGATGGTGGCACCTGCGCTCATTTATGTTGCCTTGAACCATAATAGTGATGCTGTCCACGGCTGGGGCATACCCATGGCAACCGACATCGCATTCGCTGTAGGGGCGTTGACGTTGCTTGCCAGCCGCGTACCCAAAGCGCTCGTTACTTTTCTCGTTGCCTTTGCCATTACGGATGATCTGGGTGCGGTTCTGGTAATTGCACTGTTCTATACGCAGGAATTGGCGCTGAACTGGCTGAGCGTATCCGTAGCGCTGGTGATATTGCTGATGACTTTCAACGTTATTGGAATCCGCAAGGTAATCCCCTATTTTCTGGTAGCAGTCCTGCTCTGGTATGCGTTACTGCAGTCAGGCGTACATGCCACGATAGCCGGTGTTCTGGGCGCATTCACAGTTCCCGCCCGATCCAAATATGACCCCGCACTGTTTATTGATCGCGTAAAACAGCAAATCAGACTGTTTGCAGCCAATTGCAAGCAGCATGACAGCCTGATGACCAATGAAAAATTACACCCCATCGTGCAAAACCTGGAAGAAAGTATACGAAATGTGCAAACACCCTTGCAAAAGCTGGAAGACACCTGGCATTTACCAGTCGCTTTTGTCGTTATTCCTGTTTTTTCCCTGTTTAATGCAGGCATCCCTATCCAGATCAGCACACTGGGTGAAACCTTTACGCACCCGGTCATGCTTGGTGTGATGCTCGGATTGCTATTTGGAAAATTCATCGGCATTACCGGCGCATGCTGGCTGGCGCTGCGACTGGGGATCGGCCAGCTGCCTACCGGCACGCGTTTCAGCCAGATTGCGGGGGTTTCGGTACTGGGAGGTATCGGCTTCACCATGTCGATATTCATCGCACAACTGGGTTTTTCCACTCAACCCGAATATTTATTGATGGCAAAAACCGGCATTCTGTCCGCTTCACTTATTTCGGGATTGCTGGGTTTTGCGTGGCTATGGTGGCTGGGCCGTAAAACGGCATGACAGAACAGATTAACCGACTTGGAACCTACGAAACAAAACCCGGAAAATCAAGGCAAAGGCAGCTCTAATTCACTTTTATCATGAGATAATGCCCGCAGTCATTCGGAGAGGAAACCCATGTGTCAAAGAAGATTAAGTAGCGAATTTTTAGAAGCATAAAAAATGAGCCATGTTGTAACTCCCAATCCGCATTGGTGCAATGGATTGTTCGCATGGCATACCATAGATGCTGCTTAATTTATATCATGTAACACGGCACAACCTGCCGAATTGGCAATAGAAGAGGTGCTGTACAATTCGCGGCCGTAATACTGCTGTGGCAGGCAGGCCAGACGACGAGACAATGCCCAGCCGATCATACATTTAATACATAATTCGTATTAAATGACGGCCAACTAACAATAAACGATGTGCTCGCAGATAATACTCAAAGTTCCTGAATTTTAGTTTTTTGTAAATCTTGAATGAAGACGGGATATTCTATGAACGACCCAATTGAAAAAATTAAAGATGAAAATGAGGATGGATACTCAAATGATGACATATATAATATAAATTCTTGGGGGGCAGATCTTTCATTTCGTGAATTAATAACCATGTACGAAGAAAATGAATTAATAAAACCAGAACTTCAAAGAAATTATATATGGGACAAGGTAGAAGCAAGCAGGTTTATCGACTCACTGCTCCTGGGATTGCCCGTGCCAAGCATTTTTTTAGCCAATACAAGTGATAATCAAAAATTGATTATCGATGGATATCAGCGAATAATGACAGTTTATGACTATGTTCGTGGAATCTGGTCTGGAGACAAAAAAACATTCAATCTTTCCCGTAGTGAAAAAATAAATGCTCGTTGGCGTGGGAATGCTTTTAAAGAACTAACATCAGCAGAACAAAGAAAAATCCGTTCTACTACAATTCACTCGATAATATTTGAGCAAGCATTACCACGAGATGATGATACTAGCTTATTTCAAATATTTGAACGCATTAATACTGGTGGCCGAGCTTTAATGTCACAAGAGATAAGAAACTGCGTATACCAAGGAGAGCTCAATAAACTTTTGATTACTTTGAATAAAAATACTAACTGGCGGACCTTGTTTGGGGCCGATATTGACCCAAGGATGCGTGATATGGAGTTTATATTAAGATATTTCGCGCTAAACAACGATACCATAAAAAATCATGAAAAGGGCAGTATCTCTTTAAAGAAATTATTAAATGAATTCATGGGAAACAAAGAAAATAGCGAGCAAAAATTTATTGAACAAGGAACCAATCAGTTTACAGAAACTATTTCATTCATTTATAAATATATTGGTCAAAATGCTTTTTTTAATATTAGATCGAATAATCCGGAGAAAATTAGAAAGCGGTTTTATCCAACTATTTTTGACTCTTTAGCTGTGGCTACTTCAATTGCATTGAATACTCTTGGCAATAAAATTCCGGTTATAGGACTTGAAGAAAAGAGGATGGCGCTATTACAAAATGAAGATTATAAAAAATACATTACACAAGGAACTATGCAAATAGAAAGTATTCACGGACGTATAGGAATGGTTCTGGAAAAGCTTTATGGACTGCAATATAGAGAATAATTCTGTTTCTTATGATTTGACAATCTGCGATGATGAGTTACAGAAAATCGCATTAATAATTGGTAAAGTCGGGAAAATGGATCATTCAGTACCTTACTTAACAAGATATTCAATTATCAAAACTTGCGGAGCAATCGAGCATGGATTTAAGACGCTAATTTCAGATTATGCTTTAGATGCACAGTCAGAGCAACTGAAAAATTTTGTAGAAAAGAAGTTTAGAAATAGCTCAATGAACCCAAGTTATACTAACATATGTGACGGATTAAAAAGTTTTGATAAGAAATGGTGCCAAACATTCAAAAATAAAGTTAATTCGCTACCTGAAAAAGAAAAAATATTAGATTCGTTAGAGTCACTTAATAATGCTAGAAATAGCTTTGCTCATGGAGGCATACCGTCTACATCATTTGATGATGTGCGAGTTTATTTTTATGATTCCTTAAAAATATTAAAATTACTTGAAGAATCGATCACTGAGGAATAATAACGAATTTAAGTTACCAGTCAAAAATATATTTATAATAACGCAGACATAACTTTGATATTATTTTTTCTTGGGAATACCTAAAGTCTATAACCACTCATTCTTTTTTGAAATAATTTAAAAACACCAACACATAAACCACGTTACCTACAAAATTCTTCAGCCGTATCCTGATACAAATCAGCTGCTATTTCCTGAACAGATGACAATGCACGCTATGCTCGGGGCCAACGATGGCCTCTGCCGGATACGCTTCGCTGCATTCCGGCATGGCATGTTCACAGCGCGCATGAAAATGGCAACCCTCCGGGGGACGGGAGGGGGAAGGCATTTCCCCGGGGAGGCGGACCGATTTCATGCCCTCCCCGTCTATCTTTGGCACTGCAGACAAGAGCGCCCGGGTATAGGGATGCCTGGGAAAATGCAATACTTCCTTTGCCGGGCCGCGTTCGACAATCCGCCCCAGATACATTACATACACCTCATGTGCTAGATATTCCACTACAGCCAGGTTATGCGTAATAAACAGGTAGCTTAAACCCAGCGTATCCTGCAATGATTTCAGCAAATTCAGAATCTGCGCCTGCACCGAAACATCCAGCGCACTGGTCGGTTCATCGCAGATCAGCAGGGCCGGGTTCACTGCCAGTACCCGCGCAATTGCGATTCGCTGGCGCTGCCCTCCGGAAAACTCATGCGGGTATCGCCACTTTGACGCCTGATCCAGCCCTACCTGCACCAGCAGTTCGTCTATACGGGATTGCCGCTCCCCGGCATTTCTGGCAATGGACAGCGCATCCATGCCTTCTTGCAGAATTTCGGCAATGCGCATCTTGGGATTCAGGGAGGCGTAGGGATCCTGGAAAATCATTTGCATCCCGGCGCGCATTTCTTGCAACCGGCGCGCATCCGCTCCAACCAGTTCCTGGCCCGCAAAACGCACACTGCCTGCGGTGGGCGGGATCAGCTGCAACAGCGCCTTGCCCACTGTGGTTTTCCCACATCCGGATTCCCCAACCAGTGCCAGTGTACGCCCGGCCGGAATTGTCATGGATACTCCGTCCACCGCTTTGACATACCCTACCGCCCGTTGCAGGATCCCTTGGCGTATCGGGAAGTGAACCTGCAAGCGGTCAACCTGCAAAAGTGCAGTTGTCTCCTGTTTTCCTTCCTTTGCCTGAGCAACACCGTGAACAGCGGAAAGAAGGACATCCGCAGGCCCAGCCTGCACACCCTCTGCCTTGGAGGTATATAGATGGCACCGTACCCCCTGCCCGTTTTCCAGCACCGTCCATTCTGGCGCCTGCTCACGGCATAAGCCCCAGGATTTTTCACAGCGGGGAGCAAACCTGCACGCAGACAAGGGAGCTGCGCTCAATGGAGGCACATTGCCCGGAATGGCCGCCAATGGCTGCCCAACCCGCTCCGCATTTGGCAATGCGGCAAACAATTTTTGCGTATAGGGATGGAGTGGCTGTGCAAAGAGCTGCCTGCGCGAAGCCTGCTCGATGATCTGTCCGGCATACATCACCCCGACCTGATGCGCCATTTGCGCCACTACGCCCAGATCATGGGTAATCAGCAATACCGCCATGCCGGTTTCATGTTGTATATCGCGCAGCAACTCCAGCACTTGCGCCTGGATGGTCACATCCAGAGCGGTGGTCGGCTCGTCGGCGATCAACAGCTTCGGTTGTCCGGCCAGTGCCATTGCAATCATCACGCGCTGCTTCATGCCACCGGAAAGCTGAAACGGATATTCTCCCGCCCGCCTGGGCGCGTCTGAAATCCCCACCTGCTCCAATAGCTCGATACTATGCCGGGAAATTTCCGCTCCGCGGAGATCCGAATGCAGTTTCAGCACCTCGGCTATCTGCTCCCCTACCGTCATCACCGGGTTCAGGCTCAGCCCGGGTTCCTGAAAGATCATGGCCATGCGCCCGCCCCGCACCTTGCGCATTGCATGCTCCGGCAATGCCAGAACATCATTTCCCTCCAGCCTGGCGCCACCTTTTGCCATGCGTATCCCGTCCGGCAGCAAGCGCATGAGCGACAGGGCCGTCATGGATTTGCCGCAGCCAGATTCCCCCAGCAGCGCAAATGTCTCCCCACGCTGGATACAGAACGATACTGCATCCACTATGCGCGCACCATTTCTCAGTTGCGTTACCAGATCTTCCACATGGAGTATCGGCTGACCACCTAAATCCTGCGTAAAATCGCCGGATGATGAATGGAGCGGATTGCTGACTGTGCCGGATTTCATGGGGTCCCTAGTCCTGATTCAAGCGCGGATCAAACGCATCGCGTACCACATCCGCAAACAGGTTGGCCGCCAGCACCAGAACCAGCATGAACCCAAATGCGGCAGCCAGCGTCCACCACACCATCGGTTCGCGTCCCATTTCCAGACGTGCGGAATTGATCAATGTTCCAAAACTCATCGTGGTGGGATCTACCCCGACACCCACATATGACAGAACCGCTTCTGCCAGTACCAGACTGCTGAAATCCATTACCACTGCAATCAGGATGATATGCATGACATTGGGCAGGATATGGCGGGTAAGAATCCGGAAGGATGAAACTCCGAACGCCTGCGCCGCCTGGATAAATTCCAGCTCCCGCAACTTCAGCGTCTCGCCGCGGATCAGCCGGCATAGCCCGGTCCAGCTGGTTACTCCAAGTATCAGGCACAAAAACAGCAGGCGCAAATCGGCACGCGCAGCAGAAGTCTCAAACCATTCAGGATGCATCTCTATATACACCTGCATCATCAATACTGCCGCCGCAATCAGCAACACGCCCGGAATCGAGCTAAGAACGGTATAGAGATACTGGATCAGATCATCTACCCAGCCGCGAAAATATCCGGCTGCAATGCCCAGCAACAAGGCAAACGGCAACATCACCAGCGTGGTAACCGTACCGATGACCAGCCCGGTACGGATGCTTTTCAGTGCAAGATAGAGTACATCCTGCCCCACTTTGTCCGTGCCCAGCACATGATAAGCTGCTGCCAGATTACAAATCATGCCCAAAGCCAAGGACAGCAATAAAACTGTGAGCATCAGCGCCCTGACGGATTTCCTCTGCATGCAACCTGTCCATGCAGCCTTCCAGTCAGCCGCACGAGTTTCATGTCCGCTGGGCGAACCTGGCATCCTGGGGCGGATGCGCGCGAAAACATGAAACAGCCCTACGGCCAGGCCGATCAGGAACACGCCTGCCAATCCCCCTGCCGCAGCACCAGTCGCCGCGCGTTTCAGCACATCCTCCTGAAGTTCACTCGCAGGATCTGCAAGATGGGCGCCACCATGATGCAAACGGGGATAGTCCCGAATGATTGTGCCATCCCGGGTTTCCATACTCTCCTTTGCATAGAGATATGCCGCGAGCGGCGCGGAGTACGTTTTTTCGCTACGACTCTTCATATCGCTGGCAAGGACATCAAACAGACTCAATACCTCAGCCGAATAAACCTGCTGGCCATCGATTTTCTCCGGCAGTGCCGGGCGAAAATGCATGGAATCCAGCAGCCCCACCAGCAAAAACAGGGAAAAAAACAGCAGGGAAACCATACCTGTGCTGCTATCTGCCACTCGCTTCCAGGGCAAAACCAGGTGCGGGCGTTTCCGTATCCACAGCGCTGCAGCAAAACCGGTTGCCAGCAGCAGATAGATCATTGCATCCGTCCAGAGAATAACTGGCATGTTCCCTATTCCCGTGTTACGTACTGACAATGGTTTACATGGAAAACGGGAGAGCGGAGAATGCAACAAGACCTATCCGCACCGCGCAGGAAACCGGTTCTGCCCCCAACCTTCCGTCTGCATGCCGGGTATGCAATCATTGCAATCTCACCCGCGGGTCGACAATCGTATAGGAAATATCCGTGAGAACCAGGCCGGCAATGTACAAAACCGAACCCAGGAAGACCATGGCATGTACCACACCAAAATCCTGAGCGTTGATTGCATCGATGGTATAACTGCCCAGCCCCGGAATGCCAAAGAATGATTCCGTCAGCAGACTTCCCATGAACAGCAACGGAATGACCACCACTACGCCGGTCAATATCGGGATCATTGCATTCTTAAGTATGTGACGGAATAGCACATGCAATTCCGAAAGGCCCTTGGCACGGGCGGTTCGCACATATTCCCTGCCGATTTCTTCCAGGAAAATCGTTCGATACCAGCGACTGCTTGAACCTACGCTGCCTATTACGCCTATCAACACCGGCAGCAATATAAACTTGAAGCTATCCATACCCTCCGCGTATCCGGAAATAGGAACCCAGTGCCAGAGTTTGCTCACCAGGAACTGGCCCCCAATGATGTAAAAAAGGCTGGAAACGGACATCAACAGAACGCATAGCGCTACACCCAGCATATCCAGGACGGTTGCCCTGAATAATGTCAGCATTAACGCAAACGTGATATAGACAAACAATCCGGCCAGAAACGTCGGAAGCGCTATGGCCAGACTGGGCAGCATCCGGGTCTGTATTTCACGCGCAATATTCCGTCCATCGTTGGACATCCCGAAATCAAATGCGAACATTCTGGCCGATTTCTGAAAAAAAATCGTATCCGTAAGCACCTTGCCGCCACTGGCATGAAGATTAAGCAGCAATGGCTTATCGTAACCATGCTGCTGCTTCCACTTTTCAATGGCTTCGGGTGTAACCCGCTTCATGCCCAATTGCATCCGCGCCATATCATCTGCCGTATTCACCATAAAAAACAAAGAGAACGTCAACAGATTCACGCCGATCAGGATCGGGATTGCATACAGGATACGGCGGATAAGATAGGCAATCATTTCGTTACGCTATAACTTGCGCTCACACTTAAAGAAATCTCTCTGCTCAAGGTGCAGTAAAAAATTTCTGGTGATTCCAAAGAATCCAGTCAGGGATACAACTCGCATGCATAAAATCCGAAAAGAACCGCCTGAATCCCATTGTTTAAAAATACAGACAATGCAATTGAAAAAGGCATTACCATAGAGAGAAAATGGCCCGAGTTCATCCAAAAGGGCGCATCTCATTTCCAGCAAGCAGAGTCCATCCAGGCGCCAGAAAATTGAATCCGGTCTATGCGATAACGCTCCCGGGAAGTTCTCTGTTTCCACCTGATCAGGAGCAACCCAAGTGCCAGAATTTAAACCCTGTCAGAAACCCTGAAAAAACAGGATCGACCTGATCCGCCCAAGCCTGGAGCTTTCAGACAGGTTTGCTTGCCGCCAACCTGCACCATTAGTGATTTTCTGGAACGTCATGCTCCAACAATAATTTCTGTCTGGCAACATCACGAGGCATGCATACCATTTCGTTACCAACCTTTTTTTCAAGGCCCCTTACCTTGGCGCAAATCATGATAGGCCCATTCGGCGTTGCCTTGGCATTCTTGCACCATCCATCGGGAGGGGTGGTTTTGAAGTCTATCCAGGTTCCCTCAGCCGCCTTGCATTCCTCCGGATTTTCCGGATAGGCATGAGCCGCGACTGGCAATGCCATCATGGCCGTCATACAACAAACTGCAAATGATCTGTTTTTCAAAATACTCAAAATACTTCTCCTGTTTATCACGGCGGCAAAAAGGGCGTTGCCGCATCACCTGATTGTTTTGACCTGCATACCCATTCAAAGTTTGGCAGTCATTCATCATTTACTACACTCATCCCGAAGATGGGATGTGATCCCGCATTCAGAACAAGATCCCGTCCAAATTGGCCAGTATATAACAATTGGTATTCCCTATGGCTTCTCCATTCCCTGCCCGCATATGGAATCCGTCATCGCGCCTGCTCCCTTTGCCACAGCACCCTCCATAGCCATCCGGCCAGAAAAACCAGAGCCAGGCCGCCCAGCCACAATGGAGCCAGTTTTGGCTGATTCCACCGGTTACGCAATTCTTCGCGCTGTGCCGGATCAATACGCAAATATTTGACATTATTATTTGCCATCTTGTTCGGCTTGCTATTGTGCAGCCAGGCATGGCGCAACACATAGTCCTTTGGGTGCTGCCCCCATATCCACGGCGCATCCCGGCGCAGGATTTCCAGCATCTCATCAATTATCTTTTGTCGCTCCGGTCCATTTTCCATGTTTTTCATTCGTTCAAACAGATGATCATATTCCGGGTTATGGTAATTCGAAGCATTTTCCCCCCCTTTGGCAACCTTCCCCTGGGCGCCATGAAGCAAAAATAAAAAATTTTCCGGATCGGGATAATCGGCATTCCAGCCGAAATAAAACATTTGCGTATCCCCTTTGCGAATCTTGTCCTGAAAACGGTTATAGTCAGTGCTGCGGACCACAAGCTGCAGATTAATTTTTTCCAATTGCTTGCGAAGCCAGTCCAGCCTGGACTTGCTGCCCACGCCTGAAACAGTAGTATCCAGATAGATCACCAGGGGTTGTTTCGTTTTTTCATCCAGGCCATCCGGGTAGCCCGCTTCCGCCAGAAGTTGCCTGGCCTCATGGATTGCTTTGCGGCGCGGCGCGCCGTTTACCCAGTCATACACATAATGATTGATGCCTGCCTCCCCCTCGCGATAGCCGAATATCCCGGGTGGTATGGGAGATTGCGCGCTTATACCGCGTCCATTGGCAAAAATGGAAATAAACTCCTCAAAATCAACTGCAATGGAAATCGCACGGCGCAGCTTGGTCGCACGTTCGCTCGCACCCCCTACCACCGGATCAAGCCAGTTAAAACCCATATACATGGTAGAAGTAGCAACCGATGTGGATAGCTGGATACCCTGGGCTTTCATCTCATCCGTAACGTTCGCTTCGCCACTCACGCTGACCTGCACTGCCTGGTCAAAACTGTCCGAACTGATGCCTGCCGCATCGTAATAACCCTGCAGGAATTTATTCCAGTACGGTATGGTTTCCTTCTCCAGGCTGAATACCACCTTGTCTATCAGCGGCAAGGGCTTGCCGGCATCTGCCAGCAACCCTGCTTCCCTGTCCCCTGCTTCGCCCTCGTCAGGATAGGTTTCCCCGGAAAAGTTGGGATTGCGAGCCAATACCATACGCCGGTTGGGATCATTCTCCGACAGATAATATGGTCCGCTACCCACCGGCCACCAGTCCAGCACCAGATTACGCTCAGCCATCCCCGGCTGTGCATAAAAACGCTCCGCCTCTACCGGCATGGGTGCAAAGAAAGACATTGCCAGCCAATAGGAAAACTGAGGGTATTTACCGTGGATCTTGATGCGATAGGTGTGGTCATCCACAATCTGCACCCCTTCCAAAGGGTAATCATGCAGATTCAGGAAGCGACCGGGATATTTTTCCTTGGCCTGCTGCAATGTCGTAACGTATTCCTTGAGACCTACAATATACTCTGACATCAGGCCGACAATGGGGGAATGAATTGCCGGATGCGCCAGCCGTTTGATCTGATAGACGTAATCTGCCGCGAGCACATTTCGCGTACCGGAATGCGGGAAATCGTTCAATGTGTGAATATTACGCAAATCCCTGGCAGTAAGGGCATGGTATTCCAAATTGCCATTTGCGTTGCGTGCAAAAGCCGGGTGTGGCTGATAATGCAGATCGGGCCGCAGGCGGATTTCATAAACACTGAATGCCACCTTGTCCGCAGGTGCATCATCAGGCAACGGGCGGTTGCTCTGGTCCAGATAGCTCACCGCTGGCATTGCGCTGGCTGCCTGCGGAACCAGCGCATAGGGGCGCTTCAGAAAATGATACTGCAATGGCGGTTGATAGATCTGTGCCAGGAATATATATTCATTCTCACTATAGGCTGACGCAGGATCGAGATGCTTTGGACGCTCCGAAAACGCGGAATAGTAAATGGATTTACCTTGATCGTTGACCGGATAGGGATTGTTCCACAAACCGCCCTCGTTACAAGCTCCAAGCAACAGGAGCAGCAGTGCATGCGGTACATAATATAAGCATTTCATGACGCAAGAGTTTATCCGAAATACCGCTATTCGTGGTAAAGTTAAAAGTATTTTAAAATTTACAAATGGGCAGCAATGATGAATGAAAACTGGAAGAACTTTTTAATAGAGCAGGGAGCAGCGATCCAGGACGACATCGTCCAGTATTTCGGTTCTGGGGCTGGAGAACTCACTGCAGCCCGTGATGGACTCGTGCTGTGCTATTTGAGCCAGTATGGTGTACTCAAGGTGTCCGGCGAGGATGCCGAGACCTTTTTGCAAAACCTGGTCAGCAGCGATGTCCGCGAAGTCTCTCCATGGTGGGCGCAGATGAGCAGCCTAAGCACCCCAAAGGGCAGAATGCTGGCCAGCTTCCTGATCTGGCGCAAAGGCGTGCTGGCCGATGCGGACAAGGCATTTTTGCTGCAGCTGCCCCGCAGTTTATGCGCAGGCATACACGAGCACCTGTCCAAATATATTCTGCGATCCAAGGTAAAAATTGAAGATGTCAGCGATCAGCAAATCAGTTTCGGCTGGGCAGGAGAGAATTGCGAAGAACAACTGCGTGAATACCTGGGCTCGGTACCCATTGAACACTGGGGAGCAGAAGAAGTAGGAAACCGCAAATCGGAGCATAATGACACCGGGGTCATTCGACTGGGCGAGCAGCGCTTCCAGATCAACACCACGATCGATCACGCAATTGAACTGTGGCAAAAACTTATCGTTACCGGGCGCCCGGTAGGTTCACCATGCTGGGACTGGCTTTCGATCCAGGAAGGTATCCCCTGCATCCTTCCGGCCACCCAGGAGCAATTTGTGCCGCAAATGGTCAATATGGAACTGATTGGCGGGGTCAGTTTCAAAAAAGGATGCTATCCCGGCCAGGAAATCGTGGCGCGCATGCAATATCTGGGCAAGCTCAAAAAAAGAATGTACCTGGCCCATATTGAAAGCAACGCTCCTCCGCAACCCGGGGATGAACTTTACAGCGCCGACATGGAAGGACAAGCCAGTGGCATGGTCGTCAACGCTTCGCCTGCCCCGGACGGCGGCTATGACATGCTGGCTGTCGTTCAGATCAGCAGCCATAAAGACCAGACTGTACACTGGAAATCGATAGACGGCCCTGCCCTGCGATTCAAAAGGCTGCCCTATCCGATATACTAGGTTCTGGTGACAAACCAGACGAGCCAAATGAAGCTGGCCGCCAGAGCGATGAAGGTATCATAGCGTGAGGCCAGTTTTTATGGCGTCAATACATCCTTGGTGCTTGGTCAGTCACTGCAAATGCTCATCGTTTGCTGGCGCGCGTTTATACAGGCACCAAGCCAGACGGTCCGCATTAGAGCCGGGTTGTATTAATAATTATCCCTATAAAACCAATTTATTGAATAAATTAAGATATTTTGTTAACTGCATATTCTAATGCTTATTCGGTAAGATATAAATTTTATTGTTAGAAAGCAATTTATAATTTTCAGAAACTTGTTCTTGACTTAATATTAGCTGCCACCTTATTTTCTACCGTGAATATAAATTGGATCTGGGGACAACTCGTTTTTTAGACCGGATCAATATAATCTACATATGCTGATCCTACATTTTGCCTCGAACCGCTTATATAACAGCAGAGCTTTTCTAACATATTGTATTTTGGCAGGAGTATCACTCTTCAGTGGTTGTCAAAATATTACAGATACGCCATCCATCGGTTTTGTTGATCACCCAACAGAGGAAATAGTCCGCCAAACTAATTTTTTGATGAGCGGATGGGCACTTGATCAAGATGGAATAGAGAATGTTGCAGCCATATTAGATGAGCATCAGCATTTCTCAGCGCGTATAGGGATACCACGTCAAGATGTCGCATTAGCCTATCCAACCTATCCAGGCAAAGAAACAGCGGGTTTCGAGATAACACTCAATTTACCACCATCACTTTCAGGAAAACATCAGCTTCAAATAGTTGCAACGGATAAAAAACAGCGCAAAACCATTATTGGCAAAAAGACGCTAATTGCTGGAAACACCATGAAACGCTGGCTACCGCTTCTAGAAAATGCTCACCCTGGCCCAGAAAAAACATTTTATTTCCTGTTTGCAACCAGTGGAATATCCTTAGGCGGTGCGCAGGAAATTGCGGAACAATACGCACCCTACAACAGCGCTACCGTAAAGGCAGGCTTCCGTGTACCTATTTTATACCTTAGAACAACCAAGGGATATTCTCAAGATTGGGAATTTGATCCTAATTTTGATAATTCCATGAAATGCGGGAAACGCCAAATTGCAGATGACTCCCTCAATGATGTGATCCGTTTTTCCACAGAGAAAAAATTACCAATTTTATTTACGCTAAATGGGGGAGTATGGGCAGATGCCGCATGTGATGCTCCCAGCTGGGATATAAATGACCAGCTGGAGAAGGAACCTCTCAATTGCCAGTGGAATGAACGTAATCAGGTAATGAACGACGACTATCTGAAAACCTTGCCTGGCTCGCAGGATGCACCAGAGCTGGCTCGCGGCCTCACTCTCAATGTATATGCGTCAGATGTGCGTCGATATAAAAAACGTAATTTACAGGCAGCAGGACGTGTGCTTCTGGAATTTGCTCAAAATCATCCAGATTTGTTTGTAGGCATAAGTCTTGATCCAGATGTTTATAACAATCCCTTTTTTGAGGGTGAGCAATGGTATGACTACAACCCTCTGACATTACGTCAATTTCGCGAATGGCTTAAAGGAGACGGTCCATATAGTGGGCAACCCACTGATGGCGCGCCAGATTTAAGAAACTACCGGAAAAAATCCCCCCTTACGCTAAAAGAAGTAAACCAGCTGGCCAGGAAAAACTGGAAAAACTGGAACGAAGTCCAGCCTCCACGAATTTTTTCCACGGCCTCTCCCCCTTATTGGAAAGATCCATGGGTACGCGAATGGGAGTTGTTTCGTCGCCATCTTGTAGATTTGCATTATGATGAACTTTCCCAATGGCTTACAGATGCTGGAATTCCAACCAGGCACATTTTCTCTTCTCAAGGCTTCCCTGCTCTCTCAGAACCGCTAATGCCCTTTGCAGTAAATTTAGATAGCCCTGTCAAAAATTATGATAGTGGCGGTATGACAATAGAAGGCGCCAAACCAAATCAAGGTCATTTAGGTGCAATTTTATATGGCCCGAGCGCTGTTAATTCAATCCGAATGGAAAATAATGATTCCTTATTCGCCGCTTTCCGTCGATTTGATGAAGATTGGGCAGTAATTGAACATAACACCAGCGATTTTCGTTCTCCATCTATCATGGCTAACTATGCGGATGGATATCGTAGTTTGAGGGAGATGTTTAATCATGGTGCGCGGTTTGTTTCGCCAATGGCGTGGAATGGTTCCAATGGAATTTATGCTGGACAAAAAGATTTTGCTGCATTTACCGCGATACGCAACACCCCTCTCGAAGATGCCATTCGTGACTTCATGATCAGCCACGCAAATCTACCCCGCCATGCACGCTACTGGGGATTTGGCTCTCTAGGCCACAAGGATACAGATGGATGGAACGCTGTAAATAACGGCCAAATTATTTCAGACGGAGGCTCTGCCTTACTGATGCCCGCAACCGGGACAATGATTTTACAAGCTGACCTGGAAACGCAAATCGAACCTGAACACCATAAGCAACTTATTCTTGGATTAGCCCAACCAGATGATGTACTAGGTGTTACCGCTGAAGTGCTCGATGCTGTTACTCAAAAATACATACCAATAACAGATGGAAAAAACATTCCTCTTAAACGAGATACATTAGGAATTCATTTGCCTCTTACGTGGAATATAAATATCCAACCCAAAACAATGCGCATTACTATCCGATTCCGGGATGAAGTCGAGAAGAGCAAACTTAACTTTATTAGTCTTCATCCCGCGAATATATGATTCATGCCCTGTTACCACCACTGAATTTAACCAGATTTGCCAAGGGCTTCATTTCGTAAGTTAATAATAAATGTTTCTTGATTTCCATCCCGGCGCATAACGGAAGGTTCTAGCAATCACGCTGTCTCCATATATATCCGTGCCCGGCAAGCGAGAAAATCGTTTGTGGAGGCCGTTCCAAATACCAAACTCATTTACAGGTCTCGCCAAAGCTAACTGGACATAGTAATCCGCAACGCTATATCAACAAACAGGCGATTATTCTCCGCCATTTTGCCTTGACCGCTCTCTTTGCCCGATAGCAATGATTCCCTTCTTCCAAGGGCATTACATTATATTTTCGCTGTAATTACTAAATATATTTAATGTATTGTAAATAATACATCATGTTGATTGTCAACATAAATTTGAACCCGGCCATACCGTCCGGCCAGGAACTTCCAGTCTTATGAAAGAATAATTCACAGATCAAAATTTCTAAAAATACGCTACTCTGCGCAGATCACTCACCGGATGGCCATTTTTTTGGGGGCATTACAGCTGCAATTGCATTCTGATGTGGGGGATATTGGCATCCATGAAAATTTCGCCCACCTCATGGAAGCCAAAACGGCGGTAAAATGGTACTACCTGCACCTGAGCATTCAACCCAACCTGAGTAAAATTCCGGCTGCGCGCATAATCCAACAGCAACTGAAGCAGTGCACTGCCCACCCCTTTGCCTCGCCATTCCGGTAACACAGCCATGCGGCCGATATGGCCCTCCTGAATAATACGCCCGCACCCAACGGCATCGCCTGCTGCATTGAATGCAAGTGCATGCTGGCAGAGTTGATCCAGCTCATCCCATTCCAATTCGGGTGTGACCCCCTGCTCGCAAATAAACACCTCCGTACGCACTAAACGCAACAAGGGTTCCCTGTCCTGCCAGGATACCAGGTGTACACTAAACGATTGACTTATGTGCCTTTCCTCCATACAAGCATTCCGTCCAATCAGCAATCATCCTTTTCCATCGGATATATTGACTTCCGTCCTGACCGGGACCAGATCGAACAGTTCAACCAGATCAGGGCTGTGCATACGCACGCATCCCTTGGAACCGGGGTGACCCAGTTTCTCGGTGTCTGGTGTACCATGAATATAGATATAACGACGCATGCTATCCCGTATCCCCAGCCTGTTGAAGCCGATTTCGCAGCCGGAAAGCCACAATATGCGTGTCAGGATCCAGTCACGCCCTGGATACCTGCCCCCGAGCTCCGGCGAATATATTTCTCCCGTAGGGCGACGTCCGACAAAAACCGCATTGATCGGCTGGTTTGCTCCAATTTTGGCGCGAATAATGTGACGCCCGCGAGGCGTGCAATAGCTCCCGGCATTTTCACCAGCGCCATTCATCGCAGTAGAAACCGGATATCGGCGCAGAAGCCTGCCTGCGTCATCATGCAAATCCAGAATCTGTTCCGAAATATGAATATTGATTTTTATAATATAATTCCATTTAAAAACAGTCATATAAACAGAAAGTTTCCATCAAGAAACCCGCAGGCTAACAGCTCAACAAATGATTAACCAATATAGTCCGGTTTCAGAACCAGGCTAGGCCCTCATTGTTTTAATGAAGGATTCTTTTGTTGCAGACGTCGCATGGCAAAAAAATTACTCAGCACCTGTCCGCACTCTTCAGCCAGCACGCCGCCGGTCATGCCCGTATGATGATTCAAGCGCTGTTCCGCTACAAGATTGATCACGCTGCCGCATGCCCCGGTCTTGAAATCACTTGCGCCAAAAACCACACGGGCCATACGCGAGTGAAAAATAGCGCCAATGCACATCGTGCAGGGCTCCAGTGTAACAAAAAGCTCACAGCCTACCAGCCGATAATTGCCAAGATATTGGGCAGCTTCCCGCAAGGCGAGCATTTCAGCATGCGCGGAAGGATCATGGCGACAGATCGGGGCATTCCATCCGCGACCTATGATCACGCCCTCTTTCACTACAACCGCACCAACCGGAACTTCTCCTGACCGCTCGGCCTGCCTGGCCAAATCCAGAGCCGAACGCATAAACTCTTCATCACTTCTGATCAAATGAGTCTCTCCATAAAAATCAGGAACACGCCAGAAAAAATTTCCATTTTATTCAAAATGATCAGGTTTTTTTACAAAAAATAGAACACTCCACGCCAAATCTGCGGACGGGCAATCCGAAGGTTAAAAAACAAACGGAAATTAAAACGACATTTTATCACTAAGAAACAAACGATTACACGGCACTTTATCAGACCAAAAAAACAGCATTTTTTCGCAAAATACCAAAACAATCTACACCAAAGCCGCACACCGCCAATGCAAAAAAGCAGCGGACTGGATTTTATTATTAAAAATCTAAGGGGTAGAAATGACCAAACAAAAATCTCGCGCAACCAAAGAAAAATTAATCGCGCACTTGAGTTACCCGGACGGAGCCACTCATTATTTCTACAAACACACAGGGTTGACCAGTTATTTCAAGATCACGCCTTATTTTAGCTGTGAAAATTGGGGATGTTGGTCTGATGGGAAATGGTTGCCACATCCATTTTCGCCAAAAACACCAGAGGCAGGGCTGAACTTATGAAGTTTTTGGTGCAATTAACAGGGGATGGAGAGTGAAGATGACTAACAAAACCAAATCACCATTGCCGCCGGGTAGTATGCACTGAAATCCGTTTTGCTCACCCGTCATCAGATCGGCAAATAGTCATAACCGGCACTAAGCATTTTGACGATCTTATTAGAAACACTATTGAAATGGACGTTGTTCTGCATGAAGAATTTGAATATGGGGATATAAAATTTGAACAAGGCTTCATCGACCAGCATGGCGTATTTATGACCCGTACCGAAGCATGGCATGTAGCGCAAGCATCCGGACAAATACTCAGGCGATGCGGCGGGGATGATGCGAACGGCGGCACGCTATATTCAGAGAATCTTTATTGAGGGGTGAGCATGGAAACGAAATCAAAGAATTCATGATGGGCGGTCACCCGTTGAGGGTGGTGGATTGAATTTAAATGCACCAATAAACTTTGCAGCATGACTAACTTAAGTTTATAATAAATCAACTTTAAGTTTATAAAAGCCATGTCTAAGCCATCTAAGCTCCATAGTCTCATACAAACCGTTACCAAGGATGTAATCCAACACCCAAACGACCTTACACGCCACTATACCGAGCGGCTGGGCGTTTCTCGTGTTGCTGCGGCAAAATATATTCAGCAACTTGAAAAACAGGGATGGATTGCTAGAAGTGGGCCATTGCGACGACCGATATTTAGTCCTGGCTATAACAGAAAGGTCTCTGCGCTTTACCCCATTCAAAACTTGCAAGAAGACATCGTATTAGCTAAAGATTTTCGCCCATACTTTAATTTTTCACCAAATGTTCTAAGTATTGTTGAGCATGGATTTACTGAAATGCTGAACAATGCCATTGACCATTCTGGCGGAACTGAGGTGTTTGTGCACGCTTTCCAATCTCAGAGCTATTTCGCCCTAATTATTTCCGATAACGGCATCGGCATTTTCTCAAAAATAACACATGAATTAGGTCTTGCGGACAAACGGCAGGCCCTATTTGAATTAGCCAAAGGTAAACTAACAACTGATCCAAGCAAGCACACAGGTGAAGGAGTTTTTTTTACATCGAGAATGTTTGATATTTTTGAGATCTCGGCAAATGGTTTAAAATTTAATCACGATGACAATTTTAACTTTGATCTCCTTGATGAATCTAAGGAGACAACGCTGTTAGACGGAACCACTGTTTACATGAATATTGCCTTGAGCAGCAAACGTACAACTGCTGAAATATATGACCAATATACAAGTGCACCAGAGGATTTTGACTTTTCTAAGACTGTTGTTCCTATGAAGCTTGCAATATTTGGGGATGAGCAACTTATTTCGAGATCACAAGCCAAGCGTTTAATTGCAAGGCTGGAGCGATTCAAAACGGTACTTCTAGATTTTTCAGGTATTAATGAAATCGGTCAGTCATTTGCTGATGAGTTATTCCGTGTTTATGCAAATAGACATCCATCAGTTGATCTAATTCCAACCAACATGACTACACAAGTTGAAAAAATGTGGCTAAGAGCTATTACACCGAAAATATAACCGGTATGGTTTTTATATTAACTGACAGTCACTTCCGTCAAATCGGGTAACTGTCAGATCCAGGCGCGACTACTACAAGTGAAAAACCGCATGAGCCAGTGAAAATTACATCCGGTTCTATATTGCTTTAGAAAACATCTCAATCTCGCTATACCATTCAATCTCTTGCACAGAACTGGGGGAACTGTCAGCGAGCGCTCTTTGTATGGCTTTCGTCAGATCATCCGGTTTAATTACTGTCTTATCACACTTGTACTGCTCCATGGCAGCCTTTGCAAACGCAAGTGAATACAACCAGTACAATCCGCTTTCATCCATGAATTTCCTGGCATCGACAAACAGCCCGTACGCATCTTGATATTTGGCCAGTTTGGTTTTCACAATCGCCAGATTCGCCTTAAACGCCACCTCGTTGTCATCAATGGCAATTGCGCTTTCAATTGCCTGCTCGGCCACAGAAAGAAACGTCATGTCATTCATTTCAAGGAGAATGATTCCGATCTGGTTATCCAGGTTCGCATTCTTGAAACCATAGCTGGATAGCCTGTGATATTCCAGAAGCATATCGCTTTTTCTGTTTTCCAGACGCAAATCATAAATTGCCTGTTTGCAAGTTTCGGTTATATCAAAAATTTCGACATTCTGCGTTGCACTCTTTTTGGCTACAAAATGAGCCAGGCGCACATAATATAAGATGGCTCCCGGACTGTACGACAGGCCCTCGCGTACAATATTTTCCAGCGTGTCCTTAAGCAAGGCACCAATGATTACCCGATGATTTTCTATGGATATACTGGCAAGCTGATTGATATATTTCCTGGTGATTTTTTCATCCGCATCTAATTGATGGAATTTCAATACAATCGTCTTGTAATCAACATATCCAAAAATTGTCTTGGGAGGAAGAATGATCCTCAGGCCGTGAACAAAAGCATGAAGATGTTTTCGCTGCACTTCGCTTGTGGATCGTTCAGCGCAATTTACGCCGCCGCTGATCGGCTCTATCGAAATAAAAACCAGTCCGGTAAAGTCGGACAGCTGATTTAAACTTTTTTCAAATGCGCTATACGAACACAGTGCACTTTCCAGTTCCGGGACGGCCACATCCAATATGGGAGTATTGATTCCACATGGAATCTTTCTAAGGGTGGCGTTATGAGGAAATGGATCGTTTCCAGTGAATTCAATCACCCTGCAAAAACTTACCTCTCTTTGTGTCTCGACGACGACAATTTTTGCTGTGGGAATTCGGGGGATGACCCCCAGCAATCGCGTGCTCCTCGCATCCTCTCTCGTCAGTTCATAGCCACCTGAAAACTCAACCGGCGTAACCTCAAACACATCCCCAGCCATGGCTCCAACGTCTTCTCCCAGATCAATGGCCACCACGCTTACTTCTGGGAAAGACCGGATCACCCGCCCATGTTTTTGAAGGATGTGATCATAATTACAGACCCGATCCCTTCCATCTGCCTTGGCCCTGGACAAGGCAGCATCTGCTTTGCGCTTAAGTTCCGCATATGTCTGGTCTGCAACGCTATCCATTCTGGAATTTACGAGCAAAACTGCACATCCAATACTGGCACGGATATGCCTCTCTCTTTCTGGCGGAATTTTTATATGCTCAAGCTGCAATTCCTTAACAATCGCTGGAAGCTGGCTTTTGCCGGGAATCACCTCCGAATTGATTTTCTCCCTGAATAACTCCGCAATTTTTATTGCCTGCGCCTTCCCGGAAAGATTGGTCAACAATATTTCAAATTCTTCCCCACCCTGTCGCCCTAACGTGATCCCCACATTTTCCACAGTCTCAAGTTCTACTGAAAAATCCTTGATTCGCCATGCAAAAGCCTTGAGTACCGCGTCTCCAAAGGAATGATCGTAACTGTCATTGAGCTGCTTGAAATGATCTATATCCAGGATCAGCAGGGCAATGTATTTTCTGGACGATGTTGAATTGCGATTGGCTGAATCCAGTACATTGGTTTCAGCCAGCTTTCTTTGAAATTCCTTTTCAAAACCGACCCGGTTATATAACCGAGTGAGCTTGTCATGCATGGCATAATATTTATGCTCAGCATTGGAAATGGACATTGCCAATCGCTTGCTGAAATCACCGATAGTGGTATGTCTTGTTCGGGGCGGAATTATGGTTGCAATGATTGCATCCAGATTTTCCAGCCGCGTTATGTGGATATTCTGGAATTTCTGGTCATTTTTGCACCCCCATGCCTTGTGCAACAGGCTCATGATTTTAGAATTGGCTACCGGTTTGTCTCCCTCATACCAGCTGTTTTCATATAATCTGTAAATTGCAATTTTCCATGGATATTTTTCTTTAATACTCGTATCGTCCAGTATGTATCCAGCCAGAAAATTGAAATAACTCAGATCCATGCAATCCCCCTGATCTTGAATATATTTAACCAGTCAATTTACAATATTTTTGATCCTGCTGATTTTACATATGTAAAAACCAGGCTGGAACTTACCCGCCTGGTCTGCAATGTACAGGATTCACCATCCGCCTCACGATTTGCTAAACACTATCATGGCCGCGTGCATATCCAATGACTCCTGTCAGAAAACGTACCAGTGCATAGCTGGCACGCATCAGGAAACGCATCCACAAACCATGCCCTTTCCAGACGGACGAAGAAATCAATCTGGAACTGTTTGCAATCTGCCGCAGCAAATCGGTTCGCAACGACTCGGCAAATCCAGCATCCCGTACAACCAGGTTCGCCTCGCGTGCCAGCCACAAACTGAATGGATCAATATTGGATGAACCCACGGTTGCCCAATACCCATCCACCACAGCCACTTTCGCATGCAGGAAGCTCACGTGATATTCGTGAATTTCAATTCCTGCATTCAATAATTCTCCATAAAGCGCCTGTGTGGCAAAATGCTGCAGGCGATACTCTACTCTCCCCTGCAACAGCAGAATGACTCGCACTCCCCGTTGCGCAGCCATCAGCAAGGCCTGGCGAAAACGCCTTCCCGGCAGAAAATAGGCATTGGCAATAATAATTTCCTGCCGTGCTTTAGCAATCGCCTTCAGATAGGCGCGCTCGATATCATGCCGATGACGCAAATTGTCACGTACCAAGAAAACGACTTTGCGCCTTTTCTTTTTCTTATAGTTATAGGCAGTCCACAACTTGATGCGCTCACGTTGATGCCGGAAATGAAGCCATGATACCAGCGCCCACAAACGCCGCATTACCGCGTACATATGGCCTGTCGTAACACCCTGGATTTCAACCGTATAATCAAGACGCGGCGCCACAATCCGGCCGCCCGGCACATCGTCGATAATGTTCACGCCGCTTACAAAGCCGATGCGTTCGTCTATCAATGCCAATTTACGGTGCAAACGGCGCAGACGGTGCCGGCGAAAATTGAACCGTGCAATTTCAGGCCGAAACCACAACACTTCGACCCCTGCCGCACGCAGCTCATTTACCCACTTATCCGGGAAACCCGCAGAACCGAATCCATCCAGCAACAGGTGTGTCATGACACCCCGTCTGGCTGCACGCTGCAAGGCATGGGAAACCCTGTGGCCACAGCTGTCCGCAGAAAAAATATAGGTTTCCAGATAAACAGAATGACTGGCGGCATCAATCGCAGCAATCAACCGGGGAAAATATTCCTCACCGTTGCGCAACAGGGTTAAGGTATGGCCGTCAACCAGATGCGTACAGCTCATAGATTTAATGTGGCGGACAGGGCTACATGGTCAGAAATTTTTCTCCATCCATGCACTTGACTATGCTGAATGGTTAATCCCCGCACATAAATGCGGTCCATGCGCAAAAACGGCAAACCCGCAGGGAAACTTCGGGCAGGCATGCCATGTTTTGCTTCGAACACCTCATGCAGATGCAATTCACTGGTCAACAAACGATTTGCACTGTTCCGCCAGTCATTGAAATCCCCTGCTACAATTAACGATGCATCCTCTGGTACCGTCTGCCGGATGCGTTCAACCAGTGCGTTGAATTGCACCCCGCGCCCACGTTTAAACAGCCCGAAATGAACACAAATGCAATGCAGGGGCTGCCGGATTTTCCCTTCTTCCGTTTGGGGCAGATCCATCACACAGTGCAGAAGGCCGCGACGTTCAAAGCGGTGTGCAGAGACATCCTGGTTAGCCCAGTCTACGATCGGGTATCGGCTTATGATGGCATTTCCGTGGTGCCCGCCGATATACACCGCATTTTTTCCGTATGCATGATGAGACCAAATCTGGTCAGCCAGAAATTCATGTTGAGGCGAACTCGGATGACCCTGAAAACGAAGCACATCCATGCTGTTTTCGCCCCGTACCTCCTGCAAAAACAGGATATCGGCATTGAGCTCACGAAGGCGCTCTCTCAATTCGTGCAGGACAATGCGCTGGTTGAAATGAGACAAACCTTTGTGAATATTATAGGTAACAATGTTAAGTGTAGTCACATCCGCCCTATCGATGCCACATCAGCAGGTCACACGCCCCGGCCCTTTAACCAATGAGCTTGCCTTCAGTTAGGTAAATCATCAGGCATTCCCTATGCCACTCGTAGGGAGACTGATCTGCCGCGCAAAATCCAGCATGCGCATGATCGGTATCCTGGCACGGCGTCCAATTTCCGGATCGACGTGAATCTCATTGATTCCATTCTCCAACACCTGCGCCAGATTCACCAGTCCGTTCATCGCCATCCACGGGCAGTGATTGCAACTTATGCAAGTGGCACCAGTACCTGCAGTGGGGGCTTCGAGGAATTTTTTTTCTGGCGACAGCTGTTTCATCCGGTGCAGAATACCGTTATCGGTCGCAACAATGAATTTGCTTGCGTCCAGGGTTCGAGTTGCCTTTATCAGCTGCGTAGTGGAACCTACAACATCTGCCAGCTGGATCACTGACAGGGGAGATTCCGGATGGACCAATACCTTGGCATCCGGATTCCGGGCCTTCATTTCAGCAAGCTCCCTGGCCTTGAATTCCTCATGCACCACGCATGAACCCTGCCAAATCAACATATCAGCACCTGTCTGCTGCTGAATATAGTTACCCAGATGGCGATCAGGCGCCCACAATATTTTTTCCCCCCTGGCTTTCAGATGCTGAACTATCGGCAATGCAATTGAGCTGGTTACTACCCAGTCCGCGCGTGCCTTTACCTCAGCACTGGTATTGGCATACACCACCACGGTACGATCCGGGTGTGCATCACACATATCCGAAAATTCTCCAATCGGGCACCCCAGATCAAGAGAACATTCCGCTTCCAGATCCGGCATCAATACACGTTTTTCCGGGTTGAGGATTTTTGCTGTCTCACCCATGAAGCGGACCCCTGCCACCACTATCGTTTTCGCAGGATGCTGATAGCCAAAATTGGCCATGTCGAGGGAATCGGATACGCAGCCTCCCGTTTCATCAGCCAAATCCTGCAAATCCGGATGTACATAGTAGTGCGCCACCAATACTGCATCCTGTTGTTTGAGGAGCTGCTTGATCCGCTTGACCAGAATAATTTTTTCATCCGGATTTGGCTCGTGTGGAATTTTCGCCCGCGCTGTCGAAATTACATGTCCGGGATGCTCGTAAGGAATCGATCGTGCGCCATTCTGCTCAGAAAACTCTTTCATTTTCAATTCTTTCGTGCAGTGTATAACTCGTTTTCAGGGAAATTTTTTTCCGGCAGCTGCAAAATTGCCTCACGGTTACTAGGCGAAAACACTTGAGCCGCTGCTTCCTGCCAAGGAAGCCATGCAAAATTTACATGTTCCCTTGGCGACAATTGGACAGGAAGAATGCAAGGTAATTCCAAACCGAAAACATGCTCGGTATTGTAATGGGTACCCGGCGCATAACGATGCTGCCATTTGGCATAAATCTCGTAAGTATTCTGAGCCTGCCAGTTCATCAGCCTATAGCATCTGGCATCCAGCCCGGTTTCTTCCCATACCTCGCGCATTGCCGTAGCCGCCAGGGACTCTCCTTCATCCTGGCTCCCCGTGACAGACTGCCAATACCCGGGATAATCTGCACGTTCCAAGAGCAGCACATCCAGATTCGTTGTGTAAATTACCACCAGAGTCGAAACCGGCAATTTATATTTCATGGATGGAGTGGTCAAAAAATATCCAGAATGGTTTGTCTTGCGATCTCCAGAATTCGATCGTATCGGCAAAAATTTCCATGGCAATACGATAGTCACCAGAATTCATGCCAAACATGTCATTTCCGTTACAAAACAACAAGACATATCCAGGGGAAGGCTGCCAGGAAAAATCACAGAGCGTGTCCGAAAGTGCATCCCAGTTTTTTCCAAACCAGTCCGGCACATTGATCGCGCGGGCAACCACAGTAATAAAATCTTCTTTGCCCCTTACTTTTTCCAGGTCAATTCTGAACAGGGAATAGCCCGTTTCCGCGATCGCAGCATGCAAGTCCCGCTCTCTGCAATCCAGACGATACATACCGGCTTCGCTAACCCGTGTTAGCCTTAATGATAAGTTCTCCATACTGGCTATTCAATAATCAGCCTGAACGACTGATAATGATCCGCGGTGTAGTAGCATTCAGTAATATCGCCGCATACAATGCGGCGCGCACCACGGTTATGCATACCGGGCGTTTTTACCGTAAATTCACGATAGTACTCACGCCTTCTCACCGGCAGGCGGTTTTCATAATTCCTGAACACCACCCCATCCCGTGCATATGGGAAAGGCCCTCCCTGCCTGATCAATTTCAAGGTTTCACGCCCTTCCTGCGGTAATTCTGAAACTACTATGCTCCGTGCTTCCTGCCTATCCTGCATTTCCCTTGCCTGTACCGTAATACTGGCAAGGCCAAACAGGGCAACAGCCACCGTAAAGAAACATTGCAGAAAAAATCGTGCTCTCGCTGCTCCCACCTGGTCAACCCCTGATTCCATTTGATGGTAAAAAATTTGCCTGGCCGCCTGGCTGATACTGCGACCAGGAAATCAATCCATCCCTGAATCAACAGTAAACAACCTGACTCCCAAATTACAGTCGGCATGCATCCGCAATAAATGCCTTGCCTTTTATTGCATACACGATGACTTCTGCACTGCCATGGATTTACCAGGAAAAAACATGCAATTGTCAGGCAGATTTTCCTGCCCATGGGCAAAGCGCGTTCCCTATTCTTTGCTTACTTCCACGGTAGTCTGCACCTTTTGTCGCAAACGTATATGCAGCTCATGAAGCTGCTTTTCATCCACAGAACTGGGCGCATGGGTTAACAGACACTGCGCACGCTGCGTCTTGGGGAACGCAATCACATCGCGTATCGATTCGGATCCGCTCATCATGGTAACGATACGATCCAGGCCAAAGGCAAGCCCGCCATGAGGAGGAGCGCCATATTGCAATGCGTCCAGCAGAAAACCAAATTTAAGCCCCGCTTCTTCCTTGTCGATCTTAAGCGCACGGAATACCAGCGACTGGATTTCTTCTTTATGGATACGCACAGAGCCACCGCCAAGCTCCCAGCCATTCAGCACAATGTCATAGGCTTTTGCCATGCAGCTGCCAGGATTACTCTCAAGCAGATGCAGATGCTCATCCTTGGGAGCGGTGAATGGATGATGGCATGCCTGCCAGCGCTTTGCTTCCTCGTCATATTCAAACATTGGGAAATCCACTACCCATAGCGGGGTCCATTCCGCACCGCTTACATAATTTTTCTCATGGCCTATCTTGGTTCGCAGCGCGCCAAGCGCATCGTTCACAATCTTGGCACTGTCAGCACCAAAGAAAATCAGATCGCCATTTTTAGCGCCTGTCCTGTCCATGATTATTTTCAGCGCTGCTTCATTCAGGTTCTTCACAATGGGAGACTGCAGACCTGTTTCATTCAGCTGCGTTACATCATTCACTTTAATGTAAGCCAACCCACGGGCGCCATAAATACCCACAAATTTAGTGTACTCGTCGATCTCACCCCGGGTAAATGCCCCACCCCCGGGAATTAACAGGGCTGCCACCCGCCCGTTAGCCTGGTTTGCGGGGACGGAAAACACCTTGAATGCCACATCTCTAACTGCGTCTGTAACATCCGTGATTTCCAGGGTGACTCTCATATCCGGTTTGTCTGAACCAAACCTGGACATTGCCTCTGTGTGGGAAATACGCGGGAAAGGATTGGGCAAATTGGTGCCAAGCACTTCTTTAAACACGGTGCGCAGCAATTCCTCCATCAATGACATAATCTGTTCTTCATCCATAAAGGATGTTTCAATATCTACCTGGGTGAATTCTGGCTGACGATCCGCACGCAAATCTTCATCACGGAAGCATTTGGTAATCTGATAGTACCGGTCAAAACCGGCAACCATAAGCATTTGTTTAAACAATTGCGGGGACTGCGGCAAAGCAAAAAATTCACCTGCATGAACGCGTGATGGCACCAGATAGTCACGCGCGCCCTCGGGGGTGGATTTTGTCAGCATGGGGGTTTCAATATCGATAAAACCCTTGGAATCCAGGAATCGACGGAATGCCATTGCTGTCTTGTACCGCAGCATTAAATTCTTTTGCATCTGTGGGCGACGAAGGTCCACCACACGATGGGACAGCCGTACATTTTCCGACAAATTTTCATCATCCAGCTGGAAAGGAGGAGTCAACGCAGTATTCAGCACCTCGATTTCATGACATAAAACCTCAATCTCACCGCTACTGATGTTGCTATTGGAGCTCCCTTCCGGACGACGGCGAACACGACCGCTGATGCGGAGCACAAACTCATTCCGCACAGATTCTGCAATTTTGAACGACTCCTCACGGTCTGGAGCACACACCACTTGCACCAGTCCTTCCCGATCTCGCAGATCAATGAAAATTACTCCGCCATGGTCGCGGCGCCGGTGCGCCCAACCACACAAAGTAACGGTTTGGCCCAGATTTGAAATGTTAAGATGTCCGCAATAATGAGTTCTCATATTTTTAATAAACTAATCTAATGAATCGGAGGGTGGTGCAAGCCTTGTGGCTTAGGGGGATTGGCAGAAGAAGCTACCACACCCATTGAAATAATGGATTTCAGGGCCATGTCCACGCTAATGTCGAGTTCTCTCGTATCCGAGCGTCGCACGTAGAAATAAAACCCGTTCACAGGACTGGGCGCAGTAGGTATAAAAACGCCCACATACTCTTCGTCAAGTATCTGCGTAACTTCACCCGGGATGCCGGTCAGGAAGGCCAGCGACCATGCCTCAGGATGCGGATACTTCACCAGCAGCACCTTACGGAAAGCAAGACCTTTGCTGGACAAAAGTGTATCACTAACCTGTTTCACGCTATGGTAGATACCATTCACCACAGGAATGCGTTTGAGCAAACCTTCCCAATAGGTCAACAAACGCTGCCCAAGAACGTTATGCACCAGTAACCCGGTGCACAGTAAAATCACTACTGTAAGAATGACCCCCAGGCCGGGAATATGGACACCCAGAAATTTATCCGGGTACCAATCCTCCGGCAGCAGCAACAGGCTTTGATCCAGGGTACTGATGGTCAGACTCAGTACCCAAATGGTGATACCCAGTGGAACCCAGACCAGCAGTCCGGTGAGCAAATATTTTTTCACGCATTTCCGCCTGCGCACGACGAGGCGCAATTGCCGGAAGGTTCCGATTTACATTCAGGCTTGCTGCCCGAGCCCTTAAAATCGGTGGCATACCACCCGCTACCCTTGAGCTGAAAACCAGCCGCCGACATTTGCTTACCGAATGTAGGTTCGCTACACGCCGGGCATACGCTCAGCGGCTCATCGCTGATTTTCTGCATTACATCCTTTTTCAGGCCACAACTGCTGCAACGATATTCATAAATAGGCATGACACTCTCCTTTAAAAATAAAAAATATGCGATACATTATACTGCAGCCTCTCGCCATATGCCTGGCTCCAACCCGTCCAGCGTCCACTCTCCAACCCGGTAACGGATCAATCGCAAGGTAGGATATCCCACCTGCGCAGTCATGCGGCGTACCTGACGGTTTTTTCCTTCACGGATAACCAGTTCCAGCCAGCTGGTCGGCTTGTTTCTACGCTCCCGGATCGGAGGAATACGCTGCCATAAATTTTCTGGCTCGTTCATGATCTTTACCTGCGCAGGCTGTGTCATAAAGCCGGACAGATTTACCCCATTCCGCAGCTTTTCCAGCGCCGCTTCGTCTGGCGTTCCCTCCACCTGCACCCAGTACGTCTTAGCCAGTTTATAACGTGGGTCACTAATTCGATGTTGCAGCACGCCGTCATCCGTGAGTATTAACAAACCTTCACTATCCGTGTCCAGCCGCCCTGCTGGATACATATCAGGAACCGCGATATAATCAGCAAGCGTTGAATGCAAGCCATCGCAACTAAACTGGCAGACCACGCCATATGGTTTGTTGAACAACAAAACACGACTCATCCATTTATCACCCGACTAAGTTTATCGCCCGACTCCCAGGAATATTTTATATTATCTTACCCCAAGCTTTCACCGAAGAGCGAAATCATATGACCCAGCACATCCAAATACCATCACAAGGCCAAAAAATCACTGTTGAAAAAGATTTCAAGTTAAATGTTCCTGATCATCCCATTATTCCTTTCATTGAGGGGGATGGCATAGGAATCGATATCACTCCGGCCATGCGACGCGTGGTTGATGCAGCAGTCGCCAAAGCGTATGGCAGCAAACGCCGCATCGAATGGATGGAAATCTATGCCGGAGAAAAAGCATTAAATATCTATGGGAACGATACCTGGTTGCCGGACGAAACCGTTTCTGCAGTACGTGATTATGTTGTTTCCATCAAAGGCCCGCTGACTACCCCGACTTCCGGTGGCATTCGGTCGCTCAATGTAGCTCTTCGCCAGATACTGGATTTATATGTATGCTTGCGTCCAGTGCGCTGGTTCAAGGGCGTTCCAACCCCGGTAATCTCACCAGAAAAAGTGGACATGGTTATCTTCCGCGAAAATACGGAAGATATTTATGCCGGGATCGAATGGGAACCCGGATCGCCAGAAGCCAAGAAACTGATCCACTTCTTACAAACCGAGCTGAATGTAAAAAAAATCCGTTTCCCGGAAACCTCTGCCATTGGCATCAAGCCCGTATCCATTGAAGGCAGTGAACGTCTGATTCGGCGAGCTATCCAGTATGCCATTGACCATAAAAGAAAATCCGTCACCTTGGTGCACAAGGGCAACATCATGAAGTTTACAGAAGGTGGATTCAAGAAATGGGGCTATGAACTGGCTAAAAGAGAATTTGGCGGAACCGAGATCGATGGTGGACCATGGCTTCAGCTGCCTGAAAAATATGGAAACATCGTAATCAAGGATGTAATCGCCGACGCATTCCTGCAACAGATCCTGTTGCGCCCGGCAGAGTATGACGTGATCGCCACCATGAATCTCAACGGCGATTACATATCCGATGCGCTGGCGGCTGAAGTCGGCGGAATCGGCATTGCACCGGGAGCCAATCTGTCCGACAGCATTGCCATGTTTGAGGCCACTCACGGAACGGCACCGAAATATGCCGGGAAAGACTATGTCAATCCAGGCTCGCTGATTCTGTCCGCAGAAATGATGCTACGCCATATTGGCTGGGAGGAAGCCGCTGATCTGGTTATCCAAGGTATGAACGGGGCAATTGCTGCCAAGACCGTTACCTATGATTTTGCCCGTCTGACTCAAGGCGCACAGCAGGTTTCATGTTCCGCATTCGGAGAAGCCATCGTTCAGAACATGTAAGCCTAAGCCTCATGCAATAGAACTCACTTCTTGCCTCGGTGCGGCAAGCAAGGCTTGAAAACAGGAATCCTGAAGCAGGAGATCGTGTAAAAAAGCCCGCTTAGGCGGGCCTTTTTACACCGATTTTTTCTAAGGAGCCTGAATATTGGAGGCCTGTTTGCCCTTAGGGCCCTGAACGATATCAAATGTTACTTTCTGACCCTCTTTGAGGGACTTGAAACCACTCATACTGATTGCAGAAAAATGCGCAAATAAGTCTTCACTCCCATCATCCGGAGTAATAAAGCCATATCCTTTAGCGTCATTGAACCATTTAACTGTACCGTTTGCCATGTGTTGCTTCCTTAAACTAAAAAACCGGGTGGATTCCCGTTAAACTGTTTGAATTCCAAGAGCGTACATGGCGAAACCAGTACTGCAGGTAACTTGCATTCAAACACCCATGCACTTTTTACTACTGTTTGTATAATTCCGTCAAGAGTTTTACATGCGAATCCCGGAATTATTTTTTAAAACTCTTGAAAAAAACTGATGGATGATCGAACATACCTACCTACTTACTAGCAACATTTAGAATCATGGCAACAAAATATGAAACCGCATCTTTGCTAAAAGCCGAACTTAGCAAAATCAAACCCCCTGGGCTATACAAGGTTCTGCTGTTTAATGACGAATTCACCACTATGGATTTTGTCATCGAGGTTCTGCAGACTTTTTTTTCCATGAACCGCGAACGCGCCGTTGAATTAATGCTCAAAGTACATCATGAAGGGTTGGCAATATGCGGGGTTTACACCAAAGACATCGCGGAAACCAAAGTTGCACAGGTATCGGCATTTGCCAAAAAGCACGGACATCCGCTACGATGCGGATTAGAGGAAACTTAAAATTATGATCGCGCAAGAACTTGAAATCAGTCTGCACCTGGCCTTTGTAGAAGCACGCCAGAAACGTTTCCAGTTTATTACCGTGGAACATTTGCTTCTTGCCATGCTGGACAATGCTTCTGCCGCACATGTGCTGCGAGCCTGCGGTGCAGATATTGAAGAACTGAGGTCAGCGCTGACCGAATTTATCAATACCCATACGCCAGTCGCGCCAGGTACGGATGAAGTTGACACCCAGCCTACCGTCGGTTTCCAGCGCGTGATTCAGCGCGCGATATTGCACGTGCAATCCACGAACAAAAAAGAAGTTTCAGGTGCCAACATTCTGGTTGCCCTATTCAATGAAAAAGATTCCCATGCAGTGTTTTTCCTGACCCAGCGTGGAATTACCCGACTGGACGTTGTAAACTACATTGCGCATGGCATTGAAAAATCAGACCAATCCAGCACGCAAAAAACTACCGATCCGGAATCGGAGCAGGAAGCCAACCAGAAAAGCGCACTGAATAATTATACGCTTGACCTTAATGCTCAAGCACGGGCTGGGAAAATTGACCCACTGATCGGGCGTGAAACCGAACTGGAAAGGGTTATTCAGACCTTGTGCCGCCGCCGCAAGAATAATCCACTGCTGGTCGGGGAAGCCGGGGTAGGAAAAACAGCAATTGCTGAAGGCCTGGCGCGCAAAATTAATGACAATGACGTCCCGGAAATTCTCAAAAATGCCCATATCTATGCACTGGACATGGGCTCCCTGCTGGCCGGAACCAAATTCCGGGGAGACTTTGAACAACGGCTTAAGGCGATTCTCAAAGAATTGACCGAAGAACCCAATGCAATTCTTTTCATTGATGAAATACACACATTGATAGGCGCGGGAGCCGCTTCCGGCGGCACCATGGATGCTTCCAACCTGCTCAAACCTGCACTTTCCAATGGTACATTGAAATGCATAGGCGCTACTACTTACCAGGAATACCGTGGGATTTTTGAAAAAGATCATGCCTTGTCACGACGTTTCCAGAAAATCGATGTGCCTGAGCCAACCGTGGAACAAACCATCGAAATTCTAAAGGGTTTGAAGTCACGCTTCGAAATTCACCATGGCATCAAATACAGCGCAGCAGCCCTGACCAGTGCAGCAGAACTTTCATCGCGCTTTATCAATGAAAAGCACCTCCCTGACAAGGCGATTGATGTAATTGATGAAGCAGGCGCAGCCCAGCGCATCCTGCCAAAATCCCGGCAGAAAAAATTGATCGGCAAGCATGAAATTGAAGAAATTATTGCCAGAATTGCGCGCGTGCCTTCCCGCACGGTATCCTCTGATGACCGCAACCTTCTGAAATCACTGGATCGCGACCTGAAAACCGTGGTTTTCGGGCAGAATGCCGCCATTGATGCCCTGACCCGCGCCATAAAAATGTCACGCAGCGGCTTGGGCAATCCACAAAAACCCATCGGCAGTTTCCTGTTTTCTGGTCCTACCGGGGTTGGAAAAACCGAAGTGGCGCGCCAACTGGCATTTGCAATGGGCATGCCGCTGCTCCGTTTCGACATGTCCGAATACATGGAGCGTCATGCCGTCTCGCGCCTCATCGGCGCTCCGCCCGGTTATGTCGGCTTTGACCAGGGTGGCCTGCTTACCGATGCAATCAACAAACAGCCACACTGTGTGCTATTGCTTGATGAAATCGAAAAAGCTCACCCCGATATTTTTAACATCCTGTTGCAGGTGATGGATCACGGAACACTTACGGACAACAACGGGCGCAAGGCAGATTTTCGCAACGTAGTGATCATCATGACAACCAATGCAGGCGCGGAAGCATTGAGCAGAACACAGATCGGCTTTACCAAGAGCGAGATCCGCGGAGATGAAACGGCCGAGATCAAGCGACTGTTCACCCCGGAGTTTCGTAACCGCCTGGACTCCATCATTTCCTTCTCCCCTCTGGATAAGGAAGTCATCCTGCGCGTGGTAGACAAATTCCTGATGCAGCTTGAAGAGCAGCTGCAGGAAAAGAAAGTAGAAGTTGTCTTTACGGATGCACTGAAAAACTATCTTGCCAATGCCGGATTTGACCCGTTGATGGGCGCTCGCCCGATGTCACGTCTAATCCAGGACACCATACGTAGCGCGCTGGCTGACGAATTACTGTTCGGCAGATTATCCGGAGGCGGGAAGGTCATTGTCACGGTAAACCAGGATGAGAAGGTAACACTGGAATTTGCTGAAGAAGTTGCCAGTTAGGTAGCGCGCGTGGCTCGTCCTGACTGAACGAGCCTGCCCTACTGGCTTGTCGTACCTGCATTTTATACCGGATACCTGCTCCTCGTGGTACGGTATTCCCTGCTCGCAAACATCTGGACTGCTCTGACGGGCAACCTGGATGCAATCTGGAAGACGGCAGAACTTTTCTTCTTCAAAAAAAAACATCCATTTGTTGTCTTCCCCTGCTGAACCCAGATGTTCAGATTTCCTGATATACCCTTACCAAGGGCTCATCCTGCAGAATCATCTAAGAAATCAAAACCATCTAACCCATCCATTCAGAGGGATTGCCCTGTTTCCCGAAAAATCATTTACTGACTACACCAGCACACCTGATCCAAGATAAAATCAGCCAGTAAGTTCTTGCCACCTGCCCTGAAATCTTGTCCATAAAGACCCCATACAAATCGATTGTCCTCCTGACGCTAACGCTGCTGGTTGCCACGCTGATCGGTGTTACCATTTTTGTCTTCCGGGAGATGAAAACCTCCGTCTATCAGGCACACTATCTGGCACGGCTTGCCAGTGAACTCAGCTGGGAAATGGAAAGTGGCGCGAATGATGGCCTGTCAGTCCCGCAGGCAGGTCCATACGATATCCGTCTTGGCTATAGCCGCCTGCCTTCTTTTCTGGAGAATCTCACAAAGTACGATTTCCATGTCAGCGCCCAGGCAAAACTTTCTCCACGCATGAAGCAGCTTGCTGAACAGGGAATATTCGTGCCCTACCGTGAAAAAACACAAGCCGGCCTCGAAATCACCGACCGCAACCACCATCCGCTCTACCGCGCAATTTTCCCGGGTTCCATATATGAAAACTATACATCCATTCCGCCCATGATCCGGGACAGCCTGCTCTATATTGAAAATCGTGAACTGCTGGACCCGGATTACCCCAGGAAAAATCCCGCCATTGAATGGACCCGGCTTGGCAAAGGAGGGCTGGATAAAATCATTCAATTCTTCCACCCGGCACACCATGTCGCGGGTGGCAGCACGCTTGCGACCCAGATTGAAAAATACCGGCACTCCCCCAACGGGATTACCCTGACCCCTAGCGACAAGCTGCAGCAGATCCAGTCTGCAAGCATACGCGCATATCTGGATGGAGAAGAGACTTTGCCCGTCCGCCAGCAGCTGGTCACCGATTACCTGAACACGGTTCCCCTCGCTGCGATCGCAGGATTTGGGGAAATAAACGGGCTTGGGGACGGACTGCGGGCCTGGTATGGGCTGGATTTCAAACTGGGCAACCAGTTTCTGAAGGAATGGAACGCAAGCGGCGCAAACCTTGAAGCTACGGCAATGTATTATAAACATGCCCTCAGCCTGATGGTCGCACAGCGCAGACCCTCATTTTATCTGATCAGCAACCGCAACGCACTGGAGGAACTGACCAATAGCCATTTGCGTATCCTCACCGAAGCCGGGATCATTTCTCCCGACCTCAGCAATGCTGCCATGAAAATTCCATTACAATTTCGCAATGAACCTGCGTCAAATGAAAACAAAAACCTGAGTTCATCCAAAGCGGTCAATACAGTACGCCTGCACCTTGGCTCAATGTTGGGACTACAGCATTGGTACGACCTCGATCGCCTCGATCTGTCCGTAGACAGTACGCTGGACGGTTCGTTGCAGGAAAAAATCACCCGCATTTTGCGCCAGCTCAGCGATAAAGAGTATGCCCGTTCCGCAGGACTGTATGGCGATCACCTTTTGGGAGAAGCAGATCCTTCCAGGATCATATATAGCTTCACCCTCTCGGAACTTACGCAAAATGGGGCAAAGTTCCGCATTCAGGCGGATACCCTGGCTCAACCACTGGACGTCAATAATGGCACCAAACTGGATCTGGGATCCACAGCCAAGCTTAGAACACTGGTGACATATCTTGAAATTATTGAAACGCTATACCGGAAATATACTGCGCTCAGTCCGGATGCTTTAACCGGAATGCTTAGTGATGCCCATGACCCCCTGAGCCGCTGGGCGATCGAATATCTGCAACAAGGCAACAAACCCAGCCTGCACTCCATGCTTGAAGCCGCCCTCGAACGCAAATATTCCGCCAACCCCGGAGAGCGTTTCTTTACGGGGGGTGGCGCGCATTATTTTCAGAATTTCAACCACACAGATGACAGCAGAATACTCAGCGTACGGGAAGCTACGCACCACTCCGTCAACCTGGTGTACATCCGCATGATGCGCGATATCGTGCGTTACCACATACTGCAAAGCCAGGGATCCTCCGCCCAGATCCTTCGGGACGTGAACCACCCTGACCGTGAGGCGTATCTCAAAAAATTTACTGAAATGGAAGGAAAAGAGTTTATCAAGCAGTTTTATAAAAAATACCGGGGCAAAGAGAAATCCGCAAGCGGAGTTGACGAAATTTTCTTCTCCAGTTTCCGGCATATGTCTCCAAGGGTTACCGCGGCATATCGCTTTATTCACCCGGAAGCCACTTTCACACAGTTCAAGGAGTTCATCGCAATTCGATTTCCCGACTATATGGAGCTGGATGAAAATACACTGCGCAAACAGTATCAGCGCTATCCTCCAGGGAAATATACGCTTGCGGACCAGGGTTACATTACTTCCGTGCACCCGCTGGAACTATGGCTGGCACGTTATTTGATGCTCCACCCGGATGCTGGATACCAGGATATCATCCTGTCCAGCAACGACCAGTTTATGGAGGTATACCGCTGGTTGTTCCGTACCGCCCATAAAAATGCACAGGACATCCGGATCCACAGCCTGCTGGAACTGGAAGCTTTCCTGGAAATACACCGCAGCTGGAAACGTCTTGGCTATCCGTTTGATATGCTCGTACCTTCGCTGGCCAGCGCGATCGGAAGCTCGGCTGACCGTCCCGGGGCGCTCGCCGAACTGATGGGCACTATTCTGAATAATGGTGTCCAGATACCGGCAGTGCTCGTCGAGCGCCTGCACTTTGCAGCCGGCACCCCCTTTGAAACCATTCTTGAACACACACCAGAAACTGGAAAAAGGCTGCTCTCTCCCGAACTGGCTGCTGCAGTCCGGAACGTTTTGACCGGAACAGTGGAAAAAGGCACGGCTTCACGGCTCGCGAATTCCATCATCACAGAAGATGGCATCCGGATCCCGATCGGCGGCAAGACCGGAACCGGTGACCACCGCCATATCACTTTTTCCGCTCCGGGCGTGATCCGAAAATCCGATGTAGTGAACCGCACTGCAACTTTTGCGTTCTTCATCGGAGACCGTTTCTTCGGAACGTTGACTGCATTTGTCCCGGGTCCTGAAGCGGCAAATTACCGGTTTACCTCCGCACTACCCACACAGATCCTGAAACATTTGCTACCTGCGTTGCGACCCCTTGTCGAAACAGCCCAACCCTATCCGGAACCTGTAGCATCCGGCAAACGCTCCTGAATGGCTGCACAGGTTCCCGTCAGACCATCCAGCCTGTACTTTAACGCAATGATCTTCCCGTCAACCGTCCCGGGCCAGGCCTTTGGGAATCGGAAATGTTATGTTCTCGGTAATCCCATCCAGTTCACGCACGCTATCCGCACCCATGGCCTTCAAGCGCGCAATTACATCCTGCACCAGAATTTCCGGAGCGGATGCCCCGGCAGAAATGCCAATCCGCGATTTTCCGGATACCCATTCCTGCTGTAACTCTTCCGCAGTATCCACAAGGTAGGCAGGAACATTCATGTTGTGCGCCACCTCGCGCAAGCGGTTGGAATTTGAACTGCTCGGAGAGCCCACCACAATGACCAGTTCGCATAGACCGGCCAATTTTTTCACCGCATCCTGACGATTCTGCGTGGCATAACAAATATCATCTTTCTTGGGCCCGATGATCTTCGGAAACCGGTTTCTGAGTACCGCAATAATGGTTGCGGTGTCGTCCATGGAAAGCGTGGTCTGCGTGACGAAGGCGAGATTGCCCGGGTCTTTCACTTCAAGAAGCTGTGCATCTGCGGGCGATTCCACAAGATACATGTTCCCGTCTGCCTGCCCCATGGTGCCTTCCACTTCAGGATGCCCGGCGTGACCGATCATGATGATTTCCATGCCCCGGTCGCGCAGACGGGCAACTTCACTGTGCACTTTGGTAACCAGCGGGCAGGTTGCGTCAAAAATCGTGAACCCGCGCGCTTCTGCATCCATGCGTACCGCGCGGGAAATACCATGCGCGCTGAAAATAAGAATACTGCCCTCCGGAACCTCGTCCAGGTTCTCAACAAACACGGCACCCTTCTTGCGCAGATTTGCCACTACAAACTCATTGTGCACCACCTCATGCCGCACATAAATCGGGGCTCCATGCATTTCCAGCGCACGTTCCACCATCTCGATGGCGCGATCCACACCTGCACAAAAGCCACGGGGATTAGCAAGCAAAATTTCCATTGGGCCTCTACCGTCAAGTTACGTACAATCCAATTTCCTGAATTACTCTAAATACTGCCCGTGCATGAACCATGCATAACCTTAATGCGTGCTGCACTGCACTGAATCCGGATTCCGGAACATTATGGATGGACACACCCCGGAAAAGCAGGAAAGAGACTATGGTTTTTTGGCAAAACCATCCCAGATCAACAGCGCTGCCCCACAGGTAACAGCAGAGTCCGCAACATTGAATGCTGGGAAATGATACATCTGCCAGTAAAAATCCAGGAAATCCACCACATAACCATAAGCAACACGGTCAATCAGATTGCCCAGTGCGCCACCCAGTATCAATGACAGTGCAAAACAAAACAATGGATCCTGCCTGTGCTTGCGCAACAACCAGATCATCCAGCCTGAGGCCAATACCGCAATCACGCTGAAAAACCAGCGTTGCCAACCGCCTGCCCCGCTTAAAAAGCTGAATGCTGCACCACGGTTATGCACCAGCACAAGGTTAAAAAACTCTGTCACAGCAAGATTTTCACCATAGGCAAAGCTCCGGCTTATCCACAGCTTGGTAAACTGGTCCAGGAAAACAACCAGCGCTGACAGCCCCAACCATTTACTCAAACGGGTACCGCCTCCTGTCGGCTTCGCGCTTTTTTCCCGGTACAGGACAAAAACCCTTGAAATTTTTCTTATGCATATTTGCGTGCCTCACCCTCTCCGAACAGGTTGCTGACGCAACGCCCGCACAAGGGGGGATGCCGGGGGTCGCTACCCACATCGGCACGATAATGCCAGCAGCGTTCACACTTGGAGTGCATGCTCGGAATCACCTTGATCCGTTCTTCCGCCTCTGATGCGGCTTGATGAATGGTAACATGCGATGTAATCAAGACAAAACGCAGATCATCGCCAAGACTCGCCAGCACTTCAAAATTCCTGCCTGCCGCATGAATTTCCACTTCGGCAGCCAGTGCCTGGCCAATCTGCCCTGCAGCACGCACCTCTTCGATATGCTTGTTCACCCGGGTACGCCACTCACAAATGATGGCCCAGTTCTGCACCAGCGATGGCTCGTCCGATTCAGGCAAATCCGGCAGGGAATGCCACAGTTGCTGGAAAATGCTCTCCTCCTGGCTTGCATTCAGCACCGCCCATACCTCTTCTGCGGTAAAACTGAGAATTGGCGCCATCAACCGGACCAGGCTCTGGGTAATATGATGCAATGCATTTTGCGCAGAGCGCCGGGCATGGGAACCTTGCGCCGAAGTGTATAAACGGTCCTTGAGGATATCCAGGTAGAATCCTCCGAGCTGTTCAGAGCAGAAGGTCTGCAGCTTCTGCACCACCAGATGGAATTCGTAACGCGAATAATCCTCCTCCGCCTCCTGCTGCAAACTACGCACCAGCGCCAGCGCATAACGGTCAATTTCAAGCCATTGCTCCACGGGCATGGCATCCCGCTGCAAATCAAAGTCAACCGTGTTGGCCAGCAGGAAACGCAGGGTATTGCGGATACGACGGTAACTCTCCACCACACGCTTCAGGATTTCGTCGGAAATCGTCATTTCGCCGGAATAGTCCGTGGAGGCTACCCATAGCCGCAGAATGTCTGCGCCCAGCGTATCAAAGATTTTCTGCGGGGCGATGACATTTCCCCTGGATTTGCTCATTTTGTGCCCGCCACCGTCCACTACAAAACCATGGGTAAGCAGCGCATTGTAGGGCGCCCGGTCATACATCGCACAGGAGGTGAGCAACGAAGACTGAAACCAGCCCCGGTGCTGGTCGGATCCTTCCAGATACAAATCCGCCGGGAACGACAGATCCTGACGCCGGTACAGCACCGAAGTATGGGTAGTGCCAGAATCGAACCAGACATCCAGCGTATCGGATAACGGACGATAGAAGGCCGCATCCTCACCCAGCAACTCGCTCGCGTCCAGTGTGAACCAAGCCTCGATTCCGTTCCGCTCCACACGCTGCGCAACCTGCTCGATCAGATTGTTCGTGTCAGGGTGCAACTGCAAGGTCTCCCGATGAACAAAAAAAGGCATCGGAACCCCCCAGTTCCGTTGCCGGGAAACACACCAATCCGGCCGGTTGGCGATCATCGCTTTCAGTCTCGCCTTGCCCCATGCCGGGTAGAACCGCGTCGCCTCCACGGCCAGATTGGCCAGGTCGCGCAGGTCCGTTGCCGGGGCGGCCTGCACAGAAACATGCTTCTGGCTGAACTGCTCCATCCCGATAAACCACTGCGGAGTCGAACGGAAAATAATCGGGGTCTTGTGCCGCCAGCAATGCGGATAGCTATGCTGAATTTTTTCCAGATGCAGCAGATGCCCGCTTTCCTGAAGCGCAGAAAGCACCACATCATTCGCTTTCCATACGAACAAGCCGCCCACCAGTGGCGTGTTTGCGAGAAATTTACCATCATCGCCTACCGGACTTTCATTCGGCAGACCGTATTTCTGACCAACAAAATAATCGTCCAGCCCGTGTGCCGGTGCAGTATGCACCAGACCCGTGCCGGCCTCCAGGGTCACATGCTCGCCGCAAATAATTTCTACCATTCTCCGGTCGAAAGGATGATGCAGTTCCACGCCTTCCAGAGCCGCACCCTTGCAGACCGCAAGAATTTCCCCTTCCAGTTGGTAGCGATCCAGGCAGACCTGCGCAAGGTCCTTGGCCAGTAACAGCAAGCCGCGGGATGTCCGGATCAGAACATAGTCAAAATCAGGGTGAACGCATAATGCCTGATTCGCTGGCAGCGTCCATGGCGTAGTTGTCCAGATGACCGCATAGGCTTGCACGCCTTCCTGCAATTCCATGCCAAAAGCCCTGGCCAGGGATTCGATACGGTTTACCTCAAAACCCACGTCAATTGCGGGAGAAGATTTGTCCTCATACTCCACCTCTGCCTCGGCCAGGGCAGACTGGCAATCCAGACACCAGTTCACCGGCTTGCGCCCCTGATAGAGATGGCCGCGCTCCCATATTTTTCCCAGCGCCCGGATAATATCCGCTTCGGTCTGGTAGTTCATGGTGAGATATGGCCTGTCCCAGTCCCCTAGCACCCCCAGACGAATAAAATCCTTTTTCTGTCTCTCGACCTGCTCGGCGGCATACTCGCGGCACAACTCGCGAAAACGGGCAGGCAACATCCCCTTTCCGTGCTTCTTTTCCACCTGCAGCTCAATCGGCAGGCCGTGGCAATCCCAGCCAGGTACATAGGGGGCATCAAAACCGGACAAGGTTTTGCTTTTGATAATGATGTCTTTTAATACCTTGTTCACCGCATGGCCAATGTGTATATCCCCATTCGCATACGGAGGGCCATCGTGCAGAATGAATCTGGGCCGTCCCCGGCTGGCTGCACGGATTTTTTCATAGCGCTGCTGTGCCTGCCACTGACTAAGCATCTGCGGCTCGCGTTTTGCAAGATCGCCACGCATAGGAAAGGGCGTATCGGGAAGATTAAGAGTTTTTTTATAGTCCATCATGCTGTATAAACCATTGCTTTGCATTTTGCGCGTCGATCTCTATCTGCTGCGTCAAACTGTGCAAATCCACGTACTTCACTTCATCACGCAGTTTGTGCAGGAAATCCACTCGCAAATGCCTGTTATAAATTTCGCCCGAAAAACCGAAGATATGCACTTCCAGTACCGGATTGCCGTTTTCCTTCACCGTGGGACGCACGCCCAGACTCGCCACTCCCTGCATTGAAGGAATGCCATCCCCTCGCACCCGGACGACAAAAATCCCGCAAAGCGGCGGACGATTGTGCTTCAACTGAATATTTGCAGTCGGAAACCCCAGCTGTTTTCCCAGTCCATCTCCATGAATGACCCGCCCGCTGATACTGTACGGCCTGCCCAGAAAACCCTCTGCCGCAGACAGGTCCGAATCTGCCAGCACAGACCTGACCGCCGTGCTGGATATACGCACCCCATTGTGCAATACTGGGCGCATGCTCATCACTTCAAAACCCTGCTGGCTACCGACCTGCTGCATCAGCGCAAAATCCCCGCTGCGCCGGTTCCCGAAACGGAAATCATCCCCCACCAGAATAAATCTGGCCAGCAATCTGTCCTTGATAGCATGCAGGAAATCAACCGCGCTCATCTGCGCAAAACTACTGTTAAAATGACACACATGAACCCGGTCCACACCAAGCGTCACCAAAAACTCCAGTTTTTCGCGTAGACTGGTCAACCTTGCCGGGGCAGCCTGCGGGGTTAAAAATTCGCGCGGCTGCGGTTCAAACACCAGCACAACCGAAGGCAGGGCGAGCTGCCGCGCAGCGGCTTTCAATTGTTCAAGCATCGCCTGATGACCCAGATGCACCCCGTCAAAATTACCTATCGTTAATGCCACCGGCTTATTGTCTGCCGTATTCAATCCGCGAAAAACTAACATTCAGGCCATGTCGCCGTATCAAAAGCTGTGATTATACCGTGAGGCATGGTATGGGGGCGAGACGTGAAAGATATTCTGTCTGGGTACGAGCGTGGGGAAGACCAAACAGGGCGGATGCGGCAGATAGAAACACCCCCACGTGCGTGGGGAAGACTGGGTTTTCCAGTGATGGATCCGCATGGTCTTAGAAACACCCCCACGGGCGTGGGGAAGACTCGCTGCCGGACGAGCTGCCCCAGGTCATCGTGGAAACACCCCCACGGGCGTGGGGAAGACCACCCCCGCCCAAAACGCCCAAAATTAGCAGTAGAAACACCCCCACGGGCGTGGGGAAGACTCAGTCAGGAGTGCAAGGCGTTGTTGGGTGATAGAAACACCCCCACGGGCGTGGGGAAGACCCAGCACCCCCAATGCCAGAGCCGCCTGCGCTGGAAACACCCCCACGGGCGTGGGGAAGACTCAGCATTGAGTGCAAGGCTTTGCTTGGGGATAGAAACACCCCCACGGGCGTGGGGAAGACTGTCAAATCTTGAACGCAAAGTCTCCTTGCTCAGAAACACCCCCACGGGCGTGGGGAAGACTGATTGTTGCACACAAATCAGACAGGCGTATAAGAAACACCCCCACGGGCGTGGGGAAGACGCTGACTGAATGGATAATTAATGCCGTGGAGGAGAAACACCCCCACGGGCGTGGGGAAGACATACATAAACAGAAACGCCCCATTCCCGGGGCGGAAACACCCCCACGGGCGTGGGGAAGACTTAACTCAAACTGGTTCTGGAAAAGCATTATTAGAAACACCCCCACGGGCGTGGGGAAGACCAGCATGTTTACAGTAACTTTTTTATGGAGCTGGAAACACCCCCACGGGCGTGGGGAAGACCGATTCCTGTCGGGCACGCCAGACAAAGCCTTAGAAACACCCCCACGGGCGTGGGGAAGACCGCCGGAAGCCCAGCCGCTGTAATCCATTCTTGGAAACACCCCCACGGGCGTGGGGAAGACGCCGCGCAGCTTGTCCAGACTTCCACCTATGGAGAAACACCCCCACGGGCGTGGGGAAGACTGCCTCTACCTAATCTTACTGGATCAATTAACAGAAACACCCCCACGGGCGTGGGGAAGACCAGATGAGTCGTTTATATCACGTGTGGAATCCGGAAACACCCCCACGGGCGTGGGGAAGACTATCGTGGAAATGCAGCCCATCGATCAAAGCCAGAAACACCCCCACGGGCGTGGGGAAGACTGCATCTATTCGCTTGAACAGCGTGATCATCCGGAAACACCCCCACGGGCGTGGGGAAGACTATTTTTTCAGAGTTTTCCCACCCACCACAACAGAAACACCCCCACGGGCGTGGGGAAGACCCTGGAAAATCCATGTAAAGGCGCTGGATTCGGGAAACACCCCCACGGGCGTGGGGAAGACGCCGTGGCAGAGTCACGCATTCGGCCCGGTAAGGAAACACCCCCACGGGCGTGGGGAAGACGTATCTTCCACAATTCCCATTTTGCTGCAGGCAGAAACACCCCCACGGGCGTGGGGAAGACTCCTTGATTACGCATGTTCGAGAATTTCTCCGGGAAACACCCCCACGGGCGTGGGGAAGACGATCAGCTTTCCCGGAGCCGTGGTCGGCTGGTAGAAACACCCCCACGGGCGTGGGGAAGACAAGCCTTTGACGAACGCATCCCAGGTGCGTGTGGAAACACCCCCACGGGCGTGGGGAAGACCGCCGCCCTTCATTCCTGGTTTGCCTGCCATTAGAAACACCCCCACGGGCGTGGGGAAGACCAGTAGCCGGAGCAATCATGCTCACGGCACTCAGAAACACCCCCACGGGCGTGGGGAAGACTGCCCGCGCCGGAAGTCCTGCCGCCGTTATCCAGAAACACCCCCACGGGCGTGGGGAAGACACATGCAGCAGAAATGCTGGAAGCAGGGTTGAGAAACACCCCCACGGGCGTGGGGAAGACACTACGTAAATACAGGCATTACGAGACAAACATATTGTTAAAAAGCGAAAGTAAAAATTACTAAGTTATATTCTAGTAACTTAGTTTCTTCATATATTGAGATGCTAAATATCAACTTTCATTTGATATTGGCATTTGTTTCTCAATGATTAATTGTAAACCAGAAAATTCAGTAAGATTACGCTTAGTATCGCCTAAACCGAGTATTTCATAACCAGGTGTTTCTGGAATATACCTAAAAATCATCAAGCCACTTTCTCGCGGACAGTGTTTGTGCAAATAATCCACCACCTTTTTAGCAACCGCATTTTTTAATCCAGAAACAAACACATTGGGACGTGGCTCAATAAACCAAAGCTTCATTCGCCCTCGCACGGCAGGCGGCAAATCATTGGCTATCACGATGAGCATTTTTCACCCCAAATATAGAGTCAATATCTTGGCCTATCTTTCCGAGTAAATCCATTTCAATGACACGCTGACGAAATGCAGCAGATACTTTATGCTTGTTGTAATGCCCTGCCATTTCAAGCGTCAACGAAAAAGCCAAGTCGATACAAAGATATTCTTTATATAAATCAGCTAAATCATAAACAAATGGCAATGGACTGCCGGAATGAATAAAACCAATATGTGGCGAGTACCCCATACTATGCACAGCAGAACTCAGAATGCCATAAAGTGCTGCATTGCTAGCCGTGAGCACTTGATTAGTGATATCACCAAGCTCGAACTTTCCAGGAATAAAACTCCGGCCTTTCCAACCTACGCCATACTCCTCTCCCTTTTGTTCATATAAAGCTCGGACACGGTAACCCTCCATCCCCATCATTTCTTTTAAAGATTTTCCCAGCAAATTTACTTCGGGAAAACGTTTAGCAAACATGTGTCGCGCAACTTCCAATGATTTCTTTGAATCAGCTGCAAGCTTAACTTGCATACGCATATTGCGAGTATCTGTTGTTGGTGTTTGCCCGCTGGCATAAAACAATAAGCTGTCTTCCCCCACCCAGCACACGTTACAATTAGATTGTGCGATAACTTTAACCGCTTCGTGGGTAATTGTTGTTCCTGGTCCCAACAATAAGCAATTGAGAGTGGCAATGGGCAAACGCACGACATTGGCTTCACAGTCAATCCATTTAACACTGGAATCATCGATTTCCAGCCGTCCGCGTTCAAGGTAGATGAAGGGATATTTATCTTTAACCTGAGGCAAACTATCGCGGGTAACTTTTATAAGCAGCCGGTTAGATAACGCGACTCCCGGCGTAGTTTCATCTGGCATAAATCAAACTCACCTGACGATCACGATAACGTTTATCTTCACCAAACTGCACAGGAATATCATTAACGGTGAAAATTTCATCCGCATTGTCTTTCTCGATCGCACCCTGCAACACTCGAAAATCTTCGATGCGTTGCTTCCCCATTGCAATAGAAGCCGCCATCTCAAGAGCTACTGTTTCATTGTCGAAAGTTCCACGATAAATAAAATCAGTTGGCACACAATTTTTACGCCCGAGATAAATGTCCCAGGCAGGATTTTGCAAGGCTTGTGCTACGACTTCAGCTTTATCAGCGGGCACTTCTAGTATTACCGCAAAAACAGCATCTTGTAAGTAATAGCGGTAAGTCATTTTTGTACCTCCTCCAACCGCTGGCTTGCCTTCCCTTGTTTTAGGGATCAACAAACTTGCCCAAGGGTCATGTTTGTCATAATCACTACCGACCATATGGAAATCGCGTAATAATGGTTCTCGATCATGCTTAATATTTCCATCTCCTGTTTTTTTGCAGCGTACAAATGAGATCACCGTTTGATTGAGATGAGAAAATTCAGCTAAAAGCGCACGTTGTTCTCCCCCAGCTCCTAAGGCAGAAAGTACGAGCCCCAGCACGCCAGATTTTGTGGGAAAAGTTAGCGTGTCACGCCGTCCAAATTTAGAATCAGCACCCCAAGATTGCAGCGGAGCCTCAAACCACAACAATACATAAGGGTTATTCATCTCCCGTATCCTTGTCAACGCATCCTACAGAATGTTGCTTGAGCGCGGCGACCAGGTCATCGATAGTGAAACTATCGTCTTGCCCGTAAGTGTATTCTGCTTGTTTACCGAACAAGCTACCATGCAGCTTTTCTTGTTTTGCAATATAGTTAGTCATAGCATCAATGCTGGGTTGAATAAAACCACCATCTTTAGCTTTAATCGGCGTTTCGAATGGCACCTGCAGACGCTGACCCTTACGCACTAGCACTTTGGCAAATTCCCAAGGCGATGCACCTGACTGAGTAGCCTGTCGCGCTGTAGGTATGGTTATAAAAAGAGCCTTAGTAAAGTTTTCAACTGCAAAAGACAAGTCATGCCCCTTCATGGTTTGGCATAATTGTCCCAAATCCAAACTAACATAACGATAATAAGTAGCGGAATTAAATTCCAGGCTCCCCATGTGCGAAGAACCAGGCTCGGTGGAAAGATCATCCAAAGCAGTGAAAAATTCCACTTCGTTACTAACTTTATGTGTAGAAATAGCGTGAGAGAATGAAGCAGCAGCTTCGATATTCAATTCAGCTGCTTGTGCCACCATACGACCAAAGAGAGCGATATCAATACCATCAATAGCTGGATTTAAAGCCTTTCTGCTTACTTTATGAGCATCCTTTTCTTTAAATTTCTTTGCATCGAAATCATGTTCTTTAGCATATTCGGCAAAAGCCTTGGCTTCTGTCATGGTAAAAAAAAGCAACGTATCTTTACTCAAATAGGTTGCAAGTATTTCCCCACAAGTGCTAGCCTGCTCATCAGTCGCACCTAAATCAACACAAGCTTGTGCAATCGTTCTGGCAACATGCTTTGTTCGCACGCCCAATTTTGCACCAAAATCCTGCATCGCCATACGCACTGGTCGCTTCCACGCCTGTGAACTGACGCGTGCACGTTGCACACCGCCCACAATGGCAGTTTTAGGTGCACCAACATCATCGCGATTTAGACAAGTGACAGGAAAGGATTGCAGAATATGAAATTCGATACGCACATTTTTGAGTGGATTATTGATGGACATTATGATTACCTTTTATGTGAATAGATTATGGCTTAACATTAAACAATGGTTAAATACCGACTAAAGGAACAATTTGTAATAACCCAAAACCAAATGCCCGGCCTCGTCCTATGCCACGGATAAAGCTGATGATAAAACGATCCTGGTTAATGACTTTCAACTCTCCTTTAAGTGTGGCGCTGCCATGCGTAATAATTTTTCCCATTTTTTCGAAAACTTGCACGCTGACTTTTTCGGTTTGCAGGTTTTCAGGATTAATACTGAACCCCCATGATTTTGTGGCACGTTCCTTAAACCATTGCTCAATATCTTTACGCCCACGGATTGGCACGATCTTCCCAGTTTGATTATCTCGCTTACTGGGATTCAAAGTGACTTCAAAGGTATAGCGTTGATGTGCCAGAAAATCCAAGTGAATAGGCTTGGTTATTACCTCACCAAACTGGGGTGTTTGATGTGGCTTTCGATTGGAAAGCATCAAAATTTGGCGGCTATTGAAATCACCACCTTTGTCTGTATAGACAATACCGCTTGAGATACTGGTATGTTTTTCTATATCCGAACGAGCATCATCAAACAGACCATACACAATCTTGTGCAAAGAATAAGCATCCTTAATATTCAGGATTTTCATGTCAGTTCGATTTAATCGTAAAACACTTGCATAAGCCAAAGCATTTTCACTCATCCTTACCTCCAGTTGCAGATTTTCCGTAAAAATCCTGCGCCCAGCGGGCCTTAATCTGGATATTGCTCTCGTCATAACCAAACCGTAGCAAATCATCGAGCAAACTGACATAATCCAAGGCAATATTGCCCTTGGCGTCAATCAAACTAAATAACGGACGTAAAATTCGGCAGACTTCAGGTACGGAATCACAGGCTAATAAACGGCGCAACTTAGCTTTAGCCTGATCACTGGCATTGCCATCTTCGTAGCAACGCGCAATCGCAAAACCGATCTTGATAGAACCATTTTTCTCAGATTTTGTTCGGGCAATAGCGGCACTAATTGTCGTATAGGGTAAGCGTTGGTTTTCAAATTCTAAATTTACCCTGTATCCTGCTAATACCTCCCAACTTTGATATTCAGTAGCAGGGTTATCAGCACGCTTAAGTGCAGCACGCAAACCATTGTCGACCTGGCAGCGTTTAATGATGTCGTCTACAAATGCCTGTCTTTTACTGCGAGGTGCGTCGGCTTTTTGCATCGTGTACTGTATATCGATACTCATGCTGCCTCCTTGGTGGGTTTTTTAAGATAATTTCTTAAATCGGGACGATTTCTCGCCCAAGAATCAAGCTGACGAGCGGTATCATTAGCGCAGTAGGTATTGTAAGCTTTGTGAACAAACCGAGCGAAAACCGGGCGCATGGCAAGGGCTTGCTCTGCATTGCCACAAGTATTCACCAACTCTTGAAAGCGGCGTTCACACAATTGCCAAAAAAGGTTACTGGCCTGAGCCGCTTGTTCCTTGGTTTCCATGTTTTGATTTTTAAAATAATTGAAGGTTGCCCCATAAACAATTTTGGAAAGCTTATCCAGTTCATCCATTTCCAGTTGCAGGTTAGTAAACCAGCCCATACCCAATAAACCACTCTCAAGCTGAATCATCGATTCCACAAAATCATCGGAGCCTGATACATATTGCTCTCCCGCATTATTACTGACCCGCAAGCCACCCGACCAAACACCAATGATAGGAATTTGCTGAATGGCACGCCCCATGTTCAATCGCAACTGATGACAATCAAATCCTCTATTACCTGCTTGCGAAAAGAAACCTAGCAATGCAGTTAATATTCGCCAAGGACGTTTTTCAGGATCAGACCAAACAGCTTTTGGCACTTTCGCTGAAAAATCCACTGATATACTGGGATCTATACCCCCCGCTTTGTAATCTAAATGCGCAATCCCTTCGGAGTAATGCAGACCATTCCCTGTCAATAAACAAAAGCGAGAAAGCGGAATCAGTCGTCCAATTAGACTGGATTTCAGCGCCTCGGCAATTGCACAATTTTCACCTGCGGGCATCTGTTCCCAAGGCGCAGTACCTATACCTTGCGAATAAATTCCCAAATCAGAAATTTGTTGCTGAGTAAATAAGTTGATCCACAAAGTTTCTTGTAAAGACTCTCCTTGCAAAAAATTATGCAGAAATCCTAAAAAACCTATGGATGTACCAGGCTTGCCCGTAGAAGGCCGTCCTTTGTCGTTAAATTTACCTTGAAAACCATGTGAAAGAACAACCGAATTATCGGTTTTCTTGCCCCCTAAACCAAACCCCATTAACTGAACAATTAACAATGATTTATCTGCATCCGTTAAGGATTTTTCCACTTGGAATTGAGTAAGAACGGTGGTATTTCCAGTAGAAATCTCGGCCATTACTGCGCCAAAACTTTGTACATCTGCAGCCTTAATTTCTGGCATCTGCAAAAATGGCTTTTCACCATATAGATAAAAACAGTCATACCATTTATCTAGATATTTAAGGCATTCTTCAGCCAAGCCACTTGGCTGAATATTTTTCCAATCATCACTATCTTTTGGGGTATATGCAGCTTGTGCAATAGCTAATAAAAGTTTAGTCAAGGCAATTTTCTGCACCGTATTGCCTCCCAAAGCTCGATAGTCTATATGGCTAAACAATTGCCTTAAACTAACTTGCCCAACATCCACAATCGGTTCGCGATTGAGCTGACGCCAGACTTTGTCGGCACCGTAAACCTGCAGGTTGGCCTGCCATACCCGCTGTATCTGCGGTA
>NZ_CAJNBL010000012.1 GCF_905221025.1 Candidatus Nitrotoga fabula
TACATCACTGGTCGCTTCGGGTAACTATAATCTAATCTGCTCTACCATCAAGGAAAGAGCGTAAAACCGGAATACTGATGTAATTTTATGTTTAACCTGGGGCAGATTCTGGACACCTGCTCATGAAATTTCCGTTCCAGAGAGGATGAATCATCTGAACCTCCTTGGAGGCAGGATGACTCCATGCCCGATCGGACTCGGCAAACAACATTCTGGACCAAGTGTTTTTTCCCCATGAACAAGACTGGATTGTGCATGGACACAGGGCTTGGTTTATACTTTTCTCATGGAATCCACAACCCAAAATCAGGAGAGATCATGCAAATTTTCCGGATCGTAACCCATGCAAGCGTTAGATAGTTGCGTTTCCGCCCGGAAACTTTATCTCACAGCGAATTGCAGCATACAAACGGAATAGCGGAAATTATCCCACAATCCAAATCGCAATGAAAATCGCATGGAAAATTATCACGACTGTTTTTGTGATGTCCTCGTCATTTACCGTCTGTCCGGCCCAAGCAGATGATTGGGAGTCAGATCCCGCTTTTTCCATCAGCGGTTATGCAGAAGCTTACTATAGCCTCGACCTTGATTCGCCTGCTGGTGATAAAAAGGTACCGCTTATATACAGCTATCATAAAAATAATGAAGCAGCGATCAACCTGGCATTCGTCAAAGGGACGTACAGTGCTGGCCGGGTAAGAGCCAACCTCGCATTGGCCGGCGGTAGCTACATGAATACAAACTATGCATCTGAACCGGGCATACTGAACAACCTCTATGAAGGCAATATTGGCCTGAAACTGTCTGATGCACATAACCTGTGGCTGGATGCAGGAGTATTCCCTTCTCATTTAGGCTTTGAAAGCGCGACAGGAAAAGACAACTGGACCCTGTCTAGAAGCCTGACGGCAGAAAACTCGCCCTATTATGAAACCGGCGCAAAGATAAATTACACTTCCCAAGAGGGAACCTGGTTTCTCAGCGCACTGATACTGAATGGCTGGCAACGTATCCAGCGTACAGAAGGAAATTCCTCACCCTCATTTGGAACGCAAATTACTTATAAGCCATCCCCCAAGATTACCCTGAACAGCAGTCTGTTCATTGGCAACGACAAGCCGGATCCTGTCAGAAAAAATCGTATCTTCCATGATTTCTATGGAATTTTTCAGTTCAACGAAACAATTTCCGCAATTGTTGGGCTGGATATCGGTGCAGAGCAGAAATTCAGCCATGCTTCCTCGATACATTCCTGGTACAACTCGACGGTTATCCTGAAATACCAGTCGTCAGCAAAAAGTGCAATTGCGGTTCGGGTGGAATATTTTGCAGATCAGAACGGGGTGATTATCAAAACAGGCACGCCTGGCAGTTTACCCACCTGGGGCTTCTCTGCGAATTATGACTATCATGTCTCTGACAACCTGTTATGGCGACTGGAAGCCAGAACATTGAACAGCCGGGATAATATTTTTACTGATCCGAACCGCAAGATGGCTGATCACGATACATTTGTAACTACCGCATTCGCGGCTTCGTTCTGAATGAATCGATTCTCATCATATTGAAAATAATTCAACCTTCATGAGTAGGAGCCCTGATTTACCAGGGTATTGCTATTCGTCTGGACAGGCTCCATAAGATTCTGGTCAACAGTATGATCATCTTACTTGCTCATATGACTGATTTGTACGGTATAGTGGTCACACCATCCCCAAGCGGGATAAACATGGCTTATCTTGAATGTATAGCCGCCCTTGATTCGAAGTGACCTGACAAGGAGAAAATTGCTATGGCAGCAAACACTGTAAAAGGATGGAATCCCCTGCTCAAGTTCCTGCACTGGTTTCTGGTAATACTAGTAATCGTCGCTTTTGTGACCAGTGATAATTTAATCTACCTACACGTCTATTCCGGATATGCCATTCTTGGGGTACTGTTTTTCCGTATTTTTTGGGGAATCCTCGGGCCTGAGCATGCCAGACTCATGAATTTCATAACCGGGCCGGCAAGGACGCTTCAGTACCTGAAGGAACTGGCAGACGGCTCCCAGAAAGGCTATACAGTGCACAACCCGATCAGCGGTCACATCATCATGCTGATGCTTGCGATGCTGCTGGTTATTGTATTTAGCGGCCTAAAGCTGTATGCCGCATATGGACAGGGCCCGCTCGCTGCCAGTGCCGGAATGCAGATCATTTCTTCAGCTGCGGCTGATGAGGATGACCACCATGACGACCATAATGATGAAGACGAAATGAAAACGAAAACACATGGTGCCGCACATTTTTGGAAAGAAATGCACGAATCCAGCTCCAGCCTGCTCCTGATCCTAATCGGGCTTCATATCCTAACATGCTGCATCTTGCCGAAACTTGCCAGACCGAAGCAGGAAAAAAAATCTGGCTAGCCCCAGCAGTGCACCTGCCTCATAAATTTGCAGGACATGGTCTCATCGAGAGTGCAGCACAAGGATTTTGGAAAACATTCCATTAACAAACACGATGGTCCGGCAATGGCATGTTTACGTATTAAAAACTGCCAGCTCATTGCCTGAAACATCTGGTCGTTAATTTTCATTCACCTTGGTATGAAATTCCGGCAGCGGGACCATCACGTAAGCAGATACTTCATCGAAACCCATGCCTGCCTTTTCTTATGAACCAACCTGTCGGCCAGTGTTTCCTATTATTAACCGTCACCCAGGATCATTCCTGGCATTCATGAGATTTACCCACATGTACAAATGTGCGTTAGACACCTGGGATCGATTCTTAATCAAGGTTTGGAAACAATCCTAGCAACCCGAATAGTACAAAAAGAATAGTTTTCTCCTTATTTCCCCGTCGCAATTTCGGATCCATGCCATTCTTCCTGCCAGACGCTCAAATTTGGGAGCTGCTTACAAGTGACACATAAAACTGGCCCCGTTCCAGATGCTACAAGTGTGCGGAAACGCACATACTTTATGGATTATCCATGTTTATAATGAAAAAGGCATAAAGCCTACAGCGGTACAATGCAGATCGGTTCAGACCAGTGCATTTGTATTTATTATTGTGCATATCTTTGGAGACTTTCACATGGTAACGATCAATCCAGCAATATCATTGGAACCGAAATCTACTTCGAATGTGGTTCGGGTTGCAGTTCCTGCCAGCGTACACAACAATCTGGAAATGATACAAAAAGTACAGCGCGAAATCCTGGGGAAACTGGGCTGCCTGGCCTGCTGCTCAGGGTGGGACATCCGCTTCGATTTCCAGAAACAGTTTGTTGTGGACAAGAATATGAATATTAAGGAAATTGCAAGATAAACCCTATGGCCCACCTCAAACCGGCAGCTTTTTCCCCCACGCCACTTGGGGTGGGCATGGTTTATTTTCCTGCACTCGATTTTTTATTTGAACACTGCAGCAATTTGCTGGACGTAATCGAGATTGAGCCACAGACGCTCTGGTTCCGCAGCCCCGGTACCACCAATGCGCATCGTCTGGATGATCGCGCTTTTGAAAGGGTGATACGACTTCCACAACATAAACTGATACACGGCGTTGGTTTGCCGCTCGCCGCAAGTGAGAAGTTCGAATCCAGGCAGATTCCGCCCTGGAGGCAAAGCATTTCCAGATTAAACCCTCCCTGGATCAGCGAACACCTGGCCTTTATGCGTATACCTAACAAAGGACAAGGAAAGACCAGTCACCACAGCGGCTTCCTGCTACCCCCGTTACAGTGCCAGGAGACAATGGACATAGCCATTGCCCGGATCGCAGAATTGCGAAAACTGAGTGCTGTTCCGGTAGCCTTTGAAATCCCTCCGAATTACCTCCGGCCACAGCCGGGAGAAATACAGGACGGTGACTTCTTTGCACAAATTGCAACTGCAGCTGATTGTGGCATCGTGCTGGATATACATAACCTCTGGTGCAATGAGCGGAATGGCCGCCAGAAAATGCAGGATGTACTGGAAAGGCTGCCTCTGGATCGCATCTGGGAAATTCATCTCGCTGGAGGCGACAACCACCATGGTTACTGGCTGGATGCACACAGCGATCTCGTACCGCAACCGGTCATGGAATTCTGTGAGGAATGGCTCCCGAGACTCCCCAATGCCGGAGCACTGATTTTCGAAATCATGCCCGTCTATATTCATGCCAAAAAAATACCAGTCGACCGGATTGCAACTCAGCTTGAGAAAATGAAATTCTTGTGGCACGCTCGCCAAAAAATCCTTCCCATAACAATTTCCAGAAGCCAGAATCCGGTTCACTCCATGACATGGATACCAGAACATAGCCATAATGTGAATGCAGCCGCATATCAGAAAGTCGTCCGCTGGGAACAGTCACTGGGTGAAATGGTCAATGGACGCAGCGTGTCTATTCAAAATATTCATTTCCCCGCACTTGTAGATGACCCGGCTGTACCGGTGTATCGGACCCTGATTGAAAGCTTTCGATCCGGGACACTGGTTGAAGGACTCCCCCTGAGCTATCGGCTACTGGCCCTGACGCTTGGCGAGAATGTCACCTACAGCCTGATGAAGGAATTCTGGAGCGGTTGCTGGCCCGAGCCGTTTGCCTATGATGAGATGCTGGGATTTTCCACCTTCCTGCACCAGAAAATAAATGACAAAAAACTGTCCGTAAATTTTCTTGACAATGTTCTCAATTATGAAATTGCAGTCGCGCAAGCACAGATGTCCGGACAGGAGCAATTCGTTCCATTCGACTGTGAACCCATTGCCCTGTTGGAGGCACTTTCGCGGTGGGAACTGCCGGCCAGCCATACCCCTGGAAAATTTGAAGTCCAGGTTCCTGCATGGAACATGCAGGAACCATAAACATCCTTTCGCGACCACCAACCCTAAAAAACATCCTCGTTTTGCTGATCGCGGGAAATGCTGACAAGCCTGCTAATAAAAACCGTTCCAGTATGGTAGTACACGAACATCTCCTTCCGGTTTCTACTCCCAGAACATCAGAAAGGGGGATATTCACCAAATCCTTCCCGCCGGAAAAACTTCAATCCAGCCTCTTGCCTTATTCCTTTCGAATTTTATCTTGGATATGATAGCGCCATGGTATGGTTAACAAGATTTTTCTGAATGAAATTCCAGGACTCGCCGTAGCCACCATCCGGCATATTGTACCCGGTGCTTTCTGGACCTTACCCCGATGCTCATCAGAAACTACACTCAGGATTTTCAACTAAAAAATATCAACGATAGGGGATATCTATGATCGCTCGCATTACAAGCACACTAATTTTCACAATCCTTGCAAGCACAGGCAATGCCCATGCGCAAATACGCACTGTCCGCGACATTCCAACCGCACTTGCAGTTGAAGCCGTTTCTGCTGCTGTAGCGGACTGCTCATCAAAAGGTTACAGCGTCAGCGCAGCTGTAGTAGATCGCTCTGGACAACTCAAAGCACTGCAACGCGCAGACAATGCAGGACCGCATACAATCGAAACCAGTCGTAGAAAAGCGTACACATCACTCTCTCTCAGAACCTCGACCGCTAAGCTCATGGAAACCACCCAAAAAAATCCGGCGGCTGCCAATCTGGTTTACATACCTGACTTCATGCTTTTGGGGGGAGGATTACCTATCCAACTAGAGGGGGAAATTATTGGTGGTATCGGGATCGGTGGTGCCCCCGGAGGCCACCTTGATGAACAGTGTGCAGAAGCGGGGATCGCCAGGATCAAGGATCGCCTGAAATAATCCAGATCAACGGTTAAACACGGTTTGTCTGGTGTGCGCCCGCCTGTCTCTCATGTTGAAATAAAATCCGCTGGATTATCAGCACCTATCGGATCCCTTGCCGGTTCATATGTTGAAAAGATTTGTCAGCTGCAGGTTCAGGCTGGAGAACGTCTGATCGCATCAGCAATAAGACGGAACAGACGTACTCCATAGCGCACAACAGGCAATTCACGATTCACGGACATTTCCAGGGCAATAGCTGGCTCGTGCAGGTTACCTGCGGGCGCGACACCGGATTTAAACAATCCGGGCGCACGCTATTTCCTTGAAACGCAATATTCCCCACTGGAGAAATATCCCGCGGGGCAGCGCCCCATCCGGTGAATGACAAACCTGCTGCTGCCTGAAGAGGCCACACAATAATTCCCACTTGAATAATACCCGGTCGGACAGATTCCATTTCTGATAATTGCATACCGGGCATGATTACCGGGTACACAGTATGCCCCGCTGATATGATATCCAGCTGGACACGCCCCGTTTCTCGGTATGGGCTGTACCTCAGGGCTACTGAAAACGCAAAAGGGATAAATCAACAGGATAAAAAAACAGAATCTGGTCATTCTTCAGGTACGGTCAATTAAATTCGCGATTATACAGAAACACCGGCTCCAGCCAGACAGAACAGACTTCCAAAATAACCAAACAGCTTAGCCACAGACTCATTATTCGCGCCGACAGCCTGGGAACAAGTAGCACAAACTCGCTATTTTCCCTGCCGAATCCACGCTGATACATCCAATCTTCCCCCGTGCCATCCAAAGTGCATGTCACGCCGGGTCATCTGAATCGAGTCGATAAGCAACCGTACTGTACGCAAGAATCCCATGGCAGAATTTTTCTGCCTCATCCGGCATGCTTCTTCACCCATGCCACATAGCGATCTACCCAGTTTTGCATGAATTTCCTGCTGCCTTCGCCTATGCTCCCATCTCCATCAAACAATCCTTCCCTGGCCTGAATAAATGCTTCCGGCTGGTTCAGTGTCGGCATATCCAGTGTTGCCAGAATGTTACGCAAATGTTGTTGTGCCATGGCCGTGCCAAAAGACCCCGGTGAAATCCCTATCACTCCCGCCGGTTTTCCCGCCCATACATTCTGGCCGTATGGGCGCGTGCCATGGTCAATCGCATTCTTGAGAACCCCGGGAATGGAACGGTTATATTCCGGTGTCACAAACAGAACACCCTGCGATTCCGCAATTTCACCTTTCATGCGCCGGACAGATTCGGCCTGACTGGCATCGTCATCCTGGTTGTAAAGAGGCAGATCACCGATACGCACCATTCTGAAAAAAAACCCCTCTGGGGCAAGTTTCACAATTGCATTTGCAAGTTTCAGATTAAACGAATCTTTGCGAAGACTTCCAACAATAACGGCAATAAGATATTTATCCAAAATGATCTCCAGATTTATTCAAATAGAACTGTTATGAGCATAAATCAGTGGGCACTACACTCAGAAAGTCCGCGCACAACTATACCTTACAAACCTTTTCCCAGAATGGCAGTTTTCTTCAGCTATAACTGCAGTTCTTCCCAGTCGCCCGGGTCTCCACCCCGCGGATCCACTCATTCCATCCGGGAAAAGGTTCAGTGAAGAACATCGCCAGCATCCGGCATCTCATCATCCATACCATCATCAAAATCCTCGACCATGAGGGGCTCATGCCCCATATCCCAAACCATGGACCGGTATTCCACCTCGAACCATTCACGGAACATTTTTAGGGTCAGATTACGTGGCCAGAGGGTTTCGTCCTGAACCCATCCATTCAAAGCATGCTCAAACAGCATGCGCCAGCGTTTTTCCACCCATTTGACCGCATCTTCAGTGCACCCTACCGGATTCTTCTCGCTATCATATTCCGGCACCAAAAAAACCTCGCCATCATCATTTGCCTCTTCCAGAGTCAATTCAAATGGTTCCGGACTTGATGCTTTGATCCAGTCAAGAAATGGCTGCTTATACCGCAGCATAACCATGCCGCGGTTTAACTGAAGTCGGGGATATGCTGCCATGAATTTTTCCTTTCAAATATTTTGCCCGGCGCAATTCACCCGCCACTCAGCGAGCCGCCTGGTTGTAACATCCTGCATAATTTATGATCACAAACCACACACATCGTAAAATAACGGGAAAGCAATAGGAAATGCCTGAAAAACTTGAACCTGCCCAGGTTCACACAGGAAAATTGCATCACATAAACACACAGTTCAGATATTTCTGCTCTTTTTGATCAGATCATAGGCAAGCTGGATTTCTTTTGCCTGCTCGGTAGCCACGGCAATCATGTCCTCCGGAACCCCCTGCCCCATCAGCTTATCCGGATGATACTGACTCATCAGCTTGCGATAGGCACGTTTGATTTCCTGATCCGTGTTGTCTTGGGTAACCCCCAACGCCCGGTAAGCATCCTCCAGAGCCTGCGCGGAATTGGCCTGCTGGCTGCCGCCGAAGTGAGACTGGCTCAGCACCATGTCGACCAGATGCCTGAATGCTGACTGGTCATAACCCAGATGAGTTGCAATCCCGAAAAGCAGCGTCTCTTCAGCCGGGTGGATATGCCCATCCGCCATGGCTATGACAATCAGATAAACCAGTAGCATCTGCTTCAGGTCTCGGGTATGCCCGCAAACGGACATGAAGCGCCTGCAGGTCGGCTCAGTATCGAACGATATATCTACACCTTTGTTAAACCAGGCAATTGCCTGGGCACGATGCTCAGGCGTCATGCCCATCTTCTGGATGAACAGATCAACCTGATTGATCTCATCCCGGGAAATATGTCCGTCCGCCTTGGCCAGTTTTCCCATCAGGATGAATACCGTTTCCAGGAAAACAGCCTGCCGGACCACATTCGTCAGCGGGTTGATCCCGCCGGTGCCCAGAGCTCTGATACGATCAATGAATATGCCTGCAATCAAACCAAGAAACGCACCTGCATAACCAAACAACCAAAAACCTGCAATAACACAGACAAATTTAAACAACGAATCAACTCCAAAATAAAACCATGCCTGAATAAAGGCTGATCACACGAATTATACTGCCTCTCATCCTACCACCTGTAATCAGCTTGCAATCCTGCACACCCCGAAAATAACGAACAGCAGAGCCAGCGTCTCCTCATCCGTCTGGAAAACATAACATCACGAATAGAAAATTGTACATAACGAAAGAAACCAGCAACCGACCTACACAAAGGTCAACCAGCAGGCTCCTAATTGGCTCAACCCGGATTCTGAAATGCCATCCGGTGACTTCCGGAAAATAACACAGGGAATTATTCGCTGTAAAACCAGCGGTTTCTCCCTGCCGCCTTGGCACGATACACCGCCTGGTCCGATTTGGTGACAAGCGCTTCCTGATCACCAGATTCCGCAGGGAAAATTGAAGCACAGCCAACACTGATAGTCAGATTTCCATTTACCCCGTGTACGTGAGGAATATTCAGGGAACGAATTTTCTGGCACAGGGAACCGGCAAGGTTCTGTATTTCTGAACTGCTCATCCCAAGGGAAACAAAAGCCATCTCCTCTCCGCCATACCGGGCCACAAAATCAGCTGGGCGCTGGCAAAGCTGCTGCAGTGCATCCGCCACCAGTCGCAACGCCTGATCCCCGGCCTGATGCCCGTAGGTATCGTTATATTTTTTGAAAAAATCGACATCAATAAAAAACATGTTGACCGAAATCCCACTGTTTTTCGCCGTAGCGACATAAGCCTCCAGTTTTTCATCCAGCGCCCTTCGATTATGCAGATTGGTCAAGCTGTCTCTCCCTGCCCTGACCTCCAACTCGGCATTGACTGCTTCCAGCCGGTGTTTTTCTTCCAGCAGTAGCTGCTCGAGCCTGACCTGAGCACTAATGTCGGTCTGGACACCGATGTAATAGGCCAAAACATGCCGTGAATCAAAAACCGGGGAAATCTGCAACTGATTCCAGAACATTTCACCGCTCTTTCTGAAATTCTTGATGCGTACCGTACATGCCTGCTTGAGCTGAATAGCCTGCCGTAGCAAGGTTCTCTCAGGCTGATTAAACTCCGGGTGCTGGAGATACCTGCAATTCCGGCCAATCGCCTCAGATGCTGGATATCCGGTCATTCTCTCGAATGCAGGATTTACGAACACCAGCGGAAAATCATCTGCCCTCATGTCGGCAATCGCTATCCCGCTGCTGGACTGCATGACCGCTTCCTTATATACGCTAATGTCCAGCATTTCTGAATCTCCCGGCCTCTAATGATCTAATACAAAATATTAGTGATCTAATACAAAATATTAGAACTTGAAACAGCCATGCAATGGTAATTCTGCCACACCGAAGCCCTACCCATTGGCCAAAGGCGAGCCATTCCAGGAATAACACAAACCCGTGTTACCGGTATGGCTGCATGGACATCAAATCATCGCGTCAATAAACACATGCATACCATGTTTTGAGGGTAACAAAAAAAAGTTTATGGATCAATACGGTAATCAGTCCCTCACAGATCAATATTTTCCCACACCGCTTGTTCCGGCGACATGAAGAACAGGCAAGCCTGTTCTTCATAATTAATATCAGCAAGAATTCGTCTTACGATTGCAATTTACCAGACAGTTACCGCGCCTGACCCATCCTTTACTTCATGCATGGGCTGAAACCAGATTTCCATCTATTCGGCAGCTCCTGGAAGCGAAATATACACCACATTGTTTTCCACTCTGACCGGATAGGAACGGGTGCATCCCACGTCAGGCTTCACGGCTTTACCGTCCTCGAGGCAGATATTCCAGTTATGCAACGGACAGGCCACCTTCCTTCCAAAAACAATGCCTTGCGAAAGACTTCCCCCCTTGTGTGGGCAGCGATCGCGCAGTGCGAACACATCCCCTTCCGCTGTGCGAAACAGTGCAATATCCCCCTGATTGGTCGTTATTACCCGGGCTCCCAGGGGCGGAATTTTCTCCAGTGTGGTCACTTCATGCCAAGTATTCATAATTTATCCTTTTTACATTGATCCGACTGTCAGCGGTTCGAATTCATAGGCATGAATATTTTCTTTCGCCCATGGATTGGACGCACCTTTCAGCGCTTCAACCAGTCTTCCATACAGGGCCTTGCGATTGGCTGTATTTTCCAGTATGTGTTTCTTTACATGATCCATCCCAACCCGTTCGACATAATGAACGCTACGGTCGAGGTAATGTGCTTCTTCACGATATAGCTGGGCGAATGCTCCGGTATATTCAAGCACTTCCTCCCGGGTCTGCACTTTTACCAGGAATTGCCCGACCACGGTTTTAATCCCGCCATTCCCTGCTACGTAAATTTCCCAACCCGAATCCACACCAATGATACCCACGTCCTTGATGCCGGATTCCGCGCAGTTTCGTGGGCAGCCGGATACGGCAACCTTGAATTTGTGCGGCATCCACATATGATCAAATGCCCGTTCGATGGAGATTCCCATTTGGGTCGAATCCTGCACGCCGAAACGGCACCACTCACTTCCCACACAGGTTTTGACCGTACGCAAGGCTTTGCCGTAGGCATAACCCGACGGCATGTCCAAATCTGCCCATACTTTTGGCAAATCCGCCTTTCTTATTCCAAGAAGATCAATGCGCTGCCCCCCTGTCACCTTGATCATGGGAACACTGTATTTTTCAGCCACATCCGCAATACGCCGAAGCTGGCCTGGCGAAGTAATGCCGCCATATATGCGCGGTACCACCGAAAACGTTCCATCCTTCTGAATATTGGCACTAGCGCGCTCATTAATAAAGCGCGATTGCGGATCATCGACCGCTACATGCGGCCAGGCGCATAGCAGATAATAGTTCAGCGCTGGCCTGCACTTGGCACACCCGTTCTCTGTGTTCCAGTTCAGGAATGACATGGTTTGCGGAATGGAGGTCAGTTTTTCTTCTCGGATTGCCTTCCGGACCTCCTCATGGCTGTGAGAGGTGCAATCGCACAAGGGTTTCACTTTGGATGATTGCGGCGCATAGGCACCCCCGATGGTGGAAGCGAGAATCTGTTCAACCAGTCCAGTACATGAGCCGCAGGAAGCAGAAGCCTTGGTGTGTTTACGCACCTCGTCCAGGGTGAACAACCCCTGTTCCTTGATAGCCCGAACAATCTTACCCTTACATATACCATTACAGCCGCAGACTTCCATCCCGTCAGTCATGGTGGCGGCAAGATTCTGACCCTGGGAACCAGAATTGCCAAGGTGAGACTGGCCGAACAGCAAACCATCCCGGATTTCCGCAACATTCTTGCCATCCCGTATCATCTGCAGATACCATGAACTATCTTTGGTATCCCCGTACATTACAGCCCCGACCAGTTTGTCCTCCTGCAGAACCAGTTTTTTATATTTTCCTCCGGCCACATCCTGCATTACGATTTCATTCGTATCCTTGCTGCCTGTGAAATTTCCGGCCGAAAACAAATCGATTCCGGTGACTTTCAGCTTAGTGGCAGTAACCGTTCCCTGATAAGAAGAATAGCCCATGCATGCCAAATGATTGGCGCAAACTCTGGCCATATCGAACAAGGGAGCAACCAGACCGTAGGTGGTTCCACGATGGGAAACGCACTCTCCCACCGCATAAATACTAGGATCAAAGGTTTGCATGGTATCGTTGACCACAATGCCACGGTTGCAATAAATCCCGGCGGATTCCGCCAAGGCAGTGTTTGGCCGTATGCCAACAGCCATGACCACCAGATCAGCGGGAATTTCACTGCCATCGTGAAACCGGACCGACCGCACGCGACCACAGCCATCATCCACCAGTTCCCGGGTCTGTTTCTCAAAAAGAAATTTCAAACCACGGGCCTCCAGCTCAGCCTGCAGCATCCTTGCCGAATTGACATCCAGTTGCCGCTCCATCAACCACGGCATGATATGCACCACGCTAACATCCATTCCCCTGAGAGCCAGTCCGTTTGCTGCTTCCAGGCCGAGCAATCCCCCACCAATAACTACGGCATTCCGGTATACTTCTGATGCAGCAATCATCGCATTGGTATCCTCAATATCCCGATAGCCAATCACCCCATCCATTTCCTTTCCAGGGACAGGCAGGATGAAGGGGATGGAACCAGTGGCCAGCAAAAGACGGTCGTATCGGGCCTGCATGCCATCCTCTGCCGTTACCGTCTTGCTTTTCCGGTCTATTCGCACAACCTTCCTGTTCAAGTGCAGGGTGATATTATTTTTTCTATACCAATCAAGATCATTCAGAATAATATTCTGTATCCCCTGTTCACCAGCCAGAACCGGCGACAGCATAATACGGTTATAGTTTGGATAGGGCTCGGCACCAAATACGGTAATCTCATAAAGATCGGGAGCCAGCTTCAATAGCTCTTCCAACGCCCTTACCCCGGCCATTCCATTACCCACCATGACAAGTTTCATTTTTTCTTTCATAAAAATCACTCCTGAGTACAGATTGTCATGCAGCCAACTGCTGTGAAGCTTGTCCGGCCATTCCAGCAAACCGTACCACTTCGCCGATCACTACGATCGCAGGGCTGGAAATTTTCTCAGCCGCCACCCGGCTTTCTAGCTGGCAGAGCGTAGTGAACACCTGTCGCTGGGCAGGAAGCGTGCCACTCTGGATCGCAACAGCAGGCATGTCTCCTGACAATCCATTCACTATCAACTTCTGCACGATCTTTCCCAGATTAGACAGCCCCATGTAAATCACCAGGGTGGTTCCCGAGGCCGCCAGTGCCTGCCAGTTCGGCTCGTCTGCTCCGTGCGTATGTCCGGTTACAAACGTTACACCATGCGTACAACTTCTATGCGTTAGAGGAATGCCCAAGGCAGCCGAAACCCCCATGCCGGAGGTAATGCCACTGACAACGGATACCGTAATACCCGCCTTTTGCAAGGCTTGCAGCTCCTCGCCTCCGCGTCCGAACATAAACGGATCGCCCCCCTTGATGCGCGCCACCACCTTGCCTGCAAGCGCCATAGAAATCATTTGCCGGTGAATGAATGCCTGCGGGGTGGAACTGCAACCAGCGCGCTTCCCTACATGGATAATCCGGACGCCCTCGCGGGCAAACCCCAGAACATCCGGATTGACAAGATCATCAACCAGAATGACATCTGCAAGCCCGATGGAACGCACCGCCCCAAGAGTTAGCAGATCCAGATTGCCTGGTCCTGCACCTATCAAATATACCTGGACATTTCCCATGTTCACTCCTCTTGCTTGAAATAAAAATCTCACTGACCTGCAACCGGCGCATCCATGCACTTCCGGAAATAGCTTTCCGCCGGACAGGTACACATACATAAGCAAAATGAATGCCATTAAGTATTACCTAATACAAATCAATATATTGGAATAATAATTTCCATTTACATACACGTATTCCTGCACAAAACAAGTGCACAATCGGATTGAAGGGTAAGAAATAGGTGCGCATGAAAAAGTCCGGGATACCCGCCAGCAAAACCCGTAAATTGAATTGCTCACCATCCTGCAAAATGGACTTGCTATCCAGCAGGATCCTGCCTCCCTTGCTTCAGGTGAAAGTCAACCGCATTAAAATTTTTTTAAAAGTGGCCCGAGTGGTTCCAACAAGCGATCCTGGAAAGTCAGGCTCACTGACAGTTTTGACTCCATGGCATTGAGCTTGAATGCAAAGGTGATGTTCTTTACTAGAGATATTTATTCGTTCTCTCATGAAGCCTATCCAAAAGCAATACAAACCATGCAGTAAAATGCAAAAGAACAGCCGACTGATTCAAATACTGTCATATTGTTGAAAAGGCAAATGACAGTTATCATTGTCCTTAATATTGATTTTCCTAATCCGGGATTCTATATCCCTGATCCATGACCACACTGCTCAAGGCCATGAAATCAACTTTTGCAGCCTGTACTGATTTGCTTGCATGCAACAAACCAGGGATTTTTGAACCAAAATTACACATAATTACCTAATCGGCATAGCCAACATAAACATTTATTTGATCCCATGAAAAAATCAACCGTTCTACTTGCCTCCTTATTGTTTGCAGTAAATATGGCTTCTGCCGCCCCAAAGAAGAATGTAGCCGCACCTGTTGTCGAAGCGGATGAACCAGCGGACGCCGTACCGGAAAAACTGCCTCGCGGTTACATTACCAGTGGCGTACTCATCTGGTCACCCGTTTCTGACGCTGCTGTAACCCTGGCTGAAGCCAAAAAAACCTGCGAATCTTCCACAGCACTGGGTAAAAAATGGCGGCTGCCAACCAAGGATGAACTGGTCGAGTTCCATGTTGACTATCGCCATACGCTTGAAAAATTACGTGCTGAAGGATGGACGCTATCCGAAGTCTGGTCATCCACACCAGGAACGACTTTTGGCATCCAGTTCGTCATGAATTTAGACAGAGGTCTCGTAACCTATGCTGACGAAACCAACGGACTCAGCAACGTGACCTGTGTCAGCTGACCCCATCTCCAGTCACACGCCACCTTTCTTGTTTCAATTCAGGTCGCCCGATATATCCGGAAAAGCAGGGCAAGCCAGAAAATTAACTCGCGAGCATTACGCTTGCTTTTCCCCCTCAACCAGAAAGATAGGTGTCCGACCGGTCAAACTGGTGTTTTCCCAGTCCATCCGGAGCATGCGGATTTCAAACCAGGTTCTCGACAAATACTTTTTGGCAGTATATTGCCTGCTCCCGGTATATCTCTTGCAGGCAGTCAGCTGTACCCGAAATTATGTTCATGCCCCCCAGAAAACGATTTGTTTGATGGGGAAATTAAATCTTCGAGGAACGCTTCAAACAACTATCAATCCTAACAGGTGAATATGTAATCAATAGGTTATATCACTCAGAATTTCGGTTTGCCAGTCGAATGTTTTGAGCCAGTCCACCAGGATCGCCGTAGTCTGCTCTGTCCCGAGATCCTGGCCGTGCTGATCGACAAACATGATGTTTCTCCCGGGTATGCCGGTCTGGAGCAGACAGGGTTTTCCGTCTGTTCCGGCCAGTTCCCAGTCCCAGCCGATGGTGATGGCTGGGATGCCGTGGTTGATCCATTCGGTGAAGCCGGTAATGGAGGTGGCACTTGCTCCAAGCCCGCTGGTAACCGGTCAATCATCGTCCATGCCGGAGTAGAGACAGGTCATTTCGAATTGCCGGGATGCCTGGTATGCCAGACGGATATAGCCGTCCCGTGAAAGATCATGTGAAATGTATTACAATAAATATAGAATTCTCTATTTCAACAATAGATCATGAAAAATTCTTATTCATGATAACAATACAGAACCATATAAAATATTATACAGATATTTACACATGGAAATTGCGCAGGCATGAACCGAGAAACTCAGAACGATAAATACACGCACCCTGATCTTGCATGAAACGCTTTGCAACCATCACCCTTCCTGCATGGATGACGGCCGCCAGCGACGCAGAGCAAGTGCATTGGTCACGACGCAGACCGAACTCATTGCCATTGCAGATCCGGCAATGACGGGGTTCAGCAGGCCAAAAGCGGCGAGCGGAATGCCAATCAGATTGTAGATAAACGCCCAGAACAGATTCTGCCGGATTTTGTGGTAAGTTCTGCGCGAAATCACGATGGTATCTGCAACCAGACCGGGGTCTGCGCGCATCAGCGTAATATCTGCCGTATGCATTGCCACATCCGTCCCGGAAGACATCGCAAAACTGACATCGGCCAGTGCAAGGGCAGGCGCGTCGTTGATTCCATCCCCCACCATCGCGATCACCTGCTTTCCCTGCCTTAATTCAGAAATGACGTTTGCCTTGGTCTGCGGCGTCTGCTCAGCAAACAATCCGGACATGCCCAGCCCCTTGGCAATCACCTCGGCACTGACATGATTATCTCCGGTTAGCAGAACGGTCCGGATCCCCATATCCTGCAGACGGCTGACAGCACTTGCAGAGGAGGATCTCAGCACATCCCCGAAAGCGAGCAATCCCAGAAGTTTTTTTTCGGCATTTTCCTCAACTGCCAGCCAGGAAACGGTCTTTGCTTCCGCCTCCAACTGCTGTCCACTCTGCCAGAGCGGATGAAGCTGCACGCCGAGATCCCTCATCCAGCGCGCATTTCCAAGAAAAACCACCCTGCCATTGACGGTTGCCCGCAAGCCCTTGCCCGGAAAGTCCTGATGATCGTCTATCCTCGGCACCCCGATGCCCAGAGTGGAAGCATGCTCTCTTACCGCCCGGGCAAGAGGATGAATGCTGCCTGCCTCCAGTGCCGCGGCAATCTGCATGAGTTCAAGACTGGATATGCCATATCCGCTTGCATCTGTAAGCACTGGCCTGCCTTCTGTCAGCGTCCCGGTCTTGTCGAAAACAACCGTATCCACTTTGCAGGCATGTTCCAGTGCACTGGCATCCTTGATCAGAATTCCGTATCGGGCGGCAATGCCGGTACCCGCCATGATGGCGGTCGGTGTCGCCAGCCCCAGTGCACATGGACAGGCAATGACCAGTACCGCAACCGCGTTCAGGATAGCCTGCTCCCAGCTGCCTGCATACACAACCCAGGCAATGAGCGTGACCAGCGACAGGAGGATCACCACTGGAACGAATACTGCACTTACCCGATCCACCAATCGTTGAATTTCCGGTTTTTCCGTCTGTGCGTCTTCCACCAGGCGAATAATCCGCGACAGAGTGGTTTCCGCACCAACCGTAGTGACCCTGACCAGCATACGCCCATCCAGATTGACTGCCCCCCCCGTCACCTTGAACCCGGGCTCCTTGCGCAACGGTTTGCTTTCTCCTGTTATCAACGCCTCATCAACATGACTGCTCCCCTCCATAACTTCCGCATCGACAGGAATCCTCTCTCCAGGGCGGATTACCACCTGATCTCCGGGCATAACCTGCTCCAGCGGGACATTGGTTTCTCCCTCTTCCCGTTTTACCCTTGCAGTTTCCGGTTTCAGAGCCTGCAGCGCTCTGATGGCTTCGGTCGTTTTGCGCTTTGACCGACCCTCCAGCCATTTTCCAAGGAGCACCAGCGTGATCACCGCGCTGGATGCTTCAAAATACAGATGCTCTGCCCCCTGCATGAGCAAATAGATCGAAAGTGCGTATGCAGATGTGGTGCCGATGCTGACCAGAAGATCCATATTACCGGAACGATTGACCAAAGCCTTCCACCCGGACTTGTAGAAACCCGCTCCAAGCCAGAACTGTACAGGGGTTGCAAGCACCCATTGCAGATTGCCCGGCAGCATCCAGTGGATCCCACCCAATCCAAGGATCATCGGTAGCAACAGCGGAAGACTTAACATACCAGCAACCGCCACCTTCCACCCCATGAATCGGGTTCCAACGTCAGGTAACCTGGAGGAACGGCTGTCCAGAACAGTCGCTGCATAACCGGCCGCAGTAACGGCACGCTGCAATTCAGCCACAGAGGTTTCATCAGAAAAACAAACATGAGCCCGTTCAGTAGCAAGGTTTACCGTGGCAGACCGTACACCTGCAACCTTCTTCAACGCATTTTCAACACGCATCACACACGAGGCACAGTTCATTCCACTGATCGCAAGATTGGTTGTATGAACTGAAGATTTCTCCGCATCCTTCATGATCCTCTCCTTGTCTGTCCGTAACCGATCCGACTCTCCCTCCATGCACGTGCCAATACCCGGCTTGCCTATCCATTTCCGTTCACTGGCGTGCACCAAACCCATTGTCAGATCAGATTGCAGCAGGGGCAGTCCATTCGCGACAAATCCGAACGGTTTGCCCGATCACCAGAGAATCTCCTGTCAGCCCGCAACGCGCATCCCCGCTTTCGCCCAGAAAATGCACACACTGCCGACAAATACCGAAGGCGCGCTGCCCGTTCATGCGCTGCAGGGCAGACAGCAGGTCGCGCAGCATCCCCTGCAGCGCGGTGCCGCCTGCCGACATGCCTTCCATGGCCTGTTCCACACGTTCGACCCAGCTTTCCTGCAATACCGACTCGCCTGCTGCGGTCAACCGGAGATGCACACGCTTGCCATGATGCGGATCACCCATCCTGACCAGAAAGCCCTTTCTTTCCAGTACAGACAGCGTCTGAGACACTGTGCCACGGGTAATCCCAAAATATTCGGCAATGGCAATAGGCAGGTCGCTATAACAATTGGCCCGGGCCAGATAGTGCAACACCTGAATATGGATAGGCAGAAGCCCGTGCCGGGCAGCATCCTCGCGCACAGCCAACTGAAGCAGAGCTCCCAGTCGTTCAAGCAGAAGAGCGGTCTGGCTGGTGGTCATAATGTGTCGTCTCAATGCATGGCTTGACAGGAATAATATAGAAACTATACACTTAAATATGCATCGAGTCGATGCATTACAAATGATCCCGTAAGGGGATCACTATGATGCGTATTCTGTTTAGCCTGTTATCCGGCTACGCAACAAAAAGGAGAACAAAATGAACGAAATTCCGACCATACCCGACTGGCAAATCAGCCAGTGGTTCAATACCTCCACACCACTCACCCAGGCCGGAATGCGCGGGCGAGTGGTCCTTCTGCACGCTTTCCAGATGCTGTGCCCAAGCTGCGTAAGCCACTCCGTACCACAGGCAGAACGTGTGCACCGCGAATTCGCCGAATCCGGCGTGTCCGTCATCGGCCTGCATACCGTCTTCGAGCACCATGCGGCGATGACGCCGGTAGGGCTCGAAGCCTTCCTGCACGAATACCACATCACCCATCCAGTAGGCGTGGATCAGATGACCCCTGGCGAACCTGTCCCGGTAACGATGCGCAAGTACAAATTGCGCGGCACTCCAAGTCTGATGCTCCTCGACCGAGCGGGGCATCTGCGGATGCATGAATTTGGCCGTGTGGATGATCTACATCTCGGCGTGGCAATTGGCCGTCTGCTAATGGAAGAAAAACCGATGCCAGACGAACTCCAGCGACAGAGCGTGCGGGACGGAAGAACGACAAATTGCGACGAACAAGGTTGCGAAGTGTCATGACAGCCTGCTACCCAAAGGTTGTCGGTATGCCATGCCTGTGCAGAAAACACCCTCGCTCTCCGGGAAAATGCAGTATTGTGACCCAGCCATGACCCTTACGCCTTTATCCTGTCAGCGGACCCTGCGCTTCGTCCTGAAGTAAGCCATATTGTCATAATACTCAGCCAATTCATTTTCCGGAGCCCATCCAGGTATTCCCAGCAATGGAACAGGGCTCAGTTCTCTGGTGGACAGATATCGGCCTGAACAGTTCAAATGATCGGCAAGCAAAATATCCAGGTGGGCCAGGCGATCTGCGAGGGGCCAGTCAAAGAACCCGGACTCAACCCGGAATAACAGCCCTTGCCCGGTCATGCCCACATAGGGCCTGAGAGCCTTTTCATACAGGCCATGTCCCAAAATATAAAATCCCATCCCTTGCAATACCTCAGAGCGCCGCTTCCAGAACAAATGATGCCACTTGAAATTGCGCAACAATTCTGCCAGCCCCTGATCCGAGTATGGGACAACGACACCCGATTCATCCAGTAAAGTACTAGTGTCACGTACTGAGCCACGCTGGCTTCCATCTGATTCTGCGCTGGTTGTCATGCCAGCCAGCGCAGAATAATGACAGGCATTGATAGCAGATTTAGCTCTGGGGAAAGTAAGCCAGACAAGTGCATTGAACAGATCATGCCAATTACCGGAACGAGTTTGTATCTCCCCTGCAAGATAGCAGCGCGGCTCATATTGCATCTCGAAAGGGAGCTGGCCGGTTCCCTGCGGGACAAACTGTATATTGCAACCATTCTGGTTCGTGATCGGCGATATTTGCAACAAGTCATTCCAGTTTTGCAAGACAGGAAAACGATCCGTTGCAAGTTGCGAAATCACAGGGTGCAACGGCTGGAACAGCGGAGATTCCAACAACCTGAACCGATCCCAGGATTCTTTCATATTCATAACCCGCAATGATTCCTGCTCACCAGCCTTCCCCCTGAAATTTCACCTGACTGGCGCGGGATCATGCTGTGTCACCCCTTTCATGGGCACTCTCTAAAATGCCAGGCACCATCACCAGCCCGGAATCCATTATTCATCCGCATCCTGTCAGGAATACCGACCGCTCGCTCTGCCCAGCCAATGCTCTCCCCAGCGATGCAGGCACAGTCCCAGTAAAATACTGGCTGTGCCCAGCCACACATGCGGAAGCACCGTCTCATTGTTCAAACCATGACCAAGCAATAATGCCAATACCGGCGTAACCAGTGTAATCAGGGCGATCTTACCCGCTTCCATATGTTTGATCATATAGTAATACAGGGTAAAACCCAGCACAGACCCGAATACTCCCAGATACAAAGTCGCTACTACCGCCCGTTCTGGCAACAATGTGGGCCATTCCCCATCCATCGCCCACCATACCAAAAAGAACAGGGGAAGTGCCACAACCAGTGTACCCAGCGTCATCGCAAGCGGCGGGCTGTCATCCCTGATCTTCTTAAGCCATATCAAACCAAGAGACTGTAGCACCACCGCCATAAACAGCGCGGCCACTCCCATGATTGCTTTCCCACCGAGATTCAATCCTCCGCAAAACACCAACACCAGACCAGCCAGCCCCAGCAGCATGCCTGCCAGCTTACTAAGCGTGATTGCTTCCTCCTTTAGCCACCAGGCTGCTCCCAGGCTGGTAATCAGGGGAGATACCCCATACAGTACGGAGATCATCCCGGAGGTAACGTACTGAGCTGACCAGTACGTCAGCGCCATCGTGCCGAACATACTGACTCCACTGACCAGATAACTTAGGCGCGCCTTGCGGTGCAGCGGGAATGCGATACGAAACACTGCCAGCAGCACAATGCACAACAGTACACTGATTGCCATACGGAAAAAAACGGCAAAACTAAACCCAACTCCGGCTGCACTCCACTGAATGGCAAGTGGCGTAGTGGACCATAAAAGAATGACCGAAACAAAAGCGGCGGGAAGCGACATGCTGGATACTCCAAACAACCAAAAAAAAGCCACAGAATTTTTCTGTGGCCTTTTAAAGTTATGAATGCTTAAACTGGATACGCTCTAAAACTCCTGACCACAATACGCAATACACCACACCACGCACGCACGTAGATGAGGCAGGAATAGAAAATGTGTCTGGAAAATCATATTAGGTACCATATTGACATTATCCGGGCAAACAACCGGCGAAGTCAATTTTTCGTCAAATCGCAACAAGTGGGCACAAAATTCACCGCCTTTAACACCCTGACTGCGCAGGGGCATATTTGGACGCTAGCAACTTTGCTCCATGAATATTTACAAAAATTTGGGGGAAATAAATCCATTTCCATAGTCAACACGTTACAGCATTCCGCCATATTCTGCCTGGCTACACTGACAAAGTTAGGCATTTGCCATAAATGCACTCTGTTCTTTTATAAAAAGACGTTTATCCTTGCTTTCGCTGACCAGAGAAAGATACGGGTCTAACTTCTCGATGGAATTTAACCAGCTGCCATAAATGGATTGATGTATATCTGTCCGTGGCTGCTGGAAGTCAAAAAGAAGCGGCCTGAGCCCCCTTTCCTTGATGATCATTGCACTTTGTCTCTTTTTCCACTGCCTTGCATTGGTCTCCCATGGCGTGTATAGCGTGTTGACAATAATCCTGTCAAATTTCCTAAAAAAAGGGTTGGATACGATATGCCTGAAAAACATCTCATTATGAGCGCTGTTGGCAAAACTGTTAAATGTGCGAGGCAACAGGGCAAAAAGTTCATCAGGACAGCTCTGGATAAAATATCGCTCGTGCAGAATTTGAATCAAGTCAAAATGCAACACGATATGGTTTGGCAACGAATCCGTATTCGCAAGAAATGAAACATGATCTTCATTGAACCATGACCCCTGATTTAACCTTTCCTGAGCACTCAGCCTCCAGTCAGGGAACTTGGCAGGAATGGTTGTGGTTTGAAAAATTTCATGATATTCCTCCCCGAAAACAGGAAGATTCTTATTAAGCGCATTCAGCAAAAGCGTCGATTTCCCTGCACCGGAATATCCCGCCAGCAGAAACAATATTTTTTTCAACCTCCTTCCCCCCGCCTATTTTTTGTTATTCAACAGCCTGGCTGTCACCATTTTAAAGCACGTGCAATATCAGATCGTATTCAACCGGCTATTCTGCCACCTATCCATGGATCCTGAAAGATCAGCCTGCTGCCACCAGGCAGGTGGCTTTTCAAATGCCCCCAGGATCAATTCCATAGGTAAAACAACCTCATGAATCATTCTGACAGTGCAAATCAATTCCCGCACAGGAAACTTGCAGAATGCCGGCAGGAAATCCATGCCAGCCATGCATGAGCAATGAAAGCGGGGTCAGAAGTGCAGATCATCATGCATCTGCAATCTTCATTTGCAATGAAACTCGCCAGAGATTGCCAAAATCGTTCAAAATTACAGTCACGCAATTCATCCAGACAGGGAGAACGCATCATGAGGTATGCATCAATTGAAAATTTTCTGGGTTATCTCACAGAAAGAAACCCCGGACAGCCTGAATTTATACAAGCTGTGACAGAAGTCATGGAAAGTCTGTGGCCATATATCCAGCAGCATCCCAGATATGCCGAGCAGGGACTGCTGGATCGAATGATCGAGCCGGAGCGCATCCTGATATTTCGCGTATCGTGGGTCGACGATCACGGCACGGTACAAGTGAATCGCGGCTACCGGATACAACAGAATTCGGCCATCGGGCCATACAAAGGCGGACTGCGCTTCCACCCATCCGTAAACCTGTCGATTTTGAAATTCCTGGCATTTGAACAGACGCTCAAAAATGCGCTTACCACCCTGCCCATGGGCGGCGGCAAAGGCGGCTCCGATTTCGACCCGAAAGGAAAAAGTCCCGGCGAGGTCATGCGCTTCTGTCAGGCATTTATCTGCGAACTGTTCCGTCACGTTGGCCCGGATACCGACATTCCAGCTGGCGACATCGGGGTAGGCGGACGCGAGATTGGGTTCATGGCGGGAATGATGAAGAAGCTCAGTAACCGTTCCGATTGCGTTTTCACCGGGAAGGGGCTGTCCTTCGGCGGTTCACTGATTCGTCCAGAAGCCACCGGATACGGAACGGTCTATTTCGCAGAGGAAATGCTCCAGCAGTCGGCCCGCAGCATGGCCGGAATGCGCGTCAGTGTGTCAGGTGCTGGAAATGTAGCGCAGTACGCCATAGAAAAGGCCATGCAAATGGGTGCGAAAGTAATCACCATATCCGATTCCACCGGCACAGTGGTCGATGAATCTGGCTTCACGTCAGAGAAACTGGCCGAACTGATGGAAATAAAAAATCATCTCTATGGTCGCGTCAGCGATTACGCACAACGGGTCGGCGCAAAATTCTACGAAGGGCTGCGCCCATGGCATATTCCGGTCGATGTCGCGCTGCCTTGCGCAACTCAAAACGAACTCGATATCCATGACGCGACCACTCTGGTCAACAACGGTGTTCTCTGCGTTGCCGAGGGCGCCAACATGCCCTCCACCATGGAAGCCGCAAAATATTTCGAGGCCCATGGCATCCTTTACGCGCCGGGCAAAGCCAGCAATGCCGGCGGTGTCGCGACCTCCGGGCTGGAAATGAGCCAGAATGCTATGCGCATATCCTGGACACGCGAAGAGGTGGATGCACGCCTGCTCGGCATCATGCGCGGCATTCATGAAGTGTGCACACGGTATGGACGCCGCCCCGATGGTTCCGTCAGCTATGTAAATGGCGCCAACGTCGCCGGTTTTGTGAAAGTGGCCGATGCGATGCTGGCACAGGGGGTCGTTTAATTCTAGTGCCTGGCTGTCCGGAAATAACCAGACAGACCCGGAAAACGCAAGAAGAAATCGGGAAATGCTCCGGGGATGGTCGGCATGGAGCCGAATGTGACACCAATATAAAAAAATCGCCGGGAAGGAGGAAACCGGCGATTCAAGAGAAGTCAATACAAACCACAAAAACTCAACTACAAAGCTCTGACCCGTATAAACCGGATTAAGTTCAATCTCACTCTGGAATAGCTTCGGAACGGGCATCCTCTCCAGCATTCATGAGGTGATAAGCGACTGGTCAGGCCCGATCCCGGATATCAGCAGGAAACCAGACCAGATCACAGCAGCCGTGGCATTTCTTTGCATCCTCGACATAGTAGTATGTCAATGTGGGTTAACGCACAGACGGGTTGATTCCGCATCTGGTATAAATTTGCCAATTAAATTTTTTGCCAGTTCGTTTCAGTCGCTTTATCCGGTCTTCGGTATTGCTATCGTTCACAAACCTGATATGGAAGGATATTAACTCTTATGACACCATGGAACCCCGCTATTTTCAGCAAAAACATCCCCAAGGAATGCCAGGACAGGATCGCCGGCTTCCAGCAGGAAGGCCACAAAATACTGTGCATCGCCTTTCCAGCCGAAGGCGGGAATCGCTGGAGCGTCATCACGAACAAAGGTTTTTTCAATCGCGGCATCCCGGATGAATGCCACGATAAAATGCGCGAATTCCACAAGGCAGGAGAAAAGGTGATCTGGGTCGCGTTTCCTCCGGCTGGCGGCAACCGATGGAGCGTGATCACGGACAAGGGGTTTTTTAATCGCAACATCCCGGACGAATGTCACAACAAAATGCAAGAGTTTCACAAAGCCGGCAACCGGGTGGTCAGCGTGTCATTCCCACCCGCAGGCGGAAACCGCTGGAGCGTAATTACCGCCAGTACTTTTTTCAATCGTGGCATTCCGGACGAATGCCACGATAAAATGCGCGAATTCCAGCAGAAGGGAGAAAAGGTCATCAGCGTAGGTTTCCCTTTTGCAGGTAGAACACGCTATAGCATCATAACCAGGAATGGCGAATTCTTTAACCGGAACAGCCCCGGCGGCTGCCATCGCGTGATGCGCGCAATGAGCAATAGTGGCGTTGGACAACTGGCGATGATTGGTTTCCACCCATCAGGTGCATACGTGATCGTGTCAGATGCCGACCCGGCAGGAAAGCCGCAGCCTGCTCTTACAAGCAGTGGAAAAACATTCTCAATTGACGACTACGCCGCAAACCTAAAAGCGCAGCTCGATAGCAAGACCTGTAAATACGGTTTTATGGTACGCTACAAATCTGCCATGCGAGCCTGGGCCGCCGGACCAAAACGCACGGCCGACAACCCTCCTGAGCAGCGATTCAGCGTTTTTCACTGGTTCAACCCTGCAAGCGTCACCAAGACCATTACGGCGGTCGCCCTCCTGCACGTTATCCACAAGAAGGGGCTCACCATAGAAGAAAAAATCTACAAATGGCTGCCCAAGGCATGGAACATTCCGGATTCATTCAAAACCATCTCGGTAAAAGAACTGCTTCACCACACGAGCGGAATTCGCTCCGGCGTGCTGACATACGATGAGCTCAAGGACATGGTCGAGGCAGGCATCAACCTCAAAGACAAGCAAGTGCCGGAATACCAGAACACAAATTACGCCCTGGCCCGCATTGTCGTGGCCTACCTGAACGGACATAAATCCAGCAATGCAGATCAGGCCTCCGCTACAGCACAGAATTTCATTAAATATTGTCAGGCCAATATTTTCGATCCGCTGGGAATCCCCGGCGTGGAATGGAAACCTGATGCCGACGATCCGACGGAATTCTACCCGAACCCGCCAGGGGATTCCGCTGGAACAAGCTATGGAGACTGGTCACTCAGGCCAGGTTCTGCGGGCGTACACCTGTCGCTTGCCGAACTCTCCCTGTTCGTGGCCAAGCTGGCGGATACCGATGTACTGCTGCCGCAAGCCATGCGCACCCAGATGGACAATGAAGGCCTGGGCCTGGGCAAGCATGGCAGCGGCAAGGGAGAATACTACTCAAAAGGCGGTTATTTCCCGGGCAGCAAAAATGGCGGCGCCGAATTGCATAGCGTAATTGCCAAATACACGAACGGGGTACAGCTCGCACTCGTATATAACGGCGACAGCGCAACGGCTCAGTTCGATATGGAAAAAGCCTACAACGACGCCTGGAAATAAACTGCCCGGCAGCATCAGCCCGGCGGGCGCATTTAACTGCTTGCGCCCGCCTGGAAAGATGTAGCAAACTGGCAGGGTTTCAAAACCGCTACTCCTGCAAAACAGTAGAAACAAAGGATGCAAATCGGGCGATTACCGGACAAAAAAACAGCCTGAGGAAACTTTCCATTCCTCCCTGCATAAAAACAGGGCTGTTTCTTTTTCCGGGCGTCTGGAATAGAATTCTTTGATTTTACCCATACCATTACCAGCAAAGGAGCGATGATGAAACTCGAAACGCTGGCCGTGCACGGCGGCTATACTCCTGAAGCGACGACCAGGGCCGTCGCGGTTCCCATTTATCAGACGACCTCGTACGCCTTTGATGACACGCAACATGGCGCCGACCTGTTCGACCTCAAGGTGCAGGGCAATATTTACACGCGCATCATGAACCCGACGCAGGATGTACTGGAAAAACGGGTATCCGCCATGGAAGGCGGCATTGCGGGGCTCGCGCTGGCCTCCGGCATGGCCGCCATCACCTACGCAATCCTTACCATCGCCGAAACAGGCGACAACATCGTCACCTCATCCACCCTCTACGGCGGAACCTACAACCTGTTTGCACATACCCTGCCACAGTATGGCATCGAAGTGCGCTTCACCGACTATCGCGATCCTTCCAGTTTTGAAGCGCTGGTCGACAAAAAGACCAAAGCAGTGTTCTGCGAATCAGTTGGCAACCCGCTCGGCAACATTACCGACTTCGAAAAACTTGCAGACATCGCGCATCGCCACGGCGTGCCGCTGATCGTCGATAATACGGTTCCCTCGCCCTATCTGTGCCGCCCTTTTGAACATGGCGCCGATATTATCGTCCATGCCCTGACCAAATACCTCGGCGGCCATGGCAATTCAATTGGCGGCATAATTGTTGACAGCGGCAAATTTCCATGGACAGAGCACAAGGAAAAATTCAGGCGGCTGAATGAACCTGACGTTTCCTACCACGGCGTCATCTACACTGAAGCACTCGGGCCAGCGGCCTACATCGGTCGTGCGCGCGTCGTGCCATTGCGCAACATGGGCGCAGCAATCTCTCCCTTCAATTCCTTCCTGATTCTGCAAGGGGTAGAGACACTCGCACTACGGATGGACCGCATCTGCGACAACGCCTTGACAGTTGCACAATTCCTGAAGGATCACCCAAAGGTCGGATGGGTCAACTATGCCGGGCTTGAAGAACACCCGGACCATGGGCTGGTAAAAAAATACATGGGAGGAAAGGCTTCGGGCATCCTTACCTTCGGTGTAAAAGGAGGCAGCCCGGCCGGCGCCCGTTTCCAGGATGCGCTCACGCTTGTCACCCGGCTCGTCAACATCGGAGACTGCAAGACCCTTGCCTGCCATCCGGCCTCGACTACGCACCGCCAGCTTGGACCGGCCGAACTGGCCAAAGCCGGCGTCCCAGAAGACATGGTACGGCTCTCGATCGGCATCGAGCACATTGACGATATCCTGGCTGACATCGACCAGGCACTCGCAAAGGTCTAAAACACCGCGGGTTCCGTTAAAATCAGCAGAATAGCTGCAAGGCCGGATTCCTCGCAGATAGTCCATGCCCGATCCGGCCTGCCGCTCCAGGAGCGCAATAGTTCGCAATCCAGCAAAGCGCTGCTATCCGCCCTGATTAACCAGGAAGTCTTCTTCACTACTAATTGGTTTAAGTGCAAGCATCAGGATTCCCTAGGGAATTTCATTACCTTCAAAAACTCCCCATTCGACTTGTGATTGAAGCACACGGGCAGGAGAAAGCTTATAAGGCGGGTTGCAAAAAGCACATTACATGCCCTGAATCTGTTCATATTTATATTTTGATTACCTCAAGAGATCAATGGAGAAAATCATCAGACACAATCCATGATGGGAAATCTGAACAGTCGCCCCGAATGGCTGGCCGCACTACAATAAATGTTCCTCTTCCGGAAAACCAACGACGCAAAATTGAAGCAACAGGAACTAAGATAGACAAAAAGATGTTATAATTAGTTTTAGAAATATTCAGGAACAAACTTTTCGGCGCAGCGGCATCCAGCACGGTTACCCTATGCAAAAAGAATCGCTAGGAAGGAGAAAAGCCGGCGGTTCGTAAGTAGCCCATATTCAACTTGCAAATAGTCAAATTTGCAAAGTTCAGACCTCAAAAAATCCGCCAGGTTTTACATTCCCGAATACCAGACGCCATCTTTCCGCGATCTTCATGGTTCGTGAGAAAGCGATGGCATTGGAGTCATACAGCGGAAAGCCATATCTGCAAACATGGATAGATTTGCGGATGGAACTTTCAGGGTAGGGGGCACCCTAACAGGCAGGTTGATATGTCAATTTAAAAAGGAAGATCACGATGGAAGAAATCCTTCAGTATCTGAAAAAAAATGGTGAGCAGCTTGACTCGAAGATTGCCGTGGCTACAAAAATCCCGCTGGCTACCGTACGGCAGCACATTGCTGATCTTACCGCCAAACAGGAAGTAGTCACGTGCTACACCACCCGATTTGTAAAAGGGAAGAAAATTGAGGGCATCACTTGCCGGATCTCTGGATATGTTCCACCAGCCGCACCAGGCAGAAAATCCAAGGCGCAGCAATTAACTCTGTAACCATGCTTGTTGCACTTTATGCAAAAAGGCCATTCCTTGGAATGGCTTTTTGTTTTGTGGCAGCCATTCCATAGATTTCATACGAAACAAAAAAACGATTGGTGATAGATAAACTGCCTCCAAGCAAAAATTGCAGCGGTCGGTTTCCGCAAGGATCAGCGCAGGTCAAAGCGGTCCAGATTCATCACCTTAACCCAAGCATTCACAAAATCCAGAACAAATTTTTCCCCGCCATCCGCCGATGCATACACTTCGGCAACCGCACGCAGCTCGGGATTCGAGCCGAAAACAAGATCAACCGGGGTGGCCGTCCATCTCAATGCACCTGTCCGCGAATCATACCCCTCGTACACCCCCTCGCCTTTTGATGATTTCGTCCATTGCGTCGACAGGTCGAGTAGATTCACGAAAAAATCGTTGCTCAGCGCCCCCGGCCTATCGGTGAGCACGCCATGCGCAGATTGTCCGTGGTTCGCACCAAGGGCGCGCAGGCCACCAAGTAACACCGTCATCTCAGGGACACTCAGGGTCAGCAGGTTCGCCCGGTCAATCAACATTTCCGCAGGGCGTCTGCGATTTCCGTTGCCGTAATAATTCCGGAACCCGTCTGCGGTCGGTTCAAGCACGGCGAAGGAAGCGGCATCTGTATGTTCCTGCAGTGCGTCCATGCGTCCCGGCGTGAAAGGAACCTTCACTTCATGGCCCGCCTTTTTCGCAGCCTGCTCAATCGCGACGGTTCCTCCGAGCACGATCAGATCAGCCATGGACACCTTTTTCCCGCCCGAATGGACGCGGTTAAATTCGTTCTGGATGGTCTCCAGGCGGTTCAGCACCTTCGCCAGTTCCTGCGAGTCGTTGACTTCCCAGTCCTTCTGCGGCGCAAGACGGATGCGCGCGCCATTAGCCCCGCCGCGCATGTCCGAGCCCCGGTAGGTAGCGGCCGACGCCCACGCAGTTCGAACCAGCTCGGGGATGGATAATCCCGATGCTAGGATGGCAGATTTCAACCCGGCCATATCTGTCGTGTCTATCAGTGCATGATCCACTACCGGAACGGGATCCTGCCAGAGCAAAATTTCGTCAGGAACATCAGCGCCGATATAGCGGGCGCGCGGCCCCATGTCACGGTGCGTCAGCTTAAACCACGCCTTGGCGAAGGCACGCTCGAACTCTTTCGGATGGTCGCGGAAACGCAGGGAAATTTCGCGGTAGATCGGATCTGCCCGCAGCGCAAGGTCTGCCGTGAGCATGATGGGCGCATGCCGCTTCGAGGCATCGTGCGCATCCGGCACAAGGTTAAATGCCTGACCATCGGCGGGAATCCACTGGATCGCGCCTGCGGGGCTTCTCGTCTGCACCCACTCATACGCGAACAGATTTTCCAGATATTGCATGGTCCAGGCAACCGGATTGACGGACCACGCGCCTTCCAAGCCGCTGGTGATCGTGTCACCGGCATTGCCGCTGCCACACCTGTTTTCCCAGCCGAGTCCCTGCTTCTCGATGCCAGCGGCGGCAGGCTCTGGACCCAGGCACCGGGAAGGCTCATGTGCGCCGTGCGCCTTGCCGAAAGTGTGCCCGCCGGCGACAAGCGCAACGGTTTCTTCGTCGTTCATCGCCATACGACCGAATGTCTCGCGGATATCCCGAGCAGCTGCAAGGGGATCCGGCTTACCGTTCGGCCCCTCCGGATTCACGTAAATCAAACCCATTTGCACCGCAGCCAGCGGCTTTTCCAGCTCCCGGTCGCCGCTGTATCGCTCATCTGCCAGGAATTTCGTCTCAGGCCCCCAGTACACCAGGTCGGATTCCCAATCGTCCTCACGCCCGCCGGCAAATCCGAAAGTCTGGAAGCCCATGGATTCCAGCGCCACATTCCCCGTCAAGATCATCAGGTCTGCCCATGAAAGTTTGCGGCCGTATTTCTGCTTGACCGGCCAAAGTAGTCGTCGCGCCTTGTCCAGATTGGCATTGTCGGGCCAGCTGTTCAGCGGATCGAAACGTTGCTGTCCACCACCCGCGCCGCCACGGCCATCGGATACGCGGTAGGTCCCGGCGCTATGCCAGGCCATGCGGATGAAAAGCGGCCCATAGTGTCCGTAATCGGCTGGCCACCAACCATGTGATGCCGTCATCAACTCCCGGATATCCCGCTTCACGGCTTTCAGATCAAGCGTTTTAAACTCCTTTGCATAGTTGAATTCCCTACCCATCGGGCTGGATTCCGCAGCGTGCTGGCGCAGCGGCTTGAGGTCAAGCATTTCCGGCCACCAGAGCTGATTGGACATCGGTGCGCCCCTGGCCAGAACTGTGCCTGACAACGTGAACAGAGACATGGCTGCCGCCAGAACAGTAAGTAACGGTACAGTTTTTTTAAGCATGACATCCTCCCCTCAAGTAAAAAAATACAATTTTGTTTTCAAAAATACTACAGGTTGCCCGAAGGAAATGCCAGACTTATTTACCCTGACAGGCGGTGAATCTGATTTGCATGCATCCGTGGGATCTATTGCTTTCTATATATACCGGATACAGTTATTCATCTGTACGATAGCGTACATAGATCACATTCCAATCCAGAATGCATGAGTACTGCCGGAATCCTTTTCAAAACAGGGGATCTTCGCAGGAGGAGAAAATTCTGGCCAATACATTAACACACACTCGCCGTACGATCGGCCTGTGCATGATCGTTAAAAATGAAGTTTCTGTCATCGAACGTTGTCTTGCCAGTGTCCGGCCATGGCT
>NZ_CAJNBL010000013.1 GCF_905221025.1 Candidatus Nitrotoga fabula
GTTCATGCAATTAGTTCCATGACCGGAGAAAAATATTCATCAGGATGTTCTTATCCATTGACCCAGCGTCCTTTGGCCAAATTTCATATAGAATGTCACAGAGGTTTTGCTCCATGGAAGCCGCATGATTCCACGGCATGCAAAATCTGGATCGGGTTCCCTTTCCGTCCCTGAAGCCTGCATTGGTTCAGTTCGGCATGGATCCAGGCAAGATTCCTTCTGCTCGTGATTAGGCGCAGAAACTTCCATTCAGCATGAATAGTACCAGTTATATCTTTTGCGGATTCAACTGGTTTTAATGATTCGTGCATTACGCATGAATGCAATGGTTTTCTTCGCCAACAAAGAGGTAAATGGAAAGGCAAAAAAGTGGCGGAAGCTGACAATGAAATCGTGACCCTGGACGAGATTGCCGCTTGGCTCGTCTTGCGACACGGATAAATCGACCGACAAAAGCAGAGGAAACCGCTCTGCATGGATGTGATCACAGCCGACAGCAAGTTTCCTGCCAGTCCTGGCGGCCTGCACGCATCCAGGCAAGATACAGGACATCCTGATCCAGACATTGCATCCCCCGGGTGGTTTTCGGCATTCAACCAAAGGCGACGGGAAAAAGTATATGCTGAACCGGTCTTATTGCAGTTGCCTTTCCGATGCCATGTGCTGCATGGGCCATGCGCTGGCCTACCCGGGGTGACAGTCAGGCCCAACTTACAGCAAATCACGTTGCTGAAATAAAAATTGACTACAGATAGATTATTCCAAACCCGACAAAAATACCAATTTTTTGAAATTCTTGATTTCATATCCATTAGTTCAAGTGTCTAGAGTGGTTCTAGACTATATCCTGACAACCTGATTGTGTCATTTTCATTAACCCAAACCCGCACTTCAATATCCCGCACATCCCTGGATAGATGAACTAACTCATTCTGTATCAACACATCATCTACATACGGTTTCAGGCCAAATTTTGCGTGTATTTTATTTCCAAGATCGGAAACAACATCAACATAGGATCCGTTCAGCATGCCAGATGAACCCCATACATTAAGTCGATAATTACCAGATTTCAAAGGAAAATAAGGTCCGAACGTTAAAAATCCAACTTTACCGTTTGAAATTTTGACTCCATCTTTAACCAAACCCACTGCAGACGGGAGCTTAAGCAACGACTCATCTTTAAAAGTAAAAGCATGCTTGAAACATTTGGCAGCAGGAGGAATCTGCCATACCCTGGGAGCAACCCATAATGCGTAATCCCCCTCCTGATAAACTCTTTTCCCTCCACGATCGACTAGTTTTTCTTTAATTGCCTTGTCAACTGGACTGTTTTTCAGATAATAAAGGACATCTCCATTAATACAAGACCAGCTAGGTCTTGTAAGCCAGGAATCAGGATATACATCCTCATCTATTAGAAGAAGAGCCTGTCCATGAATATTTGGCAATAATGTATTCAATGGCATCATTCTCCAGAAATCGTCACCATATACATTCCGGATCCCGGTTTCTTCTGCAATTTTTTTAATTTGAAGAACCGCCCCAGAAAAATTTCGAACATCTATAAGTTTGTCAATATTCCTTTTATAAACAACCAGACTAGCGAACCAAAATGACAGCACCAAGCTTACAGCGAAAATCAATATTCCTGCCCCGTTACGGGTAACCAATCTTGATGCTATCTCGTAGAGGCTCATAAAAAGGCAAAATTTTACTAAAAAGATCGCCCACAGATAGTGCCGGGAAGAATCGGGATTCAGGGCGGAAACCGCAAATGCGCCAACTATTACACCCGATACGGCAACTAACGAAACAAAGTTAACAACACGATTCCCTGAAAAACCATGCAACCCCTGGGAGCTTGCCAGCTTCCATAATCCCAATCTGACTACCTTCAATACACCGTCGAGAATAAATGAAAAATATGCAATAACTAACAACATTCCTGATGCAAAAACAAGAAAACCCAAAACAGAGAGATGGGTGCCAGAAACTGTATTTAAGCTCGATACGGATCTAATAGCCTCTCCGGACGTACGGATGAAATTTTGAATAAATTCATCACTCGATTTGAAGGTAAGCGTATTGAAATAATTATTCGAAATGGGATAAGAGCTGATCAAAAGTTTATTTGTGGCATAAGCCAGAACAAAAGAACTTGCCATACCGGAAGAAATTATCAGTAAATGCCTTATATTTACAGTCAAGGGAATCACAATAAGAACCGGTACGAGCAGGAGTAGCCCTCGGATGGGAGCCTCTGACGACATCACAAACAAACAGATGCATCCAATAAGAAGAGAAAGATTTCCTTTATCTGAAATATAGCGATGGACAGAAATCACTGTGCCCAAGGCAAGAACCACATTGGCTAGATGTGATTGCTGCCCCAAGATCAAATCGACCTCCCAAATACCTAAAGGAATCAGTAACAGGATCGAGAATAAAAGTCCTTTTTTCCTTGACTCAAAATACCTAGATAAAAACCAAAACAGAATCACTGCCCAAAAAGCGATGCTCAGGGAAGATCCAAAAACAAAAGCATTGTGGCCATCCAAACCAGCCCATAAAACCAATGCTATGAATGGACTTGATCTCAAGAAAATCAGCTGGTTTCCATAGCTGAAATCTGCAGGAAGAAGCAATTTCTCATCAAGAATGGCTCTAGCCAATACCTGCATTGCAGCCGCATCGCCATGAAAATGAAGCGGATAAAACCACCTATGATGAATGTATCCGATGCCGAAGGCTATCAACGCAGCAATACAAGGAAACAGGTAATATGTTTTTATTTTTTCTATGTAAATCATATAGGTAAACTCATGCAGCCAATCCAGAATCCTATTGTTGACATCTGTACTTCATTATTCCTGGAGGTCTTTCCTGAATGCATCTCCCTCAAGCTTATCAATATGGAATCTAGGCCTTCCCTTGCTTTCTATATAAATTTTAGCGACATACTCACCAATTACACCGAGGCTTAAAAGTTGAATCCCACCGAGAAAATACATTGGAACAACTGTAGAGGTCCATCCGGGTAAGGCTTGATTCAATATCAGACTTGTGGCGAGTCCCCAGAGTCCCAGTCCGCCGCTAATCAACGAGACCAAAAAACCCATGGTCGTGATCAATCTCAATGGAGCGGTCGAAAAAGAAGTAATTCCCTGCCAGGCAAAGGAGATCATCTTCCGCAACGGATACTTCGACTCTCCGGCGAAGCGCTCTGCACGATCGTATACGACGATTGCGCTTTGATAGCCAATCTGCCGGACTAAGCCACGTAAAAAAAGATTGACCTCACGGTATTCTGACAGTGCATCAAGTGCCCGACGACTCAACAGGCGATAATCGGCATGATTAAAGACAATATCGATCTTCATCGCTGCCATGAGCTTGTAATACCCTTCGGCGCTTATGCGTTTAAAAAAAGTGTCCGTATCGCGGCGCTTGCGCACCCCATAAACGATTTCACAACCCTCTCTATAGTGGCGCACCATCTTTGGAATAACCTCAAGATCATCCTGTAAGTCTGCATCGACGCTGATAATCATGTCACCCGGTGCAGTCATCAGACCGCATAGCAACGCATTCTGGTGCCCACGGTTGCATGAAAGTTTAATGCCACAAACTTCCTTATGGACAGCCGAAAGCTCTTTAATCAGCGCCCATGTGTTATCCCTACTTCCATCATCCACATAGAAAATTGCACTGCGATCGTGAATCAAACCTTCATCGCGCATTCGAGTAAGCAGTGAAATCAAACGCGCACTTGTCTCACCCAGAACATCCTCCTCATTGAAGCAAGGAATTACAAGACCAAGAACAGGGAGAGTCATCATTGGAAGTCTCGTCTGGAAAAAGTCCATGTAGCATTGACCAGATAATTCCAAATCAGCACGGTAGCTGTTCCGATTAACTGCGCAATCACAATCGGCATGGAAAAATTTATCCCCTGGAGCAATACGATCTGGTTGATTCCCAAACCAACCAAAGCGGTGAACAAAAAGCGCGGCAGGCTTCGTGCATGGCTATGGCTGCCACCAAAAGTAAAGTGGGCGTTAGCATAATAATTGTAAAAAATACTAAGCGTATAGCCCGTGGCCGAAGCAACACCTGCTGTAATGTTCTGGAAGTAAATCAGAGCCGCCATTATCGTATAATGAAACAGAGTGGCGCTCCCACCAACAAGCAAAAAACGCAAGAAGCTGGATTGACTAATCTGGCTCATAAAAAATTCTACACCGTTGACACCGGATACAATTAAATTTGTACAAATTATAAAATTGATCGTCTTTGAATATCCGCCGGAGATACACCACATTCTCTACACTATCAATGCCAATGATCCGGAGAACATGGGCCTGCGCAAAATTACCAGGAACCCGAGACCGCTCCCTGGCAACAAGGCATTGCTGAAATTGTTTTAACTGGCGCTGATGAACATCAGCCAGAAATGGACTATGCCCCGACAGAACTGACAAAGGGTGCTCCATCGATTTGCCATCCTATTCGAGGAACGAGATGCCTACCTGTTAACGCAAACCCCGTTTACACAAAATTCGGGACACCCTTAGAGATGTTCAGTGCATCCTTAACTTCCTGAAACACTTCTAAACAAGAACCATTACCTCCCGGTTTTCAGGCTAGCTTTACCATTTGGCGACCATTCAGCCGTGAAGCTATTACGTTTTCTTGCACTGGAAAAATTGCAGGCTGGGGATTCCCCCAGCCTGCCAGGTTATGCAGTGATTTAGCTTGGTATAACGACAAAACCTTCTGACATATTGCCATGAGACCTGGAAATGCCATAGCCTGCCGAAAAGCAATCAATGGATGAATAAGCAATACGAACAGACCATGGCACCGATGTATGCCATGATCAGCCTTAATTCAATTTCAGGTCGAGAGAATCAATGGTAATTTGACCTTGACCAGTAAGGTTACTGCCTTTATCGACAGCAACCTGGAGTATAATGGAAACAGTTGTACTGGATGGATTTCCTTGAGCCAGTACTGTCGCGGTTGAACGCGAAAGGTAGTCCTTTGCCACCGGTCCAAAAAAATTGGTGACCAGATTCGATCGCTTGGCACGAGGAATGTTCTGGTGCTGATCTCCGGTCATTCCACTCTGTAGATGAACATATCCACGCGTATCCATTATTACCCCAACGCTGTCATTATTCTGCATGGTCAGATCGATTCGGCACTCCTTCACTTCTTCACTTCCCGGAATGCCAGGACCTGTAGAAGCAACGAATGAATCAAAAATCAGTGTCATGCTTTGGCGATCGTTCGAAACACTCTTACCCACTGATCCCTGAGGGCATCCCGCTCCCTCAAGAGTGATATTTTCAATGCCATTGGCCTGCGCATAACTGGAAACGAAGACAAAACCAGCTATAGCAACCGAACTAATCCAATGCCTGACTTTTATCATAGGTCCTCTTTCAATTTTATAAATTATTACTTACATATTTCACGAAAACCAGACACTCGGTTTAGAGCAATCTGGTATCGTTCTTCTCGGATGAGATTTGTATAGCTCGTCTTTGCAATTTCGACTAGCTGGTCACAAAGACTCAGATGCTAACGTATCCAACCCTCCTGACCTGCATTACTCAAAATTACACTCCAAAACTTAGAATCCACCAATTTTATTGAATTTGTAACCGGCAAATAGCGGCTTTTCCAGTCATACATTTTTTACCATTCGGCCCATAGTCCGAATCACCTAGCATTTCCTCCCCTACCTTGCACTTGCCATTACATAAAGGTGCAGTTCCTCTAATGATAACATCGGACGTTTTACAGCAATAAGCTTTTGTGCCAGTGGCACACTTATCTCCATCCCCTTTATTATCACGTTTTGCAAGTGTATAACCTGTTCTACAGTCACCATTACAAAACGGTGCTTTCCCCTCCCAAATACAAGTATCAGCTGTACTTTGCGCCGAGTATCCTGTTAACAGGAATATCGACAGCACAAACATGGCTCTAAATGACATTCTATGACTGATCATTATTTTTCTCCCCGTTATTAAAAAATTAAAATATATATAATATGTTTTTAAAGATAAAAATTTAATTCTATTTCGTTTCATATTCGAATCAGCTCAAGTTCTAATAAACTGACATTACTCAATATACATAAATTTCTATGATTTTATTTAAAAAGTCCTTAATTAATCTATTTGCACCTTTTAAAACTGGTTCCTAAAGGTTTTTTACATTGCTGATCTGATGGGCAATCACTATCACGCTCGCACTTCTTTACGCATTCATTTTTTTTAACGGCCCAGGCTGCACATCCGTAGCCTGATGGACATTCATTATCATTTTTACAGGTAGAAGAGTTTCCTATATCTCCTCCAGCGTCTCCCAGGCAAATATGCGCCCCTCGTTGATCGCCACACCCCCATGCCCCGACGCATACCCCAAATGGCCTGTTTGTTCCACATTCAAGCTGTATAGCACCTGCGCAGGAAGTGTAGCAAGTTTGGGCAGATACCGAAAAATGGATCGAGAAAAGCGATACCATCCCTAATATGGAAACCCGGTTCCTTTTTAAGAATTTAGACATCAAATTCATGATTTTAATGTACACATCTATTCCTAAGATTTAGTTTTACAAGTTTATATCATACTTCAATTTCAAGTTCAATCATGTTGCGACTCGTCTGAATAAAAAAATGGTTGACAAGCCGTTGCAACCGGCGTAAACATCCAAAAACAGTTTCGCAGCAGACGACGGTAAGGAAAATTGGTAAGGAAAATTCTGCGATGCACGGCTGATGGGAAACTGGCTGGGCAGGAAGGCGCGCAGCGTGCGCAGGATGCACGCAGATGGTAAGATGCGGAAGAACTGGCCATACTGCCTTGACAGGAGGTGGGCAGCAATTCGGGTTTGACCCTGAACCCTGGAATTCTGGCAATCAATCCAATAATAAGGAGAATAAAAATGAAAAACTTCAAGAGAAAGTCAATCTGCCTCGCCCTGGCAGCCGGCATTGGCGCATCCGGCATGGCGATGGCGCAGGCAGTCCCGGTAAACAACGGCATGTACATCAATGCGGATGGCACCGGCCAGGTGCTGCTGTATCCGTACTACACCACCCGTGGCGGCATGGACACCTACATGTCCGTGATCAACACCACTGGCTATGCCAAGGCGGTGAAAGTACGTTTCATCGAATCGAGGAACAGCCGTGAAGTGCTGGACTTCAACCTGTACCTGTCCCCGTATGACATGTGGACCGCGGCCGTGGTCGATACCGGCACCGGCGCCAAGGTGATCACTGCCGACAAGTCGTGCACCACACCGATGATCCCGGCGGGCGGCCAGGCATTCGTGAACTACGCCTATACCGGCACGGTGGACAACGAAGACAAGATCGACCCGAGTGATTCTGACGCCAACGGCATCAACATCGGCGGCCGCGACGGCGAGACCCAGTCCCTGGACCGCACGCGCGAGGGTTACATCGAAATCATCGAAATGGGTGAAATCCATGGCAATGACGATATCCTGGAAGCGCTGACCCATGTGGACGGCGTGCCGGACGACTGCTCCAAGCTGCAAGGGCTGAAGTACTCCGATCTGGGAACCAAGCTCTACATGGATACGCCCACCGGCGGCCTGACCGGCTCCGCGTCACTGGTCGCTCCGGGATCCGGAACCGATTTCAGCTACGACCCGGTGGCGATCGACAACTTCGCAGAACACCCGATCTGGCACCAGGCCGGTTCAATCGAGCCTGACCTGCGTCATGGTCGCTTCCGCAGCCTGGTGTTCTACAACCAGCAAGTGGTGAATACCGACTGGTACGAAACCGGCGAATATGGCAGCGATGACGCGTGGAAGGATTCGGTGAATGCGGTGAAGAGGGCCACCAGCAGGCGTCCAGCAACAGCAACCATACCTACTATGGTCTGCCGGTCATCGGCTTCATGGTGCAGGACTTCGTCAACCTGAATGCGGCTCCCGGGGTGATGGCCACCTACGGCGGCAGCTTCAAGCACAAGTATGAGACCTGCATTACTGGTGAGGTGAATCAGAAATATGAGTCCTGCCATTACGCATATTAAGGCGTAGGCAGGCTCGCCGGAACCGCAGGTTGCATGCGGTTCCGCTGGACTGGCGGAAGCAAAACCGGAAACCGGGGTGCGGAGAAATCTGCACCCCGGTTTTTTGTATCATTTAGACAACTGGATGCAAACATCAAATCAGGCAAATTAAGCCGTATTGAATCTTCCAGAACAAAAATTGCAATGTCCCGTCAGGGGCATTTTTCTATGCGACCTGATTCAAGTACATAGGCAATCCCCCCATCAAAAATGGGGGGATTACCTTTCCATCCACGCTCTTTTTTATAGTGGAAAAAACTCCGATTCTGCAATTGACCGTAACATTAAATCCTGGCCGCCACCAGATTCCGCAATCTGGACAATTGACGGGAAACACCACTGCGCTTTCCTAATTTGGGTTCTGGTGCCAGCTGGTGATTTCCTGAAGATCGCCATAGAGGTCGCACTATCGCAACCACCCCTGCCACACCATCCGGCATGCGGGACCGTTCGGAAATTTGAGGTCATGTCAGCCTTGACATTCACAGTCGGTCAAAGTTAGGGGATCTTCAGGAGCCGGCAGGTGCAGACACATGCTGCGCACAAACAAAATTACCCGCCAGGCGGATGGATAATTCTGCAGGGCTAAAGCTCACGGAGTTATTTCTTTCCGTTCCTGCTCCTTTTTATAGTGAAAAAACCCTGCGTGCGAAACCGGCTCGGTCCTTCACCTCGAAAGCCCCAGAGATTTGACGCGCCCTCTCCCCACAGATCAGCATCCCGGGCTAATTTACGGAAGGCAATTTATTAGGATATAGTATTTTAATTATTATTATAAATTATACCATAATAACAAAGATATTTGTGTGCACTTTACCAGCCAAAAATTTCAAACCGGGCAAACCCAGAAAATCCCTCCAGCCTTTCTACTGTCATCACCCTGTCAACTTTGACAGTTTATTCCAAATAACTATCAACATAATATTAATATTGAATGACAATTCAATTATATATAACAAAGTTTGATAATAATTGCCATTCATCCTGTAACTAAATTTAACAGAATAACAAGGGGTATAGCATGAGAAAAATTCAATCCAATACGCTACTTGACGCCAAACTCACCTCAGCTCTGAATATCAATAACAATGCGCACGATCTGGCAACTACAAGTGAACATCCCTTAACAACAAAGGCCGCTGCCGATATCAATGACCAGGCTTGGAATCACCTGTATGGGGCCATCATCAACGGATTAGGCGTAAGCCCTAAAAACTTCCAGCTAATTTACCCATTTACCACCTGGGATTGGCCTATTGCCCCGATTGGTTACACTTCTGCTGCCCAATGGGATTTCTGCTCTGCAGTGCCGCAATTTAGTGCCACGGGGCAGTACACGTCTGCAGGCACTGCCTTTAACGATTCATACGGGACAATGCTCAATATTGTCAGCGCAGCTACGACAGATGCGAAGCTGGAAGCCGAAATTGCACAGGCACGCAACATGCTGCAGTTGGCTACCAATAACTATGATATGGTCTACGCTCAGGCACAGGCCGCATACCTAAAGGAAACCGGCGGCACCAACGCTCCAGTGTTTACTGAATGGCTGGGAGGATTTGGGGGGCGGTCATGGAAAGCACAGCTTGATTCTGCCTGGATCAATGTGCAGTCCCAGCAGGCTGTATACAACCAGCTTCTTTCTGAAACCACTACTCCCGGGCTAAAAGACGCACAGGCACGATTGGGAAATACAGACTATTACACAAAATTCCAGGATCCATCGCTTTCCACTTTCCCCCAGGTTCCATCCTATTCCATCGCAATGGATGCCACGACCTGGCTGAACAAAGTAAAAGCTGGTACAGGGGGAAGCAAAGGCTCTGTCGGGTTTGAAAACTCTCAATCAGAATATGATTACAAGAATACCTGGGCAGGTGGCAGTACGTCCGTTGGCAACTTTTTCTGGAGCGTAAACATTGGAGGATCCTGGCAGAGGATAGATGAATTTGCTTCCGATTCTTCATTGAAAGTCGTGGTCAATTTCGAGGCTTGGGATCAGATCTCTATCCAGGCTGGACGCTGGTATAACGGCGCGTTCGTTTCCATGATCAAGGACGGTCCATTTATCCGCGGTTACTCTCCACACGGAGAGGGAGACACCAAAGCAGTCTGGGGGCCAAACGGCATCATGTCTGTACAGAAAGTGGGTATGGTTGTATGTTACAAACCCTCTTTCGCGATCAGCGTAAGCGAATCCACATTCAAATCTTTTTCAGAAAAATGGAATATTTCATCTGGTCTGCGCATTGGTCCATTTAACTTCAGCGGCGGCGGCGGCAGTGCCTCCTCGGGGTGGAAAGCAGATGCTGCATCCAAAACATTCATCGGCACTTCAACTGCCGAAACCGCCCTGATCATGGGACTGAATGTAAACCTGATCAACCCGGCCTCGTAATCTACGGCTGCCTTAACAGAAGAACTTCTCTGTTAAGGCATATCCGGATGCATAATTTTACTTATAGCTATTGATATTCCGAACCAGCCAATAGCAATTGATACATGCTATCCCCTGTTTCGGAAAACCTTTTCTTCTAATTCAAAATCCTGCATTCATTTTCAGATACAAAAACTGAAAACTCATCCATACACCTGCAACTCGCCATAAGGAATTATTTAATGAAACGTGCCATTATTACATTCATCACTGCTGCAATCTATTGCAGCTCCCCTGCTTATGCAGTGTCCGAACGAATTAGCGCCTATGACTTTGCCAAGGATCCTGCCAAGGTGGCTGCCTTGCAAAGGGCAGTCGCAACCATGAAATCCCATGATGCAGCCGACAATTCAACACCTGAATTTCGCACCAGCTGGCAATACTGGGCGAACACACATGGTTATCTGGGAACCGGGCCGAATGCAGCGGGTACTGTTGCAACCTATGTTCCAGCCTCCATAGGCATGTGCGGCGGAGACCCTGTTTGTATTTCCTATTATGATCACCTTCGCGATACTCCTTTGCCAAATGATGGAGTTACGAAAGACATATGGGGAACCTGCCAGCATGGGGATTTAAATTTTTTGCCTTGGCATCGCATGTATCTGCATTTTTTTGAACGGGTAATGCGTAAACAGTCAGGTGACGCAAATTTCAGCTTGCCGTACTGGGATTATTTTGATGAAAAAGGGCCAACAGGGAAAGGCATTGCCCTTCCGGAACTGGTTCGCGGAAAGTCGGCAGGCGCAATGTATGACCAATTCCGTACCCCTGGGCTGAATGAATACCTGACTGCAATTGACCCAAGCAATGGCAGTGCAAAGCAGGCTTTCGATTTTACGAATTTCAAGCTTTTTTCTTCTCTATTGGAAAGCCAGCCGCATGGTGCCATGCATTGCGCCACAGGATCAGGGTGCAGGGCACCGGATATAGGGCAGGTACCACTGGCTGGCCTGGATCCGGTATTTTATTTGCATCATGCGAATATAGACCGCTTATGGCAATGCTGGCTGAATCGCGAAGCAAATGGAAAGACCATTGATCTGGCCTGGGCAAAAGCCAATCTAGGTATGCCGGACTCCTGGTACGATACCAGCTATCAGTTCGTGGACGAAAATGGTCAAGCGGTCAGCATGACCATTGCAGATGTATTCACGCCAGGCGTTATCAATGTGCATTACGCCAATGAATCCAGTTGCACCCTTGAAAAACCCGTGCTCAAAAAGCCCAGGCTGCTTGGCGCTGCGGCTCCCAAGGCCATGAAAAGTCTCTCCCCGGTGTCCCATACCAAAGGAGTCGTGCTAAAGGGAAATGCGCTGACTGTTCCACTGCAGGCTGCCACTGAAAGCCGGTTACGGTCTGCGTCCCCCAGGGCAATGGGAACCAGGCAAGGAAACATGATGTTGATTATCGAAAATGTGGATATCCAGGGTGACCCCGAAGTTACTTACAAAATCTATATCAGCAGCAAGCGTAATCCGAAGAAATCGGTTTACATCGCTACCCTGAATTATTTCGGAGTCATTGGATCGATGCACAAAAACCACAGCTCTGATTCGGATTCTTCCAATAAGATCGGCACCTTGATTTACGATGTACAGGAAGAACTGATGGAACTCGGCGTCCAGTCAACATCGGACATTGCAGTGCGTTTTGTACCCAGCAATTTTATTAAAGAAATCACTAAAAAACAAACGACTAAAGGAAGCGTAACCGTTGGTAATATCCGTATAGAGCCATCCATTGGAGAATCCGATCAATAACCGGTAAAATCCTCGCACCTTCCATGCTGTCCAAAATCCAAATGGCTGAAACTGTCAACTCAGACAGCTTCAGTCATTAAGGATTTGAGAAATTACCTGTATACAGTCACATGGCAGAAAACTGCCGAAACTTTGCAAGAGAAAAGAAGTGACGTAAGCCGAATTATTAAAAAGCGTTCAACAATTGCCACTTTTAATATCTATTTTTTAACAGATTCAAATACTGGCCTTTGCTGTTAATAATAGAGTCCAGCCCATTCTATTACAGCATACGCATCCGAATTATGACCATAGTTTCTGATCAATTTTTGAATTGGCGATTCACATTGTGATCGTTCTTAATTGCAAAGAGCAGGCAACTACATATATGCAAGCTCGAGACATTGCACGTCTGCACCTGCCCAAATCCACGATCCTTAAAAACCGGGAAACAAATCTTCAGTTTGAAATTGCCATTTCTCCCCTGAAGAATCGTTTATGCAGTCTCCAAGCATTTCTATTGCAAGTAGATTGCATGCATCCCAAATACGACACTGTTAACTGATTGAATTTGCGTGTTGATGGATATCCAGGCGGATCACTTGACGACCACGGTCACCAGCTTGCTATTGTCGGCAGTGTTCGAGTCATAGGAATCCGCTGCCACCGCGGCCTTGATGTCAAGATTTCCGGTATCCAAAGCCTTGATGGCAAAATCCGCCTGTGCCTTCTGTCCGGCGCGAAGCGGCCGCTCCAGCGTGCAGGTATACTGCTGCGGCGCGTTCTGGGTACAGATGCCGGGCACATTGAGCTTGGGCGCCGAAGTGACGCTCCCTTTAGGGCTCAAGTCGATCACGATACGTGCGCGCGGTGCGGCACCGATACCGACATCAATCGAAGAAACGCCGGTGGGAGACTGCGGCGTCCGCAGATTGCTGATCGTGGCGGAGTACGTGATGGTTTCCCCCGACTTAACCTGCGCCCGAGTAGAAGTGAGCGTGGCACCCAGTCCGATATTGGAGTCACCGCGGTAGCGGCGCGTGGCTACTGTTGTTTTGCCAGGCACTGATGCAGAGGTGGTCCAGGCAGTCACGATATCTCCATCCGCGTCCATCGCCACTGCCGTGGCATCCTGATAACCAATTGTCAGCGTATTCAACTGGAACTCCGGTCCAGCAGCCAGGCTGGATTTGTAGTAACGTTTGGCATACACCGCTGTCTCGCTGCCGTCCTGGTAATGTGTAGTCCAGGAGATCACGTAGTCTCCGTTAGACGCCATCGCAATGTCTGGCGAGAACTGCATCGAGTAGTCGTACAGGTTCACGCGCACCCGACTGGTTACCGGCACGCCGCTCTGGTCGAATGCGCGCGCGAGGATGGCGAAATTGCCGGCAGCCTTCTCGGTTGCGTCGTAGAAACCGGTCCAGGTCAAACGGAAACGTCCATCTGCCTGCATAGCAATGGCCGGATCGTTACCATCGAAACCGCCGAGCGCCTGGGCGTTCTTCTTGTTACCTGTGGGCCCGAAAAGCTGGAAGTGGATGCGATCTTCGACGCCTGGCAGATCGCTTCCGTCACCGCTACTATAAACGATGGCGTAATTCCCGGCCGCGTCCATCGCAATGTCACACTCTTTGAGATTACGCCCGGCAAGCTCGCTGCCGCTGACTTTGACTGCGTCGCTCAGCGGTGCTCCGTTGGCTGCGTAGCGACGGGCGTATACCGCCGCCGGGCCCGATCCGGAGACATCGTAACCAATCCAGGCTACAGTGAAATTGCCATTGGGAGCGAGAGCGACGGTGGGTGTCCACTTGCTGGTCGCACCCAGCGGGTCAATCTCGAATTCACCGGCCTCCGGCATCCCTGCGCTGGTGTAGCGTCGTCCACGGATTGCATTCAAACCGGAGTCAGTGGCAGCATTCCAGACAATCACCGCCCTGCCGTCGGCAGCCATGCCGACATCCGGGTTATAAGCACGGTCGGTTGAGGTATCTACTTGTACAGCGGATGGTAGATTCGACGCTACATTGGTCGGCAACACGTTGGCAGCGATACGGTTGGCAAACACGTGCAACTGGTCACTTTTAAAAGAATTGAATACCACCAGTGAATCCCCCTCAGCCGAACGTGCAATTGCTGGAGGGTTCATCGCACCCAGTCCTCCGCTGGCATTGCGTTCCGCCTCAAGAGCTGCAAAACCCGCATGGGACACATTAGGGAAAAATGCAACGACTACAGCCAGGACGTAACAATGGCTGACGGCGGGAATGCGCAGAATGGGACGTAAAGCGAACATGGAAATCTCCTGGTAAATATGAAGTGATTCAGCAAAACCTGAATTTAAACAGGCTAATTTTTTAAGTATATATTAATTTGAGAGTATCGATTGCAATCTCGACAATAAGGAATTCCATTTCAACTCGGATCGGTTGCTTCATCAATGTCTTTTATTCAATCGACACCATGGCAATGGCGCAATTTCCTTAGGGATCCTCTGATCATTTACCGCACTACTTTTCTCATTTCGAGCTGATGCCGTAATTCAATGCGAATTTCGAAATTCAGGCATGCCCGGCGGCACATTGTCTCGCTGGATCGGCCAATCTCTGGCCGTCCGGCCTGCCTCAGGTGCATTACGCCTCTGATATTCACGATAGTCACCGTTTCGCCAGGACTGTCCATATTCAATTTACGGTTGCTGTAGCACGCGAAAATAAAATCATGTGATGCTGCGCATGGCGTGCCACCACACGGGCTTCCTTCAACCCTGCCCTGCTAGCCATGGCTCGTAATGTCGACAAGCACTCCGGATAATCATGGTCGTGCACGTGCGCACATGCTTCTTTCAGCTGATCTGGCGGAACCTTATTCCACTGCTCTCGCATGAATTTCAGGTATTGGTCCAGATAGTCTTCCCGGCTCTGATTTTCCTCACGTACCACATCTACCATAATTAGCCATCCATTTGTGGCAAGACAACGCTCCACTGCGCGGAAAAAACGTGCCTTGTCCATAGATGTCATATGGTGAATTGCAAAGCCAGTGAAAATCACATCCCATATTTTAGTAGTCGATTCAATTGCTGTAAGCATGTCGCCATGAGTCAGAGTAACCTGACCAGGCAATTTTCCCAGATATTCACGAGCTTCTCTGAGTGCTGTTTCGGATAGGTCCACGCCTTCATAAACCAGAGGAGAGCATTCCTTCAGGCAGGAAGCCAAGTAACGTGCATTACCGCAACCCAGATCTAACAGGGTGTATGGTCCACGGTCGTAACGTAGCCATAATGCATTATGAACCGTCGCATAAATTTCCCGATGGAACATGTAATTGTATTCGGTAATCAAATCATAGGTCGACCAGGACTGCGTGAAAATGGAAATCGGTGTAGAGGAGTTCATAAATTATCCGTTGCTGCGATGAAAGAAACAGTCAAAATTTGCCGGCTGAATTTTCTGATATAGCCAGAAAATTCTGGTTGGTAAATAAACCTGCATGATTATGCGAAACCTCAAATTTTCCGATATGAACCGGAAATACAACTACGATCAGTTAATCATTACCCACCGGTATTTTCAAGGTAAGGCATGCGCCCAAAACCAGCAGGATCGCCAGCATGTACATGCCAGAATCCATTGACCGGGTAATGTGCTTTAACCACCCCACTGCATATGGGCTGGCAAATCCCGCAAGATTTGCAACAGAATTGATGGCTGCAATACCCATTGCTGCACTGGAACCCAATAAAAAACCCGTAGGCAAACTCCAGAATAGCGGTATTGCGGACATAATACCCATGCATGCCATGGTCAAGGCCAGCAGGGATGGTAAAGGATTGTGCGCCAGGAGCACGGAACCCACCAGTCCTGCCGCCCCCAGAAACATTGTTGTTGCAATATGCTGGCGCCTGTCATGGGTCAGGTCCGCCCGACGTGCAAAGATCAGCATGGCAAGCATGGCTGCCATCCACGGGATGGATGAGAGCTCGCCTATCTCCAGATTATCGGTGACCCCCATATCCTGAATAATAGTGGGCAACCAGAAGCTGATGCCATACAAGCTCATGGTCATGCTAAAGTACACGGCACTCATGACCCATATCCGGCCGCTTTTTGCGAGATGCCGAGCTGGCATGTCCCTTTTTTGTTTTTCTTCATGCCGGATGTTGCCTTCCAGCAGACTTCGTTCGGCATCGTCAAGCCAGCTTGCCCGTGAGATACGATCATCCATGAGCAATATCACCATCATTCCCAATACAACCGAAGGGATTGCCTCAAACAGGAACATCCACTGCCAGCCATGCCAGCCATGTGTATGATCCCAGTTTTTCAAAATCCAGCCTGATACGGGCCCGCCAAATATTCCAGCTAGCGGGATAGCGGTCATAAAGAGGGCAGTAATGTAAGCCCGACGATGGGAAGGATACCAGTAAGTTAAATATAAGATGATTCCCGGGAAAAATCCTGCCTCAGCAACGCCAAGCAAGAACCGCATCACGTAAAACTGGGTGTCCGTGGTAATAAAAGCCATACCAGCTGAGAGAAGACCCCAGGTAATCATAATGCGTCCGATCCACAGGCGTGCCCCCACTCTGTACAAAATAATATTACTGGGGACTTCAAATAAAAAATATCCAATAAAAAATACACCTGCGCCCAGACCGTAGACTACATCCAACATCCCCAAGTCTGCCATCATTTGCAATTTAGCAAAGCCAATATTGACGCGATCAAGATAGGCAGCGGCATAGCAAAGCAACAATAGTGGAATTAACCGCCACGTGACTTTTTTATAGGTTCTTTCTTCAAACGAATCAGCTTGCATATTTGTCAGGTGAGTCTTTTGCTGATTGCCTGAAACATTATCAGGTTTGGCTGTTACTCAGCGCAGAGGATAAGTCGATACTATTTTTCGATCTGCATCTGCCAACTTTTCCGGCAAGAGTCATATCTGGCGGATTTGATCAAAGAGATTCATAAAACCGATGGCAAGATCGGTTATGTGTCATGGAAGCGCGGCACCAACGAGAACACCAACAGACTGATCCGGCAGTACTTCACCCAAAACCGGGACTTCTCCACCATCACACAACAAGAGATCGACACCGCCATGAACCGATTGAACAACAGGCCCAGAAAATGACTTGGATTTTTGACTCCCAGTCAGGTATTCTTCAAGTCAGGCGTTGCACTTCAAATTTGAATCCGCAAATCATAAACAAAACTGAAAAAGAGCTGAAACATCGCTCTTTCTCAGTTTTATAACACAAGACTGCAACAAAAATATAATTAAAATGTAACTTTAATTTTGCAATCCAGTCATCCTGTAAGCAAAAAGCACTAACCAGCAGTTACGGATTCTGATCCAGCACCGTCAAATTTGGCTTGGTTTCGACATGCAGGCTACGATTGCTAATCTTGGTATTGGCAAGAACGCCTACAGCAGATATTCCTTTCCCAGCCTTCACAACAGCGTCTGCTACGCCAGCAACCAGGACAAACTTAACACCAACGTCAGCGTACTCTACCTCTAAAGGCGACTGATCGCCAGTCAAAGCCCACTGAAAAGCTCCAGTAATTCCTATATCCGTTGCCTGAATACCCAGATTAAGGGAGTCTGACCGGGATTTCTTCTTATGGCCATGATCCTGATGCCTTTTCGGCGCATAACTTCCAGCCACAATAACGGATGCTTGTCCTAATGCACAAAGTCTTACCGGATCCATGCCGGGTATGGCATCCCCATTGATCGTGGGGTACATATAGATCGCCGAATACTGTGCCTTTGCACCGATAACGCCCTTCAGCTTTGATTTGTCTGCGTCAGGAGTAAGAGCCAGATCAAGGCTGGCCTGATCTAACGTGCAGGAGGCACGTGCATCGATAAGCACAGAAGCATTAGGCCAAGGTGCAATAGGAGCATCCAATACTGTTTCTGCAGCCTCCACTTCAGCCGCCCAGGCAGCCGCAAATTGCTCATTAACGATCATTCCGTTCCCAGTACCCCCGGCACAGAATGAGAAAGCATTATTTCCAGTAGCGCATAGACAATCAGCAGTCGAACTTGAATTGGTCGCGGTAACCAGGCATGCAGCCGTTGATTCAAGTCTATCCTCTGCATGTACAAATGCTTCGGTTACAGGGTCTGCCTGGGATAATCCACTGGTCAGCATTATAAGCACGGCACCACTTAATTTATAACACATTGCTTTCATAACATACTCCATAGTTGGTAAATAAAAAATTTACGCTGCAGCGTTGATTGTAACTTCATCTTGTTTAAAACTATATTAATAAATTAAACGTGTATGACCGTTTCATTTCTCCCCTACTTCGATCCAGGAAGCAAAGATCAGGTGGCCATCAATCCGCATCGGAGGTCCGGCACGGTGTGACCTGAATCCGGCATTCCTCAGCAGCCGCTCTATGCCCAGTGGAGAGACGGT
>NZ_CAJNBL010000014.1 GCF_905221025.1 Candidatus Nitrotoga fabula
GGACCAAGGCCAAGCTGCGCGATGCGGCCAACGAGCACATGGCCATGTTAGAGAAATCACCCGAGCGGGTGATGAGCTTCTTTCAGGATCCCAGGGTCAAATATGCCGCCGGTTGAGACTTCATGAGGCCGAAGCAATAATTGGTTCAGTCAGGTGATGGGGAAAGTTCAGGTTACCCCTACCCCAGCAACCTGCGAACGGCGAACGCTTGATGACGTAGCGGGCTTTGGCGAAGCCATGAAGGGCGACGGCGTGAAGCGGTTGCGGCAAGAAGAGATTGCAGGCCGGGATACGGAGTTTAAAGCAGATGGCGGTTCTATCGCCGTCTGCGCTCTGTGGGATATCAGTGTGCCAGCGATGGCGTGGGGCTTGCGGTTTATGCAAGCGACGTGACTGAGCGGTTTCATGTATTGACTCAATCAAACCTGTTCATGTGATTAATCCGAGCATTTCTGGAGGTATTTTTGGTGATCAGGAATTTTCTGGTGTACCCCTAGGGGTACCCATTAGACCCAAAAAAGAGGCTCTTCATCATTAACGGGGGACACCGACATTCATTAGACTTGTTTTTGCGAAGAGGCTAATCTTTCCAAACGGCGGATGGGCCAGGCTTGATTCGATTGCTTTGGGAAAATGGAAGCCGTGGTATCCCCGGCCCGTGATGATCGCCTGTGACCGGTTTATGGAAAAGGATAAGGAAGGTGTTTCGCACTGGTTTGATGTGGTGCCGCAAATGGTCATTCAGGGACTTCTGGCAGAACGAAATCAACAACAGCGGGTGTATATCGTGACCGAGCCGCCGCCAGACAATCTGGCATGGATTCACGACCGATGGCCGCGATTGGTAAAGCTGGCACCTACTCAACCTGATTAACAGGTGTATGGCTTTCATATTGAATGAGTGAATTCAGAACTGGTGGACTATCTGGACTACCGCTGTAAGGGATTGAACATAAGCTGAACGCACAACCCGACACACCTTGGATAGGTATTGCGGGAATGGATACCGAAGGCATGACGGTAATAAGCGCGGCAAACGCTTTACACGCATCGCAATTCACTCCTTCCTTACTTAAGTGCTGAATGCCAAAAGTGGCATAGCGGCAAGAATAGCCCTGTGGCATGACTGGACACCTCCCCCAATGTTTGGATGGGAATGCAAGCGCCTTGAGTGGGTAGTCAGCGGAAGAGTTTTAGGGATGCTGCAATGAGGTTTGCTGAGGCTATTTCATACGCCTAGCAATTTTCTGGTTTACCCCTAAAACAATAAGAGTAAATTTTCTTACAACCGTAAATCAGTAACTCATTGATTTAATGGTCGGGGCGAGAGGATTTGAACCTCCGACCACTTGGCCCCCAGCCAAGTACGCTACCAGGCTGCGCTACGCCCCGAAAAGAAAAAATTATAACAGAGGAAAAATTTCAGCGGAAAATTTTCTTCCGGTGAACCACATGGAGGCGGGGGTCGGAATCGAACCGGCGTACACGGCTTTGCAGGCCGCTGCATGACCACTCTGCCACCCCGCCATGTTGCGCATGCTTAAGCTAAAAAATTATAGAAAAGTATTGCACTTTTCCAGAATATGGAGCGGGAAACGAGGCTCGAACTCGCGACCTCAACCTTGGCAAGGTTGCGCTCTACCAACTGAGCTATTCCCGCAAAAATGAAGTCCGCATTATAGTGATATTGTTTGCCGTGTCAAGAAACTCCCTGCAATTTTTTGCTGTTGCGCCCCGGTATGGCGCACGTGACATGTCTGCATTTTCCTGGAACGCGAACGGTTTTGCCCAGTCATAGGAGTCTGAACCGAGATCCATCGAGGTTAATCCCTGAGCCCTGCCCGGTGCTTGGAGTATAATCCGGTTATTCATTTCGACCCATTTCCTATGAATATATTTTATGAAGAAGACGGCTGTTTCAAGGTCGGCTCGATACTTTCTGACAATACAGCCTCCCTGCAAATCGAAAACCAGCACGGCAAGCGCGGCAAGATCAAGGCTGCCAATGTACTGCTGCGCTTCAACCAGCCGGGGATGGCTGAATTCATGGTTCAGGCGGAAAATATCGCCGCAGAAATGGACGTGGAATTCCTGTGGGAATGCAGCCCGCAGGAAGATTTCAGCTTCAGCGATCTGGCCAGCGAATATTTTGGCCATGCTCCCAGCCCGATGGAAGCCGCAGGCACGCTGATTCGCCTGCATTCCTCGCCGATGTATTTTTACAAGAAGGGCAAGGGACACTACCGGGCCGCGCCTCCGGACGCGCTCAAGGCCGCGCTGGCCAGCGCGGAAAGAAAGCGCCTGCAGGCTGCCCTGCAGGAACGTTATACGCAAGAACTATGCGCTTTTACGCTGCCACCGGAATTTTCCGGCATGGTGCAGCAACTGCTGTATAAGCCGGACCGCAACTCCATTGAAGTGAAGGCGCTGGAAGCCGCATGCGCCGCCACGCATCTGTCTCCGGCCCATTTGCTGCAGCGCTGCGGTGCCGTTCCCTCCTCGCATGATTATCATCTGCATCGCTTCCTGCTTGAAAACTTCCCTCGCGGAACGGATTTTTCCGAAGTGGAACTTTCCATCTGCGGTGACCTGCCCCTGGCGGAAGACACTGCGTTCAGCATCGACGATGCGGTGACCACTGAAATTGACGATGCCTTTTCGGTGCGGAAGCTGCCCGGCGGCAACTGGCGGATCGGCGTGCATATCGCCGCCCCCTCTCTGGGGATAGAACATGGATCAGAGGGTGACCAGATCGCGATGCAGCGCATGTCCACGGTATATATGCCGGGAAACAAGATCACAATGCTGCCGGATCGCGTGATACAGAAATTCACCCTGAGCGAAGACCGGGTCTGCCCTGCGCTTTCCATGTATCTGGAAGTGGACCCGGAAACCCTTTCCGTGCTTGGAACGGAAAGCCGCATCGAGCGTATTCATATCGCCGCCAATCTGCGCCATGACACGCTGGAACAGCTGTTCAATGAAGACACGCTGGCCGCTGGCAGGCTGGACTATCCCTTTGCTTCCGAACTCACGCTGTTGTGGAACCTGGCGCAAAAGCTGGAGGCGGCGCGCGGCAAATCCACGGAAAACGGCATTCCGCAGGTCGATTTCAATTTTCACGTGGAGAATGATTTTATTACCATCACTACACGCCAGCGCGGCTCACCGATTGACAAGTTGGTGTCGGAATTGATGATTTTCGTGAATGCGGAATGGGGCAGACTGCTTGCCGCGCACGAAATCCCGGGAATATACCGCTCGCAGAATAATGGGAAAGTGAAGATGAGCACCGTGCCGGCTCCGCACCAGGGACTGGGCGTGGCGCAATATCTGTGGTCCAGCTCCCCGCTGCGCCGTTACGTGGACTTTGTCAACCAGCGCCAGATTATCAGCCTGCTGCGCGAGGAACCGCCGGTCTTCAGCAAGAATGACACCGCCCTGTTTGCCGTGATCCGCGACTTCGACGCCGCCTATACGGCATACAATGAATTTCAGCGGAACATGGAGCGCTACTGGTGCCTGCGCTGGCTGATGCAGGAAAATGTACTCCAGGCAGAGGCACTGGTGCTTCGCGAGAACCTGATCAGGTTCTCGCGCATTCCGCTGATCGGGCGCATCCCGTCATTGCCTGAACTGCCGCCCAGCACGAAAGTGATTCTGGAAATCGCCGATATTGACCTGCTCGACCTGAATTTCAATGCCCGCTTTGTCTCCAGGATTGAAGAACCCGAGGTAGCCGACGCTATTTGCTAGAAACCGGCGGGATGAGTTTCTGCACAGAATATGTCCATTACCGAAATGCAATTGAATTCTCCCGCTGGAAATACCGGCACGATATCCGGGAAATTCTCCGCATTTCCGCAATGGGTCCGGCAGACGGTCACCGCCACTTTTGCCTTTTCTCTGGCGCTGCACGCCTTTATTCTGTTTGGCATTGGCTTTTCCCTGCCCCAGCTGCAGAAAATGCAGCAGAATTCACCGCCCCTGCACGTAGTGCTGGTAAACAGCAAGTCACAATCGGCCCCGAAAAAGGCGGATGCCCTGGCGCAGAATAATCTGGACGGTGGCGGCAACACCCCCAAAGATCGCACCGCAACCACCCCGCTGCCCGTGCTGAACGATGCGCTGCAATACCAGTCCGAACAGTCCGCGCAGCGTGTGCAGCAACTTGAACAGGAAGTCCGGCGTCTGATGACGCAGGCTTCCATTCGCAACTATCGCGTGCCGCAACCCACAGCGCAGAATCCGGAATTCCGGAAAAAAGACGCACGCAATAATGGAAAAGACCCGGATGAACGCAGTCTGCAGATTGCACGGCTGGAAGCGGAGATCAGCAAGAACCTGGATGCTTATCAGAAATTGCCGCGGCGCAAGTTTATCGGTGCGCGTACCGAGGAATATCGCTTCGCGCAGTATATTGAGGACTGGCGCACCAAGGTGGAGCGGGTTGGGAACATGAATTACCCGCAGGCCGCGCGTGAAAAACAGATTTACGGAAATCTTCAACTCAGCGTTTCCATCCACGCAGATGGCCGGGTGGAAAAAATTGAGGTCAGCCGCTCATCCCGCCAGCCTGTCCTGGATGCGGCGGCCAGACATATTGTCAGGCTGGCCGCCCCGTTTCCGCCATTCCCCCCGGATATACGCAGGGACACCGATATTCTCACCATTACACGCACCTGGACATTTACTTCATCGGATACGCTGGAAAGCGAGTAGCCGCTTGCGCTAAAAAGCGGACCGGTATCTGTCGACTTCATGATATGCTAATAGAAATGTTTCCCGCCCCGCCGCTGCAAGCACACCGGGAAAACAGCCGTTTGTAGAGTAAGCGAATGACAAGAACATGGAAGAATTTATGCTTAGTCATGCTGCTGTCAATGCTGCAGAGCATTGCACCGCTCGTCCATGCCCATGTTGGCGGGGATTTCCATCCCGGGGGCATTCATTTCCATACCGGGAATATCCAGCTTCATCTGGATGACACCCTGGCCAGCCAGGATCATCACTCCGCAGACCAGGCAGTTCTGGAGCAGATCAGGCCGGAATTCCCGGCCGTCGGCATGTCGCAGGGATACAAGAAAGAATTTTTCCTATTACTGGCCGACATTCCTGAACTGTCCTGCGCCAAACCACCGCATCTCCCGTTGATTACGGCAACACCGGCCCTGACTGGCCGGATGCAGGAAATTGCCACGCCTGCCTGCTGCACGCTCCCTCCGGCCCAGGCTCCGCCGTTGATCTGACTCGCCAATTTTCATGACCCGACCGCTTTCTGATCTGGCATGATGGAAACCAGGACTGGAAAGGCACAAATTCTGTCGCCGCACCTTCCTGTCAACCCGAATCATTCCAGACGGAAACAGGCAATACCGGCAATGCGTCCGGCAAGCCCGGTATCCTGTAAAGCAGGATCTGCCCGATCAGACAGCCAGCAAGACGGGATTCAAATAATATTCACAGAAGTAATCAGGTGAATGGGGTGGACGGCATTTCATGTGCATGTCCCGCCCCGCTGCCGGGATATCTTCCGGTTTCACCAGGAGAATGAAATGAGGACTCATTTTTTATTGCTGGGGCTGGGGCTGGCGCTGGCGTTCCTGTACGATCTGCACCAGGCTGCTGAAGCGGCCAGCCTTGGCATCGACAGAACGGTGGGGACAAATGCGATCCACCCTACCGAGCTGGCTGCGCCTCTTACGCTCCGGACGGCTCTCGAACTGGCATATGGAGCCAACCCGGCCCTGTCTGCGGCAAGGCGGGAGCTGGAGGCCGTGGATGGCTCCATCCTCCAGGCCGGCCTTGTGCCTAACCCCAGAGTGGAAGCACTGGTGGAAGATTTTCGCCCGGATAACCGGCTTGCAGCGGTTTACCTCCATCAACCGCTGGAAATGGGGGGCAAGCGCCCAGCCCGGATTGCAGCTGCCGAACGAAGGCATGACGTTGCCCTGGCGGAAATGAATGCCCTGCGCGCAGAAATCCGTGCGGCAGTCATGGCGGCTTTTTTCGATGTGCTGGTAGCTCAGGAGCGTCTGCAACTGACCCGGGAGCTGGTCACACTTTCGCAGCGTGCCACCACTGCCGCATCGAAGCGGGTTGCGGCTGGAAAGGTGTCTCCGGTCGAAGAAACCAGGGCACGGGTTGCCGAAGCAAGCGTGCGGGTCGAGCTGAGCCAGGCGGCCACCGGCCTTGAAGTGGCGCGCAAACGCTTGGCAGCGCTGTGGCGCAATCCGGAGCCCCGCTTCGAACGCGCCGTGGGCCAGGTGGACGCCCTGCCCAATCTTCCGACCAAAAAGGAATTGGATGAACGCATGGCAAATGCTCCCGGTCTGGCTCGCGCACAACTGGAGGTAAGCCGTCGCGAAGCGCTGATGGAAGTGGAGCGCAGCCTGCGGATTCCGGACGTGACCTTCAGCGTAGGCGGCAGAAGAAACAATGAGCTGGGGCTGAACCAGGGTCTGGTCGGCGTCTCCGTACCGATCCCTTTCTTCAATCGCAACCAGGGCAACATACTGGAAGCGGAGCGCAGAATTGACAAGGCACGGGACGAACTCTCGGGGACCGAAACCCGTATTCATAGCGAAATCTTCCAGGCGCTGGAGCGCCTGAATATTGCCCGGCAGGAAATCGAAATATTGCAGCAGGAGATTCTTCCGGGCTCGCAGAGCGCCTATGATGCCGCAACCAAGGGCTACATCATGGGAAAGTTCAGTTTCCTTGAGGTACTGGATGCCCAGCGTACCCTGTTCCAGTCCAAATCCCAATATCTGCGCGCCCTTGCGGAAGCTCACCGGTCCGCCGCTGACATAGAAAAGATACTGGGCGAATCAACCGGGCAGTCCGTGCCCTGACCGGCATGCGCAGGAACCGCAGATAAAGGCTAAAAGGCATGAAATACAACCCGAAAGACAAGCAGAAACTGTACATTATCATGGTTCTGGCAGCGGGCATCGTGCTCGCGGCTTTGATTCTTCTGACTCAAGGAGGCCAGAAACATCCGCATGAACCGGATGCAAGCGGAAGCGGAACGGAAATTTCTGGTAGCACACATCAGAAAGGACCGCATGGTGGAAAGCTGTTCACCCGGAATGGCTATGAGCTTGAAATTTCGATCTTCGAAGAGGGTTCGGAACCCCGGTTTCGTATTCATACTTATCTGAAAGGCAAGCCGCTGAATCCTTCGGCCAACAGGGTGGCGCTCACCCTCGAAAGGCTGGGGCGCGCGCCCCAGAAAATCCGCTTCATGGCAAAGGATGATTATCTGTTGAGCAATGCGGTGATCGGCGAGCCGCATTCTTTCAGGGTAACGATCGAAGCGGAATATGGCGGCCAGCCTTACCGCTTTAATTACGAGCAAATCGAAGCGCGCGTGCACATGACCGACCCGCAGGTCGAGCTTGAAGGCATTGAAATCCTGACTGCCGGGCCGGCTCGCATCAAAGACACACTACCGTTGATCGGACACATCGGTTTCAACGAAAACAACGTGGTGTACATCGTGCCACGCCTGGCCGGAGTTGTGGAATCGGTCGGTGCAAATGCAGGAGACCGGGTGCGCAAGGGACAGGTTCTGGCCGTGCTTTCCAGCCCGGTTCTGGCTGACCTGCGCAGCGAGCTCCTTGCAGCGCAGAAGCGGCTGGGTCTGGCCCGGGTCACTTACGAGCGCGAGAAAAAGCTATGGGAAGAGAAAATATCCGCTGAGCAGGATTACCTTCAGGCGCGCAGTGCCATGCAGGAAGCGGAAATTGTCACTCAACAATTGAAGCAGAAACTGGCTTCGCTCGGCGGCTCCATGACCAACGGCAGCGACCTGGCCCGCTATGAAATTCGCGCGCCAATCGACGGCACAGTGATGCTAAAAAAAATCTCTGTCGGGCAGGTGCTCAAGGAAGACGCCGATATCTTTGTCGTGGCGGACTTATCCACAGTGTGGGCAGTACTGACCATCTACCCTAAAGATCTGAACGCCGTAAAAATCGGACAGCAGGCAACGATCAGGGCAACTTCCTTTGAATATCAGGGCAGCGGCAGCGTAGACCACATCGGCGCGTTGCTGGGCGAACAGACCCGCACGGCAGAAGCGCATATCATCCTGGCCAACCCCGGTGGAATCTGGCGTCCGGGGCTTCCCGTCAATATCGAGCTGGTTTTGGGGGAAACCACTGTACCGGTCGCGGTATCCGCAGAGGCCATTCATACAATAAATAACTGGACGGCAGTGTTTTTCCGGCATGACGGTGTGTTCGAGGCTCGCCAGCTGAAGCCGGGACGCAGGGATGGCAGCTTTGTCGAGGTGCTCGACGGTCTGAATTCAGGGGAACGGTATGCTGCAAAAAACAGTTTCTTGATCAAGGCGGACCTGGGCAAAAGCGGGGCAGCTCATGACCACTAGCAGGTAATCGGGAGAAAGCCGTGTTCGAGAAGATCCTCCGCTTTGCCATTGACCAGCGCTGGCTGGTGCTGGCAGTAACGCTCGGAATGGCAGCACTGGGCATATTCAGCTATCAGAATCTGCCCATCGACGCCGTTCCCGATGTCACCAACGTCCAGGTGCAGATCAATACTTCCGCGCCGGGATATTCCCCGCTCGAATCCGAGCAGCGCATTACGTTTCCACTGGAAATTTCCATGGCCGGCCTGCCCAATCTGCAGCAGACGCGCTCCCTTTCGCGCTATGGCCTGTCACAAATCACGGTAGTTTTCAAGGACGGGACAGACATCTATTTCGCCCGCCAGCTGGTCAACGAGCGCATCCAGCAGGCGAAAGGCCGGCTGCCGGAAGGAATCGAACCGGTCATGGGTCCGATTTCCACCGGGCTGGGGGAAATTTTCATGTGGACGGTCGATGCCCGGGAAGGCGCGCGCAAGGCCGATGGCACCCCCTACACTCCCACCGATCTGCGCGAGATTCAGGACTGGATCATCAAGCCTCAGATGCGTAATGTTCCAGGAGTGGCGGAAATCAACAGCATTGGCGGTTACGTGAAGGAATTCCAGGTTGCTCCGTTCCCGGACAAGCTGGTTGCCTACAACCTTACCTTGCAGGATGTGGTTGCCGCGCTCGAACGCAACAACCACAACATCGGGGCGGGTTACATCGAAAGGCGCGGCGAACAGTATTTGATCCGCGCACCCGGACAGGTCGTCACGATCGAGGACATCGGTAACATCATCGTCCGTAGTCAGCAGGGTGTGCCCATCCGGATCCGGGAAATTGCCGAGGTGTTCATCGGCAAGGAGCTGCGCAACGGCGCCGCCACCGGAGACGGACATGAACTTGTGCTCAGCACCGTGTACATGCTGATCGGCCAGAACGGACGTACGGTTTCCCAGGCCGTTTCAAAGCAGCTGGAGGAAATCAACCGCACGCTCCCTGAAGGCGTGACAGCCAGGGAGGTATACAACCGCACCATCCTGATCGACAAGGCGATCTACACCGTCAAGACCAATCTTCTGGAGGGGGCGCTGCTGGTGGTTGCGATCCTGTTTGCCTTTCTCGGCAACCTCCGCGCAGCCCTGATTACCGCCATGATCATCCCGCTTTCCATATTGTTTACGTTTACCGGAATGGTCTCGAACAAGGTCAGCGCCAACCTGATGAGCCTCGGTGCGCTGGATTTCGGCATCATCATCGACGGCGCCGTGGTTACCGTGGAAAACTGCATCCGGCGGCTTGCCCACGCACAAGCCGCGGCTGGCCGGCGTTTGACGCGCGATGAACGCTTGCATGAGGTGTTTCTGGCATCCCGTGAATCGCGCAGGCCGATCCTGTATGGGCAACTGATCATCATGGTGGTGTATCTGCCCATATTTGCGCTTACCGGGGTGGAAGGAAAAATGTTCCACCCGATGGCATTTACCGTGATGGCTGCCTTGCTGGGAGCCATGATCCTGTCGGTCACGTTCATACCGGCAGCAGTGGCAGCCCTGATCGGCGACCAATTCAGCGAAAGCGAAAACCGCCTGACGGTTCTGGCCAGGCGCGGCTATCAGCCTATGCTGGATTTTGCGATGCGGAACAAACCATTGGTACTCACAACGGCAATTATTGCGGTGTTTCTCTGCGGCCTGCTTGCCACCCGCATGGGCAGCGAATTCGTGCCGAACCTCGACGAAGGGGATATCGCGCTGCATGCGTTGCGCATTCCCGGAACCAGTCTTTCACAGGCAATCCTCATGCAGGAAGACCTGGAACGCACCATTAAAAAATTTCCGGAGGTAGAGCGGGTTTTTGCCAAAATGGGAACCGCAGAAATTGCTACCGATCCGATGCCGCCCAGCGTCGCGGACAATTTCATTATCATGAAACCCCGCCCAGATTGGCCCGACCCGGGGCGCAGCCAGGCCAGCCTGATTGAAACCATCCGAAAGGAAATCATCAAAATTCCGGGAAACAATTATGAGTTTTCCCAGCCAATCCAGATGCGTTTCAACGAATTACTGTCCGGCGTGCGCAGTGATGTGGCGGTCAAGGTATTCGGCGATGACATGAACACCATGAATCAGGCTGCCCACCGGATTTCGGAAGTGCTGGCCGAAATTCCCGGCGCCGCAGATGTCCGGGTCGAGCAAACGACCGGACTTCCCGTGCTTACCATCCAGATAGATCGTGAGAAGTCCGCCCGGTTTGGCGTGAATGTCAGCGATGTGCAGGATGCCATAGCCATTGCAATGGGTGGACAGAAAGCCGGCGTGCTGTTTCATGGAGACCGCCGGTTCGACATTGTCGTGCGCCTGCCCGAGCATTTGCGCAGTGATCTGGAGACACTCCGGCGACTGCCTGTCCTCATCGCCGGGAACAAAACGGGCAATCCGCTTCCCTCCGGTTATTTCCAGATGGGAACCGTCGAACACTTCGGGGATATTGTCCGCCCCGTATCCAACTTCATTCAATTAAGCGATATCGCAACCATCGAAGTGGCGCCCGGGCCGAACCAGATCAGCCGAGAAAATGGCAAGCGTCGCGTGGTGGTAACCGCTAATGTGCGGGGGCGGGATATCGGCTCGTTTGTCGGGGAAGCTGAACAGGCGATACGCGGGAAAGTCCCGCTGCCCCCCGGTTACTGGATGACCTGGGGAGGCACCTTCGAGCAGATGCAGTCTGCCAGGGAACGCCTGCAGATCGTGGTTCCCATCGTGCTGCTGCTCGTTTTCATGCTGCTTTTTATCACGTTCAAGAACATGAAAGACGGCCTGCTCGTGTTCACCGGGGTGCCGTTTGCACTGACCGGCGGAATACTGGCTCTGTGGCTGAGGGATATTCCCTTTTCCATCTCGGCAACGATCGGCTTCATCGCACTGTCCGGCATTGCCGTGTTAAATGGCCTGGTCATGATTGCCTGCATCCGTTCCTTGCGCGATCAGGGGATCAGTCTGGAAGCGGCGATCCACGAGGGAACCCTCACCCGCCTGCGCCCGGTGCTGATGACCGCGATGCTGGCGTCGCTGGGATTCCTGCCGATGGCCATCGCCATGGGAACAGGAGCAGAAGTGCAACGACCGCTCGCGACGGTCGTGATCGGGGGCATCCTGTCTTCCACAGCGCTTACCCTGCTGGTCCTGCCGGTTCTGTACCAGCTGGCGCACAGGAAGGATTCCATACAGCACTGAGCTCATGATGCATTTCTACCCCGAAAACCGTAAAACCCCAATGACAGGCTCGCTGAAATTTAGCACATCCGGTCTGCTGTTGCAGGATAGCGGCCAGGTCAGCCCGGCAGGGGATCCGTAAACTTTATGGTTCCTCCCTGCAACGCAATTTTATCCAGGGCAGAGCTGGCAACCGATTTCCCCAGCCGCCGGTAGCTTTCAAACTGATCTTCCCCGAAAAACTGGTCACCTGTCGATTCATGCGGAAAATCCGGGTGGCTGGACCAATATTGCAAAACGGCGGAATCCTCCTGTCCCGTCATGCAGGTTTTGAGATAGATCAGTACACCGTGGGGCAGTCCGTCGTTGTAATCGATCTCCCCTATCGCATAACAACGGCTATCCGGATCGGATTTCGCTGTCTTGCGGATTGCATCGACATTCAGCGTAATCCGGACATTGAAATCGACTTCACACATGCGGATCAGCGATCCCAGGCTCTCGAATTTCAGTTCGGGATCATTCTCGGCGTCACTGACAATGATCACGCTGCACCTGCGCCGGATCAACTCATACACACCGAGATTCTCAAAATGTCCGCCGTCCGAGATCATCAGATAGTTCGACTGGTCATCCGCTCCGCCAAACAGTTCCTTGACCAGATAGCGCAGGCTGAACCAGGGCGACGCGGAGCGACAGGATTTCAGGGGATTCGGGAACCACCAGCCCAGGCGCACATTGAACACCGTCAGCATGAAAGCTACCAGGGGTGAGGTGTGATGCCCCATATTTGGACTCGCTGCTGCGCCGGAAACGGATATTGCCTGCCCCAGCGATGGCTGACCTTCCCTGCCGCCATACTCCGTGACAGACTGATAGCCCAGGCGGCCACTCTTGCCGAAATCGGTCTTGGGCCACCAGTAACCGCTGCCAATCGCATACGGTGTGATGGTGAAAGGTGCGCACTGCCGGGTATGCAGCGCCAGATCGCTTGATCCCCCCAGATTCATCGCGCAATTGACTATATGCAGAGGACCTGCCGGGAAGTCACTGTCATCCATAGCCCCGATTTCCGCCATCGGCAAATCATCCTTTTCGTCGAATCCGGTGAATTCCTGCGGTTTGCGCTCTCCCCGGGTGTAGCGCGACGCCCCCAGATAACAGCGGGACAAACGGCTCCGGTAGAATACATTCAGGCTGAATTCATTGATGTCGACCCGCCATGCCAGCAAGAACAGCAGCACAAAAACTGCTCCCATCAGGCCCAGCGTCACGCTAACCGGAGGACTGGACAGATAGGGCCAGTGATACCCGTTCAGAATTGCTGCCGTACCCCAGTCCACTTCATACAGGTCCAAGATAATCAGATGAATGCCCGTTGAAATCGCAACCAGCAGACCTGCAATGAAAATCACCGGAAATAGTATGGCAATCAGGTTCAGGGGCAATTGGATTGAGGAACTGACCTTAACCGTGCTGTTCCGCAGGCCGTCGGTCGAACTGGATTTTCCGGCCCATAGCCCGGCAAGGGTGGTCACCAGCCAGCCGCCTGCCAGGGAAATGCCTTCCCACCAGGCTCCGGTGTGAATAATGTGGGATACCAGTTTCGGCCCGTAAACCGCCGCAACCGCGAACAGCATCCAGGCAAAACCATAAATACCCAGCCATGCGCCCAGACGGCTCCACCATTCCCGGATGCCTTCCGTCGACTGTCGCCCCATGATGCCAATCAGCATGTTTACCGACAGGGAAAAGGCAAACAGCAGCATGGCCGGAGCCCAGATGAATGCCAGCCATTTACTCTCGTGCGCGGGGATTTCCAAATTGGCCTCCGCAGCAGCCCAGCCATGCAGAACCAGCATGATTGCACAAAGCAACGCATGCAGGACCAGCACCGGCAGAACCGGAGCGAGCAGCCACATTTTCCCTTGCTTCATCGAAAACAGCGAAAGCAGCCAGAACGAAACAAAAACGATGGACAGAGGAAAAGGCCAGTACCGCCAGGCATGGTTGAAAAACTCGCCAAAACTATCCATCTTTGCCAGTTCCCCGGTTCCGGTGGTTTGTCCCCAAAGCACGGCGGCAAAAAAGAACGCGCTCGCCATAATGGGGATTACGATCAACCCCTGCACCCAGCCCTGTGAATAGTGGATGCCAGTGGGCGCATCCTTTTCCTTCCAGAGGTTGATCTCCACGCCTGCACAGATAATCCACCCGACTGCGGCGCGCAACAGGCCAAGCCCGGTCAGAATCAGAAAAACGGCAACGACTGCGGCCTTGACCCAGTCAACCTCCCCATCTGCAAACGGATTGAAATCCAGCTGTTGAATCAGCCACAAAGTGGTAATCAACCCCAGCAGTGCAAGACAGAAGCAACTGAATGAACTCCGGATTCCTAAAAACCGTTTTCCTTCGGTTCGCGTCATCTGCCACTGGTTGCCTGCAATACCGGCGACGCCCAGAATGAACAACACTGCGGTTGCCCAGCGCCACTCCCCGACATAAGGCCATTGGTCAAAGACTTCAAACAGGAGCCGGGGAAACAGAAGCAGCAAGGCGATGGCTAGAATGACGCACAGCTGGACCAGCAAGGTATTGCGTATCCATACGGTGGCCATAGTCCAAGAATCCGCGCTTAGCAAACCCACTTTGGGCGAAAGATAGTTGGAATAGCGCCGCAGATGCCGGATGGATTCCGTCCAGTCGGCTTTCTCGTCGAGCCAGTCTTCATTGCGCCGGAATGACCGGACACAGTTCGCGCTCAGCCAGCCGCCTATGTAGCCCCCACCCGAGACCGTGGAAAGATAATCGACCTGATTAAGCCATCCGCGCGACTTTAGATATTCGAGTACCCCCAGGCCGAATGTTGCACTGCGGATTCCCCCTCCGGACAGTGCCAGCCCGACGAAATTGTCGCGGACATTTTCGGTACCCAGCCCCATTCCGGCGCGCCGGGACGAGATTTTTTCAATCTCCTCGTCCAGAATTTCGGGCGGCATCCGGTGCTGATGGGTACTCATAACTACTCCTGATGGTAACAATCAATGCAGAAAAATCCTGTGCAGCTCCGGGATTCCGAAATTCCGCAGGGCTGGCCCGGAACTCCACGATTCAGTCCTATGCTACGCATACGGCAGGTAATGACCGAAGCACACTGCATATCGGTCATACGCTGAATTCACCCTGAAACCTCCGGGGCTCGCCCGATGACTGACCAAAAACCGCTACGGATTTACTCCTGCTTCATGCCTTGCCAGGAAAGTCCTTGCCAGCTGTATCCGGTGCCCTGCCATGAGATCGTCCGGCCAGCCTGGTCGCCATCATGAGGATGGAGCAATCTTTTTGCCAGGCTGGTTTTGGGTTCCGGATGTTTGCCGCAGCGCCACAATGGGAAGTTACAATGGGCTACCCCCAGGCGATGTGGTAATGCTTTGGATATGGCGTGCCGCCATATTCAATCGGCGATTCGGATCGCACGTTCGGAAGCAGGATAATATTGCGCACCATTTCCGGGACCAGAACCGATGCCACATACTTGCCCAGACATTCATGCATGCCATAGCCAAAATGCAGATAGTCCGAAAATGACCGTCCAGGGGTGAACACATGAGGGTTCGGGAAATAATTTTCGTCGAACATCGCCGAGAGCGTCAGAGGAAGTACCATGGTTCCCGCCTTCAAAAAGGTTGCCCTGGATGTTCCTTTGGCCAGGGTATAGTCCTGCGATGAGATTCGGAATTGATAGGGAGTGACCGGATCAAATCGCAGCGCCTCCCAGACATAGCTATCAAATTCCTGCACCTTGTTTTCTGCCAGCAATAACCTCGCCTCTTCGAGAATTCCCGTATGGCCCAGGAAGTAATGAACCACTTGCGTCACGGCCTGTGCCGTGGTTTCCACGGTTCCGATCAGCAATCCAGGAACGTTGCGGGCCAGCCTTTCAGGGGGGAAGCCGACGCTGGGCGGATACTGGGTGCGAAGCATGCGAGCCAGGATATCATCCGCGCTGCTTTCGCCCCTGATCTCAGCAATCCGTCGGGGCAACAACTCCTGAAGGAACGCCTTCATTTCCTTGCCGGCTTCAAGGAAATTCTGGCGGATTTCTGCACGCTCTTCAGCGGAAAGGACGTCAAAGGGCTGGTTATGGAAGCTTTCGTACTGGTTCCAGTAGGACCACCGGCAAAGATCATCGGTGGAGCAGCCATTCAGGCCAAAGTAGGTTTGTACGATCAAAGTCGGGACAAGACGGCTGTATTGATCTACCAGATCCAGGGTTCCGGAATTTCCCGTAACGAGTTTGCAGGCATGCTCGGATGTTGCCTGGCGAACCATTGCCAGGTCATCCCAGTTCAGCATCGACTGCATGATGCCCTTTTCCCGCCAGTGAATGGCCGTATCATCCTGAGCCAGCATGTAATCACCCATGCTGGATTTATATAGATCCACGGTAAAAATATCCGGGCGGCGCAGTACCTCCATGACATCTTCATACTTTGCGACATAAGTACACACGGGATCGCTCAGGATGGGCCGGTTTTGCCGCAGTTCTTCATAAAACTTCAGCGATCTTGAATCTACCCAGCCCTTGACCAGGGCATGTTTCTGATCTTCAGGAGTATTGTCCAGTTGTTGCAGGAAATTCATGTCTAGACCTTTCATTATTTCTTGTCGGTAACGGGTTGTGACGATTTTTCCGACCCGGATGAATATTTTGCAGCGGCGGGATGGGTGCTTGCAGCAGAATCCCCCTGCCCGGCATCTTCCCTGACATCCTTCAAATATTCGATGATTGCCAGTCGATCCTTCGGACTAAGGGCTTTTTTCGGGAAAGCATGCCCGGAATTATGGTTTCCCGGTAAACTGGTGTCATACAGGAAAAGTTGCGAGCGTTCTTTGGCGGTCAACTGATTCCTGGTGGACTTGTAACCCAGTTTCACCGGATCAATTTCACGGCTTCCCACCCAGAAGGTCTTGGAACGCTCATTCGGCGGAGATAACAGCTCATAGATATTGGGAACCGATCCGTTGTGCAGGAACGGACCTGTCGCCCAGATGCCGACAAGCGGGCTGGCCTTGATTGCCGTGAGCGCTTCCGGGGATGGTTTCCAGATTTGCGGGACTGGATCATCACCGGAAGGAGGATAAAACCGGTATCCGTTGTACTCGAAAATTTCCTGAGGCGTCAGTTTGGCATCCTCAATCGCTTTCTTGAGTGTGGCGCCAACCGTAGTCAGGAAAAAATTGGCTCCAGGGGTAACCGGTTCATTCTGGAACAAAAGAGGCCCGAGGTTGCTGGTTGCAGTGATGCGGGAGATCAGGCTGTGGGTATATTGCGAATCTGTTCCAACCTTGGTGATCTGGATGGGCTGGGTCTTGATGAACTGTTTGCCAAATGCGTTGATTTCCTTTGCCGTGTAATCAAACGGTGGCATGTTATGACAACCCCGGCAGCTCTTGTCGAACAGTTCACGGCCCCTTTTGGCCAGCTTCCGGTTTACCTTGCCGAAGTGCTTTTCCGGCCAGGGCGGGGATGTGAGCGTTGCCAGCCACTCTTCCATCTCATGAAGCTGCTTCAGCATCACACTGGAGTGGAAAAGATTATTGGAGTCTTTAAATTCCGCCTTTCCGAACACGCCCAGGGTTTCGCCAACATTGCGCGCAATAGGAGAAGATGCCACCGGTGCCCACTGTACCCAATCAAGGTGAGGAGCGAGCCAGACAAACGGGAAACTGACCGGTGCGCTCACCGGGCGCAGGTTTTCCGGTACACCCAGATTGGTCACGGCAAGAGCGTTGGTAATCTGGTTCAGGGCATCCACCCGGCCTGGTCCGGAGGGCCGGTGTGGAGTGCGCATCCACAGGTTACCCACAAGCTCGGCAGCAAAAGTCCGGTATGCAGTCTTCAATTGCGCGGTTTCCGTCGGCGTGGGATCATGGCCCAGCACATTTGCAGCGAAGCGCCCGAACCGGGTTTGGTCATTGAGGTTGGCCTGCACGGCTGCAGAAAGCTCGGTGATAAACAGCGTGAAGTCAGCCAGCGCAGGCCCTCCGTCTATACGGATTCTCTTGCCTTTGGCCTGAATATCATTGGTATGGCAGGCAGAGCAGGTCATCCCTACCCAGTATTTCTCTGCCGAGTCGTTCGCAGGCTCTTTGGTAAATCCGATCGGCAGATTGTCCGGGTTCAGCCTGGCTCGGCCATGGTTCAGCCACCCATAACGAGCCATGTTGGCCGGGTCGCTGAATCGGGTTTCCCCTGCTGCAGTTTCAAGAGCCAGAAACCAGGAATAAGGCATAAGACGGGAACCCTGCGGAGTAAAATAATACAGCTCACGCATCGCATCGTCCCATCCTTGATCCAGATACTGAACCGGCTCCTTTTCCTGGGCAAAGCAGGGAACCATTGCGATCGACAACCCAAGCACGCCGGCAGAAATCAGTTTGCGACCGCTGCTGATCAAATGATTTTTTCTTAAATTCATATTAATTCTCACATTTTTAATTATTGGTTATCTGGCTTCTCATAAACCGCGTTTCTGCATTCGGCATAGGGATTCTGAAATGCCTGTCATGCCTTGCCGGAAATATCCGGCTGCGGACGTTTCGAGGCACGAAGATTCGCACGAAAATCCGTGCAAGGCTCCCGCTTCAGTATATACTAAACATGACACTATGGCATGCCTAACTTCAGCGGAAGACTCATCCGGCCAGGCAGAAACAACACCAAAATGGAAACAACAGGTCTGCAAACGCGCGGTTTGATGGAAGCCCAACCGGATATATATAAAAAATACATTATATAATTAATTATAATATATGATTTCCTATAGCTACAGTGCAGGTGGATGGCCCAGTGTTGAATTCTACCCTAACTGAGCCACATGCAATCCGGGGATGGATGATGAAATCGCAATAACCATAGCGAAAATCAATCCGCCCGTTACCCTCTTGCCCGGTCTGTGAACGGCATCGCTGCGATGCAAACATGATGACACCTGCCAGGCATGCGGATTTCCGGAGAAATCCAAATAAAAGTCCCGCCAACTGAATAATCTGGAATTTGCCTTACATCCGGGTGATCGGTTTAATGGTAAGGCCCTTCTCGCTGTCTTCCGCCGCCTGATTGATCTGGTTGCGAAAATAAAATTTCACCAGTCTGTAGAAGGGAAAATTTCCCTGCCGATACAGCTCGACCAGTGCAGGAATGAACAGGTCCAGCTTGCTTTCCCCTGCAATGTCCCGGTGATGGATCATTATGCCGTTCACGTCAAAGCTGACCTTCGGACCGCATCGATCTGCATGCCTTCACCCAGCATATTCAATATGTTGATGCAGTGCCGCAGGATCAGTTCTGGGTCATCCGCAAGATCGGTTTGATCACCTTGCCCGATTTTGAGTCTTCCAGTGCCTGCTCAATCTGGTTCATGTCGTAGAATTTGACCAGGCGGTCGAACGGAAAACGTCCTTGCTGGAACAGCTCAACCAGCGCTGGAATCAGTTGACCGGAGCGTCCTCCGCCACCGAGCACGCCCATGACACGCTTGCCCCATAGGGTACTGAGATGGTCGAGCGAAAAGTGTGCGCCTGCCGGGGCACCGCCGATCAGCACCATGTGACCGAGCATGCCCACCGTTTGGGCAAGCTGCTCAATTACCGCAATGACACCCGTGCAATCAAAAGCGTAATCTACCGTGCTGCCCGTGATCTTGCGCACTTCTTCCACAAGATTCTGGCTGCGTGAATTAATGACGTGAGTGGCGCCAAATTCTTTGGCCAGTTCAAGCCGGTTATCATGAATGTCGGCAACAATGATCTTGGTGACGCCGGAGTTTTTGGCCGCCATGACTGCCGCCAGGCCAACAGCGCCCACACCGGCGATCAATACAGAATCGCCCAGGCGCGGGCGCGCCTCGTTGAGCACGGCCCCGGCGCCAGTAGCCAAGCCGCAGGCCAGAGGACCGAGCAGGTCAACCGATGTGTCCCCCGGAACCTTGACGAGCGCATCGGCCGAAACGATGGAATGGGTGGCAAACGACGATTGACCGAAGAAGTGACCGTTGATGGGCTGACCATCACGTGAATACGCAGTGGTGCCCTTGCGCTCGCCTTTAAAACGGAGGCCGGAGACCAGTGCATCGCCGGTCTTGAGGCAATAGCGCGGTTGGCCATCCAGGCAGTTACGGCAAATGCCACAGGACGGCCAGCCAATGATGACCTTGTCGCCAGGCGCGATCTCGCTGACACCGGGGCCGATCTGCTCTACTACGCCAGCACCTTCATGGCCGAGCACGGCTGGAAAAGGCATAGGCATGTCGCCAGCACGGGTGATGGCGTCGGTATGACACACGCCAGAGGCAACGATACGCACCAGTACCTCACCCCGCGCAGGCTCCTCCAGATCGAGTTCCTGAAGTTCGAAAGGAGCCGCTTTGTGTTCAACCACCAATGCTTTAATCTTCATGGGATTATTCTCCTGTAGGTCTTATACATTGCGCGGCAACACTGTGAGTACCCTCACGATAAATGTATGCAGCTCATTCATGTAGTTGCGTAAAAATTTGGCTGTCAAATCATCTGTGACCTGCCCATCCTCGGTAATCAGGCCAGGCTTGAACTGAATATAGGCCTCCATCGAATTCATCAGCGGCGAGTTGCAGAAGCACAATACCCCACGCAGACTCTGCTGTGCGATTGCAGTGCCAATTGATCCCGGGGAGGTGCCGATAACTGCCGAAGGTTTGCGTGCCAAGATATTTTGACCCCATGGCCGACTGGCCCAGTCGATCGCGTTTTTCAGACCGCCGGGAATTGAACGGTTAAATTCCGGCGTCACGAAAATCAACGCATCGACATTGCTGATTGACTGTTTGAAGTCCCGGGCTACCTGGGGAAAATCCGCGTCATAATCCTGGCTATAAAGGGGCAAATTTCTAATTGGAATCTCCGTCAATTCAAGTTCCGACGGCGCCAAATGTTTCAACGCCTTGGCCAACAAGCGATTGATGGAAGTACTAGAGAGACTACCAACGATGTATCCAACCTTGTATGTAGCCATGTAAATCTCCTTCATCCTCGCATATTGAATCTATTTTTTCAGCATCACACTTCAGCCAGCCCGGGTCACAGGATTTCATTTATCTGAAAAAACTGCATTTCCCTGGCCAGCGTCATTGCTACCGGATACCCGATTTGCCCGGAGCCAGGATTCCATTCGGATCCAGCGCATCCTTCAGTATTTTGTGGATATTTCGCTGCACCGGGCCATACGTTTCCGCGACTTTGTCCATAAAAGCGGTATTGACACGATAAATCCCATACCCGCGCGCAGAGAATTCACTCAGCAACTCATCGAAACATTGGTAAGCCGCTTTCGTCTGCTCCGGATCGGTCTTGTCATATAGAACATCCACAATATGGTGCATGTCACGCATTCCAACGATGAACTCACCCGAATAATCCAGGCCGTGCCGGGCCAGAATCTGCTTGGTCAACGCCATCTGCTTGAGGGTTTCACTTCCCCGTGCCTGCGAAACCGGTGCAAACCACATCGAACCGCCACCTCCTCGCCAGTTATACAGGGAAAACTCCTTGAGGGTCATTTCCCCTCGCATCAACTTGGCCCGATAGACAAATGCCGGATCTCCACTTGCCTCCTGTTCCGTGAGTATCCTCGCCTTCCCGGATTTTCCGAATGCCTGCCGGACGATTTTCCAGTTCACATCAATCTGTTCCTGCGTACCATAAAGTGCCGCATACACATTCCAGATCCCCAGTTTATGGTCTTTCATGATCCTGAAAACCGCTTCATCCGGAATGGAGCCGGGCCCGGTCATATAATCACTGCGCCGGGCTTTCACAGGAGCCTCATACAACGCATGAGCGATCACAACTGCATTGGGAATCACGCCATTGATGCGCAGCGGACGGATGGTATCCACAATTTCCACGATATCCTCTTCGCGGTCGTACTGGATGACGAATGGCTTGAACGCCGGAGGCTCGGGCATGAGCCAGAAACCAAACTTGGTTACAATCCCGTAGTTCGACTGCGTAAAAATCCCGTCCAGATAGGGGCCGTACCCCCATTTGAATACCTGCCAGGTATTGGAATTGGGCATCGACCCCATGCCGGTGCGCAATACCTCGCCATTTGCAAGAACCACCTCCATTCCACAGGCAAACATGAAATGTTCCCCATAGGGCGTGTATCCGACGCCACGATCCAGCGTGTTGCCAACCGGTCCTGCAATCGCGGAGGGGGCGGGCATGGAAAGCCACAGGCCCAACTTGTGCTCCTCGATATGGTCATACAGCTGCTGGTAGGTTACGCCCGGCTCCACCAGGGCATAGGCCAGATCCTTGTCCACCTCCAGAATCCGGTTCATACGCTTCAAATCCAGCACCACCTGGCCGCGCTCTGCGGGCGCGGCAGAACCGTAGCCCAGATTTTTCCCGGTGGAAATAGTCCAGACCGGTACTTTATGCCGGTTGCAGATCGCGACGATCTTTTGAATCTGCTCGACTGTCGTGGCCAGCAATGCCGCAGACGGCACATGCTCCTCATCTGCTACCGGCATCATCGTCTTGATATAGGGAGCCAGCTGCTGCGCGCCCGTCAGCACTGCATCCCCACCGAGCACCTCACGAAATTCGCTGATTGCGACGTCAAAGACCTCCTCGGTTACGCCTTTGGGCAAAGCGATATATTTGCTGACCATTTATGTGCCTCCTAGACGTCAATGACTAACGATACGAAATGCATCCCGGATAACGCCGAATTACCCATTCCGGAATGACTCGAACCGCAGACAAATGCCCGGCTGGAACAGAAATCCCGTTGGCTTCCCATCCCCAACGCCATGGCAACGGTTGCATAGCCTGTCGCTTCCACCCAGTCGCGGAACCCGGGAAATTCAACAGCAGCCGGGCCGTCCGGCTGATTTCCGGCAGCACCGGAAGATTCTACCGTTCGGGTTACCCATTTCCGCCCGTCTTCCGCTTCCCAGCCAACCGACTTGCAGGCTTCAACCGGATTCATGCCGGAACAATACAAATGCACATCCTGCTTGCCGCCCAACTGCCAGACAGAAAAATCCGGAACAGGAAGAGCGGCCACTGCCCCCGGCATTTCCGGGGTTTCAAGAAAGTTTTCGACAATGGAAAAATCATGGCGGCTTTCCATCAGCCCGGAAGCCAGCATCTTCCCTGCACTGAATGCAGGAGATGCGGAACGCCAGGCATGGCGAAGCATACCGGATTCCGCACCATCCGGAATAAAGGCATGGGAGCCGTATGCCAGCAGATGGCCGCCTGACTCCCGCACCAGTTCCAGGAATATCGCCGCGCTGGCATCATCCATCACCGCAATCCAGCGGGTGTTGGGCGAAATATCCAGAAATTCAGCCACGCCCCGGGGATTAACCAGCAGTTCATCTTTTAATCTGACGGTTGGAATAATCCCCTGGCTATACTCGGTATAAGCAGAACAGGCGGCATAGCCCCCTCGGGAAAATCCCTCTCCTGCTGCCGTGTTTCCCAGCAACAACTGGCAGTTTCTGGTTTTTCCAGGTTCGGGCTGGCGAATGACCACGGCTTCGGTAATACCGGGAATGCCCATGGCCAGCAGGGTTCCCCCGGTAAGTACGCCTTTCATCAGGTTGCGTCGGTGTTCGTTCATCATGGTGATGTATTCCTCCCGGACTCAGGATCTAAGGATTTTTCGAAATGTATTCAGCCAGCATCGCCAGTGAATCATCGTCGATTTCCGCGGCACGGAACGCGGGCATGGCTCCCCTTCCGCTGCGAACCGTCATCTGAATATATTGTGGCGGCAACCCGCGTTTACGAATGCGCGGGCCTACTCGCTCTTCATGGCAATAGGCACAAATCTTTTCATAAATTTCAGCACCACTCTTCCATGCATGCCCTTTTCCGGAAGGCTCTCCCGATGCAGACCATGCGCAGCCGGACGCAAAAAGCAGGCCCTCCAAGAAAAAACTCATTGTCCTGATTTCCAGTCCAGTTTTTTTCATTCCCACTCCTCCAAAATGTAAGATGCAGTTCCTGTCTGATCTGCAGCAACCAGCCAACTCGCCTGATACATAGAATAATTGTGCCGCATATCCCGGTATGTTCGATACCGCACATAAACCGGATATATTTTAGGGTAGCCTTGCTACTGTAATTTCAACAACGTTCCATGGTGTGCATGCTACCTGAAAACCGGAACAATCCAGTTTCCAAGTAGCAGGTGTATCATGGAGATATATTAACAATACCATAAATTAAGGACATCAACCATGAATGCCTTGAACCAATTTGGCCCGTTATTGGGTCGTATTCTGATTGCGCTGATATTCGTTATGGCGGGCTTTAACAAGATCACCGGCTTTGAAGGAACCGTTGGCTACATAGCCAGCAAGGGACTGCCATTCCCGGAAATGCTGGCCATAGGTGCCATCATCGTTGAACTGGGAGGGGGATTGATGCTGATCGCCGGATGGTATACGCGCTGGGCCGCAGCAGCAATATTTATTTTTACCGCAATGACCGCTGTCCTGTTCCATAATTTCTGGGCCATGCCACCTGAAGAAGCACAAAACCAGATGATCAGCTTCATGAAAAACATCTCCATCATGGGTGGCCTGCTTTATGTAGTGGTATATGGCAGCGGATCCATAAAACCGGGAAAGAGTATAAGCTGATCCATAAGCGGCGCAGAATGTCAGGCATGCTTGCGCCGCTATAATGATAGACCAAAAAAATGTTTCAGCGGGAATCTCTCCCGATTGAATCTACTCATCCATAAATAGTTTATAAAATAGGAATAGAAAATACTGAACAACACCCTATAAAACACAGGCAGCCATCCAATCCATGCAAGGCTTTCCCCGAATCAGGGAAAATCCGGCCTCATTGATCCTGGTTTAATGTAAAACCAGGAATATCCGACAGGTAACGGTTTGCTTCGGACTGGCTTTCCCGCTTCAGAAAATCGAGGAAAGTGCTGGCCGCCACTGTCAACCTTTTATCTTCCGGATATACCGCATACCACTGGCGCCGGATGGGAAATCCCGCAACATCCAGGATGGAGAGTTCCTTGCTGTTTCTTTCCAGTGCCAGGGTATGCGCTGACACCACGGCAATGCCCAATCCGCCTGCAACTCCCTGTTTGACTGCCTCACTACTCCCCAGCTCCATCCTGACTTTTAGTGATAAGCCATGTTCGCTGAAAAACCGTTCGGTAGCGAGCCGGGTACCAGATCCCTGCTCCCGAACCAGAAAAGGTTCGTCTGCCAAACGCTGCAAAGGAATATTTTTCTTTCCCGACAGGGGATGACTGGAAGGCGCCAGAACCACCAGCGGGTTTTCCATAAAGCACTCAGCTTGCACATCCATATGCTCGGGCGGTTGCCCAAGCATATACAAATCGTCTTCATTATCTGCCATGCGCTGCAATATCCTTTCCCTGTTGGTAACATGAAGGGATACTTCAATGCCCGGATAAAGCGCATAAAACGAGCCAAGCAAGCGCGGAATGAAATATTTAGCCGTGCTGACCGCCGCGAGGCGTAGCTTTCCTGTTTTCATCCCATGCATGTCTGCGATCAGCATCTCAAATTGAGACAATCCTTTGAAAATATCGCGGCATAGCAGCAGCAATTCCCGGCCCATGTCAGTCAGGAAAATGCGCTTCCCGATCTGCTCCAGCAAAGGCAGGCCGACAATATCCGTTAGCTGCTTAATCTGAATGGAAACGGTAGGCTGGGTAAGATGCAGCTCCTCGGCGGCGCGGGAATAACTCAGGTTGCGCGCAACCGATTCGAAAACCTGAAGCTGGCGCAGTGTTGCGTGTTTCATATTGACTTTTTTTATCATGGGCGACAATCTAGCACGATTATGAAAAAAATATAAAGCAAACCGCCATGCTGGCACTGAATGATGCACGGACAGCAGGTCTAAGCGATCCTGCACCGCTATTCTGTTCTGAACCTCCATTTTCTGGCTGAAGATCACAACTCACTTCAATACTCTGCAACCCGAAGCCGTATTCAGTAGAAATAAACATGCATCCATGGCACCACAAAAACTCCTACACGTTCTAATTCAAGGTTTTTTCTATACCTAAGAAAAGTGGGGGAAATTCAGTATAGATAATTTTGCAATCTACATACCATGCCGGGATTGTTACTTTGCAAAACCCTTTTGACCATCGGAGATTCCGGTTGTTGCAGTGATCACCGACACCAGCCGTTTTCATTTTCAGCCGAGTAAACTCAAATCAGCTCAAAATCCTTCGCGATCGCTTGCGCCGTTCCGGTAGTCAGACCTGCATCCTGTGCAAACTGCTGCCAGTTACCGATGGCAGCCCGGACTTCAGCAATCAGGTCCAATGGGCGACGGATGCTGAATCTCTGTGCTTCTACCAATAAATCAGCACGGGTGATATCACGGAATTTTCCATTGACGCTCATCAGGTGTTGATAGGTCCATTCTCCCTGAGGATTGTATGCGTGCGTCACGTCATAGGCCGGGGCCAACTCCCATGATCCACCTTGCTTCAAGCGAAACGCAAAGTTCTTGGTGTGATCATCATAGTTTTTTGCCATGACGTTGAATACCATGCGCCGAAACGCCTGTGCATTGGATTCATCCCCCAGCCCGAGCTGTGCAATGACCATGAAAAGCTGTGCATAGGCATGGGTGGCGCGCTGTTTGTAATCGAGGTGATCCATAGCACAAAGCGTTTGTACGTGATGCTTGATCGTATGCTGATTCTCTACCTCCCTATCCCACCGGCGGGTCATGAAATGGGCGCGGCCGCTCTCTTCCAATAACCGGCACTGCGACATCCTGATGCCGGCGGCTTTTGCCATCAGGTGATAGGCGTATTCGATCCGTCCGTATTCCGCGGTGCCACCTAACTCGAAATCCTTGCCCACACCATCCAGCTTGAGAAGCCAGTGTTCGAACCCGGGTGCCGCGTCAAACTGGCCACTGCGAACCTGGTTGGTTTCAGGATTCCATACGACTACCGCCTTGGCGCGCACGCCCCCGGCAGAAGTACCGACCCGGATCATATTGGCAAGCGCAGCCCGGGCTTCCATACCGCCAGAAAGATCACCATGCAGAACCATACGGGCGGCTTCTACCAGATTTTTCATTTTTAATGGTTCGGCGCTCTCGCGGTGAGCGCCTCTTGCGGGTTTGAACTCCAGGGCTCCCATACCTCGCTTGCCCATGTATGCCAAGCGATCCAGCGTGGTGACGGCACGTTTCTCCACCCCCTTGCCGGACATCCACGCATCGATGAGAGCATTACCAAAATCGTCGGGCAATGCATCGGCCAGCAGACCCGGCAGGCGTTTGTATGCTGGCTCGGACAGGTTCGGAAAAGCAAATGTCGTGCGGGGATCATCCAGCGGCATCGTGAGCGGCGCCAGTTCGATGCCGAGCTGGCGCCAGGCGGGATCATAGGCAAACACATAACATCCCAGACGCGGGTCAGGCGCTACAGCGCCCACACGCTTTCCCCAAATGCGCACCTCAATCACCGGGATGTCCATCAACGATCTTTCGGCAACCGGACACTACGCCGCACGCGTTGTGGTGCTTTTGACTGACGCAACAAATTGAGTGGATTGATACTGGGTTCCGGAACGAGCACATCAATCCCATGGAGGCATTCCAGCGCTTTCAGTACGCGTATCAAGGTTTCCAGCGTTGACCCGCGCCCGGCCTCCAGGTTACGTAATGCTTTCTCTGAAATGCCTGCTTTTTCTGCAGTGGTACGCTGATCCAGATTACGATCAAGGCGTAAACGGCGTAACCGTTCACCCAGTATCCACTGGAGTTCTTCTGGCGTTTTAAATAACAGAGCACTCATTCGGTCATAATATGCCTGTTAAATGTACATAATGCTTTAAAGTGGTCATTTTATGCCGATTAAACTAACATGGTCAACATATTTTCCTTGTAAGTAGCAGTATCATGCTGCTGATCCAGTTTATAGCAAATAATCGGCATAAATATGCCGTCTTTGGCCATGAACCGCTTGATAACCGGGGCTGTAACGGCTGAATCTGTTTAAAGAACAGATAAGCCGGTGCTGGCGGGGTGGCGCTTTGCTAGGGCAAGTCAAACAACGGAACATTTTGAAGATATGACCTTTATGTTTAAGCCAGACTCCAGTCAGGAGCAGCCTCGACTTGGCTTTCAGCAGGCTGACGCTGAATGCTACAATTCTCAACGCGAACAGTCATCCCATATGATTATAGATATACCGACATTTTAGGGATTCATAGGGCCGTTTGAATTCATTACTAACTGGGGGTGAGCCAGATGGGTGGCGGCCGAAAAATTAAGATGTGAGAACCAATATCCGATATGGACCCGACCCCCTTTGCTTTCAGTGAAAATTCTAAATAATGTGATGCAGCCCCCTAGCCCACAGGAAATTATGGCTGAAATTGCGAAGCTGGATGCGGAGAGCGCGGAAGTGCTGGCTAAAATCAGAACCTTGTTATAAAGGGGAATCAGGCGATGCAAGATATCCGATGGCAACAGCGATTCAACAACTTCACCCGGGTATTTCAAACCTTGACGGAAGCGGTGGAACTGGCGCAAACCCGGGAATTGACCAAACTGGAACAGCAGGGGTTGATCCAGAGCTTCGAGTTTACACATGAGTTGGCCTGGAATGTTCTGAAAGATTATTTGCAATACCAGGGCATCACGGATTTGACGGGTTCACGGGATGCCACCCGTGCTGCGTTCAAAAATGGACTGATTGAACAAGGCGAAGACTGGATGAAAATGATCGCTGCACGCAATAAAACCTCGCATACCTACAATTTAAACGTCGCCACTGCTGTTGCAGAGGATATTTTGAACCGGTTTTATCCTGCCTTTGCAAGCATGGCTACAAAATTTACTGAATTGAGCGAACAGCAGGATATCGATCCATGAAGTATGGGTTACCCAATTTTACGATTGAACAGATCCGTGGCGTTTTTGCCCGCTTTCCGGAAATTGAAAAAGCTGTTCTCTATGGCTCCAGGGCGAAAGGAAACTATCAGGCAGGCTCGGATATTGACCTAACCCTATATGGTGATGCGCTCACCCCGGATCTGTGCGATAAGATCGCTAATGAGCTGGATGATCTGCTATTGCCATACACCATAGACCTTTCCCTGTTTGATGAACTGGATCATGTTAAATTGCGGGAACATATTGAACGGATGGGAGTGACGTTTTATGAAAGAGCCAAGCAGTATTCCTCTTAAATTACAAAATTCCCGGCTATACACGTAAAGTGATTTATATTTTTGACTTTCATGTAATTCTTCTGGCACGAAAGTGACTCGCAACCTAAAAGTTAGTCCGTGAGCTGAGGCAAGTCCAAATTAATACATATCAGGATTAATACATATCAAGTTTTTCTTTCGGCATTAACTCAGCTTTCAGAATCAGCGTTTCCGATATCGTCGGTGCCTATGGCATCTACCACGGCAACGATCCTGGCAAGCAGTCGGTCAAACTGAACCGCCGTGACGAAAAAGGCCAGTTCAAACCGCTGATTCCTGACCCGGCACTGCGCGCAGCGATCAAGAAACGCCAGGCGGAAAACCAGCAGCGCATGAAAGCGCTACGCGCAGCCGAAGCGGAATTGGCGGCACGGACTGCTACCCGGGTCTGGATAGCCTATGTGCCAACCGGTGAATCAGACTATCTCGACCGCAAGGGGGTGGCTGCCCACGGCGTGCGCTTTGACCCCCATGGCCACGGCACCCTGGCAATCCCGATGTGCGATGCCTATGGCAATATCCATGGCCTGCAGATCATCCGCGGCCGGAACCGCGGCAACAAACTGCAAAAACAATACTTCCCAAAAGGTCTGGCCAAGCAGGGACACTATCACCTGCTCGGCGGTTCCCCCACCTGGATCTGCCTGGTGGCCGAAGGCTATGCCACTGGGGCCAGTGTGTATCAGGCCACACAGTTGCCGGTAGCGGTGGCATTCGATGCCGGCAACCTGATGCCGGTGGCGGTGGTCCTGCATAAAACCTATCCCCGTGCAAAAATCCTGATCTGCGCCGACGATGATCATCTGACGGTGGGCAATCCCGGCATCACTGCCGCCAGTGCCGCGGCGCTGGCCGTGAATGGCGCCTGGGTGGCACCCCGGTTTACCCAGGACCGTGGGGATCACAAGATCACCGACTTCAATGATCTGCATACCCTGGAAGGGCTGCATGTAGTCCGCAGCCAGATCGAAGCGCGGCTACGCGAACTGAAATGGCAACCTGGATCTGCCGCATCTCCGGCCTCTCTTCTTTCCGATGGATCCAAACAACCCGACACCGAAAAACCCCTGTTATCGATCGAAGAAGCCTGCACCCGCTATATCCTGATCTATGGCGGCAAGGGCCTGCTGTTCGATCAGGAGCGGCGCATACTGCTCCTGAAGCAGGATGTTCTCGACATCTGTCCGGATCACGCCTGGCGGGAATTGAAACAGCGACCCGACCGCCGGGTCGTGCCGATGGAAAGCGTCGGCTTCGATCCCACGGAAAGCGATCCCAGAATTGTCTGCAATCTGTGGGGCGGCTGGCCGACCGAGCCGCGTGAAGGGAAATGCACTGCCCTGCTGGGCTTGCTGCAATACCTGTGCAGCAACGAATCCAACCATAGAGAAGTCTACCAGTGGGTGCTCAACTGGCTGGCCTACGTGCGCATCCGGATGCCGTTCTTATTATTTCTCTCACGTATATATCTCACCCCGTGGAATGCGTGGTATCAGTGGAACACAGGGTTCATTGGCAAAAAGTCCGTAAAAACTGGCGTGGAACCCCAGTGGAATCCGGAGGACCGGCCATGACCCTGGAAAACCAGTCCCAGTTTGCCAGACGCCTGGGCCATGACAAAGCCTATATCACCCGCCTGAAGCAGGCCGGACGCCTGGTAATGGAACATGACCTGGTCAACGTCGAGACTTCGCTTGCTCGGATCCATGCCACACAAGGCGATCGCCCGCAGGTGGCGGAATTCCATGCGGAACAGCGTGCACAGAAGCGTGCAGCGGATTCCGGATTTCCAGATGGCCAGGCAGGCCTATCCGCCACCCATGGCAGAATGGGTCATGCAGCAGGTCGGCAAGAGATCCCATCCATATCAGGCCACGACCTCAGCCTGGACAAGGCACGCCGCGTGCGTGCGATCAGCGAAGCCCGCATCAAGACTGCGCAGGCGGACCAGGAGGAGATGGCGCGCGACAAGATGGCCGGCAATTTGATTGCCCGGGAAGATGTCGATTTCGTGCTGCGCGATTTTGGTGCCACGCTGTCCTCTCTCCTGGAAAACCTCGCCGACCGTTTGGCCCCCATCGTCTATCCCCTCACCACCTTATCGGAAACCCATACCGCGATCCGTGAAATGGCAGAAGAAATCCAGCTGGAAATGGCGGAAACCATGCAACGACGCACACGGAATCAACAAGGAGTAAAAAATGACTGAACCCAGGATTGCTACCATGACCGAATCCAAATCAAATTCCATGACCCCATCCATGACAGATTCCTGCTTGCATGACCATGCAGAATTCCGGAAATTAAGCATGGATGATTCACGCAATACGGATCCGGCGCATTCTCGCATTGAAAGCCCAACGTCACCGCGCATCCATGACCAGCTAGAATGTCTGCCCGTAGATGCGCTAGTGCCCTATGCCCGTAATGCCCGTACCCACAGTGAGGAGCAGATTGCGCAGATCGTGGCCAGTATCCGCGAGTATGGTTTTACCAACCCGGTGCTGATCGATGAAAACGGCGGCATCATTGCCGGCCATGGCCGGGTGATGGCAGCGCGTTGCATGCAATTGGAGGTGGTACCCTGTCTGCGCATCACCGGATTAAGCGACGCCCAGCGGCGTGCCTATATCCTGGCGGATAACCAGATTGCGCTGAATGCCGGCTGGGATCTGGACAAGTTGGCCGCGGAACTGCAGGATTTGCGTGAGGAAGGCTATGGTCTGGATATTCTAGGCTTTGATGCCGACTTCCTTGCCGATCTGCTTGCCGATCCGCCTCCGGAAAAAAATCCGGATGAGGCGCCACCGGTGCCGATGGATCCCGTCAGTGTTATTGGAGATATCTGGATATTGGGATCCCATCGCTTGATTTGCAGCGACAGCACGTCTTCCACCAGCTTACAGGCGTTGATGCAGGGCGAGCTTGCCGATGCCTGCTGGACCGATCCACCCTATAACGTCGCCTATGGCGATTGTGCCGAATTCCAGAATCATGGCAAGAACGGCAAGCAACGAAACACCGACCGCATTCTCAACGATGATCTGGACGAGGCCAGTTTCCGGACATTCCTGGGCGGCTTCTATCGTGCCGCCTGGAGCGTGATGAAGCCGGGGGCCGCAATCTATGTGGCACATTCCGAAACCGAACGCCATAATTTTACCGAGCTATTCCTGCAAAATGGTTTCAAGCTCTCCGGGTGCCTGATCTGGAGAAAAAATGCCCTGGTGCTGGGACGATCCGATTATCAATGGATGCATGAGCCCATCCTGTATGGCTGGAAAACCGGTGCGGCGCATCGCTGGTATGGCGGGCGCAAGCAGACCACGATTCGCCAGCTTGAGGCCAATCCCTTTACCCATCGCCCAGACGGGCTATGGGAAATCCAGCTGGGCAGCACAATCCTCGTCATGGAGGGCGAGGTGAAGGTGGAGGAGCTGTTGCCGGATGTGCTGACCGAAGACAAGCCGCTGTGCAATGATGTCCATCCAACCATGAAGCCGGTGTCATTGATCGAGCGCATGCTGGTCAACAGTGCCAAGCGTGGAGAGGTCGTGCTCGATCCCTTCGGCGGCAGTGGTTCCACCTTGATGGCCTGCGAGCGTTTGGGAATGCGGGCACGTTTGTCCGAGCTCTCTCCAGGCTATGTAGATGTAATCGTCCGGCGCTGGCAGGAATATACCGGGCAGCGCGCCATTCTGGAATCCAGCGGTAAAGTCTTTCCGGAGTAAGCCATGGCAGTCCGACTGAAACTCGATCGTGGTTATCTGTATCGCCGCCTGGCGGCCTCCTGCAAACCTGCGGACCGGTTGACGGTATCCGCCTGGGCCGATCGTCATCGGGTGTTGTCGTCCAAGCAGTCGGGCGAGCGCGGCAAATGGAAAACGGTGCGCAATCCGATCTTGCGCGAAATCATGGACTGCCTGTCGGTGACCTCACCCGTATCGGAAGTCGTGGTGATGAAATCAAGCCAGGTGGGGGTCACGGAGGCTACGGTCAACTGGCTGGGCTATATCATGGAGCATGCCCCGGCACCAACCATGGTGTTGATGCCGACTTTGGAAAGCCGGGATTCCTGGAAAGTGCAAAAGCTGAATCCGCTGCTGACCGAAACCGAATGCGTGCGCGACATCCTCGGTGGATTGCGCAGCCGCGATGCGGCGAACAGCAAGGATCTGATCGATTTCCCCGGCGGCATATTATTTCTGGCCGGGGGCAACAGCCCCAACAGCTATGCGCAGAAGTCGGTGCGCAATCTGGTGATGGATGACCTCGACCGCTTTCCGTCAGAAATTGGAGAAGAAGGCGATCCGGTCGGATTGGCCCGCGGCAGGCTGAAGGCGTTCTCGCGTTCCAAGCTGGTGTTGATCAGTACTCCGACCGTAAAGGATGCCAGCCTGATCGAGCGCGAATATCTGGCCAGCGACCAGCGCAGATTTTATGTGCCCTGTCCTGCCTGCGAGGAGGCGCAATCGCTGAAGTGGTCCAACCTGAAATGGAATCTGGCCGCAGGCCAGGTGTGGTATGAATGCGAGCATTGCGGCACGTGCCTCGAAGAACACCACAAGCCGGCGATGCTGGCCGCCGGGGTATGGAAACCGGAGAATCCGGATCACCGGCGACGGGGTTATCACCTCAGTGCATTATATGCACCGATCGGCCTGGGGCCGAGCTGGCTGGATCTCGCGCAACAGTTCACGCTGGCAAGACAGGATGTAGCCACCTTAAAAACCTTCATCAATACGGATCTTGGCGAAACCTGGGAGGACCAGGCCAGCAGTCTCAAGTCAAACGATCTGCTACGACGTGTGGATGACGTTCCCTTGCGCACCATTCCTCCCGGCATTCTGGCATTGACTGCAGGCATCGACACCCAGGACTCCTGGCTGGCGATTACGGTGCTGGGGTGGAGTGCATCCGGACATCGCATCATCGACTGGCATGAGATCCAGGGCGACACCACCCGGCTGGAGGTGTGGGATGAACTGGAGGTCTATCTCAATACGCCGCTGTTGAATGCCTTTGGCAAGGCAATGCGTTATCGCGGGGCGCTGATCGACAGCCGCGGGCACCGCGGCGAGCAGGTGCGCAATTTTGTGCAGCGGCCTGGACTGCGCATACCGGTGTTTGCTGGCCAGGGCAGTACCACGCGCATGGGCAAGGCGATTGCCTCCTCTCCAAGCTATCCGGACAAGACGCGCAAGGGAAAAGTGCTGCGCGGCAGCTTCGGATTGTGGAATGTCGGCACGGAATACTGCAAGGCGTTTCTTTATGGCGCGCTGGCCAGCGATGCCGACCGCGCCCAGGAAGATCGGGCATTCCAGTTTGGCCAGGGGCTGGAGGTGGAATATTTCGATGGCCTGCTGTCGGAAGTGTATGACCCGGAAGCCCGGCGCTATGTGCAGAAGAAAGGGGCGCGCTTCAAACGCAACGAGCCGCTGGATACGCTGGTGTATGCCTGGGCAGTGGGGGCACACCGGGAAATCATGATCGGGCGTACACGCCATGGCAAGCCGGATCCTTATTATTGGGAACGCCTGCAGGCGATGCTGGAACAGCGGGGGTCGATGGCTGAGAATTCTGCTTCCGTTGCAGGGCCGGTTGAAATGAATGATTCAGGCGAAAAACCTAATCGTGCACCTCGCCGCCCGGACAGCAAGCAGGTCGCCTCATCCAGAGGGCGGATTTCATTGCCCGGGATGCGTCGATGGGTATAAAGTGAATAACGAATGATATAGGGAAAGGCTATGACAGTCCTTATGAACAACATATAGCTATAGGGAAAAACTGCCAATAGTTATTCGTAGCATTTACAACTGGTTGATCAGAAAGGTATAGATACCGCCGCATTCCTCACCCAAACAGGATCAGTTAATATTGTGCCTCAATTTAGCTTTTTCTTTCCCATTAAGGAGAAATCGAGAATGGAGGCGGTGAATTCATGGGTACATTAGGGTCATTACCCCATATTGGATAGTCGTCGGTTAACGTTTCCATAAAGGCAACAATGGCATCTTCTTCTTCAGAAGTTAACTTGAGATCACCCAGTTCATCTACGTTCACATTTTGCTGAATTTCAGGCAAGGGCCAACCGGTAATGCCAAAATTGATCGTATCGGTGTTATCTGTAAACAGTTCTCCCAATGCATCGCGGGTGTTATAGAAATGCACCACCTGCTTCAATGATACAAGGACTCCGTTATGACCATAGGGTGGGGTCAAAGCAATATTCCGCAGGGTCATGACCTTATGCTTGCCCAGTTCGTTGCCATCAGGATCCATTGCTGCAATGTCGGCGCGCCCGCCAAGACCGCGATCCGGATCATCCGGTATGGCTGCATTGCGGGGCAGGCCGATGTTGTCGTAAGTAAAGTCTGTAAACAGTGGCGGCATGATTTTCCCTTTTTTATTATGCGCTCCTTCGCTTTTGAAATGAGTCGTTTCACTGATATGACAGGCAGAACATTGGGCCTTTCCATTAAATAGCCGTAATCCCTCTTCCTCTTTGGCAGTAAACGTGGTTTTCCCAGCCAGAACATAATCAAACTTGGAGTTGAATTTATTGAAAACGGTGGTTTTCTCAAATTCTGCGATTGCCCTGGCTGCAAGTGCAAAGATTTTCTCGTCATCAGCTGGCTTTTTTCCATTATCCGGAAAGCTTTCATCCTGGATATTATCCAGATTGACTTTATAGGCATCCCAGAACAACTGATGGTATTTCCCCCCCTCTTTTATCCGGCCTGCCACCGCTGATATGCCTAGCATTGCCATTTCACGGGGATTCAGGAAAGGTTCCTGTGCCTGTTCTTTCAAACCCCTTGCACGACCATTCCAGAATTGGCCGCCCATATACAGACCTTCTTTTTTGTTCCAGTAAAAGGTATTGACGTTATCCGGATCAACAAATCCTGGAGAGGGTGCACTTCCATTGGCAGGGTTCAGACTGTGGCAAGTGGCGCAGGACTGATTTCTGTTCAGCGAAAGATTTGCATCCTTGAATAAATGTTCTCCCAGTTTTTGCTCGTTATTCAGCGATTCTGCGGCTTGGGATGAAAAACTGATCAGCGCCAAAACCGGCAAGACAACACTTCGTAAGTGTATCTGCATATACATATAAAGATAGCTCCGTTAATAAAATCTACAAAATAAAGGTTCGAGATAAGATATATAAAATTTAATCACTAAAAATAAAGAATAATAT
>NZ_CAJNBL010000015.1 GCF_905221025.1 Candidatus Nitrotoga fabula
AAATCATGGCAAAGAGTAAATTTGAGCGTAGCAAGCCACATGTAAATGTAGGCACAATAGGTCACGTAGATCATGGCAAGACCACTCTGACTGCAGCGATTACCACGGTGCTGTCAAAGAAATTTGGTGGTGAGGCGAAGGCGTATGACCAGATTGATGCGGCGCCTGAAGAGAAAGCCCGGGGGATCACCATCAACACTGCGCACGTGGAATATGAAACGGAAACCCGGCACTATGCCCACGTTGACTGCCCTGGACACGCGGACTACATCAAGAACATGATTACTGGCGCCGCCCAGATGGACGGTGCGATTCTGGTTGTGTCTGCTGCGGACGGCCCGATGCCGCAAACGCGTGAACACATCCTGCTGGCGCGTCAGGTGGGAGTGCCATACATTGTTGTATACCTGAACAAGGCCGACATGGTTGATGACCCTGAGCTGCTGGAACTGGTTGAAATGGAAGTGCGCGAACTGCTGTCCAAGTACGATTTTCCTGGCGATGACACCCCGATCATCATAGGTAGCGCGCTCAAAGCCCTGCAGGGTGACCAGACAGAAATAGGCGAACCTTCCATCCATCGTCTGGCTGATGCGCTGGATGCCTATATCCCGCAACCCCAGCGTTTACTCGATGGGACGTTCCTGATGCCGGTTGAAGATGTCTTTTCGATCTCTGGCCGTGGAACCGTGGTGACCGGTCGTGTGGAACGGGGGGTAATCAAGGTTGGAGAGGAAATTGAAATTGTAGGCTTGAAGCCAACAATCAAGACCACCTGTACTGGCGTGGAAATGTTCCGCAAATTGCTTGACCAGGGTCAGGCTGGAGATAACGTTGGGGTACTGTTGCGTGGAACCAAGCGTGAAGAAGTGGAGCGCGGGCAAGTTCTGGCCAAGCCGGGCTCAATCACACCCCATACCAAATTCACTGCAGAGATCTATGTTCTCAGCAAAGATGAAGGGGGGCGTCATACGCCATTTTTCCAGGGGTATCGTCCCCAGTTTTATTTCCGCACCACGGATGTGACGGGGGCGGTGGAGCTTCCTGCTGGAACTGAAATGGTTATGCCGGGAGATAACGTGTCCGTAACGGTAAACCTGATTGCGCCAATTGCGATGGAAGAAGGTTTGCGGTTTGCCATTCGTGAAGGCGGCCGGACAGTTGGTGCAGGGGTCGTGGCTAAAATTATTGAGTAA
>NZ_CAJNBL010000016.1 GCF_905221025.1 Candidatus Nitrotoga fabula
CTTCAATACAGATTCAGTAAACCAGTCGATCACCCTTTCCCGCCATTCTGATCCAGTCATAAACGACATACCACCATCAGTTTATCCTTGCTCCCTATCCATGCAAGCGCATCACCAGAATTCCTGCTTATATCCAAACCTAATCTTCCTGGTCAAACAATGGAGTGGACAAATATCTTTCACCAAATGACGGAATCATTACGACAATCATCTTGCCGGCATTCAATGGTCGTTTTGCCACTTCTATAGCAGCCCAGACAGCCGCTCCTGACGATATGCCTACCAGCAACCCTTCCTCTTTCGCCATACGCCGTGCCATATTGAATGCATCTTCATCCGTGACACGTATTGCCTCATGAAATACGTTTTTATTAAGTACCTCAGGAATGAAACCAGGCCCTATTCCCTGGATGGCATGTGGCCCCCGGTCTCCACCGGATAATACTGGAGAACCGGCTGGTTCCACGGCAATCACCTGTACGCAAGAATAAATTTCTCTTAGCGTATCCCCCACGCCTGTGATTGTACCTCCGGTTCCAACCCCGGCAACAAAGATATCCAGCATCCCATCGGTATCCCGTATGATTTCTTCTGCGGTAGTAAGTCGATGGATAGCCGGGTTAGCCCGATTTGAGAATTGCTGCAACAACAGATAACGTGAATCGGCCTGCGCCATTTCTTTTGTTCTTCTCATCGCACCTGGCATGCCGTCTGGTCCCGGGGACAGAATGACTTCTGCACCATATGCCTTCATCAACATCCGCCGCTCACGACTCATGCTATCTGGCATAACAAAAGTACACTTATAGCCACGCGATGCACATATCATAGCAAGGCCGATGCCCGTATTACCTGATGTAGGTTCAAGAATTATCGTATCATGTTTGATCTGCCCTGCTTTTTCAGCCGCATCAATCATAGCCATGGCAATGCGATCTTTAACGCTGAGTGCAGGATTATAGTATTCCAGCTTGGCGAGAATAGTTGCATTTACGCCCTGAGTTACACGGTTTAATTGTACCAGTGGGGTATTACCTATCAACTCTGACACATTTTTTGCAATCTTCATCAACTCTCCCTGTTGTTTGTTTCACTTTCCTGTTGCAGGATGCCTAACAATATCCATCCTGTGGCAATTCAACCAAATCATACATCAGCAAAGGTTTTCCAGTCCAAGCATTTTGGATTTAAATTACATGTACTTCAAATCAGCACATAATTGATTCAACCGCCAATTTTACCTGTCCGCCTCCCATATCGTATTCGGAGAACAACTTTACGACCAACATCCCGGCAAACTGAATTTTAAATATTCACCCCAACAAAAACACATACTGTGCAACATTTTGATTTTTTATGCGGTCATACCAGGAATGCATATTCTGGCAAACCGCATGGTCTGAATCTCATGCCATTCATATCCAATTAGCCCCTAATTAGTATATTTCCTAATTTAATTGATCAAGAAAATTGCTGCCAACCCAAGAAATATAAAAAAACCTCCGCTATCCGTAATTGCAGTGAGCATCACGCTAGAACCGATTGCCGGGTCACGCCCTATGCGCTGTAAAAATAGCGGTATCATCAACCCAGCCAATGCCCCAAGAACCAGATTAAGCACCATGGCACCCGTTAGAATCACGCCCAGCAATACACTTTTATATAAAAAAAATGCGAAAATCCCGGCCATCCCTCCCCAAATCAGGCCATTAATTCCGCCGATGGTTATTTCTTTGCTAATCAATCGCCGTGCATTGGATTGATTAACCTGTCCCAATGCCAGCGAACGGATGATAATTGTAGCTGTTTGATTTGCTGAATTGCCTGCAATACCAGCGACAATCGGCATTAATGCTGCAAGTGCAACCAACTTTTCAATTGTATTCTCAAATTCACCTATCACCCGTGAAGCGAAGAACGCAGTGCACAGATTGAGCGCCAGCCACATCCAACGGTTCTTTACGCTCTTCCATACGGAAGCAAAAATATCTTCCTCTCCACGCAAACCAGCCGTATTTAATATTTCGCTTTCCGACTGTGAACGAATATAGTCCATGACCGTATTCACAGTAACCCTGCCAACCAGCTTACCATCTTCCTCCACGACGGGGGCAGAAACCAGATCGTAGCGCTCAAATGCCTGCGCAGCCTGTTCTGCCTTGTCATCTGGATGCAATTTAATGGTATCAGTCCGCATCAGCTTACTAACTGATTCTTCCGGCTCATTTACCAAAAGACGATTAAGTGGTAACACCCCCTTAAAAATATCATTCCTGTCCACCACAAATAACTGATCCGTATGATCAGGCATCTCATCAAAACGCCGCAGATAACGTGATACAACTTCCAGCGTGACATCCTCTCGTATCGTTACCATGTCGAAATCCATCAATGCCCCTACCGCATCCTCAGGATAGGACATCGCGGCACGCAATTGCTCGCGTTCTTCGATAGTGAGGGATTTGAAAACATCACGCATCACTGCATGGGGCAAATCATGAGCCAGATCAGCGATCTCGTCCGTATCCAGCTGTTCAGCGGCTTCACGCAATTCTTCGCGGCTCATGGTCGCAATCAATGATTCACGCACCGCATCAGAAACTTCGATCAGAATTTCACCGTCACGATCGGCCTTGACCAAATCCCATACCAGCAAGCGCTGCTCGATTGGCAGAGCCTCCAGAATAAAAGCGATATCGGAAGAATGTAAATTGGCGAGCTTATCCTGCAATTCAGCAAGATGCTGTTTATGGAGAATGGCCCCCAACAGCTCATGACGTTCCTGGCGAGGCATCTCCTGCTTGAGCGCCAAGGTTTCTACCAGAGCATGTTTTTCCAGCAGACTTTGCACCTGCTGCAAATGATGCTGCACATTTTCTGTATAGTGAGACTCGTGATTCTTGTTCATGACACTCAACCTAACGGATCGATCACAGTATAAAAATTAGATAGTCAATTCATAACTATAATTGTCGATGACCATCATGATTATCCAAATTTAGACATAACACTGTTATAAAGCACAATTAACAATCTGAATTTTAAATAAAATTCAATCTGTCCGCACTCATATCAGAAATTCTTGACTCAGGAAAGCTGCTCCCACTATTCAAATTTTCCCATTTCTGAGCAAATTCCATTTACCCGATTCATTCTATCCGCGTTAATTGGCTTCATGAAATGACATCTTCCCGCCAAAAACACAAACAAAATCAACAAAGCGTTACCCTCTCGGATGGTGTTTTGCATGAATCTGCTTTAGGCGTTCACGTGCAACATGTGTATAAATTTGTGTAGTAGAAATATCTGCATGGCCAAGCAAAAGTTGTACAACTCGCAAATCTGCCCCGTGGTTCAATAAATGTGTGGCAAAAGCATGGCGTAGCGTGTGTGGTGACAGCTGCCTCAGCACCCCACCATGCCTTGCATACCGTTTAATGAGATACCAAAACATCTGCCGCGTCATTTCCGTACCACGCCGTGTAACGAACATTGCATCATGACATTTATTGCCCAGCAAAACCGGGCGCACATCCATCAGGTAACGACGCAACCATTCCAGCGCATCTTCACCCAATGGCACCATACGTTCCTTATTCCCCTTTCCCATCACACGCACAACCCCCATATCCAAGCTGACTTGCTGAACACTCAAACCCACCAGCTCGGATACACGCAAACCACTGGCATATAGCACCTCCAGCATCGTACGGTCACGTACTCCTAGTGGCTTATCCACATCCGGCGACTGAAGCAATTTTTCCACATCTTTTTCAGTCAGCGTTTTTGGCAAATTACGAGGTAGCCTGGGAAATACAATTTGCAGGGTAGGATCTACAGTGATTGCTCCCTGCCGCAAGAGATAGCGAAACAGGCGCTTAAGGCTTGATATGACTCGCCGTGAACTGGCTGCTTTGGCTTTCTGATTGCTGATCAAATCAGCCAGGAACGCCTGAATATCTGCATGAGTTGCTTCCAGCACAGACAGATTGTGCTGCCTTGCCATCCAGGCAGCAAACTTAAGTAGATCGCGCCGATAGCTGTCAAGGGTGTTACGTGACAAACCGTCTTCCAACCAGAGACAATCTAAAAACTCGTCCAGGATCTCTGCGCTATTCATCAGATTTCTTAAATTTTTTGTAACAGCAAGCAGAAAATCCGCCCATGGCAACTATAAAAATACGCGCTTCTATTGCCTCTTCTCCTGATTCAGAAGAAAAACCAATCAGTCAACTCCCTTCGCAGCATCCGCACAAACCCATGCATCATTATGCCTGATTCTTTTCTAATACCCTTTGCCGCGCAACTTCAACACCGGGTTACCCTCGTAGCGGCATAGACCTACCGGAGTAATTTGGTTTCATGCATTAATAACCTGCGTTTAATATCTAACGCATGACCAGCTTTCTGGTGCATGAAACCGCCAATACCGACCTTGCTTACCACACGATGACAAGGTATGACTATTGGGATGGGGTTCGCTCCACATGCCTGACCAACAGCACGTGCGCTAGAACCAATTTCTGCCGCAATACTGCCATAACTGCTGGTTTGCCCGGACAAAATCCCGGACAGCGCATGCCACACCCCTTTTTGAAAAACAGTACCCTCTGGCTCAAGTTTAAGGTTAAAGGAAAAATCAGGGTCGATGAAATAGGCTATCAATTGTTCACACACGTCCTGAGCAATCCCTTGCTGTGGTTTCTGTGGCAAGGTGTCTGAATTCAAAAAATCAATCCCGACCAGCGCATCCAAACCGCAACGGATTCCAATTATCCCGATGGGTAACAACAATTTTGCCTGATAATTCATTAATCCACCTTATACAAACGCCCATCTAATTTAACTCAACCCTTACTTGAGCTGTGCCAAAATAAAAAATTTACGTTATCCGAAAAAAATCTATTACCGGGTAGGCCCTGTACAAATGAAATTTGCAAAAACGTCCCCATTCGGTTTCAGGCACGAAAACAATCAGCGAAGTCATCATTCATTGAACGTAAAATCTTCACCAGCATAAAACACTTCAAATATCTACCTTATCAGGAATAACATTGACTAAAATACTTGAAATTTCCTTTAAAATATTAGGGTTGCTTAATACAAGCAAATACAAGCAGAAATATTCGGCCAAAAAAAACTCCGGCATAACCGGAGTTGATTTGATTTACGGTTCCCGTTCCTGCTATCCCGTCTTGCGGCCCGGAAGTTTTTCCTTGATACGCGCCGATTTTCCAGAACGATTACGCAAATAGTACAACTTGGCACGACGTACATCGCCACGACGCTTAACTTCTATGCTGGCAATTGATGGAGAATACATCTGGAAAGTGCGCTCCACACCCTCATTAGCAGAAATTTTACGTACTATAAAAGATGAATTCAGCCCACGATTACGCTTTGCAATTACAACACCTTCATAAGCCTGCACGCGCCTGCGCTCACCCTCAACTACATTTACATTTACAACAACGGTATCTCCCGGTGCGAAATCAGGAATTACTTTACCCAAACGGGCAATTTCTTCTTGTTCCAGTATTGCAATCAGATTCATTTCATTTCCTTCTGTTTTACGGATGCTTGTTCCTGCTGGTACTCTGCCAGCAGCCGAGCTTCCTGTTCTGTTAACTGGCGCTGTGCCAGCAAATCCGGACGGCGCTGCCAGGTTCTACCCAGAACCTGCTTCAACCGCCACTTCTTTATCTCGGCGTGGTGCCCGGAAAGCAAGACTTCCGGTACATTCTCGCCTTCAAAAACTTCAGGCCTGGTGTAATGCGGACAATCCAGCATACCATCAACAAAAGAGTCCTGTTGCGCTGAGCCTGCATCTCCTAACACTCCAGGCAAGTGTCGTACCATGCTATCAATCAAAACCATCGCTGCCAGTTCACCGCCAGACAACACATAATCGCCTATGGAAATTTCCTCATCCACATACTGGCATATCAGGCGTTCATCCACACCCTCGTAGCGACTTGCGAGCAGAATCAGACTTTCATCCTGCTCTAAAAATTCTTTTACCACGCTGTAAGTAAGCTGCCTTCCTTGCGGAGACAGATGAATCACACGGCTTTTTAATGCACCCGCTTGCGCCTGAGATTGCTTCGCCTTCACAATTGCATGCGCCAGCGGCTCAGCCATCATCAACATTCCTGGGCCACCCCCATAGGGCCTGTCATCCACCGAACGGTGCTTATTGCTGACAAATTCCCGCGGGTTCAAAGTATGCAGCTCAAATCTTCCTTCTTCCGCTGCTCGCCGCGTTATCCCATATCGGGTAATTGCGTCGAACATTTCAGGAAACAGTGTTATAACATGAAAAATCTTTTTCACTACTCAGTGTTTTCCGCCCAGTCCACTGACCAATCCACCTGTATTTTTTTGCCTGACAGGTCCACTTTCCTGATTGCACTTGAAATAAAAGGGATCAATAGATCATCCTGATTGCGATTGGACGGGCTTCCCCTGACACACAACACCTGATTAGCGCCTGTATCAAGCAGGTTATCCACCACTCCCAAACTTTCACCTGCAAGATTCACCACCTGCAAGCCAATAAGGTCAGACCAGTAATATTCATCCTCGGAATTTTCAGGGAGGCTGCTTCGTGGCACCGCCACCAATAATCCCTTATATTTTTCAGCAGCTGATCTGTCATCAGTGCCTAAAAATTTGGCAACCAACCCCCTGCCATGCACAGCATGGTTTTCCACCCTAGCCTCAAACCAGGAGTCACTTCCATTTCCCAGCCACCAGACGGAGTATTCTCCAAGGCCATCCACATATTCTGTGTACGTCTTGATCTTAACCCAACCCAGAATACCCTGCGCACCTGCCACGTACCCCATGACAATCATGGGATCTTGTTGACTATGCTTTTGCTGCAGCACCAGAGCGCTTCACCAGCTTGGCAACGGCATCACTCATTTGCGCGCCCTTTTCCTGCCAGAATTGCACGCGATCCAACTGAATGCGCATACCATCCGGACCTTCAGGAGCCACCGGGTTATAAAAACCAACACGCTCGATGAACCTTCCATCGCGACGATTACGAGAATCCGCCACGACCACATTGTAAAATGGGCGATTCCTGGAACCACCACGTGCAAATCGGATAATAACCATAAGTTTTTCTACGTGTATTGTTAGCAAATGCCAAAAAAAGATTTTACAATGCTCAGCCAAGTTATGGCAAGCAATATTAGCGATGCAACAGCACCTCCAGAACAAATTGAGTACCCAGATAAGCAAGCAATAAAAAGACAAATCCGCTCACTGTCCATCGCACTGCTGTACGCCCGCGCCAGCCTTTATAATAATGTCCGAGAAGCAGCACGGCAAACACACACCAGGATATAAATCCAAACAGCATCTTGTGATTAAACTGCCATGGTTTGCCGAATAATTGATCTGAAAAGATCACTCCTGATGCCAATGTCATCGTAAGCAACACGAAACCCGCGCCAATGATACGGAACAGCAAAATTTCCATGGTAAGCAATGGCGGCAACCCTTGCAGCGCTCGCGGAAGCGTGGCGTGGTGCAGATGTTTTTCAACAATTGACATCAGACCTGCATGTAACACCCCAATGGTAAACAGGCTGTAAGCAAACATTGCGGCAAGAATATGAGCCTCCAGTACAAATGACAGACCATTTACCCGCGGATGCAAGGTCGGAAACAAAGCCGGCAGCACCACCCCTACTGCCACCAGCGGCAGTACTAAAGCCTGCAGGCTGGCAATCGGGTAAAAAAACCGTGCGACCGAGTAAACCAGCATTGTCAACCACAAAATCAGCGATACCGCATTAACCAGCCCCAGGTTCAGTTCCCCCCCGCTGAACAGATTTCCATAAAGCAGATATGCATGGAGTACCAAAGGAACAACCACCATATGCCCAATCAGTCCGCCGTTCAGCGTATCTATTTTCCCCGCAGTCTGGGCGCGCCAGAAATAGGCTGCAAGCAGACTGTACGCAAAAAAAGTAATCACATAAAGCGGAAGATTCGACATTTTTAGTCAGGATGTTTTAGACTTCACCGATTCTACACTATGAACCAATGTTGCGGAAAACCGAGAGTACAACCATGCTAGACACCCTTACACAACGCCTTTCAAATGCAATTAAAAATCTTCGTGGACAAGCCCGTCTGTCAGAAAGCAACATTCAGGACGCACTGCGGGAAGTACGTCTGGCTCTGCTGGAAGCAGACGTTGCTCTGCCCGTGGTTAAAGAATTCACCACCCAGGTGAAGCAAGCCGCACTAGGAAAAGAAGTGTTGAGCAGCCTGTCTCCTGGCCAGGCATTAGTCGGTATCGTACATCGTGAACTGACCCGGCTTATGGGGGAACACAACGACGCTCTAAACCTTAATGCCGTCCCCCCGGCCGTAATCCTGATGGCTGGCTTGCAGGGCGCAGGAAAAACCACTACATGCGGAAAACTTGCGAAACTGCTGCGCGACCAGATGAAAAAAAGGGTTTTACTGGTAAGCTGTGACGTATATCGTCCTGCCGCTATCGAGCAGCTACACACCCTGGCACGGCAATTGGAAATCGATTTTTTCACTTCCGACATTAGCCAGAAACCGCAGGAAATCGCGCTGGCTGCACTGGATTACGCACGCAGACATCATCACGACGTATTAATTGTGGACACGGCCGGTCGCCTTACGGTAAATGCGGCAATGATGGAAGAGATCCAGGACTTGCACGCAGCTCTTAACCCCATTGAAACCCTGTTTATTGTAGACGCCATGACCGGTCAGGATGCCATAAACACGGCAAAGGCTTTCGGAGAAGCGCTCCCGCTGAGCGGCATCATCCTTACCAAACTAGATGGAGATGCACGGGGTGGGGCGGCCCTATCCGTTCGTCATATCACGGGCAAGCCGATCAAATTTATCGGGATCAGCGAAAAACCTAATGGCCTTGAGGCATTCCATCCGGAACGCATGGCTTCACGCGTTTTAGGAATGGGCGATGTTTTGTCGCTGATTGAAGAAGCTCACCGTGAAGTTGATAAAAAAGAAGCAGAAAAACTGGCCAAGAAATTCAAAAGTGGCCAGGGATTTGACCTGAACGATTTCAAAATGCAAATCATACAAATGCGCAAAATGGGTGGCATGTCTGCTCTGATGGACAAACTGCCCGCTCAACTCAGCCAGGCTGCAGCAGGTGCAAAGATGGACGATCGTGCCATTAATCGCATCGAAGGAATAATAAATTCAATGACCCTGCAGGAACGCGCTCAACCGGAAATCATCAAGGCTTCACGGAAGCGCCGGATTGCTGCCGGAGCAGGAGTCCAGGTAATGCATGTCAACCAGTTGCTCAGCCAATTTGAACAAACGCAGAAAATGATGAAAATGTTTAGCAAAGGAGGGGGGATCAGCAAAATGATGCGCGGCATGAAAGGCATGTTGCCCGGCAAGCGCTAAATATTTTCATCAGCCCTCACCTGCTTTAACCCAGAAACTCCTGGAACCATGTGAAATACAATTTCTGAACTGAAGGATACTGGGTCAGAGTTCAGCCTGAAATCCTGATATGTAGTAATCCAGACCGCATCTGACAGATTCTGTCTGATCTTCGGCCATTGCTGCCGGTGGCATCCAGATGAAACTACGACCGGTATGGAGTCATTACCGGACATAGGCGCTGAAATTATTCAGAACGGCTGCTTTCTCGATACGCGACTGCGCACTATCGACACACAGCGGACAACTGACATTCCGGAAAGCAGACCTTCAACGTTAAGTTGAGGGGCTCGCCCGCTTCTGGGCGAGTCCCGCTCGAACGACAGGTTAGCTTTCACCGATGATCACTCAGTGTTGAGTGACGACTATCGGTTCGTCCTTGGTAATTATCATCGTGTGCTCGTATTGTGCGCTGACAAGTTGCCATGCGCTCCAACCAAGGTCCATCCATCGGACGTCTCGGTCACCACGCGGCTCTTTGTTGAGAGGAAGGATTTGATGGTGATCACCATGCTTTCTCTCAAAATGCGTTTGTCCGTCGGATCATAGTACTACCCAGCAATGTGCTCGGGTTTTCGCGCAGGCCCGGTGGAATGATGGGTTATGCATTTTGGCTACTACTCAGCGGAATTATCCATTGGCAGCCAGTAACTTCCCTAAATACACTCATCGTAAGTATGGCGAAAAATAGACTGAATCGTTCAAGCTCGTAATCCTTAAATTGACTCATGCGATGTACGAAAGCAGTTCCTAGATAGCCAATTCCATTTGCTTCTAGCATTGATGAGTTGATGCGCTTAGCAAACTTAACAAGAAGTTGCCCGTTTTCCCGCTGTGCTTCTGGCTCAGTATTCTCGATCAGTTCAATAAGACTAAAGTTCTCGATCCGCTTTGGCTTGCTGCAAGCCTGGGAATATGTTCCTGCCTTAATGTATGTGTTTCTGTGGTGACCATTCAGTTCAGAAGCGCGCCGATAGTTGGTGTTGTCGATGATCGTACCCGCCATTTTTAGCTTGACTAGGTCACTCACATCTTCGACTGCTGGTGCGGCGTAAAGGACGACGGCATCTTGACCAAACGTAGCTTCGATGTGCGAGAGCAGCGCATGTTGTTCCGCGTACAAGCTATACCGGAAGTATTTTCTCTTCCAGAGATGCCACTCTGCTCCCGATGACATAGTGATGAACTGCGGACGCTTGTATTGGAACAGCAGATTCACTTTCATGGCTGGAATGTTATGAACCTCCTTGCTAAGGTAGCGCTCCATTTCGTTCGCAATATCCTGTAACTCAACGCCTGAAAATGGCGGAGAAAACCAAAACGGATACCCTAGCTTCCTCCACAAATGCCAACTTTTTGAGTGCGCAGCGGAGTCCAGACCAACGATGCCCTCTTGAACCTGACCAAGGGGAAAGTAGATTGAAGTCTTACGATCCAACTCATTGTTGAAGTAATTTTCAAAAGTCTTTTCTTCATATCGCGCATCCATTCCTATGCCCTCAAATGGCCGTAAAAATATGCATAACGTAAAATTAACCGGCTCCGCGCTTTTGCGGAGTCCGTGTTGAATGTCGAGTTGGGCGTTTGAATCGCCCCGGGTTTCGTGGAGGCTATTTGGTTTAAGTTCATGCCACCGTAGCGGCCTGTTTAGCGAGTTGCCGATAGTAGTTTACCTCAGCTTCTGCGGGTGG
>NZ_CAJNBL010000017.1 GCF_905221025.1 Candidatus Nitrotoga fabula
AATTATTACAGAATGATTGCAGCTGAAATTTAGAACCGCACTCACTGTTTTTTTGATAACAGAATAGGGGACATTGAATTTTCGTGGTTCCCACGCCGGATTGCGTTTCGGCTATACAGGTTCAGCTTGGGGAAGGGGAAAAACAAGGGGTGGCGACGATGGCAGGCGTTACCCGGTGCAATGTTTTTTTGCCTGAAAGGGTCAGCTTGTTATCGAATATCGGATCCCTACAGCCCTCCATTCCTTTATTTCAGCCTGGAGTGCGCTCTCAGTAAGCGGGTTTTGTTCGAACCACTTTTTGTCAAGCTTGATCCGATATTCATTTCCGTTTTTCTTCAGCTGAATTCTGGGCAGGCTGATGTCCGTGCGACTCTGGTAAAACAGAACTGCCAGCCTTAGTGCAAAAATTGCGGACCAATCCAGTTTCATGCCGGCCAGTTTTGGAAATTTGGCAAGCGATCCGCGCTGAGCCCTAACCAGCAACCCGAGCTGGATTTGCTCCATTTTAGAAAATCCGGGCATATCGGCGTTTTCCAGGATGTAGGCTGAATGTTTATGGTATCCGCTATGTGCGATGGAAATTCCTGCTTCATGCAATCGTGCCACCCACTGCAATTGTTGTTGTGTGACATGAGTATCAGAACCCTGGGCAATTTGCTTATAAAGAAGTAGCGATAAATTTTCGACTCGTCTGGCTTGTAATGGGTCTACGTGATAGCGCCGCATGAATTGGTTTACGGTAATGTCACGCATATCCTGGTGATGCAGGCGGCCCAAAAGATCATACATGACCCCTTCCTTGAGAGATGCGCTTGCCACATTCATATGCTGGATATTTAATTCCGTGAAGATTGCCGACATGATAGCGAACCCGCCAGGCAGCACAGGGATGCGGTCAGACTTTGCGCCTATTGTTTCGAGTTTCCTGCATTCTCCGGCCTTTAAGAGAACGGTACGGAGTTTTGCCAGTCCATCGGCAGAGATGCCCTCATTGCACCAGTTGTTTGTCTTCAATATGTCCGCCAGTGCACGAGCCGTGCCGGATGAGCCAATCGCCTCCTGCCAGGAACCTCCGGAGAATCGGGAACGAATAGATTGCAGCTCCAGGCGGGCAGCGATTTCGGCGCGCTGCATGGCAGCTTTGGTGATTCTGCCATCGCCAAAAAAAAGCTGGCTGTAGCTGACACATCCCATGTACAAGCTTTCCATCTGGATTGGCTCCATTCCCTCACCAATGATGCATTCAGTGGAACCTCCTCCGATATCTATAACCAGTTTCTTTTTATGGGAAGAAGGCATGGAACTTGCAACGCCCAGAAAGATGAGCCGTGCCTCTTCCCGCCCGGAAATGATTTCGACTGGAAACCCAAGAGCTGCTTCTGCCCTTTCAATAAAGGCGGAGGCATTGATGGCTATCCTGAATGTATTGGTGCCTACCACTCTCACGGCATGATTGGGTAAGCCGCGCAAGCGTTCTCCATAACGCTTGAGGCATGAAAGTGCACGAATCTGGGTTTCGTCATCCAGCAGTCGGTCATGCGTCAGTCCGGCAGCAAGGCGAATTGTGTCCTTGAATGAATCCAGCGGATAGATCTGGTCATCGACGATGCGTGCGACCTGTAGCCGGAAACTGTTTGAACCTAGGTCCACGGATGCAATGGTATCGTATGCCTGCAAGGTAGTTACCCGTCAATGCCAGGATGCTTGTTTATTGTAAAGAATATTCTATTTTCGTAAGGTAAGCTAGCCATTCGCTTTGCCTCAGACGATGGATGGGGTAAACGCAGGGAATTAGGCAGAATTCCTTGTTCCATTCAGTGTAACCCGATGTGCTTGGATTTATTGGAACCAAATAACTTGATCAGTGAAAACACAATCAGAAGCAGAAATCGTTGACCTAAGATTTTTGATGGACCTCAATCGTGAAATTATAACCCTGGGGCCGTGATGGCATGGTGCGGTACCCTGCAGACCATAGCGACCCCAGCCCAGGTTGATAAGGAAATCTAAATAGTGCTTACTCTTTGGGATTTTTGGCTGGCCGTCCGGTTTTGAGTACCTCCACCTGGCCCACAACACTCAGTAGTCTGGAGTCGCTCAATTTGGATAGGCATATCAGTCCTGCTCGAAGCAGTTCACTTTTTTTAACAGGGATTCCGGCCAGAAGGCATTTCCGTTTGAGAATGGCAAACTGTGAATAATCATTTTCCGGCATGCTGAAGCTATCGCGCACCATTTTGATTTTTTTTGGAGTGTCATCCTTCTGCAACTTGCTTGTGTTTGCAGCTTGGGTAACGGTTGTGGCTGATTTTGCAGCAGGAATTCTGGATTCTGTCCGAGTTGCCGCTTTTTTGGGAGCCGCAGCTTTAACTGGCGCCGCTGCTGACGGAGTTTTAGTGCCTGCCGCTTTTTTTGGAGCTGTAGCTACGGCGGTGGCTTTGGTCGCTGGCCGGGTTTTGGCCGGAGTTTTCTGGTTAACGGGCTCTAGATTAGCGGCGGTTTTCGTTTTGGCCGCTGACTTGCTGGTAGCAGTGGTATTTTTTGCAGGTGCTGCAACCCGTTTTGCATTACTTGCAGTGGCCTTGGTTTTGGCCGGGGATTGGGATTTAATGGTACTTTTTGCCTTGGTTGTCATGTTTTGCTCCAAAAATAAGAGAGTTCAAAAATAATCATTGCCCGAGTGATGCCATTGTTCCGGCCGTGATTTTCAAAACTACCCCCTGATATCAAATATTGTTATTGTGATTATTTTAACACTTAACTTATTTGTATAGTATTTTTTTAAAATTTTTTTATAATTCATCCCGTATCCATGAATAAGGTATCAAATTTCAATTACTATATTATTAATATGGCTATACGGTTAAATTTCTGAGGTGATCCAGACTGGGCGATTCTTCAGGCACTTTATCGACAACGAGCTGTGCACTGGATTCCGAATATGCATTCATTGCGTTTCATGAGAAAGGGAAAAAATGGTCACAAGGAGACAGGAGCCAGATTGGCAAGCTGCTGCAATAGCATGGATTGTGCGCATCTTTTCTGGGTAGAGCGACGGGGAATTTTTGCCCGGTAGTGTCCATTCGCATCCATCTCCCATGCCTGAACATTGTCCTGCAAATAAATTTTCAGACCTTCTTCCAAAACCCTTTTCTTGATTTTTTTATCAAGTATGGGAAAACAGACTTCGATTCGACGGAAAAAGTTACGATCCATCCAGTCGGCGCTACTTAAATAAATGTCATGCGACAGATTATTGCTAAAGTAGAAAATGCGTGTATGCTCCAGAAAACGGCCGATAATGGAACGGACGCGGATATTTTCGGATAATCCGGGAATCCCCGGGCGTAGTGCGCATACGCCGCGAACAATGAGATCCACTTTGACCCCGGCCTGGGATGCTTCATACAGGGCGCAAATAATTTCCGGTTCAAGCAGTGCGTTCATTTTGGCAATGATCCGCGCACGTTTTCCGGTTATAGCAATTTTCTTTTCATTCTGAATGGCGTTCAGGATCTGGCTGTGAAGTGTAAAGGGGGATTGCCATAAATAATTCAGTTTCTGTGCCTTGCCTAGTCCGGTAAGTTGTACAAAAACTTCATTTGCATCAGCACACATTTCTTCCTTGCTGGTGAACAGTCCAAAATCCGTATATAAACGGGCGGTACGCGGGTGATAGTTACCCGTTCCAAGATGAACGTACCGCCGCAGCTTTCCATCTTCGCGTCGTACAATCATTAGCATCTTGGCATGGGTTTTGTGTCCGACCACTCCATAGACAACATGTGCCCCTGCATCTTCCAGGCGGCTGGCCCAGTTTATGTTGGCTTCCTCGTCAAACCGTGCCAGCAGTTCCACTACGACGGTTACCTCCTTACCATTCCTGGCTGCGGACAGGAGAGTTTCCATCAGTGCCGAATCTACACCGGTGCGATAGACGGTTTGTTTGATCGCAACTACGTCCGGGTCAGTGGCGGCTTGCTGAACCAGATCGAGTACGGGCTGGAATGTCTGGAATGGGTGATGTAGCAGTATGTCGCTCTTGCGTATAACCTTGAACATATCCGTTCTTTTTTTCAGAAGGCTGGAAGGAATTCCAGGCTTGAAAGGGGGAAATTTCAGGTCACACTGTGCTACCTGTTCAGGAATGCCCATCAATCGAACCAGGTTTACCGGGCCATCTACATGGTACAGGTCGTCTGGATGCAGCTCGAATTGTTGTAATAGATACGAGGCCACCTCCGGAGAGCAGTTTTCGGTAACTTCCAGACGCACTGCATTGCCGAAATGACGTTGCGGTAATTCGCCCTGCAGGGAAACGCGAAGATTCTTGACTTCTTCGTCATCTACAAACAGGTTGCTGTTTCGTGTTACACGAAACTGGTGGCAGCTCAATACGTCCATTCCTCCGAACAAATCACTCACATGGGCGTGCAAAATGGAAGAAAGGAAAACAAAACCGTAGGCACACTCGCTTATTTCATTGGGAAGAAGAATGACGCGTGGAAGTACGCGCGGAGCTTGGACAATAGCCTTTGCAGAATTGCGCCCGAAAGCATCCTTGCCTTCTAGCTCTACTGCAAAATTCAGACTTTTGTTCAATACACGGGGAAAGGGATGCGAAGGATCCAGGCCTATTGGCGTAAGGACCGGCATGACTTCAGACAGGAAGAAATTTCTGATCCAGGCACACTGTGCATGGTTCCAGTCAGTCCGGCGCAGAAAACGTATTCCATGCAGTTCCAGCACAGGAAAGATATCATTGTTCAGTATTCGGTATTGTCGCTTGATTAGCTGGTTCACCTGTTCATGCACTTGGCAGAGGGTTTGGCGCGCACTCATGCCGTCCGGTCCGGTGGCGAAGCTGTTGAGGTTGATCTGCTCCTTTAGTCCAGCGACACGGATTTCAAAGAATTCATCCAGGTTGCTGCTTACGATGCAAAGATATTTCAGCCGCTCCAGAATTGGGATGTGGGGATTTTCTGCCTGCGCCAGTACCCGCTGGTTGAATTCAAGTTGGCCTAATTCCCGATTGAGAAAATGCTGTGGGGTGTAATTTTTACCTATCGTGTGGTTCATTTTATTAGGAGCAGGAAATAAGGCAGGACTGGACAAACAGGATGCTGCCAAGCGTGCACTCAGAATCCACCCATATTTTATATGAGATTTTAGTGTTGTCTATCGGAAAATGGTGTACAGGATTTTTTCAATAAAGCTAATCAAGTCGATTTTCGTTGTTAGGATAAAATTCTGGTCACAGTATCCAGTTTATGTTCGAATTCTGGAATTTGGCAGGGGAGGGTGTTTTATGGATGCTGATTTTAGTATGTAACGATTGGGTATGCTTATGGTGGGAAAATTGACATTCTGGTTTTAGCCTGGCCTAGGGTGGCATGATTGTCAGGCAAAGGTTTAACGGTTGGTTGGGCGTTGAAGTGGCCGGGCGGGAATGAGCTGCCCGAATCGAACGTCCTTTGATTGGACGCATGGTTGTAGCTGCTGTTGCTGACTTTGCTGGAGATTCAGGGGGCCTCATAAATAATTTTCGGGTTATTTCGACAGAGTTTCGTCATTCAATCGGTCCAGATTGAAACGCGCCTTGAAAAGACCGGGATCGAGTTGCAATGCCCGAATAAATTCATTGCTTGCTTCTTTATTGCGTCCGGCGAGCAGGTAGGCATAGCCAAGGTTGTTGTGCACGCGCGCCTTGTCGGGAGATTTTATTGCCGTATCTTGCAGCAGGAGGATTTCGCTTGCGTAATCCTGGTTGCGCAGCACGGTGAGAGTAGCGAGCGCCGCAAACAGCAGCATCGTGATCAACCGGGTGGTGCGCTCGTTCGACCACAAGCGCAATTCGATGCACAGGGCAAGAAACAGCGGCCATCCGGCCAGAAGCATCTGGCGGTCGTTGGCGATGTCGATGCGCGGCAAAAAAAGATGCAGAGGAATCAGTTGTAACATCAGCCATGCGAGGGAGAAACCGATCCAGGGACGTGTTTGCCAGCAGGCGGCCATGAGTGCAAGTAATGCAAGTAGAAATGTCAGGGGCTGCAAAATATTCGGCAGGTCATTCTGCAGAGGCAGGTCTGGATCAATATTCAGCCACAGTGGCAATGCCCATTGCCGCATCAGGTAGGAAAAGGCCCGGATCTGGTTTGACACATTTTCTGGCAGGGAGTGGAACTGGACGCTGCGCTCCATATGCGACAGATAGCTGTCGCTATACAGGAAAACTAGTGTGGCCGCGAACAGTACCAGCCAGCTTGGCCACTGCGGCGCAAGCGCACATTGCCATTTGCCTCTGCAGCCATATTCCCACAGCAATAGCGCCATGGGGAAGGTTACCGCTGTTTCCTTGACGCCGAGTGCCAAGATGAAGAACAGCGGGGTCAGTCCATACAGTTTTACGCGGCTTGCTTCCATGCGGCCACTGACGTAGGCGAGAAGCCCAGCCAGATAGAATAACGCCATCAAGGAAGCCGAACGCCCGCATATATAAGTGATGGCCTCGGTATGAACCGGATGCACGGCGAATAGCAACGCCGCGAAAATAGGAACATGCTGCAGTTCTTTGTGTTGCCATTGCTGCTGTACAAATTTTTGCGCCAGGCTGTACACCAGGCAGGAATTGCACAGATGGATCAGCAGGTTTACGAAATGAAAACCGGCAACTCCGGTTCCCAGGGTCCAGTTGAATGTGTAACTGAATTTCAGCAGGGGGCGAATGCCGTGTGTCAGTCCTTCTGCCCATGCGGCCCAGGAGTGCACGCCCGGATAGTCAACGATAACCTGATAATCATCGAAATGAAATGGGGCGTTCAGTGCATTTGCATAGCAGACTGTTACGGCCAGAGCGAGCCAGAGGAATGCGCCGGAATTTGATTCAGAGAACCGCGCGAACATGATTGCAAGATGGAATCAGGCCGGAATGCCGGGGATGGCAGTGCCGAGAATGTATGGTATTACGAATAGGAAATTCCGGAAACAGCATGGGTCAGGTGCATGTTCATATTCGCCTGTACTGGGCGGGTATCACCTTGAGTCCGGACAGGTTGCAGTGGTGGATGGGCGGGATAGACGGGTTGCATCCATGCTGGCGTGAAATGACCCGATTGCAACCCGCCCGTCATCGTGTTTCTTAAAAACCAAACATGCCTTTCAGGGTCTTGACCCCTTCCAGCAGATTGTTTACAGGGTTATCTTCAGGGGGATTTCCGGTTTCTGCGGAAGATGGCGCCGCCGGCTTGCCGGTAGAAGGGCTTTGCGGTTTGCCGGATGAGACTGGGTTTTCAGGCTGGCTGTTATCCGCATTCCGATTGCCTCCTTCCATGCAGGCCCGGATGGTCTCCGCATTCACCACGCCGGAGTAGCTGCGCCCCTCGCATTCCTTGCGGCGTTTTGCTTCCCGGAATGCCTTGGCTTCGGAAGGACAGTGTTTGGCAAGCATCGAGTAATTGTCGTTGTTGACCCCCTTGCAGACCGAGCTGGTGGTGCTGGACATATCCAGTTTGCATTCTCTGGCAATGGAAGCAGTATTGGGCTGGTGATCATGTTGGAGCAGTAAGGTATAGGCATACGCATCCCTGGAGGCATCCCTGTGCACGGTTTCACACAGCTTGCCGCGTTGATCCGGGCAGTTGGAGAAAATGTGGTCGGCACTGCTGATCCACTCAGCAGAGCTTTCATATCTGGAGGTGTCGCACATCTTCGCATTGAATTTTTTCACCATTTCTTCGGGGTCGCAGGCGCCGCCGATGCGCTTTCCGCTGTAGATCATATTCATGCTGACATCTTCCCCTCCTGATTTGCCCGAGAGCTGCATCCTGCCTGCATAGCCGTTGGCGGTGGTGGTCTGCTCCCCCTTTCCTGTCATGACTTCGCCGTCATGGACGCAACGTGCTTTCCATGAGACCTTGTTTCCGGTGGTTTTGACATCGGACATCTGGCAGTCCTTGTCGCCCGAAGTGTTTTTGGGGTCGTTTTCTGCGCCTTTCGCGATGCATACCTTGTTTGTGGTGGAAGGCATCGCGAAAGGCATGCCGGGGATTTCCATTTTGTTGGTAACTTCCCAGTATTCACCTTGCGCGGCATGGGTCGGGGCGTTCAGCATGCTGGTCATTATGGCTAGAATGGCGGTAAGATGTCGAATCATGATTATTCCATAAGGTAGATTGGTTACTGAAATGGGTCTGGTCAATTGCAGACTGCATGCACAGCGCACGGATGCGCCTGTGTTCCTGTTGTCCGGTTTCAGGTGCGACATTGAAAAAATGTGTCCATGGAATCTTACTATAGCGTAAAGTTTTTCCGAAGAATACTCCCCGACTGGTTTGCAGTGAAAAACAGTTTTCAATATTATCGATGGACAATGTCCATTACCGTCACAGGATCAAGATGAAAACGGCGTGGAGGTAGGTATTGACTGATTTTCTGAAAAATACGAATTCTCCCGGCAATTTGCGACGGGTGGCGGTCGATCCTATTTCACGAGTGGAAGGACATGGCAAGATTACGTTGCTGCTGGATGCAGAACATCACATCCATGAAGCGCGCCTGCATATTGTCGAGTTTCGGGGCTTTGAAAAATTTATCCAGGGTCGTCCTTATTGGGAAGTGCCTTTTCTGGTTCAGCGTCTTTGCGGGATTTGCCCGGTCAGTCATCAACTGGCCGCAGCCAAGGCGGTAGACCAATTGGTTGGCGTGGAACAGCTTACCCCTACTGCCGAAAAATTGCGACGTTTGCTGCATTATGGCCAGTTCCTGCAATCACATGCGCTGCATTTTTTTCATTTGTCTTCCCCCGATCTGCTTTTTGGCTTTGGCAGCGACCGGGCACAGCGCAATATTTTTGGCGTGCTGGATCAATATCCCGATCTTGCACTGAAAGGAGTAAAACTGCGCAAGTTTGGGCAACAGATCATTGCGATGATCACCGGCAAACGCATCCACGGTACGGCGACAGTTCCCGGAGGGATGAACAAGTCCTTGACCATGGCCGAAAGAGATGCCCTGCTCGCAGAAATGGATGATATTCTGCTCTGGAGTCAGGATGCTTTGGATCTGAACGAGCAGATTCACGCTGCCAATCCGGAGCATCGTGACTTCGCCACGCTGCCGAGCAATTTTCTGGGCATGGTCGGAACAGGTGGGGAGATGGAGTTGTATCATGGTGGGTTGCGTGCGCGCATGGCAGATGGCACGATGATTTTCGACCAGTTTGATTATCGTCGCTACAGAGAAATTCTGCGCGAGGAGGTACGCTCATGGAGTTACATGAAATTTCCTTTTCTGGTCGGGCTGGGTAAGGAACAGGGCTGGTATCGGGTGGGCCCTCTGGCTCGGGTCAATAACTGCGACTTGATTTCAACCCCGCTGGCTGAAGCAGCGCGTAAGCGTTTCAGGAATTTCGGCCGCGGAGCTTTGGTGCAGGATACGCTGGCATATCACTGGGCGCGCATGATTGAAATTCTGTATTGTGCAGAATCGATCCGGGAAGGGTTGCATGACCCCGATCTTATCGGCACGAATCTGGTTGCAGAGCCAGGTGAAAAAAGCAGGGTGGGGATAGGTGTAATCGAGGCGCCGCGCGGAACTTTATTCCATCATTACCAGATCGACGAGCAGGGCCTGATTGTCAAGGCTAACCTGCTTGTTTCGACGACTAGCAACAACCAGGCAATGAATGAATCGGTGCGTTCTGTTGCCAATCGGTATCTGGACGGCCATGAAATCACCGAAGGTCTGCTGAATCATCTGGAGGTTGCCGTGCGTGCTTATGACCCCTGTTTGTCCTGCGCTACTCATGCACTGGGAAAGATGCCCTTGCAGGTGGAACTGGTGGACGCGGAAGGCACGCTGTTAGACCGGGTGACCAAGGGAAGCAATGGTGTAATCAGTCGCATGGCCCTGAAATCATGTTAAGGCTGCTACTGTTCGGTTATGGCAACCCTGGGCGTGGAGATGATGTTCTCGGACCGGATCTGGTCGGGTATATTGAAGAACAGAATCTGGGAGGTATTACGTGTCAGCAGGATATGCAGCTTCAGATTGAGCATGTTACAGATATGGCTGATTGCGATCGGATATTGTTTATAGATGCGGATGCGTCCTGTGCCGAACCATGGGTTTTTTCTGCAATATCCGCTGAAAAAGATGACAGTTATACCAGCCATGCAATGAGCCCTGTGGCCTTGTTATATGCCTATCGTCAGGTATTTGGGAAGAATGCCCCGGCAGCTTTTCTGCTGCGCATACGCGGATATGATTTTGAATTGGGCTCCCCGCTGAGCGTACAGGCTGCTTTCAATCTGAGTGCTGCAAAAAATCTGGTTCACGGGCTGTGTGTGGACAGTAGCCAGAGGAACTGGCTGCAGTATCTGGACAGGTCGATTCATGGCGGATAAGTGGAAAGTACCGGAAAAATGCTATGCATGAGATGTCTCTTGCGGAGAGCATCGTGCAAATTCTTGAGGATGCAGCACGTGAGCAGGGGTATGTGCGGGTCAGGACGGTGTGGCTGGAAATCGGGCAACTTGCATGTGTGGAACAAGAGTCCCTGCGTTTTTGCTTTGACCTGGTAACGCGCGATGGCATTGCCCATCAGGCACGCTTGGAAATTATAGAAAAGGCGGGTCAAGGGCGTTGCCTGGCATGCCTGGCTGAAATGGCGATGGCTGCGCCTTACGGAGTGTGTCCGGTTTGCGGCAGCCAGAATTTGCAGGTAACCGGCGGAGACCAGATGCGGGTACGGGAACTTGAGGTGGAGTAATGGGTTTTTTCTGGAAGACATTTTAAGGAGGGGGAGCGATGTGCACAACTTGCGGATGCGGCGGCAGCAAGAAGCGTTTTGCAGGCCGTCTGTCCAAAAAATCCAGATCGGGTACAGGCTTGCAGTATCGGGCGTATGGAAGTGGCATAAAAGCGTCTGAAACAGGCCTGCCTGCACATGCGGATGGCACGCTGGATTTTGGTGCCGGTGCAGCTGGCGCCCATGCGCCCGGCATCAGTCAGGCGCGCATGGTCCGGATCGAACGGGACATTCTAGCCAAAAATAATGACTATGCCATGGAGAACCGGGATGATTTCACTTGCCGCGCAATCTTTGCCCTCAATCTGGTTTCCAGCCCCGGGTCTGGCAAGACAAGTCTGTTGGTAAAAACTATTGCAGCCCTGAAGGATGCAATGCCCATTGCTGTGATCGAGGGGGATCAGCAAACCGATAATGATTCCGCGCGCATTCGCGCTGCCGGGGCGCCGGCGCTGCAGATCAATACTGGCAAGGGATGCCATCTGGATGCGCATATGGTTGCCCAGGCCGTGCAAAGACTGGACATGCAGCCTAGAAGCCTGCTGCTGATCGAGAATGTCGGCAACCTGGTTTGCCCGGCCGGATTCGATCTGGGCGAAGCGCACAAGGTCGTGATTCTTTCGGTGACCGAAGGCGAGGACAAGCCACTGAAATATCCAGATATGTTCCGTGCTGCCGGTTTGATGCTGCTGAACAAGTGTGATCTGCTGCCCTACCTGGAGTTTGATGTGGAGCTTGCCATCGGGTACGCTCGTCGCATTAATCCAGAATTAAAAGTGATCTGTATTTCTGCTGTAAGCGGCGAGGGGATGGCACAATGGCTGGAGTGGATAGAAAATGGTTGCCGTTATGCGCAAACCTTGCAGCAGAGCAATGCAGAACCGAAAGCTCTGCTTGGCTAACCCAATCAGCTTGCCTGTTTCAGGCGCTCCGGTATTGGCATGCGGCGCATGGCTGAAAAATACCGTTTGTGTTACCCGGGGCAGATGGGCGTATGTGTCGCAGCTACACGGCAATCTGGACGGGGCGGATGCGAGGGTGCGACTGGAGCACAGTGTAGAACATTTGTGTGCCAGCCTTGGAGTGAAACCGGAAGTGGTTGCGCATGATCTGCACCCCGATTTCTATAGTACACAGTTTGCACAGTCCTATGCCGCGCATCGTGGACTGAGAACCCTGGCAGTGCAGCATCATCATGCGCATGTTGCCTCGGTTTGCGCGGAACATGGCATGATCGCGCCGGTTCTAGGGCTGGCTCTGGATGGTATGGGCATGGGAATGGATGGTGCACCCTGGGGTGGAGAACTGCTGCGCGTGGAGGGTAACGAATTTCAGCGGTTAGGGCACCTGGATTTCCTTGCTATGCCGGGTGGCGACCGCGCTGCACGTGAACCGTGGCGTATGGCGGCCGCTGTATGGTTCAAGGCCGGTCGTGGGGAAGAGATTGCACAACGTTTTTCCTCCTGGCCTGGAGCGGAAACCGTTGCAGCCATGCTGAGTCGCGGCTTGAACTGCCCTGTTACTTCCAGCATGGGAAGACTTTTTGATGCAGCAGCCGGGTTGCTCGGGGTCTGTGGGATACAGGACTTTGAGGCGCAAGCTGCGGTCAGGTTGCAGAGCCTGGCACAGGCGCATGGATCCGTCTCTCCTCTTTCCGATGGGTACCGGATCATGGGAAATTCTCTTTTCGGACAATCCAGCGTCCTGGATTTTTCTTCGTTGCTTGCAACATTAATGGATTGCCGCGCCACCTCCTATGGCGCGGCGTTATTCCATTCCACGGTTGTAGCAGGTCTGGCAGAATGGGTTGGGCGTGTCGCTGGTGAGCATCATCTGGAATGTATTGTTCTCAGTGGCGGTTGCTTTCATAACGAAATTCTGAAGCGTACCCTGTCAGACAGGCTTTCCATGATTGGTCTGCAAGTTCTTGTCGCGCAGCAGATGCAGCCGGACGACAGTGCAATTTCATTAGGGCAGGCTTGGGTTGCGTTGCAACAGGCCAGTCAATAATGGGAGTCTGACCATGTGCCTTGCCATCCCAGCACGTATCGAGCAGCTGATCGAAGGGGACAGCGCCATTATTAATCTGGGCGGGATGCGGAAGGAAATCTCGCTTGCCTTGGTGGAAAATATCGTAGTGGGGGATTACGTGATCGTGCACGTCGGTTATGCGCTGCAAAAATTGGATCAGGAGGAAGCCGAGCATACGCTGGCTTTGTTTGCCGAAATGAGCCGGATGGCAGGTTTGCCCGATAAAGAGCCATGAAATACCTGGATGAATTTCGCGATGCTGCGCTGGCTGAACATATTTCCGCCAGCATCACGAGAGAAGCCACTTCGTCGTCAGGTTATCGCCTGATGGAATTCTGCGGGGGACATACCCATGCCATTTCCCGGTATGGCATAACGGACTTGTTGCCAGCTACGATACGGTTGATCCATGGTCCTGGTTGCCCGGTCTGCGTGCTGCCGGTTGGACGAATAAACCAGGCGGTACGGCTGGTTCAGCAGCGGGATGTGATCCTGTGTACGTATGCCGATGTTTTGCGTGTTCCCTGTTCCGGCCAGATGTCCCTGATGCGTGCCCGGTCGGAAGGAGCTGATGTGCGCATGATTTATTCCACGAAAAATGCGCTTCAGGTTGCGCGCGAAAACCCGGAACGGCAGGTTGTGTTTTTCGCCATCGGCTTTGAAACTACGACCCCGCCAACGGCGGTGGCAGTCAAGCAAGCGCATGCGTCAGGCATGGAGAATTTCAGCATCCTCTGCAATCATGTCCTGACACCGGCTGCAATGCAGGCGATCCTGTCTGTGAGGACGGGGAAAATGCTGGATGGCTTTGTCGGTCCTGCACATGTTTCTACCGTGATTGGTAGCAAACCTTACGAACGATTTGCAGCCGAGCATAGCAAAGCGGTAGTGATTGCTGGATTCGAGCCACTGGATGTGATGCAGGCAATTCTTATGCTGGTGCGCCAGATTAATCAGGGTCGGGCAACAGTGGAAAATGAGTTCAGCCGTGCCGTGACGCGTGAGGGGAATCTCAAGGCCCAGAAACTGGTTGCAGAAGTGTTCGAACTGCGTGATGCATTCGAATGGCGTGGCCTCGGCAGCATCTCCGAAAGCGCCCTGAAACTGCGGCCGGAATTTTCCCGCTTTGATGCTGAATTGAAATTCGGCGTCGATTACGTGCCCGTGCGCGATCATAAGGCATGCGAGTGTGCTGCGGTTCTGTGCGGCGAAAAGCGCCCTCAGGAATGCAGAATTTTTGGCACGGTATGCACCCCGGAAAATCCGGTAGGTTCTTGTATGGTATCGTCGGAAGGTGCTTGTGCGGCATATTACAGTTATGGACGTTTTCGGGAGGAATTGACTTGAAGTGGGATAAGATGCCTAAGCCCCGCCCACTGTATTCCAGGCGGGGACGGGTGGAAATCTTGCATGGCTCCGGCGGGCGAGCCATGGCGCAACTGGTTGCAGAACTGTTCAAGGTTGCTTTTGACAATGCCTGGCTGGAGCAGGGTAACGATGCTGCTGTGCTGCCGCAGGTTTCCGGGCGACTGGTGATGTCGTGCGACAGCCATGTCGTCTCCCCGCTGTTTTTTGAGGGCGGAGATATAGGCTGCCTGTCTGTTCATGGAACCATCAATGACGTTTCCATGATGGGAGCGCAGCCACTCTACCTGACCGCTTCTTTCATACTCGAGGAAGGATTTCTATTTGCCGATCTGGAACGTATCGTTGCATCCATGGCAAGCGCGGCGAGGGATGCAGGGGTTTCCATCGTTGCCGGTGATACCAAGGTGGTGGAAAAGGGGAAGGGAGATGGGGTGTTCATCACCACTACCGGTATTGGCGTGCTGCGGGAGGGTATCGTGCTGTCCGGAGATCTGGCACAGCCCGGCGACAGGATTCTGCTATCCGGTACGATAGGTGATCATGGCATGGCGGTATTATCCCGGCGTGAAAACCTGGAATTCGATGCCCCCATTTTTTCAGATACCGCGCCATTGCATGGTTTGGTTGCAAACATACTGGATTGTGGAGCCAGGGTGCGCGTGCTGCGCGATCCAACACGTGGTGGCCTGGCGACGACGCTCAACGAAATTGCACAACAGTCCGGCGTGGGCATGCTGCTGGACGAGTCAGCGATACCGGTAAAAAAACCGGTTGAGGCCGCTTGTGAGTTTCTCGGGCTGGATCCTCTCTATGTCGCTAACGAAGGCAAACTGGTCGCAGTTTGTGCGCCTGAAGATGCTGTGCACTTGCTGGAGGTGATGCGCGCCCATCCATTGGCGCGGGAGGCGGCTGCAATCGGGGAAGTTACAGAAGATTCCCGTCGGTTCGTACAGATGGCTACCCGGCTGGGTGGCAGGCGCATTGTGGACTGGCTGGCAGGGGAGCCTTTGCCGAGGATCTGCTGATTTCCGGGTTTCCGTATCTGCGGGTGTGTGCCTAGAGCTGCTTGCTGATCTTCAGGCTGTCGGCAGTTTCCCGGGTTATCAGAAAACCGAGAGGCGGCAGGAGTTCGGCCATGCCGGATAAGGATTTGGGAATGGTTCCTGCAATCATGGATAACCCGACCGAACGAGCAGCCTGCGCCAGGGAGATCATGAGTTCGCATACCAGTTCGGTGTGTTGCTCGGGGTATTCCGTCATTATTGTAAATTCGCAGGAATTGCCATCAGCGCAAGCGGAGAAACTGGCGAGGCCGATAGCGGTTTCTTCGTCAGCAGAAGTCTCCAGTGCGACCAGAGACATGCTGGTACTGTAATCAGAATGTACCAGGCATGTCAGCATGGAACCAGCAATATCCCGCCTGTTGCTCATCCAGGGATTGAGTCCGGGTTCATTCGCCAGTCTGTCCATAAAATTCTGTATCAGTCCGTAATCCTCCGGGCGTCCGGGCCGTATCGTGAAACTCGTCCTGCAGGCAAACCGGGAATGAGTAACCAGACTGGCAGGGTAGGGTGGAATTGTCATATGCGTGTAGTGGCCAGTGGCGCGGGGGCTTGATTCCACAACCACGCGTGCGTCGACTGCCCATGCGCCGTGTTCATCGAGGATCAGCGGGTTGATGTCCATCTCCCTGAGCGCGGGTAGTTCGCAGATCATTTCCGAGACGCGCAGCAATGTGCTTTCCAGCGCGGTCATGTTAACGGCGGGCAGGTTGCGGAACGCTCCCAGCATTCTGGAGACTCGGGTTTTCCCAATCAAATTTCTGGCCATGGGCAGGTCGAGCGGGGGCAGGGTGATGGCACGATCCCCGATGATTTCGACGGTAGTTCCGCCTGCGCCGAATGTGATAACCGGTCCGAACACCGGGTCGCTGGTGACGCCGATCATCAGTTCACGGCCATTCGGCCTGGAGACCATTGGTTCGACGGCGACGCCATCCATCCTCGCATCGGGACGATGATGCCGGGCATTGTCGATGAGTTTCCGGTAGGCGGAGCGGACATCTTGTTCATTTCTGAGGTTGAGCAGCACGCCACCGACATCGCTCTTGTGTGTGATGTCGGGAGAATTGATTTTCATCGCGACCGGGAACCCGGCCTTCTGTGCAATCAGCAACGCTTCGTCGGGTGACCGGGCAATCATGGTTTTTGCGACGGGAATGTGGAAGGCGGACAGCAAAGCCTTGGATTCTGTTTCAGTCAGGATATTGCGCTGATCCTTCAGCGCATGTTCGATAATTCGCCGGGCGCTTCCCACATCAGGCTTGTCCTGTTGCGGAACGGAGCAAGTCAGCTGTGCCAGCAGTTTCTGATTTTGATAACAGGCAGCAAGAAAGGAGAACACTTCCACGGCAGATTCAGGCGTGTCAAAGTGTGGCTTGTGCGTGCCGAGAAATTCCCTCCGCGCCTCCATTACCTGCATTTCTCCCATCCAGCAGCCCAGTACCGGCTTGCTGCATGTATTGGACAGTTCAACCAGGATCTGCGCGGATTCTAGTGGGCGGGTCATGGCTTGCGGGGTGAGGATGGCCAGCACACCGTCTACATTTTCATCGTTCAGGCAAGCTTGGACTGCATGCCGGTAAAGATCCGGGTGCGCATTGCCGATGAGGTCCAGCGGGTTGTTGTGCGACCAGTTCAGCGGCAGGTGGAGGTTGAGATATCCGATCGTATCGTCGGACAGTTTTGCCATCTCAAGCCCCAGGTCAGTCGCCCTGTCTGCTCCGATTACACCGGGTCCTCCGCCATTGGTGACGATGGCAAGACGCTTCCCAGTCGGGCGTATGCCGCAAGAGAGAGCCATGGCGCTATTAAACAGCTGCGTGGTGGTTTGTACCCGGACTCCCCCTGCGCGGCTGATCGCTGCATCGAATATGTCATCCGCCCCGACAAGTGAGGCGGTGTGGGACAAGGCTGCCCTGGATCCGGCGGGGTGGCGGCCTACCTTGATCAGGATCACCGGTTTGATGCTTGCAGCGGCACGGAGTGCGTTCAAGAAACGGCGTGCGTCGCGGATGCCCTCGATGTACATCAGGATGCTTTGGGTTCTGGGATCCCCTGCCAGGTAATCGAGTATTTCCCCGAAATCCACGTCAGCCGATGATCCTACGGAAACTACACTGGAGAAACCTACGCCGGTATTTTGCGACCAGTCCAGGAGTGCAGTACATAACGCCCCGGACTGGGAAACGAAAGCGATACTGCCGTCGATGGCATGGCCATTGTAGAAAGTCGCATTGAGGCCGATGGATGGCCGCATGATGCCAAGGCAGTTCGGCCCAAGCAGGCGAATGTTGTGGCAGCGTGCGGTTTCCAGCACTTTTCTTTCCAGTTCTGCACCCTGTTCTCCGGTTTCACCAAATCCGGCGGTGATGATGACGGCTGTTTTTACGCCATGGTTACCACAGTGCTCGATTATGCCGGGTACAGTCGCGGGCGGCGTGGCGATCACAGCCAGTTCTACAGGCCCCTTGATGTCTTTGATGGAACAATAGGCGCGCCTGCCTTGCACTTTGGCATGTTTCGGATTGACAGGATAAAGCGGACCTCTGTATCCGGCATCCAGCAGGTTCTGAAATACGACCTGGCCGACTGATCCGGGACGGTCGCTCGCGCCGAACACAGCGATCGATCCTGGTGTGAATAACGAGTTCGGGAAGCAGGTATCCATGATTCTGTAAATGGCTTCAGTTCTGTTCTGGCTGGATAGTACCAGTAATGCCTAGTTCCGGAAGCCTATTGATCCAGGCCATCCGTTCAGGGCTTATGTCTTGCAGCAGGTATGGCAAAACCTGAATCCGTGCGCTGGAGAAAATGCGCCGGGGGTCGTGTTGAATGAGTATCGTGATCAGAAAGGGATGCGCGGATACAGTTTTCAGAAAAAAATGGGTATGATGGCTGCCGTATGCTGCTGAACAGGCAGTATATCATGAAGAAAAAACAAGGCCAGCTGCAAGCTGACCTTGTTTCTGAAGAGAACTGGATTGAACCCTGCCGTCCAAAAATACTGTTGCGCTGAATTTCAGCAGGATAAATCAGTGACCTGACAGGCTTCCTGGATTGCCCAATTGATTGAATGGACCATTTGGGCCGGATTGAACAATGTTGGTTTGATTGGAAGAATGGAAGTAACGTGGGTAATCTGCTGGTGGCTGGGTCTGGATGGTGAATCCGGTTGCATCTGGCTGAACCTGGCCGGTAGCACCAACCTGAGCAGTTCTGCCGCCGGAAGGGCCGTAGGAAACACCGGTATTGCTATACAGGCCTGAAGCAGAAATGCCGACCATGGAATCAGCGCTAGCCAAGCTGGCACCTAATGCAAAACAGGACACAATCGCGATATTTATAAGACTCTTTTTCATGAAAAGCTCCTAAATATGAAGTTGGAAGGATAGTTATATGGGATCAAGGTTGACTTGATTTGCGTATAGTACCAGTTAACAAGAGGGTGTAAATAGTTTTGTGTAATCAGTCGGCCGCTGGTAATTGCCAACCCTCCCAAACAAGCTGTATTTGACCCATTTGCAGCATACGGATGCTACCACCGAAGGGCCATCTGATCAACAGCTAATGTGCATTATGATGCTTTTTTCCATCCTGAATCTGCCCGTGTCCATGTTTTCCCGGCTGGAAGCCGGGTTTGCGCCGGCTGCCATGCTGAAAAACGCCGGGAAATTCCCGGCCCAATTCGGATAATGGTCTGGTAATGAGAGTTGCAGCTACTGGCATTGGTTGGTTTCTGGGATATTCAGGTAACTGTTTTATTCGTCCTTGTCCAGTTCAGGATTCCATCCGCTATTGCGGGCGGCTTCTATGGCCTGTGCATAGTATTGCTCGTGCTTTTCCCGCAGATTTTCCGGCAGTTTGCTGGGCAGGTGAGCGTAGGGTTCCCATGCGGCATAGACCTTTTCATATAGGTTCTGCATTCTGGCAGAATCCCAGCCTTCACAAGTTTCTGATCCCGGCAGGATACCGAATATCCAGGCATCACGTACGATGCGTCCAAGGTGGGTAAGTCCGCCTTTGGCATCCTTGTCTATGCCGACATAAAGTTGTTGTGTCATCGCGTCAATCCTGCGTAAAGTGAGGGTAGTTTTTCTGGTAGCCGTTCCACATGATCCAGAACGATGTAGTTTTTGGCTCCGAAAATCCGGGAAACATACTGGTCTGCCCGCGGATCAAGCGAGATGCAGAATGTGGTCATGCCGGAACGGGCCATTTCTTCCACGGCCTTTTTCGTATCGTAGCGCAAATACTGTGGATCGCGTACATCGATGTCTGCCGGTTCGCCATCGGTGATCAGCAGTAACAGCTTCTTGGCGGATTTCTGTAGTTTCAGGTAATGCCCGGCGTGACGGATGGCGGCACCCATGCGAGTGGAAAACTGGCCTTTCATGCCGGCCAGCCGTGATTTGGGAATCTCATTGTATGGCTGGTCGAAATCCTTGAAGCGCGCATATTCAACCTTGTGGCGCCCATCCGAGTAGAAACCATGGATCGCAAACGGGTCGCCGATCTTGTTGATTGCGTCCGCTAGCAAAACGGTGGCCTGGCGCTGCAAGTCCAGGATGCTGTATTCTTGCCCGGACACTTTCTCGTTGGTTGATTCGGATAGATCGAGCAGCACCATTACCGAGATATCGCGTATCTTGCGTACCGAGCGCATCATGATGCGCTGATCGGGCTGTTGTCCCATGCGAATGTCGATCATGGCACGGATGGCTGCATTCACATCCACCTCGTCTCCATCCTCCAGTTTGCGGATACGGGTTACTCCCTGCGGCTGCAGCGCATCCAGCAGGAACTTCAGGCGGTTGATCGTTCGCTTGTGCTGCGAAGTGATTTCATCAATCAGTTGCAGGTTGCCCATTTTCGGGCGTTTTTCCAGCACGGTAGCCCAGGCTGGCCGCTCCAGCTGGATCTGGTAATCCCATTCCGAGTAGTGGTAAGGTTCGGATATCGGCTCATTTCCCTCCATTTCATTGAAAGACTTACCCATGTCCTCGTATGGAAAAAATTCGGTGTCCAGCACCCATATTTCCTGCGCGTCGTCCCCGGCGGTTTCGACGTCGATTTCATGGGCCATTTCGATCGGGCTGACGTATTTGCGGACCTGTCTCGGGGTCTCGTATCCGGCTGCCATCGCCTTGTCGAAATCAAACTCTTCGAACTCCCAGAGGTAGCGGTTGTCATCCCGATAGGGAGCAGACAGCAGATCGGTGCGTGGATTGAAGGCAATGTGCCTTGACATGAACTCGTGCGCCAGCTGCACCCCGATATCCCAGGAAGTCTGGTTCGTTTCCATGTCTCCGGAAGCCTGCGTGAACAACAAGCGTCCCTGTGCGATCCAGGGATCATCGTCCTGATAACAGTCATCCAGCAGTGCGCGTGCGAGCCGGTTCAGGTAATCGCCTGCCGTGCTGTTCTGGCCGGGGGTTATGGTGTGGAACTGTGTCCACAGTTGTTTGAGACCGGGGAATTTACGCACGGCCAGCATTTCGATGCGTGCGTCTTCCACCACGCTGATGACTGCCATCTGCCATGGGTTCAGCGCTTCGGCAGAGATAGGGTCGCGCGTGTATACAATGTGGGCCGCGCAGTGGGCTGTGGCAGCACGGTATACCTCCACGCCGGGCACGCGGATTTCTCCTGCGGAAAAATCGTCAAAGGCATCGGGTATATGCAGAAAGTAACCTTCGATATAGGGGCGGTAGCCTTCGCGGGTCTCGAAGTCCCCGGAGGTGGGTTTCATGAAGAAATCTCGCGCCCATAAAGCGCGCAGGTACATATTGATGCGGCGCTGCACATCGATGAACAGTGTGCCCTTGCGCTCCTTTTGCAGCATTGCCAGGGATTCTTTGGACTGCAGGCTGAAATAGCTGCCCTGTTCCGGGTAGTTGGTACGATAGGCATGCGCGCCCCAAAGCGCCCAGCGGCGCAGTCCGCCCAGGGTAAGCTGGTTGAACAGCACTTCCAGATTTTCAAGCATGGGCCGCATGCCGCGCGGTGCCTGGGAAACCAGGGTGTTCAGGAACTGCAGGTAACCACGGAAAAGGGTCTCGTCTCCGAGGCGGCTGGCTGCCGTTGGCGCTGTACTGAGAACCAGTTCGATCACTGCCCCGGAAGTTTTGGAAGCCATCATCAGCGTATTATGTACAAGATCCGGTATTGCATCTTCGCCAATCTCTTTGGCAACGAGTGGTGCATGGTTGATCCAGGTGGCGATCAGGCTGTCGTCCTTCCCCAGTGTTTTCAGGGCGGAAGCCCCCTTTAGGTAGTTGTCCAGGCCACGCGCACTGAATATCCTGGTTGCTTCATGCCATGCTGCATGAAGGGTTTCCTGCAATTTTGGAGAGAGTGAATCAAGTAATTCCTGGTAGTCTTCAAGACTGATTGACATGGTAACTCCACCAGTAAAGACAATGTAAACGGGGCGGACAAACAGTGAAGCAGCCCGCCCGGCGGAACTAAAAGAATGTGGTCACCGCGGCATCGAGGGCGTCGCGCATATCGGGGTCGTCGGTGATCGGTCGCACCAGCGCCACGCGGCAGGCCTTGACCGGGTCGACCCCGGTGGCGATGAGGCTGCCTGCATAGATCAGCATGCGGGTCGAGATTCCCTCATCCAGCCCATGCCCTTTAAGATTGCGCGCCCGCTCGGCGATGGAAACCAGTTTGCCGGAAATCTCGGCTGAAACCCGGGTTTCGTGCGCGACAATCTCGGTTTCGACGGCATGTTCTGGGTAGTTGAAATCGAGGCCGCCGAAACGTTGTTTGGTCGACTGCTTCAGATCTTTCATCAGGCTTTGGTAACCGGGGTTATAGGAAATCACCAGTTGAAAATCAGGGTGTGCGTGTACCAGCTCCCCCTTTTTTTCCAGCGGCAGTACGCGGCGATTGTCGGTCAGAGGATGGATGACCACGGTCGTATCCTGGCGCGCTTCGACCACTTCGTCCAGGTAGCAGATGGCGCCATGGCGCGCGGCGATGGCCAGCGGGCCGTCCTGCCAGCGGGTTCCGCTGGCGTCGAGCAGGAAGCGCCCGACCAGGTCGGATGCGGTCATGTCCTCGTTGCATGCTACCGTGATCAGCGGTTTGCCCAGCTTCCAGGCCATGTGCTCGACAAAACGGGTTTTGCCGCAGCCGGTAGGTCCCTTCAGCATCATGGGCATGCGTACGGAATAGGCCGCCTCGTACAGCTCGATTTCGTCCGAGACAGGGCGATAGTATGGTTCTTCTTTAATCCTGTACTGTTCAATAATGTCGCTCATTTCAGTTTCCATCCATGTATTGTTTTCAACCCAAGGGAGCAAATACCCGCTTTGCGCAGTCACTTGCGTCCGTGTGCTAGGAATATTCCCGGTGATCCTGGGATTCCCCACCGCCTGTGGTCAGGCGACGGGGAAGGGGCGTATTTTTATACGGTCTTGCCACGGTAAATGACCATGGCTGCACCTTGCGACTGATTGAAGTTGTTGTAACCAATCAGGCGCACGTGGTTGTTCGGATTTGCCTTGCGGCAAGCATCGGCTTCGGCTAGAACCTTGTCCACATCAGTTTCGCCGAACATCGGCAGCTTCCACATATACCAGTAATAATCCATCACGAATTCCGGTTCGGTATGCTCGATAGCCGGATTCCAGCCCTTGGAGATCAGATACTCCACCTGTTTCCTGATTTCATTTTCTGTCATTGCAGGCAGGTAGGAGAAAGTCTCGAACTTGCGGCTTGACGGATCGCTCAGGCGCGATTTGTAATCCATTACTTCACTCATGATTTACTCCTTTAATATATATCATACAGGCCAGGCCGCAGCCTGGAGCCTGTGCTGTCCGGTTATTTGTGAGCCACATCCAGTTTGTCGACGGTGTCGAACTCGAATTTGATTTCTTTCCAGGTTTCCATTGCGATTTTCAGCTCCGGGCTGTGAGCAGCGGCCTTGGTCAGAATGTCCTTGCCTTCCTTCTCAACGGCAATCCCTTGATTGCGGGCTGCCACGCAGGCTTCCAGTGCCACGCGGTTTGCCGCTGCGCCCGCAGCGTTGCCCCATGGGTGGCCCAGGGTCCCGCCACCGAACTGCAGTACGGAATCATCGCCAAAGATGGTGACCAGCGCCGGCATGTGCCATACGTGAATACCGCCGGAGGCAACCGGGATCACGCCGGGCATGGAGCCCCAGTCCTGATCGAAGAAAATGCCGCGGTTGCGGTCTTCCTTGATGAATTCGTCGCGCATGATGTCGATCCAGCCCAATGTGGCTTCGCGGTCGCCTTCCAGTTTGCCTACAACGGTACCGGAGTGCAGGTGGTCACCGCCAGACAGGCGCAGTACCTTGGCAAGCACACGGAAGTGGATACCATGGTGCGGGTTGCGGTCGAGCACGGCGTGCATTGCGCGGTGGATGTGCAGCAGCATGCCATTCTTGCGGCACCAGTTTGCCAGACCGGTGTTGGCTGTCAGGCCGCCAGTCAGGTAGTCGTGCATGATAATCGGAGCACCAAGCTCCTTGGCAAATTCAGCGCGCTCGTACATGGCTTCTGGAGTAGGAGCGGTTACATTCAGATAGTGGCCTTTGCGTTCCCCGGTTTCGCGCTGGGCTTTCAGGGTTGCATCGTGCACAAACTCGAAACGCTGGCGCCAGCGCATGAACGGCTGACTGTTGACGTTTTCATCGTCCTTGGTGAAATCCAGACCGCCACGCAGGCATTCATAAACGGCACGACCGTAATTTTTGGCGGATAGGCCGAGCTTGGGTTTGATGGTGCAACCAAGCAGTGGACGCCCGTATTTGTTCATGATGTCGCGCTCAACCTGGATACCCTGTGGTGGGCCGCCGCAGGTTTTCACGTAGGCGATAGGGAAGCGCACGTCCTCCAGGCGCAGGGCGCGCAGCGCCTTGAATCCGAATACGTTGCCGACCAGGGAGGTCAGCACGTTCACCACCGAGCCTTCTTCAAAAAGATCGATCGGGTAGGCTACGAAGGCGAAAAAGCAGGTGTCGTCGCCGGGAACGTCTTCGATACGATAGGCGCGACCCTTGTAGTAATCCAGGTCGGTCAGCAGGTCGGTCCAAACCGTGGTCCAGGTTCCAGTGGAGGATTCAGCTGCAACGGCAGCAGCCACTTCTTCACGGGGTACCCCGGCTTGTGGAGTGATTTTAAAACAAGCTAGGATGTCGGTATCCAGCGGTGTGTATTCTGGCGTCCAGTATGTTTGCCTGTATTCTTTTACACCGGCGTTGTAAGTCTTGACTGCCATTGCAGGCTCCTTGATTTCAAGTTAAACGTATGCTGATCTGTGCAGACCAGCTTCTTCTGGCTCATTCGAGCGTGGCGCAACTATAACGCAGATATACCTATAAATAACAATTGTATTTTTTAATAAAAATGATAGATTAAATACTATGGTTATCCGTGTGGTCATGCAGTACGCATGCCTTGCGCCAGATGCTGGCGTTCTAACCGGCGATGTATTACGCTTTGTTTGACTTCACGAGAACAGTGATATAACACAGTACTGAAGTTGTTCAGTTTGACCGGACATCTTCCGAAATTTCGGCGGCAGATGGTTGGTGATGGTGGAATCAGTCAGCAAGTCAAAGCGGTGGGCAGCGGAGTCTGGCTGTCATGCAGCGTGAACCGCCACCGGGATTGGTAGAGGCTATTTGGTTTAAGTCAAAATTCACTTATTGTTCTGGCGAATTGCCAATACTTGTATATTGGACGGAAAGACGCAGCCAAGATGAAGCCTCCCGCGAATTAAATGGATGGGAAAGCAGTTCGCGGAAAATAAAGCTTACATTGGTATTGTCCAATTGTATCTATTGAGTAAGGTTTTGGATTCTACGCAATTCGCTGCAATAAACAATCTGGATGTTGAAGGCGGGGATTGTTGTGGCCTAACTTCCTTAATCGTTAGCCCGGTTTTGTTAAATAGTGTTCAATGGTTCCGCTTTCAGCGTCCACTGATTCCAGATAGAAGATCATTTATTCAATTAAACAGATGGATATCAATTGACACCAGAAAGCAACAGCATTGTTTGCTGGCGAAAATTCGATGCTGATTAACTGACTTAAGTCAGCCGGTTCCGGAACATCCACGCGGAAATTGGTAGTGTGACCGCCGAAATCGCCACCAGTGCCAGCATCTCGGGGAGAAGTTGGCTAATCCCGGCAGCTTCGAGATAAATCTGACGGGTCATGCTGATCGCGTACCGCAGCGGGTTGAGACTGGTCAGGTATTGAATGACAACTGGCATGTTCATGATCGGCGTCGTCAGGCCGGACATCAACATGAATGGCATCAACACGATGACCGAGCCGATTATCGCCTGCTGCATGTTTTTGGCGATCGACGAGATGAACAGGCCGATGCCTACAGATGCGGCCAGAAACTCGATCAGGCTCAGGTAAAGGATGAAGTAGGAGCCTGCAAAAGGAATGCGGAACCAGAGTTGTGCGACCAGCAAAATCAACGAAGCCTGGATCAGGCCGACCAGCATACATGGCAAAGCCTTACCGATGATGATTTCGTAGGGTCGGTAGGGTGTAACCAGCAGCTGCTCCAAAGTGCCGGCCTCCCGCTCGCGAGCAACGGACATTGCGGTCAAGGTCATGGTCATAATCATCGTGATCATGCAGATTAGCGATGGAATCATGGTCCACCGGGTTTCGAGATTCGGGTTGTACCAGGCACGGGTGATCACCTGAATGCCTGGTGCCGCAGAGTATCCATTCTCGTCACGCCATTTCTGGGCAAAGTCCGCAGTGATCGCGTTGATGTAGCCTTGGGCCGTTCTGGCGGTATTGGTATTTCGACCATCGGCAATGACCTGAACCATGGCTGCCTTGCCGGCCATTAACTGGCGCTCGAAATCTCGATCGATGGAGATTGCCAGGACAGCGCGCTTTTCAGTGATCTGATCCGGAATCTCGGAGGCTTTCTGCAAAGTGGCAACACGATCGAATGTACCATTGCCATCGATGGCTGCGATCAGCGCCCGCGAGGCTCCGCTATGGTCCCGATCCAGAACCACATACGGAACGTGGTTGAGGTCATAACTGGCGGCGTAACCGAAGATGAGGCACTGAAGGATCGGCGGTACGAATACCGTGATGCGGCTCTTGGGATCCTTCAGGATCGCCAGCAGTTCCTTCCGGATCAGGGCAAAAATGCGATAAATGGAATCGATCATGGCAGCCTCAGCCAATGGTCTTGCGGGTGGACTTGATGGCGATCCGCATCAGGATCGCTGCCATGACTGCAAGAACTGCCGAATCGGGCAGGATGACTGCCCAAACGTCACCGGCGAGGAAAAGCGTCTGCAGGGAACTGACGAAGTAGCGCGCCGGTAAGATGTGGGTCACGATCTGAGGGCCAATCGGCATGCTGCGGATATCAAAGATAAAGCCCGACAGCATGATCGCCGGTGGGAACGTGACCAGAAAGGTAAGCTGGTTGGCAAGGAACTGGCTCTTGGTTACCGAGGAAATGACCAGGCCGATCCCGAGTGCGACCAGTAAATAGAGCGATGACACCAGGACCAGCAGCCATAATGAACCGCGCAGCGGAACGCCAAACAGGAGCTGGCTGCCGATGACCGAGAGCGCTAGCCCGAGCATTCCCATGATGAAATAGGGAATGGTCTTGCTCAACAGGATTTCCCCCGGACGGACGGGAGTCGCAAACAAGGCCTCGAACGTCCCTCTCTCCCACTCGCGAGCAATCACCAGCGAGGTCATCAAGGCTCCAATCAGTGTCATCACCAGAACGATGACGCCCGGAACGAGGAACCATTGACTCTGGTTCGCCTCGTTGAACCACACGCGATTCTCGATGACGATGTTTGCCATTTCGAGTACGGGTCGGCCGTCTTTTGCATCACGTGCCTGCCAGGTATTGATTGCACCATTAATATAGTTTGAGGCAATTCTGGCGGTGTTTGGATCGGTCGCATTTACGGAACCAGCAGTGTGGCGTCACCATTTGTGACATCACGGGAGAAATGGGGCGGGAAGCGCAGGATGGCACGGACCTCTTTTTTGGCCATGAGATGCTCTGCCTCAGCTATGGTTCTTACCGGATGGACAACGAAATAGCTGGAGAGTCTGAGTGCTGATACGGCACTGTTGGTGTTCTCGGATGTGTGTTCGACAACTACTGCCACCGGCAGATTCTTGATGTCGAACGTGAGACCATAACTTCACGGTCGCAGGCATACCCAGGCGCAATATGTTGCCTTTGTCCTTTACAAACACCCTGATTTCATAGACCAGATTGGTACGCAAATCCTCGGTCTGCACTGTCTTGGGCGTGAATTCAGCTACCGGTGAAATAAAACCAACCCATCCATCCAGCGCAAGATCTGGCATGCTATCTACTCGAATTTTTGCTCGTGAGCCATTGCGGACATGACTTAGATTCGGTTCCGGAATGTATGCACGAACCCATTTCGTACCGATAGTGGCCAGGGAAAATACCGGCTTGGTTGGTGAAGCCATTTCACCCGGTTCCATCAGCCGAGACTGAACCACCGCATCGAAGGGGGCACGTAATTCGGCGTCGGCTACCTGTTGGCGTAACAAGTCCAGTTGCGCCTCGTAGCTTCGAAGTTGCGCTCTGGCTTGTGCAATGTCTTCAGGTCGGGGACCGATGACGGCCAGCTTGAGTGCGTTTTGCGCCACATTAACCTTGGCGGCAGCCATATAAGCTGTGGCTTTTGCCTGATCGACGTCCTGCTGGCTGACCGCAGCTATCCGGCCCATTGCCTTGCTCCGCGTATATTGCGAAGTTGCATTGATCGAGTCGGCCCTGGCCGATTCAAGATTGGCTTTCGCCTGGGCGATTTCTTCCTTTCGGGTGCCGTTCAGAAGTCGATCCACCACGGCTTTTTGGGATTCCGTCGCAGCCTGGATCTGCGCAAGTTGCGGCAGGAGACGACTGGTTTCGAGTCGGGCTGAATCGCCCCGGGTTTCGTGGAGGCTATTTGGTTTAAGTTCATGCCACCGTAGCGGCCTGTTTAGCGAGTTGCCGATAGTAGTTTACCTCAGCTTCTGCGGGTGGAATATACCCGATTGGTTCCAGCA